>NZ_JBHJUI010000037.1:0-60746 GCF_042268405.1 Kitasatospora sp. NPDC056184 | reverse complement strand
GGCACGTCCGCCGCGCCGCCGCCGGCCGGGAAGGTGCGCAGCAGCAGGAGCGCCCCGCCCGCCGCCGTGAACCAGGCGGCCAGCAGCAGCGGCCGGCGCGGTCCGCCCCGGCCCACCAGCACCCCGGACAGCGGCGCGCACACCGTCGCCCCCAGCGCCATCGGCAGGGTGGCCAGCCCGGCCGCCGTCGGCGACCACCCCCGCCCGTGCTGCAACTGGAACGTGGTGAGCAGCAGACTCACCGTCAGCGCGACGAACACCGCCACCGCGCCCAGGGCGGCCGTGCCGAACACCGGCCGGCGGAACAGCGCGAGGTCCATCAGCGGCTCGTCGCGGTGGCGCTCGGCGCGCACGAACCCGGCCGTGGCCGCCGCCGCCACCGCGTACCCGGCGAGCGCCCACGGCGACGCCCAGCCCAGTCGCGGCCCCTCGATCAGCACGGCCACCGTCGCGGACACGGCCGCGATGAGCAGGAGCTGGCCCGGCAGGTCGAGCCGGCGGGCGCGCGGCGCGCGGGACTCGGGCACGAACAGCGCGCTCAGCACCACGGCCGCGACCACCACCGGCACGTTCACCCAGAACACCGACCGCCAGCCGAACGCCGCGACCAGCACCCCGCCGGTCACCGGCCCGGCCGCCATGCTCAGCCCGAACACCGACGCCCACACGCCGATCGCCCGGGCCCGCTCCCGGGGGTCGGGCATCGCGTTCACCACGATCGCCAGCGCCACCGGGCTGAGCATCGACGCGCCCACCCCCTGCAGGGCGCGCGCCGCGACCAGCGCGCCCGTCGAGGGCGCGAGCGCGCAGCCGAGCGAGGCGAGGCCGAAGAGCAGCAGGCCGCACTGGAAGACCCGGCGGCGCCCGAAGCGGTCGGCGAGCGCGCCGGCCGTGATCAGCAGACTGGCGAGGACGACGGTGTAGGCGTCCACGATCCACTCCAGGTCGCGGGTGCCCACCCCCAGGCCCCGGCCGATCGCGGGCAGGCCGACGTTGACGATCGTGGTGTCCAGGCCGACCAGGAACAGGCTCAGCGCGCAGACGGCGAGCACGGTCCAGCGCCGGCGGGCGGTGACGAGGGGAGGGGGTGGTGCGGTGGCCGTGGTGGTGGTCATGGGGTGGGCGCGCCTTCCGGTCGGATCGTCGTAACGGCGGGCCCATGCTCAGGTCGGAGGAGGGCCTCGGCGCAGTGTTTTTGCGGAAACCGCAAAGAGCCGGACCCGGGGCAGAATCGCTCCCATGGACGCCGACCCCAGCACGACCGACGACGTCACGACCGGCGATGTCACGACCGGAGACGCCGCGACCGGCGATGTCACGACCGGAGACGCCGCGACCGGCGATGTCACGACCGCCGCCACCGCGACCGACGACGTCGGGCGGACCATCGCCGCCATCGGACCCAGGCTGCGCGCGCTGCGCCTGGGCCGCGGCCTCACCCTGGACGCCCTCGCCACCGCCACCGGAATCTCCGTGAGCACCCTCTCCCGTCTGGAGTCCGGCCACCGCCGCCCCACCCTCGACCTGCTCATCCCGCTCGCCCGCACCCACCGCGTCGCCCTGGACCACCTGATCGACGCCCCCGCCACCGGCGACCCCCGCGTCCACTTCCGGCCCCGCCACCGCGACTCCGGCAGCGTCCTCGTCCCACTCACCCAGTACCCGGGCCGGGTGCAGGTCTTCAAGCAGGTCCTCGCCCCGCGCGAGCCCCGGCTCGTCAGCCACGCCGGCTACGAGTGGCTCTACGTGCTCGCCGGGGACCTGCGGCTCCTCGTCGGCGACCGCGCGTTCACCCTCCACCCGGGCGAGGCCGCCGAGTTCGACACCGCCGAACCCCACTGGTTCGGCCCGGTCGGCGCGGAGGCCGTGGAGATCCTCCACCTCTACGGCCCGCACGGCGACCAGGCCGTGCTGCGCACCGGCACCGCCCCCGGGTAGCGCCGGTCCTTCGGCCGGTCCTTCGGCCGCTCCCTTGCCCGGGGTTCAGCGGGCGGCCGGGCCGGTCGACCGGTGGGCGGATCGGTGGGCGGGCCGGTGGGGGGAATGGCCGGCGGGGTGTTGCGCGAGGGCCAGGGAGACGGCTTCGAGGGCGCTGGTGAAGGACACCTCGCTCAGGACGCCCGGGGCGGCGACCTGGTCGCCGACGAGATAGACGCCGTCGCCGCGGTCGATCGCGGGGCGGTCGCGCCAGGTGGTGCCCGGGCGGTCCACGGCGCCGGTGCGCCCGTTCGCGACGGCGGACCGGCGCCACAGCAGGCGCTCGGACCAGCCCGGGAAACCCAGGTCCAGCAGGTGCTCGGCCCGGGCCAGGCCGGACTCCCTCGACTCGGCCGGGGCCAGCGGGAGCTGGGCCTGGACCAACTGCTCGCCGGCCGGGGCCAGACTGCCGTCCTGGGTGGTGAAGCGCTCCACCCAGCCGGTGCGGTCGAGGTCCGAGACGAAGAAGGCGTCGCCGCGCCGCGACCGCAGCGCCACATCGAGCAGCAGCGTCCGTCCGCTCTCCCCGGACAGGCCCGGGTCGCCGAGCAGACGGCGCGCCGACTCCAGGGAGGTCGCCACGACGACCGGGTCACCGGTGAACGGCAGCGCCTCCAGCCGGGAGCCGGTCTCGATCCGCACACCCAGCTCCCGGGCGCGCGCCGTCATCCGGTCGACCACGGACTGCCAGCCGCCGACCGGGTACACCGCCTCCGGCGGGAGGCTCGCGGCGCGGCGCAGCCGCTCCTGGGTGAACGCCGCCGACAGCAGACCCGGAGCGTGGTGGAAGGTCGCGACGGCCGCGAAGTTGGCCGCCGCCCGGGCCGTCGCCTCACCCGCCACCTCGCTCGCCCAGCCCAGGAAGGTCCGGCCGACGGGCGCGTCGCGCCGGGCCGCCAGCCGGGAGACCGCCAGCGGCGGCAGCGCGCGCAGCCGGTCGTCGAGGAGGTAGCGGGTGCGCGGCAGCGCGCCGAGCGGGACCCGGGCGCGCGGGCCGGTCAGCCCGCGCTGCCGCAGCCACGCCCAGTGCGGGCCGCGCCGGTAGAAGGCGTGCGGCCCCTCGTTGGCCCGGTACGGCGCCTGCGCGGTGCGGGCCCGGCCGCCGAGTCGGCGGTGCGCCTCGTGCAGTGTCACGTCGGCGCCGGCCTCGGCCGCCGAGATGGCCGCCGTCAGACCGCCGAAGCCTCCGCCGATGATGGTGATCCGCCGCCGTGCCATGAGCCCGTCCTCCACTGGTCGTCCGTGTCCGGCCGGCCCGGGTCGGTCCCGGCCGCGGCCGCTGTCGGGAGGGAGACGACGTGGAGCGCCCGGATGTGACAGCCCGTCGCGCGGGGCGCGGGAGCGGCGTCGACCGCGCACGGGGGCGCTCGGGGCGGCGCGCGTCCGGCGGGTGGGCGCCGGGCGGGTTCCCGTCAAGTCGGCGGGGAGGCGTTCCCGCAGGTCGGGCGGGATGCGGGGCGCTCGGGGCGGCGCGGACGGCGAGGGGCGGACGGGGCGCAGGTGGCCGATTTCCGGCGCTCCGGCGGTGCGCGTACCGAATAACGGCCCGCCGCTGTCGGCCGTCGCTGCTACACCGAAGGCTGGTGCAGCGGAGGAGGAGGCAGGTATGGCTGGTGGCGGTGAGTGGGTCCGGGTGCGCGCCCACCTCCGGCGCAAACCCGGCTCGGGCGGTGGCGGCGGTGGTGGTGCTGCGGGGCGGCGGACCAGCGGGTGGGTGATCGCCGGGGCGGTCGCGGTCTTCTACTTGTACGGGCACTTCGTCGGCTACCGCGACGACGCCGCCGCGCCGCCGCCCGCCGCGCCCGCCGCCACGGCGGCGCCGACGTCCGCGGACCGGGCCGACGCGGGCCCGGCCGAAGCGGAGGCGCCCTGATGGCGGCCCACTTCCGCAAGCCGCGCGGCCCGGTGGAACGGCTCGCGGCGGCGCTCGTCGCCGCGGCGGTCGCGGTCGCCGTGCTCGGCATCACCCAGGCGCTGCTGCGCTCCTGGGTGTTCCTCGTGGCGGTCGCGCTGCTCACGCTCGCGGGCGCCGCGCGCGGCCCGATGCTGGAGCGCACCCGCACCGAGCGGCTGGCCGGCCTGCGCCTCAGCCTCGCCGAGGTGGACGCGATGGGCGACCAGGACTTCGAGTACGCGCTGCGCGACCTGCTGGTCCGCGACGGCTGGACGGCGGACCAGGTCGGCCGGCAGGGCGACCAGGCCGCCGATGTGATCGGCCACCACCCCCGGCACGGCCGGATCGTCCTCCAGGCCAAGCACACCACCGTCGGCGCCAAGGTCGGCGTGCAGGTGATGTACCAGGTCAAGGGGACCGCCGGCCCGGTGCACGGTGCCGACGTCGCCGTGGTCGTCACCAACGGCGGCCTCACCCGCGACGCGATGGACTGGGGCGACCAGTACGGGGTCCACTGGGTCGACCGCGCCCGCCTGGAGAGCTGGGCCGCCGCCGGTCGGCCGCTGCACCACCTGCTGCCGCTGCCGCGCCGCCCGCTCGGGTGATGGGTAACGGACAGCGGGTAACAGATAGCGGAGCGGGGAGCGGGGAGCGGGAAGCCGCGTTGCCGGAACCGGGACGGCCTGGTTCGATCGGCCGTATGGACCAGGACGCCAACCCCGAGATCGCCGCCACCCTGCGCCAGATCGGCCCCCGGCTGCGCCGGCTGCGCGAGCGCAAGGGCCTGTCGCTGGCCGACCTCGGCCAGGCCACCGGCATCTCCAAGAGCACGCTGTCCCGGCTGGAGTCCGAGCAGCGCAAGCCCAGCCTGGAACTCCTGCTGCCGATCGCCGCCGCCCTCGCCGTCCCGCTGGACGAGATCGTCGCCGCCCCGCGCGTCGAGGACCCGCGCGTCCACCAGCACCCGGGGCGGGCCGACGGCCGGACCTTCGTCCCGCTCTCCCGCCACCGCACCGAGCCCCGGGCCTTCAAGATCACCATCCCGGCGGCCCAGCAGACCCCCTCGCTCGCCACCCACACCGGCCACGAATGGCTCTACGTGCTCTCCGGCCGGCTGCGGCTGCTGCTCGGAGAGCACGACGTCGTCCTCACCCCCGGCGAGGCCGCCGAGTTCGACTGCCAGAACCCGCACTGGTTCGGCTCCACCGGCGCGGGGGACGTCGAGGTCCTCAGCCTCTTCGGCAAGCAGGGTGAACGCCTCCACCTGCGCGCCCGCACCCGCCGGACGGAGACCGGGCGGGCCTGACCGGCGGCGGTACCGCCCGGCCACGGCCACGGCCATGGTCGCAGCCACGGCCGCGGGCCGCCGCCGCATCGGCCGGGGCCCGACCCCGAATCTCGGCCGACAGACCCGACGCCCGCCCGCCGCCACCACCACCCGCTCCCGAGAGGCCCTCCGGCGCCCTCCGACGCCCTCCGGACAAGGCCGGGCCGCCGGGGGCGACGGCGGATCCGACCCCGCGCTCCGCCTTCCCGCTCCGCAGGAGGACTGCCACACTCCCCTGGTGGACACACGGGGATGTCCGCGCTGAAGCCGTTCGCCGCCGGGCCGGTCGCCGCCCTGGCTGCGACGGTCACCGCGCTGCAGATCGCACTGTCCGGCCGCTACGGCTTCCACCGCGACGAGCTGTACTTCCTCGTCGCCGGCCGCCACCCCGCCTGGGGCTACGCCGACCAGCCGCCGCTCACCCCGCTCCTCGGGCGGGCCTCCACCGCCCTGTTCGGCGACGGCCCGACCGGCCTGCGCGTCGTGCCCGCCCTGCTCTGCGGCGCCGCCGTCGTCCTGGTCGCGCTGCTGGCACGGGAGTTGGACGCCGGACGGGCCGGCCAACTGCTCGCCGCCGGGTGCGCGGCCTGCTCGGCGTTCGCCCTCGCGGTCGGACACCTCCTCAACACCGCCATCTTCGACCTGTGCGCCTGGCTCGTCGTCTGCCTGCTCGTCCTGCGCCTGCTGCGCACCGGCGACGGCCGCTGGTGGCTCGCCGTCGGCGCGGCGACCGGGGTCGCGCTGCTCAACAAGGACCTCGTCCTGCTGCTCGCCGCCGCACTCGTCCCGGCCGTCCTGGCCGTCGGCCCGCGCGCCGTGCTGCGCGGCCGGTGGCCCGCGGCGGGCCTGGCCGTCGCCGGGGCCGTCGCGCTGCCCGACCTGTGGTGGCAGGCCGCGCACGGCCGGCCCGAACTCACCGTCGCCGCCGGCATCAGCGGCCAGGACGGTTCGGAGAACCGGCTGCTGTTCGTGCCGATGCAGGTGCTGTACCTGTCGCCGGTCCTGGTGCCGATCTGGCTCGCCGGCTTCCGTCGGCTGCGCCTGGACGCGGACCTCGCCCGGGCGAAGTCCTTCGCGGTCGCCTACCCGGCGCTCTGCGTCCTGGTGGTCGCGGCCGACGGCAAGCCGTACTACGCGCTGCCGGCGCTGCTCGTCCTGACGGCGGCCGGCTGCGAACCGGTCGCCCGCCGACTGGTGGCCGCCGGTCCCCGCCGGATCCGGCGCGCCGCGACCGCGCTGGCGATCGGCGCGGCCGTCAACGTCGTCATCACCCTCCCCGTGCTGCCGGCCCGGCTGACCCCGGCCGTCGGCTGGATCTACCGGGAGCAGGGCGAGCAGATCGGCTGGCCCGAACTCGCCGACGCCGCGGCCGAGGGCCGGCGCACCATCCCGCCCGACCGGCGCATCCGGGCCGTCCTCCTCGCCGCCGACTACGGCGAGGCGGGCGCCCTCGCCCGCTACGGCCCGGCCCGCGGCCTGCCGACCCCCTACTCCGGGCACCTGGCCTTCGCCGACTGGGGCCCGCCGCCGGACACCCTCGACGGCCCGGTCCTCCTCGTTCACCCGGTCGGATTCCCCGACGCGGAACGCCACTTCACCGACTGCCACCCCATCGGCCACGTCGACAACGGCCACGCCGTCCCCAACGGGGAACAGCACGCCCCCGTCCTCCTGTGCCCCGGCCCCCACCGGCCCTGGTCCACCCTGCGGCCGCACCTGCGCCACTACTACTGACCGCTCCCGCACGGAAGGCCGACCGGGCCGACCTCCCGTGTGGGGTGGGACGCCGGCGGGGTTCTCGCGGTCAGGAAGCGGCGTGGAGGGGAGTGGGGAGGGGGGCGTGGAGGGGGGTGGGGAGGCCGGCGCGGTGGGCCAGGGCGGCGGCTTCGCCGCGGGAGGCGACGCCGAGCTTGGCGAGGATGTTGGCGACGTGGAACTTCACCGTGGACTCGCTGATGTGGAGGGCGTGGGCGATCTCGCGGTTGCGGCGGCCGCGGGCGAGTTGGTCCAGGACCTCCAACTCCCTCGGGTGCAGGCCCTCCAGCGGGTCGGTCGAGGTCGCCGCTCCGGCCTCGGGGGCGTGCAGGGGCAGGTCGACGGTCACCGTGGTGCCCCAGCCGGGGACGGCGTCGACGGCCAGCCGGCCCGCCAGGGCGGCGATCCGGTCGGCGGTGCGGTGGACGGCGAGTGCGTCGGCGGTCAGCAGTCCGGGGCCGTCGTCCCGGACGACCGCGCGCAGGCCGTTGTCGACGAACTGCCACCGCACGTGCAGCCGGCTCGGGGCGTCCTGCTCCAGCATGGCGAGCACGGTGGAGCGGACGGCGGCGCGGGCGGCGTGCGCGGTGTCGGCGGGGACCGAGCGGTCCCCCTCGGCCGGGGCCAGCAGGTCCAGCCGGACCGGGCTGTGCCGCAGCAACGGCCTTAGCTCGTCGGCGAGTCGGGCGAAGGCGGTGGCGGCCGGCTCCTCGCTCAGCTCGCGGTCGAGGTCGGCGGCGCCGCGCAGGTCGAGCAGGGCGGTGACGGCCAGGTCGGTGGCGTTGCGCCGGGCGGTGGCGTCGTCCAGGGCGGCCGAGCGCAGCGGCGCGAGGATCGCGGAGAGGGCGGAGGCGTGGGCGCCGCCGAGTTCGGCGATGGTGCGCGCCCGCGCACTCGCCGAGGCGCGCGAGGCGGCGGCGTGCGCGGGTGCGGCGTCGACGGCCCGGTGGTGGGAGTGCGTGGTCAGCAGTTCCCACAGCTGCTGGAGCACCCGCAGCGGCCGCTCGGGCAGCGGCGCCGGAGGGCGGCCGGTCCCGGCTCCGGACGCCGCCCGGACCAGGACCAGCAGCGCGCCGTTGCTGCCGGCCGGCGCCGCCGCCACGGCGACCGCCGGGCGGAGGCGTCCGCCGAGCACCGCCTCGCCCTGCCAGGGGCGGCCGGGCGTCACCCGGTCACGGAGCCCGGCCAACTCGGCGCCGGTGATCCGCGCGGACAACTCCTCGGGGCCGGTGACGCTCGCGGGGGAGTGCGTGCAGATCCCGCTCAGCTGGGCCAGCGCGATGTGCGGGACGAGCCCGGCGAGCGCCTCGGAGATCCTCGCCATCAGCCTCGGCCGGGGCGTGCGCAGCACCTCGGCGGTGAGGGCCAGTGCACCCTCGGGGTCGTCCCAGGACCACCCGCCGGGACCGGCCGCCCCGTTGCCGCCGTGTCCGACGCCTTGTCCGCCGCCTTGTTCGACGCCTTGTCCGTCGCCGTGCCCGTCGTCGTTCCCGTGCCCGCCGTTGCCGCGCGGCTGCTCCACCATGCCGACCAGCGTAGTGCGCGCCCGCCCCGGGCGGCCTGGCCGAAGGGACAGGTGGAACCGTCCGATCGGCGGGGCGGGCGGACCGGCCGCCCGTACCAGGCTGGAGACGTCACCGGGACGACGACGGAGGCCGCCCGGCCCCCAAGTCCCCAGCAGCGAAAGAACGGTGGGCCTTCCCATGAGCAACCCTTTCAGCGGCAGCACCCTTTCGAGCAAGGCGATCGGCTTCGCCGAGCACGGCGGCGTGGACGTCCTGCGGCCGATCGGGATCGAGCTGCCCGCGCCCGGCCCCGGCCAGGTGCGGATCGCCGTGCGCGCCGTCGGCGTCAACCCGCTCGACCACAAGGTGCGCTCCGGCGCGCTGATCGCGCTGTTCCCGGTCACCCTCCCCGCCGTCGTCGGCTACGAGGTGGCGGGCGTGGTGGAGTCGGTCGGCGAGGGCGTCACCGAGTGGCGGGCCGGCGACGAGGTGCTCGGCGCGGTGCACGGCGGCGGCTACGCGGAGCACGTGCTGGCGGAGGCGGACCGGCTGGCCCGCAAGCCGGCGGCGCTCGGCTGGGCGCAGGCCGCGGCGATCCCGGTGGCGGCCGAGACCTCCTGGCGCGCGCTCGACCTGCTGGGCGCCGAGCCCGGCCGGACCCTGCTGGTGCACGGCGCGGCGGGCGGCGTCGGCACGGTGCTGCTGCAGTTCGCCCGGGCCCGGGGGATCCGGGTGATCGGCACCGCGAGCGAGGCCAACCACGCGTACCTGCGTGAGCTGGGCGCCGTCCCGGTGGCGTACGGCGAGGGGCTGGCCGAGCGGGTCCGCGCCGTCGCGCCCGGGGGCGTGGACCGGGTGCTGGACGCGGCCGGGACGGGGGTGCTGCCGCTGTCCGTCGAGCTGGCGGGCGGCGCGGAGCGCGTGCTGACCATCGCCGACTGGCAGGGCGCCGAGCAGCACGGGGTGCGCTTCAGCGGCGGAGGGGCGACCGTCACCTACGACCGCCCGGCGCTGAACGGCGCGCTCGAACTGTTCGAGACGGGCGCTCTGGCCCTGCCGCTGCACCGGGTGCTGCCGCTGGCGGAGGCCGCCGAGGCGCAGGCCGAGAGCGAGCGCGGCCACCTGCGGGGGAAGATCGTCCTGATGGTGAGCTAAGTCCGGATTGGTCTGATTTTCACTCGTTTGGAATAATCCGACGCTCGGAATCCCCGTGATCGCGGGGATCAGCCGGTCGGCCGACCTGCGCTCGCCCATGCGGGTGCAGGGGGTCGGCCGGGAGCGACGGGCGGCGCCAGGCCGTCCGCGCGGACGAGGTCAGGAGGACCCGGATGGACAGGCGAGCGGTGGTCGGCGAATTCCTCGGAACGCTGTTGTTGGTGCTGCTGGCGGTGGGAGCGGCGGTGCTGGCCGGGGAGGCCATCGGCTCGGTGGGCATCGCGCTCGCGTTCGGCCTGGTGCTGCTCGCCCTCGCGTACGCGATCGGGCCGATCTCCGGCTGCCACGTGAACCCGGCGGTGACGCTCGGGTTCCTGCTGGCCCGCCGGATCGACGGCCGCACGGCGGTCTCGTACTGGGTCGCGCAGGTGCTCGGCGGCATCGCGGGCGCGGCGCTGGTGCTGCTGCTCGCCAAGCAGGTCCCGGGTCTGGAGACCCACGGCAAGCTCGGCACCAACGGCTGGGGCGACCGCTCCGCGGTCCACATCAACGCCGGCGGCGCCTTCCTGACCGAGGTCGTGCTGACCTTCCTGCTGGTCTACGTGGTCCTCGCCGTCACCCACCGGCTCGCCGCCACCGGCTTCGACGGGCTGCCGATCGGCATGGCCCTGGTGGTCGTGCACCTGGTCGGCATCCCGCTCACCGGCACCTCGGTGAACCCGGCGCGCAGCCTCGGCCCGGCCCTGTTCGCGGGCGGTCCGGCACTCTCGCAGCTGTGGCTGTTCCTCCTCGCGCCGCTGGTCGGCGGTGCGCTGGCGGCCGGTGTGCACCTGCTCACCCACCCGCAGCCCAACCTTCCCGCCGCCGAGGCCCTGGTCACGGACGCCCGCGCGGCGGCGTAGCGGGCTTGTGCCGTCGACGGTCTTCACCCGGTGAAACCGAGCCGTTACAGTTCGGTGGCATGGAGGATCTGAAGACCGCGGCGGCCCGGGGGAACGGTGGGCGGCTGGCCGGGAAGTCCTGTGTGGTCACCGGTGCGGCGAACGGGATCGGCCGTGCCGTCGCCGAACTCTTCGCCCGCGAGGGGGCGTCGGTGGTGGCCACCGACCTCGACGCCGACGGCCTGCGGCGGCTGGAGAAGCAGCTGCCGCAGGCCGTCAGCACGGTGGTCGGCGACGTCTCGCGGGACGAGGACGCCCGCCTGATGGTCGCCGCCGCCGTCGAACGGCACGGCCGGCTGGACGTCCTGGTGGCCAACGCGGGGGTGATCCCGCTGATGGAGATCACCGAGGCGGGTGCCGAGGACTGGGACCAGGTGATGGCCGTCGACGGCCGGGGGATGTTCCTCACCTGCAAGTACGCCATCGAGGCGATGGCCGGCTCCGGTGGGGCGATCGTCTGCGTCTCGTCCATCTCCGGTGTCGCCGGGCAGCGCGGGCAGGCCGTCTACGGGCCCGCCAAGTTCGTCGCCTCCGGCCTCGCCAAGCACCTCGCGGTGGAGTGGGCCGACCGGGGCATCCGGGTCAACGCCGTCGCCCCCGGCACCATCACCACCGAGCGGGTCGCCCGGCTGCGGGACGAGCCCGGCGGGCCCGAGTACCTCGCCGCCATCGAGCAGCTCCACCCGATGCGCCGCCTCGGCTCTCCCGGGGAGGTGGCCGCGGCGGTCCTCTTCCTGGCGTCCGACGAGGCGTCGTTCATCACCGGTGCGGTTCTCCCGGTGGACGGCGGCTACCTCGCGCAGTGACGGTCGGCGGCGCGGTCCGCTCCCTGGGTGCGGCGTCGATCTGCTGTCCGGCGTGCCGGGGGGCCGGGCGGGCGTCCGCCCGGCCCGAGCTGCCCCGAACTCCTCGACGGCCTGGCCCGCGAGCGCGCCCGGATCGCCGGGGCGGTCCGTGAACTCACCGGGGCGAGGCTCCTGTTGGGCGAGATCACGGCCGCCGTTGCGCCGGGCGAGGTGATCACCGCGCCGCGTCCGGAACCGTTCGCGGCTCGCCGGGCTCCCCGGAGAAGCCGACCTCGCCCCGGTGCAGGACGTGCACGGCGGCCGCCCCGGCCAGCGTCGCCGGGAGGGTCTGCGCGGTCAGCAGCACCGTCCGGCCGGTGGCGGCGGCCGAGGACAGCAGGTGCGCGTGCAGCCGGGCGGCGGTGGCCGGGGCCAGCCCCCGGTCCGGTTCGTCGAGCAGGAGCAGCCGCGGCGCGGCGGTCAGCGCCCGTGCCACGGCGACGAGTTGCTGCTGGCCGCCGGAGAGGGTCCCGGCCTGCCGGGGGAGCAACGCGGCGAGCTCGGGGAACAGCTCCAGCGCCTCGTGGGCGGAGTCGCCCCGGGGGTGGGCGCCGAGGGCGAGGTGCTCGGCGACGGTGAGCGAGGGGAACACGGCCCGCTCCGCCGGCACCAGCGCGAGCCCGAGTCGCACCCGCTGGTGCACGCCGAGCGCGGTGACGTCCCGCCCCCGCCACACCACCCGCCCGGCGGCGGGCCGCACCAGCCCGGCGAGCACGTGCAGCGCGCTGGTGCGGCCGGATCCGTTCCGGCCGAGCAGTACCGTCACCTGCCCGGAAGGCACGGCCAGGTCCACGCCGTGCAGCGCCTCCAGCGGGCCGTAGCGCACCCGCACGGCCAACAGGGCGACTTCGACGGGCACGGGACCTCCCTGAAGGGTCGAGCGCGGGTTGAGGGTTGGAAGTTGGAAATCTGTCAGCTGATATCTGTCATCTGTCAGCTGTTATCTGTTATCTGAAATCTGTCAGTTGTCAGTTGTCAGCCGCTCCCTCACCGGCCCCAGGCGCGGACCACTCGGGGGTCGGCCAGCACCGCCGCCGCCGGACCGGCGGCGACCACCCGGCCGTCGGCCATCGCGTAGACGGTGTCCGCGAGCTCGGACACCAGATCCGGGTCGTGCTCGACCAGCAGCAGGGCCATGCCGTCGTCGGCCAGACCGCGCAGGACGGTGATCAGCCGGGCGGTCTGCGCGGTGTCCAGGCCCGCCGCCGGCTCGTCGAGCAGCAGCACGCGCGGCTCGCCGGCCAGCGCGCGCGCCAGCTCGACCAGTCGCAGCACGCCCGTCGGCTGCCCGCCGGCCGGCTCCGCCGCCACCGCCGCCAGCCCGAACACGGCGAGCGCGCGCGCCGTCCGGCCGTCCGCCGGGCCGGACCGCTGCTCGGCGCCGACCCGCACGTTGTCCGCCACCGAGAGCGTCGGGAACACGGCGATCTGCTGGAACGTGCGGGCCAGCCCGAGCCGCACCCGCGCGTGCACCGGGAGCCGGGTGACGTCCCGGCCGCCGAGCAGCACCCGGCCCGCGTCCGGGCGGGCGGTCCCGGCCAGGCAGTCGAACAGCGTGCTCTTGCCCGCCCCGTTCGGCCCGATCAGCGCCGTCACCCGCCCCGGCGCCGCGACCAGGTCCACCCCCGCCACCGCCTCGATCCCGCCGTATCGCCGCACCACCCCGCGTGCCGTCAGCCGGCCGGCGAGTGGGCCGGTCGGCGCGGCGGCGCGGCGGGGCCCGGTCACGGCCCGGCCTCCGCGGCCTCCCCGGGCGCCCCGCCACCGGCCGTCCGGCGGGCGGCGATCAGCGCGCGCACCCGCCGGCCCGCCGGCGTCAGCCGTCCGGCGGGCACGGGCGGAAGCGGCAGGAGCGCCGGGGGCGCCGGCGCGGCGGCCCGTGCCGCCCGGCTCGCGGCGAGCCCGGCCAGGCCGCCCGGGAGCCGGCCGATGGCGGCCGCCAGCGCACCGACCGCGACCGCCGACACCCCCGCCACCGTGCCGGTGTCCAGCCCGATGAGCAGGGCCGCCGCCAGGATCGCGGCTGCCGCGCTGTCGGCGCCCGCGACCACCACGGCCGCGAACCAGAGCAGTCCCTGCACGGGATCGAACGCCGCCGGGTCGAAGGCGCGCCCGGCCATGCCCATCAACCCGCCGCCGAGCGCCGCCAACGCCGCGCCCGCCACGAAGGCGAACAGCTTGAGCCCCGGCACGTTTACCCCCGCCGCGGACGCCCCCGGCTCGTGGTCGCGCATCGCACTCAGCGCGCGGCCGGTGCGCCCGCCGTGCAGCGCCCGCACGGCGGCCGCACCCAGGCCGAGCAGCACCAGCTCGGCGAGGTAGAAGGCGCGGTCGCCGGCCAGGAACGCGGGCCGGTCCAGGACCAACCCGGTGGTGGCGTAGGGCTGTTGGAAGACGAAGCGGCTCAGCGTCGTTCCGACGGCGAAGGTCACCAGCGCCAGGGCCAGCCCGCGTCGCCGGATCGCCGGCCAGCCGGTGAGCAGGCCGAGCGGCGCGGTGGCGAGCACGGCGAACAGCAGCGCCGGCGCGGCCGGCAGGGCGGGCAGACCGGGGATCCGCCCGGACATCAGCAGCGCCGTCCCGAGCGCCCCCAGCCCCGCGTACCCGGCCTGGCCGAGCGAGATCTGCCCGCCGTAGCCGGTCACCACGACGATCGACAGCAGCACCAGCGCCAGCGCCGGCACCAGCAGCGCGCCGCGCAGGTCGTTGCCGCGGAAGCCGAGCGGCAGCAGGAGCAGCACCAGGCAGACCGCCCGCGCCGCCCGGCCGCCGCCACCGCGGACCCGCGCCCACGGGGCGACGGGCCGGACGTCCGCCCGCCCCGGCCCGTCGGCCAGCCGGGGACCGGCCAGCAGCGCGGCGGCCAGCAGCGCCACCACGAACAGGTTCGCCTGCACCGCCTGCACCAGCGGAAGCAGCTGCCCGGCCGGCCGGAACCGGGTCAGCTCCGCCTGCAGGACGCCCAGCCCGAGCCCGGTCACCACCGCGACCGGGATGCTCCGCAGCCGGGCCGCCACCGCGACCGCCATCGTCTCCATCACCAGCAGCGGCAGCCCGTACGGGTCCAGCAGCAGGTAGGGCGCGAGCGCGATCCCGACCAGCCCGGCGGTGAACGAGCCGAACGCCCACCCGGCCGCCGACACCCGGTCGGCGTCCACCCCGGCCAGCTCGGCGAGCCGCCGGTCGTCCACCACCGCCCGCACCCGCAGGCCGAACGGCGTGAACCGGGTGGTCACGCCGACCGCCAGGGCGAGCACGAGGATCGCGGCCAGCTGCGCCACCGTGTCCGGGCGCAGCGTGTGCCCGCCGGGCAGGGCGATCGGCGCCCCGCCGAGCGGCGACGGCGCGCCGCCCACCGGCGCGGCGCCCCACACCAGCACCACCACCCCGATGAGCAGCACGAACACGCCGACCCCGGCCACCGTCGTCTCGGCCGGTCCGGCCCCGCGCCGTTGCAGTGGCCGGTACACCAGAACGTCCAGCAGCACACCGAGGGCGGGTGCCACCAGCAGCAGGCAGCACGCCACGGCCGGCCAGACCGGCCAGTTCCGCTCGACGACCAGATCGCGCAGCAGGTAGGCGACGAGCATCGCCTGCGCGCCCTGGGCGAGGTTGAGCACGCCGGTGGCGCGGTGGCAGACGACCAGACCGATGCCGCTGAGCGCGGCGGCGCTGCCGACGGTCAGGCCGGCGAGGGCGAGGTCGACGGTGAGGTCGGCCGGGTCGAGGACGGTCATCGCGCCGCCTCAGCCGGTCGGCGGGCGCGGATCGCCCGGACGGGTGGTGGTGCCGGCGGGATCCGTGCCGGTGTTCCCTCCCGGATCCCCGCCGGGCGGCCCCGGGTCGCAGAGCCGGCACGGGGTGAGCCCGCGGTCCCGGACGGCGGGGGCGCCGACGGGGGCGGCGGCGGGCTTGCCCGCCACCAGCGGGCAGTCCGGGCGGTGGTAGAGCGTGCCGCCGGGCACGGCCAGCGGAGGTCCGGCGGCGTCGCCCGCCGCGGTACCGGCGGGCCCGGCGGGGTAGCCGCCGCCCTCGGTGCCGGCGGGGTCGACGAGCAGGGCGTACAGGTGCTCGATCCGGCGGTCCGTGGCCATGGGCGGACCCGCGGACGGCGGTGGCGGTGCGGACGGGGCGCGCCCGGGCGGGCGCAGCGCGACCAGGACGGCGCCCGCCACGATCAGTGCCGCGCCCGGGACGGTCGCCGAGGCCAGGTACGGGACCTGCTGCTCGACGAAGCGCTCGCCGGACACCCCGTACCAGCCCAGCACGCACAGCACCGCCCCCGCGGCGACCAGCGCCCATCCGGCCCAGCCGCCGCCCTCCCGCGCCGAGCGCACCGCGCGGGCCACCGCGTCCTTCGCGCGGTTCGCGGCGCTCTGTCGCCCGGATTGCGATTCGTCCATGGATCCGCCTTGATGGTGTCACTTGCGACGTTTCCAGGATCGGCCTGGAACAGCATCCGGAGCGAGGAACACCATGCACGTGAGCCAGAGCGGCACCCGTCGGCCGGGCGGCCCGGTCCCGCGGTCGGTGGGCGCCCTGCTCGCGCTGCTGCTGGTGGGCGCGGTGGCGGCCTGCAGCAGCGGCAAGTCCGAGTCCTCGACGGCGAGTCCGTCACCGCCCGCCGCGACCACCACCGCGACCGCGACCACCACCGCGACCGCGACCACCACCGCGACCGCGACCGCCACGACGACGGCGACCGCCACCGGGACGGCCACGGTGACCGGGACCCCGAGCCCCGGGGCCACCGGGCCGGCCGATCCCGCCGCGGCCACCACCGCGATCACCACCAACTGGCAGAAGTTCTTCGACCCGACCACCCCGATCCCCGAGAAGGCCTCGCTGCTCCAGAATGGCGACGTGCTGCTGCCCGTCCTGCAGGGCTTCGCCCAGGACCCGCGGGTCGGCCAGGTGAAGGCCACGGTGACCGACGTGGCGTTCACCTCCCCGACCGAGGCCACCGTCACCTACGAGCTGTCCCTCCAGGGCAACGTGATCGAGCCGGCCGCGACCGGCCTGGCCGTGCTGGACAACGGGACCTGGAAGGTCTCCCGCGCGACCCTCTGCGGTCTGCTGGCCCAGGCCGCGGGTGCCGGCGGCACGCCGATCCCCGGATGCAGCTGACCCCCGCCACTCCCGCCCGGGCGCTCGCCCTCGCCCTCGCCCCCATTCTCGCGCTGGTGCTCGCCGGCGCGGCCGGCTGCGGGACGCGCCTGCCGCCCGACGCCTTCGGCGCCCGCCCCACCACGGCGGGCGCCACCGGGACCGGGGGCGGCAACCCGGCCTCCGATACCGGCGTCACCCCGACCGAGATCCGGATCGGCATCGTCACCTCGCTGACCAGCCCGGTCGGCAGCGAGGTGTTCAGCGGACCGCGCTACGGCGCCCAGGCCTTCTTCCAGGCCCTCAACGACCGCGGCGGCCTGCACGGCCGCACCGTCAAGCTCGTCACCTGCGACGACGGCGGCAGCGGCATCGGCAACCAGGACTGCGTGCACCGGCTGATCGACCAGTCGCACGTCTTCGCCTTCGTCTCCGGCAGCGTCCTCGACTACGCCGGCGCCCCCTACGTCAGCGGCAAGGCGGTCCCGGACGTCGGCGGCCAGCCGATCGGCACCGCGTACGACCGCTGGCCGCACCTGTACGGCATCTACGGCAGCGGCGCGCCGCGCGACGGGCACGCCGTCGGCTGGAACGGCACGCTCTACCAGTCCACCGAGGTGTTCCGCTTCTTCAAGGAACGGCTGGGCGCGACCAGCGCCGCCGTGGTCGCCTACAACCAGGCCGACTCCGCCCGCTACGCCGCCCAACTGCGGGCCGGCCTGGAGGCCGAGGGCTACCGGGTGCTCACGCAGACGGTGGACTTCGCGCTGCCGAACTTCCAGGCGGTGGCCGCGGCCGTCCGGGCGGACGGCTCGCAGCTGCTGTTCGACGCCATGGACACCCGGGGCAACGCGGCGCTCTGCCGCTCCCTGGACGAGGCCGGCGTGCGGGTCACCGCCAAGGTGACCAATGTGCAGAACTGGTCGGAGACGGTGCGCACCGACTACCGGGCCTCGCCCGCCTGCCGCAACGCGCTCTGGGCCACCTCCTCCTCGCTCAACTACGAGGACGTCGGCCACCCGGCGGTGGCCGCCTTCCGCGCGGCGATGGCCCGCTACTACCCGGACCGCGAGCCGCTGCTCTCGGCCTGGGAGCTGGAGGGCTGGGCGGGCGCGCAGTGGCTCGCCGACGCGATGGACCCGTGCGGCGCGGAGCTGACCCGGGCCTGCGTCGAACGGTTCATGAACCGCCCCGAGCCCTACGACGCCCACGGGCTGATCCTGCCCGCCTCCTTCGTCCCGCAGCCCCCGCCGACCGGGCTCACCCGGGCCTGCCTCGACGCGGCCCGCTGGCAGGACTCCGCCGAGGGCGGGCGCGGGGGCTGGGTCACCCAGGTGGAGTCCATGACCACCACCTGCTTCGACGTGCCGCAGCTGCCGTACCGGCCGTGAGCCTCGCGGCTCGCGGCTCGCGGGTGTCCGGCCCGGTTCAGCCCAGGCGTTCCACCACGACCATGGCCGCGTCGTCGTCCAGCCGCCCGCCGACGTACCCGAGCAGGTCCCGGCGCAGGTGGTGCAGCAGGGCGTCCGGCGGCTCGGCGGCGTGGTCGGCGGTCCGGGCGGCGACCCGGTCGGGCAGCGGGTAGAACCGCCGGGCGGCGTCGCGGGCCTCGATCACGCCGTCGGTGTAGATCAGCAGCCGGTCGCCGGGCCGGAACGGGAACTCCTCCACCGCGTACGCCCCCGGGGCCAGTTCGCCGAGTCCGAGCGGCGGCGCGGTGCGGGCCGGCTCCAGGGCGGTGACCCGGTCGCCGTGCAGGAGCAGCGGCGGCGGGTGGCCGCAGTCGACCAGCCGGACCACCGCCTCGTCGTCCGGGATGTCCAGGACCAGGGCGGTGATGAACGACTCGCCGCTGTCGTCCGCCGCGGCGTCGGTGTCGTCGGCGGTGCCGGCGGTGGGCGGCGTCCCGTCGAGGGGCGGCGGGCGCGGGCCCTGCCGGAGCACGGTCGGGAGGGGCAGCCGGGTCTGCGCGTGGGCCCGCCGCGCCTGGGCGCGCTGCTGCTCGGCGAGCTGGGCGAGGTCCCAGGCGATGCTGCCGTCGAGGTAGCCGACCAGCCCGGGCAGGTCGGCGTGCAGGTGCGCGGCGGCCCGGAAGGCGCCGAGCAGCAGCGCGGCGTCGCCGAGCGAGGACAGTCCCTTGCCGCGGACGTCGCCGACCAGCAGTCGGGTGCCGGAGGCGGTGCGGGAGGCCGCGTAGAGGTCGCCGCCGACCTGGGCCTCGGCCTCGGCGGCCAGGTAGACGGAGGCGAGGCGCAGCGGTCCGATCCGGTCGGGCAGCGGGCGCAGCAGGACGCGCTGGGCCGCCTCGGAGACGGAGCGGACCTGGGCGAGCTGGCGCTCGTGGCGGTCGCGCAGCACGCGCAGGCCGACGATGAGGGCCGAGACGGCGAGCAGGGCGCCGAGCTGGGTCTCGTGGTTGGCGGTGGTGACGCCGTCGCGCAGGATGCCGATGACGGTCAGCGCGGCGATCGCCAGCACGGCGACGGCGGCGGTGGCGCGGGCGCCGGCGACGGAGGCGGTGAGGGCGGGGGCGACGATCAGCAGCGGGCCCAGGTGGATGTCCGGTGGGGACAGCACGTCCACCACCGTGATCAGCGCGATCAGCGCGAGCGGTACGGCCGTCAGCGCCCGGCGGTCGGGCCGCCAGGAACGGCGGCGGTCACGGGAACGCCGGTCGTCGGGGTGCCCCGCGCGGGGGTGCCGCTCGCGGGGAGGCTGCCGAAGTGGCACCTCTCCTCTGTACACCGTCCGGGCGGTCCGCCGCACCCCGGGGCGGCGGCCGGGGCCGGCCGCGGTGTCTGCCGCCGGTGGCGGACTGGGGGGTCAGCCCTCGGCGCCGTAGCGGGTCAGGTAGTCGGCGAACCGGGCGACGTCCTCGTCCGCCCAGCCGGTGAAGCGGGCGGCGAAGGAGAGCCGGCGCTGCTCGTTGGCCTCGCGCAGCAGGGTCAGCCCGGCGTCGGTGGCGAGCAGGATCTGCCCGCGCTGGTCCTCCGGGTCGGTCTCGCGGCGCAGCAGGCCGAGCTTCTCCAGGGCGGTGACCTGGCGGCTGACGGTGGACTTGTCGAGCATGAAGTGCGCCGCGACGTCGGCGGCCCGGCAGCCGCCGCGCTCGGTGATGAGGTCCAGGATGCTGTAGGTGACCAGCGAGAGGTCCGGGTGCAGCTGGGAGGCCTTGTGGCGGGCGCGGCGGGCGAAGGCGGTCAGCTCGCGCTGGATGGTGGCGATCGACGTCTCGCGGTCGGGCACGGTGACCTACCTCCTCGGGGTCTCGGACTTTTGTTGCACTATACAACGACTTCGGGTGCGGGGGAGCGCTGTGCCCGCCAGGCGCGCGCGGCCGCGATCCGCCGGGTGGCGCTCGGATGAGTGGCGAACAGTAGCTCAAGCACCCGGGGCGGGTCGACGTCGGAGACGTTCGTCAGCGCCAGTCGGCGCTGCATCGCGATGAACTGCTCGGTGTCACCGGTCAGTTCGAGGGCGTGCCGGTCCGCGCGGGTCTCCACCCGGCGGCTCACCGCGCACTGCACCGGGCCGGACAGCGTGCCCAGCAGCGCGGCGCACGCCGCCAGCAGTGGCAGCGAGCGCGGATCGGCCGCGCTCGTCGCGCCCGCCGCCGACAGCAGCCGGTCCCAGCCCGAGGCCAGGCCCAGCAGCGCCACCACGACGGCCGCGCCCACCGCGCCCAGCACCGTGCCGGTCAGCACGTCGCGGTGCTTGACGTGCCCCAGCTCGTGCGCCACCACCAGCTCCACCTCGCGCGGATCGGCCGTCGACAGCAGCGTGTCGTACGCGACGATCCGCCGCGTCGCACCCAGGCCCGACACGTACGCGTTCAGCGCCGTCGTGCGGCGCGAGGCGTCCGCCACCAGGACGTCCCGTACCCGGACGCCGTCCCGCTCGGCCAGGCCGAGCAGCGCCTCGCGCTGCGGGCCCGGCTCCATCGGCGTGAAGCGGTTGAACACCGGCTCGACCAGCAGGGGGTAGAGGAAGGACAGGGCGGCGGTCAGCAGCGCGGCCGCGCCCGCCGCCGGCAGCCACCACCGCTCCGGCGAGCGGTCGGTGAGCGCGTAGAGGCCGAAGGCCACCGGCAGGGCGAGGGCCAGGGTCAGCGCCAGCCCGCGCAGGGCGTCCACCGCCCAGCCGGCCCAGCCCTGGGTGACCAGGCCGAACCGGGCCCGCACCGACCGGGCGCCCGCCCCGAACGGCAGTTGCGCCAGCTGCCCGAGCAGCACCAGCGCGGCCGCCCCGGCGAGCACCTCCGCCGTCCGCGAGCCGCCGAACCAGCCGCCGACCGCCGACACCAGCCCGGCGCCCGCCGGCGTCAGCCCCAGCGCCAGGGTCAGCGCCAGGCCGGTGAGCCGCCCGCCGAGCGCCCACGGCAGCTGGGCGCGGCGCAGCGCGCGGCCGCGGGCGCGCTGGGCGGGGGTGAAGTCGGGGGACGGGGCGGGGTGGTCGCCCGGAGTTGGGCTGACAGAATCTGTCATCTGTTATCCGTCATCTGAAATCTGTCAGCTGTCAACTGTCAGCTGTCAGGCATCGGCCGTCGATCGTCGATCGTCGATCGTCATCTTGTCCTTCGGCCGTCAGCATGTCACTCCTCGGCGGGACCCGTGGCGCCGTGGGTGCCCGCGCGGAGCAGTTGGTGGCCGAGGTCGACCAGGGCCCGGCCGACCGCGAACTCGTCGCCCACCGTCGGCGCCGGGGCGTCCTGCGGATTGCGGCGGGCGAGCGCGTCGCTGTGCAGGACGGAGCCGTCGGCGTCGAGCACCGCGTGCACCCGGGTGGTGTCGCGGTCCTCGACCAAGTGCAGGCTCAACCGCCAGTCCTTGGTGCGGACGGCCGGCTCCCCGCCGTCGCCCGCCGTTCCTCCGGCCGTGCCCGCCGTTCCCCCGGCCGAACCGGCCGCCGCGAGCGGCGTGGGCGCGGTGGCCGTCCCGTCGGACCGGACGATCACCACCGGACACGACCCGTGCACGGCGCAGCGCGCGCTCACCGACCCCAGCAGCGTCCGGGCGAAGGTCCCGCGGCCCCGGCTGCCGAGCACCAGCAGGTCGGCGCCCCCGGCCGCCTCCAGCAGCACCTCCGCCGCGTGCCCCAGCACCAGGCTCTCCTCCACCGGCACCGGCCGCTGCCGGCCGATCACCTCGTCCACCTCGGCGGTCAGCCTCCGGCGCGCCGACTGCTCGAAGCCGTCGTCCACCATCGGCGCGAACCAGCCGTACAGCGACGGGTACTCCCACGCGGCCACCGCGTGCACCGCCGCCCCGGTCAGCGCCGCCTGCCCCGCCGCCCAGCGCAGCGCCGCCTTCGAGGGCTCGGAGCCGTCGATCCCGACCACGATCCGCCGCCCGGCCCCTTTGGTCCCGTTGCCGGTCATGACCCGCACCACCCGCCTGCTACCACCGCCCCCGCGCCCTCGCGGGGCCTGCACCCTTCCACGCTGCGCGCCACCCGGGCGCCGCGCCAGGGACGCGGCGGCCAAGACCGCTCGGCGGGTTCGGACGGGCGGGCCCGAAGGGCGCCGGGGACCTCGCTCCGGGGCCTGCGAACCCGGGCCCGGCCGGGCGGTCGAACACCGGGCGACGGGCCGGTATCGGTTGTGGAGGCAGGGCGAAGGGGGCGCGGGGGAGTGGCGTAGGCTGACCGCTTCCGGACCGACCTTGGGGGAGCACACATGCGCCGTGCCGCGGCCGCCGTCGCCCTGCTGCTGGGGCTGATACCCGTGGCCGCCTGCGGACCGGACGACCCCGATCCGGCCACCGTCAAGGCCTCCAAGTCCGCCAAGGCGGCGGCCGACGCGGCCGCCGGAAAGGCCTCCCCGGGCGCCTCCGACTCCTCCGGTGACCAGGCGTCCGGCGACGGTACGGCGCCCCGCCCCGACGGCAGCATCACGGTGGCGTTCGCGGGGGACGTCCACTTCGAGGGCCGCACCGAGGCCCGGCTCGCCGTGCAGCCGCCCGAGACGGCGCTCGGCCCGATCGCCAAGACCCTCTCCGCCGCCGACCTGTCCGTGCTCAACCTGGAGACCGCGATCACCGACCGCGGCGCCCCCGAGCCGAAGACGTACACCTTCCGCACCTCGCCCAAGGCGCTCACCGCGCTCAAGGACTCCGGCGTCGACGTCGTCTCGCTCGCCAACAACCACGCCGTCGACTTCGGCGCCGACGGCCTCACCGACACCCTCGCCGCGAAGGCCTCCTCGCCCGTCCCGATCGTCGGTTTCGGCCGCAACGCCCAGGAGGCGTATGCCCCGTACGTCACCACCGTGCGCGGGGTGAAGGTCGCGGTGGTCGCGGCCAGCCAGGTCGAGGACCTCACCAACCAGAAGTGGCGGGCCGGCGCGAACAAGCCCGGCATCGCCTCGGCACTGGACACCGCCGCCCTGCTCAAGGCGGTCGGGGAGGCGAAGCGGCAGGCACCGGTGGTGCTCGTCTACCTGCACTGGGGCGACGAGGGCAAGGCCTGCCCGACCGGCGCGCAGACCGCCGTCGCCAAGAAGCTCGCCGCCGCGGGCGCGACCGCCGTGGTCGGCACGCACGCGCACACCATGCTCGGCGCCGGCATGATCGGGGACACCTACATCGGGTACGGCTTCGGCAACTTCCTCTGGTACGGCACCTCCAACTACGCCAACTCCAACGAGAGCGGCGTCACCACGCTGACCGTCAGCCCGGCGGGCAAGGTGCTCGGCGAGGCGTTCGCCCCGGCGACGATCGACGACAAGGGCGTGCCGGTGCCGCAGTCCGGTGCCGAGGCCGCGGCCGCGCTCAAGCGCCGTGACGGGCTGCGCGGCTGCACGGGCCTCGCCCCCGTCCCCGGCGCAACCGCGGCCCCGGGCACGGCCGTCGCCCCGGGCGCCGCTTCCGTCCCGGGCGCCGCTTCCGCCCCGGGCGCCGCTTCCGCCCCGGGCGCCGCTTCCGCCCCGGGCACCGCGCGGACCCCTGCGTCCACGCCCACCCGCACCCCCGCCGCCTCGCGCTGAGCACACGCCGGAAGGCGTGAGAGGGTCGGGGGACGATCGGCGTACGGAGGGTGCGGGCAGTGGCGGAGTGGGCGGTGCGCGGGCGGCGGCAGGTGTACGGGTCGCCGTGGGTGGAGCTCTGGCTGGACGACGTGGAGATCCCCGGCGTCGGCCGGGTCGACCACCACGTGGTGCGGATGCCGAAGGAGTGCGCCAACGCCGTGGTGACGGACGGGGACGGGCGCTACCTGATGCTGTACCGGCACCGCTTCATCACCGGCCGCTGGGGGTGGGAGCTGCCCTCCGGCTGGGTGGAACCCGGGGAGGACCCGGCGGAGGCGGCCGCCCGCGAGGTCGAGGAGGAGACCGGCTGGCGGCCGGGCGAGGTCGTGCCGCTGACGCGGCTGGACGCCATGGCGGGGATCTCCACGATGCACTTCCACTGCTTCCACGCCACCGGCGCGACCCGGATCGGCGAGCCGGTGGACCGGGCGGAGGCGAGCCGGGTGGAGTGGCTGCCCGAGGCCGAGGTGGTGAAGCTGCTGGCGACGGGCGAGGTGGCCGAGGGCGCCTCGCTCGCGGCCCTCTCGTACTTCCTGGGCCCGTACCGGCTGGCGGCACACCGCGGCGGCCAAGGGTGATCGAGGCGGAGCTGAAGGCGCTCCTGCGCGAACCCGACGCGGTGCTGCGCCGGTTGGAGGACGCGTACGGCCCGGGGCGCGTCGAGGTGTACCGGGACACCTACTACGACACGCCGGACGGGCAACTCGCAGCTTATGACCGTGAGTTGCGCATCCGTGAGGTGGCCGGAGCGGACGGCGGACGGACGGTGCTGCTCACCTACAAGGGCGCCCGGGTGGACGAGGCGTCCGGGTCCAAGCCGGAGCACGAGACCTGGGTGGCCGACGGTGAGGCCGCGCACGCGATCGTGCGCGGCCTCGGCCACCGGCCCGGCCTCGTCTTCGAAAAGCGCTGCCGCACCTACGCGTTCGAGCGCGAGGGCCGCCGGGTCCTCGCCACGCTGGTGCGGGTGGCCGAGCTCGACGGGGTGTTCCTGGAGGTCGAGACGGCCGCGGCGGACGAGCGCGAGCTGCCCGCCGCGCTCGCCGCCGTCCGGGCGGTGCTGGCCGGGCTCGGGGTGGCGGAGGGTGACCTGACCACCGAGCTGTACACCGACGCCGTCGCGGCCGCCAGGATTCGCAGGCAAGGAATATGAGGATGCGTCAGCCCTTGTGGTCGGCCTCGCCGAGCTTCCAGTAGCCCTTGCTGTGGACGTGTTCGCGCGGCAGCGCCCAGTCGGTGAGCAGATGGCGGCGCACGGTCGCCACCGCGTGGGCCTCGCCCGCCAGCCAGGCCGCGGTGCCGGGCGGCAGGTCGGTGGTGAGCAGGGTGTCGGAGAGCGTGCGGCCCTTCGGCAGGCCCGAATGGCGGGGCAGCCAGTGGACGGTCAGGCCGGTCCGCTCGGGCAGTGGCAGGGCGGACCCGGTGGCGTCGGCGACCTCGACGAACAGCGAGACCGGGACGGTCGGCGGGAGGTCGTCGAGGATGGTGAGCGCGGCGGGCAGGGCGCTCTCGTCGGCGGCGAGCAGCACGTGCGCGGCGCCGTCGAAGGCGGGGCGGCGGCCGCGCGGTCCGGCCAGCCGGGCCGCGTCGCCGGGCCGGGCGATCTCGGCCCAGCGGGAGAGCGGACCGTTGCCGTGCAGGACGACGTCGATGTCCACCTCGCGTTCGGCGGGGCGGTGGTGGCGGATGGTGTAGGCCCGGGAGTGGCCCTCGGGAAGATCCAACTTGACCCACTGGGTGGGGTGTTCGATGACGAGGGTGTCCAGGGTGGGGCCGGCGAAGGTGAGCCGGACCAGGGAGGGAGTGAGCGGGGTGACGGCGGTGACCCGCACGTCGTAGGTCGGCCGGGGGCGACGGAACACGATGACTCCTGGCGGGGATCCGGTGGCGCCGGCAATGGGCCCGGAGGTGGACACGGGCCGGGGTCGGCGCGGGATGCGGCGAACGGGGTGGGAGAGCGGAATCGGGAAAGCGGAATCAGGAAAGCCGAGTCGGGGGAGCGGAATCAGGAAAGCCGAGTCGGGGGAGCGGAGTCGGGGAAGCGGAGCCGGGGGAGCGGCGCGTCAGCGCGGCAGGTGCTGGTCGAGCAGCGCGTCGACGAATGCCGCGTCCAGCGGGCGGCGCAGCACCAGGGCGCGGTGGTAGAGCGGGGCGAGCAGGGCGTCCAGCAGTGCGGCGGCCTCGTCGATGCCGGGGTCGTCCGCGGTGAGCCCGAGGCAGGCGACGGTGTGCGCGACATCCCGGGCACGCAGCTCGTCCAGGAATCCGTCATGCAGCAACGCGGCGGTCCGGGCGTCCAGTTGGGCGTGGCCGAGGAGCGCCTGGAGGACCTGGCCGGCCGGTTCGGTGCCCAGGAAGGCCGCGAACCGGTGCACGTAGGCGCGCAGGTCGGCCGGGTCGCACGGCGTGTCGGAGGGCCAGGCCAGGGCGGTGCCGGCGTCCAGGACGAGGTTGTCGAAGAGGATGTCGACCTTGGACTTCCACCACCGGTAGATGGTCTGCTTGGCGACCCCGGCGGCGGCCGCGATGCCCTCGATGGTGAGGCCCTCGAAGCCCTGCTCCACCAGGAGGTCGTCGGCGGCGTTCAGCACCGCCAGGCGCGCGGCCTCGCTGCGCCGTCCGGTGCCGCCGGAGGCGGCGGACGCACGGCCGCCGACGGCGCGGCTTCCGGTGGCGGGGCGGGGCTGGGCGGCGATGGCGTGCTGGTCCTTGTCCGGGGGCGGCTGCGGGCCGGTGGCGATGGTCGCGGCCATCCTCTCACGCCCCCTCGGGGCGCGCGGACGACACCCGCCCGGCCCCGCCCGGCCGCCGGACCAGCCCGGCCGCGATCACCAGCGCCAGCACGGCGACCACGCCGCTGAAGGCGACCCCGCCGGTCCGCAGGCCGGTCTCCCGGACGAGCACGCCCACGCCGATCACGGGCAGCGAGAGCATGGTGAACAGCACCGCGAAGAAGGCGGAGACGGTCTCGCCGCGCTGCTGCGGCGCGACCCCGCCGTTGATGGTGCCCAGCCCGGTGCCGATGGCCGTGCCGGTGGCGAGGCCGTTGACGCACGCGCCGAGCAGTAGCGGCGGCAGCGTCCCGCCGAGCAGCGCGCCGGCGACGAGTGCGGCGGCCAGCACCAGTCCGGCGCAGGCCAGCGGGAGCGCGCGGGCCGGCGGCAGGACGCGGACCAGGAGCTGTCCGACGGCGATGGAGAGGAACGCCAGTGCGACCACGAGGCCGGTCAGCGCGTGGTGGTGCAGGTCGAGCACGGTGGCCAGGAAGAGCCCGCTGACCGCCGTCAGCACGCCGGTGACGGCGAATCCGGCGCCTCCGGCGAGCGCGGCGCGCAGGAACGCGGGGCGGATCGCGGGCGGCACGTGCAGCGGCTGGAGGCGCAGCCGGAACCGGGAGGCGGCGCGGACCTCGGCGGGCACGGTCTCGGGAACGGCGAGCAGGCCGAGCAGGGCGACGCCGGTGAGGACGAGCGTCACCGTCCAGGGGAGCCGCAGCGGCGAGCCGGCCCATTCGGCGAGGATGCCGGCGAACAGGGTGCCGCCGGCCAGGCCGCCCATGTTGGCGCCGAGCGCCACGGTCTGGGCGCGCAGGCGGTGCTCCGGCGGGGCGAGGTCGAGCAGGGCGGCGGTGGCGGAGCCGGTGACCAGGGCGGCGCCGAATCCGGAGAGGACGCGTCCGGCGAGCAGCCAGGGCAGCCAGTCGGCGGCCTCGAACAGCCCGGCCGCGGCCGCGGCGAGCAGCAGGGCGGTGACCATCACGGGCCGTCGGCCGATCTGGTCGGAGAGCCAGCCGAGGGCGAGCAGTCCGGCGACGACGCCGAGCGCGTAGACGGCGAAGATCACGGTGACGGTGAACGTCGAGAAGCCGAAGGCGTGCTGGTAGAGCGGGTAGAGCGGGGTCGGGACGGTGGTGCCGGCCATGGTGACCCAGAAGGCGAGGGCCACGGCGGCCGGGGCGAACCGGCTGCCGGGGAGGCGGGGCGGGGCGGAGGGCACGGTTGCTCCTCTGGGGGGCGAAGGAAGGTGAGCGCTGCGGAAGGGGCGGTCGGAGCCGCCGGGCGCGAAAGTGGACGCAACGTTGCGTCTCGATGAGACCGTAACACTGGACGCAACGTTGCGTCTACATTCACCGTCATGGGGGGTGGAGAGCCCCGTTCGGCCCGAGCGGGCGGAGTTGACGATGCCGCAGGAGCCGTCCGGCCTCGCGCGACCCCTCGGCGGACCCGAACAACTGTGTTAGGTTAGCCTTGCCTAATGTTGCTGGTCGGAGGGGATTTTCAGTGCAGCAGTCCGAACTCGCCGGCTCCGTTGCGATCGTCACCGGAGCCGGGCAGGGCATCGGCGCGGCGGTGACGCGCGCGCTCGTCGCCGCCGGCGCCGTCGTCGCCGCGGCCGACCGCAACCCCGGTCCGCTGACCGCCCTCGCGGACGAACTGTCGGGCCGTCCGGACGCGCACGGCCCCGTCCACCCCTACCTGCTGGACGTCGCCGACGCCGCCGCCGTCGAGTCCACCGTCGACCTGATCGAGGATCAACTGGGCCCGGTCGGCATCCTGGTGAACGTCGCCGGAATCCTGCGCGCCGCCCCGGCGATCGAGCTGAGCGACCAGGACTGGGCCGACACCTTCGCCGTCAACACCACCGGCGTCTTCCACACCTCCCGCGCCGTCGGGCGGCGGATGGCCGGGCGCGGCGGCGGCGTCATCGTCACCGTCGGCTCCAACGCCGCGGGCGTGCCGCGCACCGGGATGGCCGCCTACGCGGCCTCCAAGGCGGCGGCCACCATGTTCACCCGCTGCCTCGGCCTGGAACTCGGCCGCTCCGGGGTGCGCTGCAACATCGTCTCGCCCGGTTCCACCGACACCGAGATGCAGCGCGCGCTCTGGCACGACGACGCCGCGGCCGCCGAGCAGCGCGTCATCGACGGCGACCCCGGCAGCTACCGGGTCGGCATCCCGCTCGGCCGGATCGCCCAACCCGCCGACATCGCCGAGGCGGTGGCCTTCCTGGTCTCCGACCGCGCCCGCCACATCACCATGCACGACCTCTACGTGGACGGCGGCGCCACCCTGCGCGCCTGACACCCCGGCAGTCCGGGCACCCGGACGACCACGCGGGCCGCACCCCGGGACGAGCAGCGCCCGGACCGCCGCCCCACCCGGGCCGCGCACCCCCACCGGGGCGCGCGCCGCCCGAACCCCGCCACCCGCCGGCCGCCGCGACGAGCGACGCCCGGCGACCACTCGCAGACTGGGAGAATCCAGGTGACCACGGTGCACCACGCCCCCGCCGGGACGGACCACACCGTCATCGGCGCGGCCAGCGGGCTGCTGGGCCAGTATCGGGCCGCGCCCGACGAGGCGTTCTTCGCCTCCCCGACCCGCACGCTGCTCGCCGAGGGCGTGCACGCCCGGGTGCCCCAGGACGGGCGTCCGCTGGCCGACCGGGTCGCCGACACCCTCGCCCGGGCCCGCCGGGACGGCATCGAACACCCGCTGGTGGTGGGCGCGGTGGCGTTCGACCACGACAGCCGGGCCGAACTCGCCGTCCCCGCCCGGCTGCGCACCAGCGGCGCGCTGCGCGACGACCCGCTGATCGCGCTGCCCGCCCCGGCCGCCGACCGGATCGACTGGGACGTCCGCCCGCTGCCCGCCCCCGAGGCCTACGGCGCCGGCGTCGCCGAGGCCGTCGAGCGGCTCCAGGGCGGCGAGTTGAGCAAGGTGGTGCTCGCCCGCACCCTGGAACTGCACGCCGACCGCCCGCTCGACCTGCCCGCGATCCTCCAGCGCCTCGCCCGCCGCGACCCCGGCGGCTACACCTTCGGCGTCCCGGCCGGCGGCGGCCGCACCCTCATCGGCGCCAGCCCCGAACTGCTGCTCTCGCGCCGCGGCACCGCCGTCGTCGCCAACCCGCTGGCCGGCTCGGTGCCGCGCAGCGCCGACCTCGGCGAGGACGTCCGCCGCGCCGCCGCGCTGCTGGAGTCCCCCAAGGACCTCCACGAGCACGCCTTCGTGGTGGACGCCATCCGCACCGCGCTCGCGCCCTACTGCCGCACCCTGGACGTGCCGGAGCGGCCCACCCTGGTGCGCACCGCCGCGATGTGGCACCTGGCCACCACCATCACCGCCGAGCTGGCCGACCCGGCGGTCTCCGCCCTGGAGCTGGCCGTCGCGCTGCACCCGACCCCGGCCGTCTGCGGCAGCCCCACGCCGCTCGCCCGCGAGGCCATCCGCGCGATCGAGCCCTTCGACCGGGGCCTGTACGCGGGCATGGTCGGCTGGGGCGACGCGGACGGCGACGGCGAGTGGGTCGTCACCCTGCGCTGCGCCGAGGCCGACGAGCGGACCCTGCGGGTGTTCGCCGGCGCGGGCGTCGTCGCCGAGTCCCGGCCCGAGGCCGAACTCGCCGAGACCAGCGCCAAGTTCCGTACCTTCCTGGACGCCGCGGGAGTTCCGCGGTGAGCGACCTGACCACCCCGGGGGCCCTCGTGACCGAACCGCTCGACCTCGACCCGATGGAGCGGGTGCTCGCCGGATTCACGCCGTACCCGGCGGAGTTCGCCGAGCGCTACCGGGCCGCCGGCCACTGGCGCGGCGAGACCTTCGGCTCGATGCTGCGCGAGCGCGCCGCCGCCCACCCCGACCGGATCGCCGTCGTCGACCCGGCGGGCGGGCCCGGCGAGGACCCCACCCGCCGCTGGACGTACGCCGAACTCGACCGCCGTGCCGACCGGATGGCCGCCGGGCTGCGTGCCCGCGGCATCGGCCGGGGCGACCGCGTGGTGGTCCAGCTCCCCAACACCGCCGAGTTCTTCGAGGTGGTCTTCGGGCTGTTCCGGATCGGAGCCCTGCCGGTCTTCGCGCTGCCCGCGCACCGCTACACCGAGATCTCCTACTTCTGCGCCTTCACCGAGGCCGTCGGCTACGTCGTCCCGGCCGTCGAGGGCGGCTTCGACTTCCGCGAACTCGCCACCCGGGTCCGGGCGGAGACGCCGTCGCTGCGGCACGTCCTGGTCGTCGGCGGGGACGCCGGCGAGCACACGCCGCTGGCCGAGGTCCCCGCGGACCCCTCCCCGGCCGAGGGACCCGAGCCGCAGCCGGGGGACGTCGCGTTCCTCCAGTTGTCCGGCGGCAGCACCGGGGTGCCCAAGCTCATCCCGCGCACCCACGACGACTACATCTACTCGCTGCGCGGCTCGGTCGAGCTCTGCGGCCAGGACGAGCGCAGCGTCTACCTGGTGGCGCTGCCCGCCGCGCACAACTTCCCGCTCAGCTCGCCGGGTTCGCTCGGCACGCTGTACGCGGGCGGCCGGGTGGTGCTCTGCCCGCAGCCCAGCCCCGAGACGGCGTTCCCGCTGATCGAGCGCGAGGGCGTGACCATCACCGGCCTGGTGCCGCCGCTGGCGCTGCTCTGGCTGGAGGCCGCCGAGCGGCGCCGGGAGGCCGGCGGGCCGACCGGGCTGGAGAGCCTGGAGGTGCTGCTGGTCGGCGGCGCCAAGTTCAGCGAGGAAGCGGCCCGGCGGGTGCGCCCGGTGCTGGGCTGCACCCTCCAGCAGGTGTTCGGGATGGCCGAGGGCCTGGTCAACTACACCCGGCTGGACGACCCCGAGGAGGTCATCGTCACCACCCAGGGGCGGCCGATCTCCCCGGACGACGAGGTGCGGGTCGTCGACGACCAGGACGACGACCTGCCCGACGGCGCCACTGGCCACCTGCTCACCCGCGGCCCGTACACCATCCGCGGCTACTGGAACGCGCCCGAGCACAACGCCGGTTCGTTCACCCCGGACGGCTTCTACCGCACCGGCGACCTGGTCCGCCGCACGGAGACCGGCCACCTGGTGGTCGAGGGGCGGGCCAAGGACCAGATCAACCGGGGCGGTGAGAAGGTCGCCGCCGAGGAGATCGAGAACCACCTGCTGGCCCACCCGGCCGTGCACGACGCGGCCGTGGTCTCGATGCCCGACCCCTACCTCGGCGAGCGCACCTGCGCCTACGTCGTGCTGCGCGAGGAGCACCGCGCGCGGCCGCCGAAGTCCGTCGAGCTGAAGCGCTTCGTGCGGCAGCGCGGGCTGGCCGACTTCAAGGTGCCGGACCGCGTCGAGTTCGTCGACGCCTTCCCCGCCACCGGCATCGGCAAGGTCAGCAAGAAGGACCTGCGCGCCGCCATCGCCGCCAACCTCGCCACGCCCTGAGCCCACAGAGCCCCCTGAACTCCCAAGGCTGAGGGCTCCCCTCACCGAACTCCCCGAATTTCCTGACACAGCTAAGGACGCACCGCCGTGGGCCTGCCCCGCATCCCCTCCTATCCGATGCCCGCCGCCACCGACCTGCCGGCCAACCGGGTCGACTGGACGGTCGACCCGTCCCGGGCCGTGCTGCTGGTGCACGACCTGCAGAACCACTTCCTGAACGCCTTCGACACGGCGGCCGCGCCGGTCACCGAGCTGTTCGCCAACATCAACCGGCTGCGCGCCTGGGCCGCCGAGCACGGCGTGCCCGTCGTCTACTCGGCGCAGCCGGGCGGCCAGACCCCCGAACAGCGCGGTCTCCAGCAGGACTTCTGGGGCCCGGGCATCCCGGACGACCCGCGGGCCGCGGCGATCGCCGACGCCGTCGCCCCGGCCGAGGGCGACCTCCTGCTCACCAAGTGGAAGTACAGCGCCTTCGTCCGCACCGACCTGGACGAGCTGCTGCGCGAGCAGGGCCGCGACGAGCTGGTGATCACCGGCGTCTACGCGCACATCGGCGTTCAGGCCACCGCCTGCGACGCCTGGATGCGCGACGTGCGGGCCTTCGTGGTGGCCGACGCGGTCGCCGACTTCGGCGCGGACGAGCACCGCGCCGCGCTCACCTGGGTGGCCGGGCGCTGCGGCGTGGTCACCTCCACCGACGCCGTACTGGAAGGGAAGTGACGGGCATGGCCTTCACCGTGGAGCGGATCCGGGCCGAGGTCGCCGACCTGCTCGGCGAGGACCCGGCGGACATCCCGCTGGACGAGAACCTGGCCGACTGGGGCCTGGACTCGGTGCGGCTGATGGCGCTGGCCGAGCGCTGGCGCGCCGAGGGTGCCGAGGTGGCCTTTCTGCAGCTGGCGGAGCGCCCGGCCGTCGAGGCCTGGGCCGAGCTGCTCGGCGCGTCCTGATGGAGCCCGGTACGGGGCCGGAGCGGCCCGCGCGGGCGCAGCGGTGGCCGGCGACCACGGCGATCGGCCCGATCGAGGCACAGGCCGCCCGGACGCCGCACGCCCCGGCGCTGCTGCCGGTCGGCGAGGCGCCGGTGAGCTACGGCGAACTGAACGCCGCGGCCAACCGGATGGCGCGCTGCCTGGCGGACCGCGGCGCCCGCCCCGGTACGGTCGTCGGCCTCTCGCTCACCCGCCCGGTCGACCTCGTGCCGGCGCTGCTGGCGGTGGCCAAGTCGGGGGCGGCGTACCTGCCGCTGGACCCGGACGACGCACCGGGGCGGCTGTCCTGGCTGCTGGCGGACGCGGCGCCGGTCTGTGTACTGGGGGAGGGGGTGCCGACCGCCGAGCGGCCGGCCGCAGCCGAACTGGCGGGCCGGGCGGTCACCGACCCGCCGCGGGCGCTCACCCCGCAGCACCCGCTCTGCCGGGCGTACGGCCCGGGCGGGCGGCCGTTGGGGGTGTGGACGACCCACGCCGAGGTGGACCGCCGGGTGCGCGAGCTGCAGGCCTCGTACGGGCTGGGCCCGGGCGACCGGGTGCTCCAACTGGGTCTTCCGCTGTGGGAGTTCCTCTGGCCGCTGCGGACCGGGGCGGCGCTGGTGCTGGCCGATCCGGACCGGCCGGGGGAGGTCGGGGAGCTGGTCCGCGACGCCGGGGTGACCGCCCTGCGCGCCGCGCCGGCGGTGCTCGGCGAGCTGCTGCCCGAGCCGGGACCGGTGCACCTGGTCCCGGAGCGGGGCTGACGGCCGCCGACTGACAGCTGACAGATTTCAGCTGACAGATAACAGCTGACAGAGTCTGAAATCTGTCAGCTGTTATCTGTCAGTCGTCAGTTGTCAGCCCCGGCCGTCACCGCCGAGCCGCCGCGAAGTCCGCCGCCGTCCACGCCATGGCGACGGCGCCCTCCACGATCGCCCGGTCCGCCTCCGGTGAGACGGCGGCCTCGGCGAACGCCGCCTCGTGCGGGCCGCAGGCGCCGCCGGTGATGTCCAGCACCGGGTGGATGGCCGGCAGGACGTGCGAGACGTTGCCCATGTCGGTGCAGGCGAACGGCCCGCTCTCGACCGGCTCCGGGCGGCCCACCGCCGCGGCGTTGGCTCGCCACAGGGCGAGCAGCCCGGCGTCGCTGCGAAAGTCCAGGTAGTCCGGCTCGGGCCGGGTCAGCTCGACCTCGCACCCGGTGGCCAGCGCCCCCGCCCGGAAGCAGTCCTCCACCCGGGCGCGCAGCTCCGCGAGGTCCTCGGCCGCCGAGGCGCGGATCTCGTACTCCGCGGCGGCGCTGTCGGGGATGAGGTTGGGAGCCGTCCCGGCCGCCGTGGTGATGCCGTGCACCCGCCAGTGCGGCGGCAGCTGCTGGCGCAGCAGCCCGAGGGCGACCTGCGCGACGGTGAGCGCGTCGGCGGCGTTGCGGCCCTCGTGCGGGTTGAGGCTCGGGTGGGCGGCGCGGCCGGTGTAGCGGACGGAGAGGGTGCCGAGCGCGAAGGAGTGGAAGTCGGCGACCTCCACCGGACAGGGGTGGACCATCATCGCGGCGTCCACGCCCTCGAAGGCGCCCGCCTCCAGCAGCAGGGCCTTGCCGGCCCCGCGCTCCTCGGCCGGGGCGCCGATCACCCGGACGGTGAGCCCGAGCCGGTCCGCGTGCGGGGCCAGGCCGAGCGCGGCGCCGAGGCCGGCGGCGGCGATCAGGTTGTGGCCGCAGGCGTGGCCGAGGCCGGGCAGCGCGTCGTACTCGCAGACCACGGCGACAGTGACCGGTCCGGTGCCCAGGCGTGCGTCGAAGGCGGTGGGCAGGCCGTGCGCGCCCGGCGTGACGGCGTAGCCGTGGGCGTGCAGCAGGTCGGCGCACCACTCGGCGGCCTGGTGCTCCTCGAACGCGGTCTCCGGGTGGGCGTGGATGCGGCGGCTGAGCGCGAGCAGCTCGTCCCGGTGGGCGAGGACGCGCTCGCGCACCGCCTCCTTCAGCCCGGGGTCGGCCACGGCCGGCTCGCTCGCGTTCAGGGGGGACATCGGCGCCTCCGGGGGCGTCAGGGCCCGCCTCCCGGCGAGCTGTTGACCAGACGATATGCAGATAGCTTAGGCTAACCTAAGTAGGCAGTAGGCGTTCCGTTGCGCCGGACCCGAGGAGCTCTCAGAACCATGCGTCGCCACCAGGCCGCGTCCGACCCCGTCGCCGTCCCCGCCGCAGCCGACGTACCGCTGCTCGCCACCCAGGCGGCGATCTGGTACGCCCAGGCGCTCGACCCCGACAGCCCGGTCTACAACACCGGCGACGCCGTCGAGATCACCGGCCCGCTCGACGCCGAGCTCTTCGAGACCGCCCTGCGCCGGGCCGTGGGCGAGGCCGACGCGCTCGCCGCCGTCGTCGTCACCGACGACGGCGGCTCGGAAGCCCCGCACCAGCGCCTCACCCCCGACCGCCCCTGGCCCCTGCACCACCTCGACCTGCGCACCGACGCCGACCCCGAGGCCACCTCCGAGGCCTGGATGCGCGCCGACCTCGCCCGCCCCGTCGACCTCGCCGAGGGCCCGCTGTTCACCCAGGCCCTCATCCGCCTCGCCGACGAACGCCACTGGTGGTACCAGCGCGTCCACCACCTCGCCGTCGACGCCTACGCGCTCACCCTCCTCACCGGCCGGGTCTCCGAGCTCTACACCGCGCTCGCCGCCGGCACCCGCCCCACCGACCGCACCTTCGCCACCCCGGCCGAGGTCGCCGCCGAGGAGGCCGCCTACCGGGCGAGCCGGGACCACGCCGCCGACCGCGAGTACTGGCGCGCCCGGCTGGAAGGCGCCGACGCCCCCGCCACCCTCCCCGGCGGCACCCCCGCAGGCCCCGCCGGACTGCCGCGCCTCGCCGCCGAACTGCCCGCCGGCACCCTGGCCCGCCTGGAGGCCGCCGCCAAGGCCGCCCGCGCCACCTGGGCCGAGCTCGTGATCGCCGCCACCGCCGGCTACCTGCACCGCCTCGCCGGCACCGAGGACGTCGTGCTCGGCCTGCCGCTCGCCAACCGCCGAGGCCCCGCCGCCCTGCGGACCCCGATCGCCACCGCCAACGTCCTGCCGCTGCGCCTCGCCGTGCGGCCCCGCGACACCGCCGCCGAACTCCTGCGCCGCGTCGTCCTGGAGGTCCGCGACGTCCGCCGCCACCAGCGCTACCCGCTGGAGGACCTGCGCCGCGACCTCGCCCGGACCGGCAACCGCCGCGCCCTGTTCGGACCGATGGTCAACATCAAGGCCTTCGAGGGCGACCTCGACCTCGCCGGCCTGCCCGCCACCGTCCGCAACCTCGCCGCCGGCCCCGTCGACGATTTCGCCCTCGCCGTCTCACCCGGCCCCGGCGGCGCCCTGCGGATCGGCCTCGAAGCCCACCCCGACCACTACGGCGCCGACGCGCTCGCCGCCCACCGCGACGGCCTGCTGCGCTACCTCGACGGCCTCGCCGCCCTGCTGCTCGACGACCCGCACACCCCGATCGCCCGGATCGACCTGCTCGACGAGGACGCGCTGCGCCGCGCCACCACCGGCCGCACCGAGCCCGCCGCCACCCGCACCGTGCCCGAACTGCTCGCCGAGCAGGCCGCCCGCACCCCGGACGCGATCGCCCTGCGCAGCGGCGCCACCGCCCTCACCTTCGCCGAACTCGACGCCGCCGCCACCCGCCTGGCCCACCGTCTCGCCGCCCTCGGCGCCGGCCCCGGCACCCCGGTGGCCCTCGCCATGCCGCGCGGCGCCGACACCCTGGTCGCCATGTTCGCCGTGCTCAAGGCCGGCGGCGCCTGCCTCTCGCTCGACCTCGCCCACCCCCGGCAGCGGATCGCCGACATCCTCGACGACACCCGCCCGGTCTGCGCCGTCGGCACCGCCGAGGCCCTCGCCGCCCTCCCCGGCGCCGCCGACCGGCCCGCCGTCGCCCTCGACGACCCGGCCGTGCGCGCCGAACTCGCCGCCCTCCCCGCCGCCGCGCTGCCCGCCCCCGACCCGGCGCACACCGCCTACCTGCTGCACACCTCCGGCTCCACCGGCCGCCCCAAGGGCGTCGTCGTCACCCACGCCTCGCTCGCCAACCTGCACGCCGGCCACGGCGAGGACCACATCGCCCCCGCCGTCGCCCGCACCGGCCGCGCCCGCCTGCGCATCGCCCACAGCGCCTCCTTCGCCTTCGACGCCTCCTGGGACCCGGTGCTGTGGATGCTCCACGGCCACGAACTCCACCTGCTCGACGACGACACCTACCGCGACCCGGCCGCCCTCACCGCCCACGTCCACCGCGAGCGGATCGACTACCTCGACGTCACCCCCTCCTACCTCGACGTCCTGCTCGCCGAGGGCCTGCTGGCCGAGGACCGGCACCGCCCCGCCGTGATCGCGGTCGGCGGCGAGGCCACCCCCGACCCGCTCTGGCGCCGCCTCGCCGCCGTCGACGGCCTCGCCCCCGTCAACCTCTACGGCCCCACCGAGACCACCGTCGACGCCTACTCCTGGACCCCCGGCCCGGACGGCACCCCCGTCGGCCGCGTCGTGCGCGGCTCGCGCGCCTACGTCCTCGACGGCTCGCTGCGCCCCGCCCCCGACGGCGCCACCGGCGAGCTGTACGTGGCCGGCGCCTGCCTGGCCCGCGGCTACCTCGGCCGCCCCGACCTCACCGCCGAGCGCTTCCTCGCCGACCCCTACGGCCCGCCCGGCAGCCGGATGTACCGCACCGGCGACCTCGCCCGCCGCCGCGCGGACGGCACCCTGGAGTTCCTCGGCCGCGCCGACGACCAGGTCAAGATCCGCGGCTTCCGGATCGAGCCCGGCGAGATCGCCGCCGTCCTCGGCGAACTCCCCGGCGTCGACCGGGCCGTGGTCATCGCCCGCCCCGGCCCGCAGGGCAAGCGCCTGCTCGGCTACGCCGTCCCCGCCGCCGGTGCCGCTCTCGACGGGGCCGCGCTGCGCTCCGCCCTGGCCGCCCGGCTGCCCGAGCACCTGGTGCCCGCCGCCGTCCTCGTCCTCGACGACCTGCCGCGCACCGGCAACGACAAGCTCGACCACCGCGCCCTGCCCGAGCCCGGGTCCACCGCCGCCGCCGACGGCGCCGCGCCCGCCACCCCGCAGGAGGAGATCATCTCCGGGCTCTTCGCCGACCTGCTGGACCGCAACGAACTGCCCTCCCGCGAAGCCGACTTCTTCGACCTCGGCGGCCACTCCCTGCTGGCCGGCCGGCTCGCTGCCCGGCTGCGCGAGACCCTCGGGGCGGCCATCGGCTTCGCCGACGTCTTCCGCAACCCCACCCCGGCCGCCCTCGCCGCCCTGCTGCGCGAGCGCTCCGCCCCCGAGCCGCGCCCCGCCCTGGTCCCCGTCGAGCGCGCCGGGCGCCTGCCGCTGTCCCCGGCCCAGCGCGGCCTCTGGTTCCACTACCGGCTCGAAGGCCCCAGCCCCACCTACAACATCCCGCTCGCCCTCACCCTCACCGGCCCGCTCGACCGCGACGCGCTCGCGCTCGCCGTCACCGACCTCGCGGCCCGGCACGAGACCCTGCGCACCGTCTACGGAGAGTCCGCCGACGGCGAGCCGTACCAGCGGATCCTGCCGCCCGCCCCGGTCGAGCTGCACACCGGCACCGGCGCCAGCGCTGGTACCGGCACCGGCGCCGGCCCGCTCGCCGAGGCCGTCCGCCACGCCTTCGACCTCGGCGCCGAACCCCCGCTGCGGGCCACCCTGTTCAGCGAGGACGAAGGCCGCCACACCCTCCTCCTGCTGCTCCACCACATCGCCGGCGACGGCGCCTCCACCACCCCGCTGGCCCGCGACCTCGCCACCGCCTACGCCGCCCGCCTGGCCGGCCGCGCCCCCGAACTTCCGGCGCTGGAGGTTCAGTTCGCCGACCACGTGGCCTGGCAGGCGCAGCTGCTCGGCACCGCCGACGCCCCCAGCCCGCTCGCCGTCCGCCAACTCGACCACTGGCGCAAGACGCTGGCCGGCCTGCCCGACCAGCTCGACCTGCCCACCGACCGCCCCCGGCCCGCCGTCGCCGCCCACCGCGGCGCCACCGTGCCGTTCCACCTCGACGCCGACGCCCACGCCGCGCTGGCCGCGCTCGCCCGCGCCACCGGCACCAGCGTGTTCACCGCCGTCCAGGCCGGCCTCGCCGCGCTGCTCGCCCGGCACGGCTGCGGCACCGACATCCCGATCGGCACGCCCGTCGCCGGCCGCGACTCCGACGAAACCGCCGCCCTGGTCGGCTACTTCGTCAACTCCGTGGTCCTGCGCACCGACGTCTCCGGCGAGCCGACCTTCCGCGAACTGCTCGGCCGCGCCCGCACCGCCGTGCTCGGCGCCCACGACCACGCCGACCTGCCCTTCGACCGCCTGGTCGAGGAGCTGAACCCGCCCCGTTCGCTCGCCCGCCACCCGCTGTTCCAGGTCATGCTCGCCTGGCAGTCCGTCCCCGACCGGGAGTTCGAGCTCGGCGGCGGCCTCACCGCCGCCATCGCCGCGATCCCCTCCGGCACCGCCAAGTTCGACCTCACCCTCAACGCGGGCGAACGGCGCGAGGGCGGCATCGCGGGCTTCCTGGAGTACCGCACCGACCTCTTCGACGAGGCCACCGTCCAGGCCCTCGCGGAGCGCCTGGCCCGGCTGCTCGCCGCCGCCGCCGGCGCGCCCGACACCGTCGTCGGCCGGCTCCCGCTGATCAGCGCGGAGGAGCACCACCGCGCCCTGGTCGAGTGGAACGGAACCCCCGTCGGCTCGGTCCCGGGCGCCACCCTGCCCGAGCTCTTCGAGGCCGCCGCCCTCGCCAACCCCGCCTCGGTCGCGGTCAGTTGCGGCGGCGATTCGCTCGGCTACGCCGAACTCGCCGCCCGCGCCGACCGGCTGGCCCGGCTGCTGGCGGCCCGCGGCATCGGCCCCGGCACCATCGTCGCGCTCGCCCTGCCGCGCTCGCTGGACCTGGTCGTCGGCCTGCTCGCGGTCGCCAAGTCCGGCGCCGCCTACCTGCCGCTCGACCCCGAGTACCCGGCCGACCGGCTCGCCTACATGCTCGCCGACGCCGCCCCCGCCGCGCTGATCACCGACCGTGCCACCGCGCCCCGGATGCCCGACCACCAGGTGCCGCAACTCCTGGTCGACGGCGGCGAGTCGGACGGCTTCCCGGCGACCCCGCTGGCCCAGCACGAGCGCACCCGGCCGCTCCGGGCCGAGGACACCGCCTACGTCATCTACACCTCCGGCTCCACCGGCCGTCCCAAGGGCGTGCCGGTCACCCACCACAACGTGGTCCGGCTGTTCTCCGCCACCGAACACTGGTTCGGCTTCGGCGCCGAGGACGTCTGGACGCTCTTCCACTCCTACGCCTTCGACTTCTCGGTCTGGGAGCTGTGGGGCGCCCTGCTGCACGGCGGCCGGCTCGTCGTCGTCCCGCACCTGGTCAGCCGCGACCCGGCGGCCTTTCTTGACCTGCTCGCCCGCGAGCGGGTGACCGTCCTCAACCAGACGCCCTCCGCCTTCTACCAGCTCAGCGCCGCCGACCGGGAGAACCCGGGCAGCGAACTGGCCCTGCGCTACGTGGTGTTCGGCGGAGAGGCGCTCGAACTCGGCCGCCTCGACGACTGGTACGAGCGGCACGCCGACGACGCGCCGACCCTGGTCAACATGTACGGCATCACCGAGACCACCGTGCACGTCTCCTACATCGCCCTCGACCGGGCGAGCGCCGCCGCCGGCACCAGCAGCACCATCGGCGTCAACATCCCCGACCTGCGCGTCTACGTCCTCGACCCGTACCTGCGGCCCGTCCCGCCCGGCGTCACCGGCGAGATGTACGTCGCCGGAGCGGGCCTCGCCCGCGGCTACCTCGGCCGTCCCGCGCTCAGCTCCGAGCGCTTCGTCGCCGACCCGTACGCCGAGCTGTTCGGCGAGCGCGGCACCCGGATGTACCGCTCCGGCGACCTCGCCCGCCGCCGCGCCGACGGCGTCCTGGAGTACTTCGGCCGGGCCGACCAGCAGGTCAAGATCCGCGGCTTCCGGATCGAACTCGGCGAGATCGAGGCCGTGCTGGCCGCCCACCCGGCCGTCGCCGACGCCGCCGTGATCGTCCGCGAGGACGTGCCCGGCGACAAGCGCCTGGTCGGCTACGCGGTCCTCGCCCCCGGTGCGGAGCAGGCGGTCGCCGAGGACCTGCGGGCCCGCGCCGCCGCCGACCTGCCCGTCCACATGGTCCCGTCCGCGGTCGTGCTGCTGGAGCGCCTCCCGCTCACCGCCAACGGCAAGCTCGACCGGCGCGCCCTGCCCGCCCCCGACGCCCCCGAGACCGGTGCCGGGCGGCCCCCGCGCAATCCCCGCGAGCAGCAGCTCTGCGAGCTGTTCGCCGAGGTCCTGGGCGTCCCCGCGGTCGGCGTCGAGGACGACTTCTTCGCCCTCGGCGGCCACTCCCTGCTGGTCGTCCGGCTCGCCGGGCGGATCCGCGCCGTGCTCGGCCTGGAGGTCGGCATCGGCACGCTGTTCCAGGCGCCCACCGTCGCCGCGCTGGACGCCGCGCTCGCCGCCGACGCCCCCGGCGCCGACGCGCTGGACGTCCTGCTGCCGCTGCGGCCCACCGCCCCCGGCCGGCGCAACCCGCTGTTCGCCGTCCACCCGGCCGGCGGGCTCAGCTGGTGCTACACCGGCCTGATCCGCAACCTCCCGGCCGACGTGCCGATCTACGGCCTCCAGGCGCAGGGCGTCGGCGCCGCCACCGCCGGCGAGCCGCTGCCCGCCACGATGGAGGAGCTGGCCGCGCACTACGTCGACCGGCTGCGGGAGGTCCAGCCCGAGGGCCCGTACCGGCTGCTCGGCTGGTCCACCGGCGGCATCATCGCCCACGCGATGGCCGCCCGGCTGCAGGAACTCGGCCACGGCGTCGAGCTGCTGGCGGTGCTCGACGCCTACCCGGCCGAGGGCTTCCGCGACCTGCCCGTCCCGGACCAGGCCGAGGCCCTGGAGGCGCTGCTCACCATGGGCGGCTACGGGCCGGCGGACCTCGACGGCCGGCCGCTCGAACTCGCCCACGTCACCGAGCTGCTGCGGCGCGAGGGCAGCCCGCTGGCCGGCCTGGACGACGCCACCGTCGAGGCGCTGAACCGGATCTACCTCCACATCAACCACCTGGTGCGCGGCTACGACCACCGCCGCTTCGAGGGCGACGTGCTGTTCTTCCGCGCCACCGTCGACACCATCGACGACACCCTGGTGCCGGAGCTGTGGACGCCGTACGTGGCCGGGCGGATCGACAACACGAACGTCGCCTGCTCGCACAAGGACATGACGCTGCCCGAGCCGATCGCGCACATCGCGGGCGTCGTCGCGGACCACCTCACCGCTCTCGACTCCCGCGCCTGACAGCTGACAGATAACAGATGACGGATGACAGCTGACAGATTTTGACATCTGTCAGCTGTCATCCGTCAGCCGCCCACCGACTACCCCGCCCCGTCTGGAGAACCCATCCCATGAGTGACGCCCCCGCCAATCCCTTCGACGGCGACGGCGAGTTCCTCGCGCTCGTCAACGACGAGGGCCAGCACTCGCTCTGGCCGGCCTTCGCCGCCGTCCCGGCCGGCTGGACCGTCGCCCACGGGCCGTGCGAGCGCGCCGCCGCCCTCGACTGGATCACCGCCCACTGGGCCGACCTCGACCCGGCCCGATGAGCCAGGCGGACACCCAGCCCGGCCCCGGCCCCGGCCCCGGCCCCGGCGCCCCGCCCGGGCCCGCCGCCGCTCCGGCGCGCCCGCTCTTCGCCGGGCGCCTCGCCGTGGTGCTCGTCTACACGGCCGCGATGTGCATGAACGGCCTGGACTCGACGATCGTCAACCCGGCCCTGTTCACCATCGCCGGGGACTTCGGCCGCCCGGTCTCCGCCGCCAACGCGGTGGAGACCGCCTTCCTGGTCGGCCTCGCCGTCGGCCTCCCGGTGGCCGGCTGGCTCGGCGACCGGTTCGGTGTGCGCCGGGTCTTCCTCGGCTCGCTCGCCGTCTTCACCCTGGCCAGCGCGCTGTGCGCGGCCGCGCCCGGCCTCGGCGCGCTCACCGCCGCCCGCGCGGTCCAGGGCGTGGCCGGCGGCCTGCTCACGCCGGTCGGCATGACCCTGCTGTTCCGGGCCTTCGAGCCGCACGAGCGGGCCGGCCTCGGCAAGGTGCTGATCGTGCCGACGGCGCTGATGCCCGCGCTCGGCCCGCCGCTCGGCGGCCTCCTCACCGAACACCTCTCCTGGCACTGGCTGTTCCTGGTCAACGTGCCGATCGGGGTGGCCGCCGTGCTGACCGGCCTGTTCGGGCTGCGCGACCAGGACGAGCCGTCGGCCGGACGCTTCGACACCACCGGTTTCCTGCTCGCCACCCCCGGCCTCGGCCTGCTCGCCTACGCGCTCGGCTTCGGCCCCGCGCACGGCTGGGGCTCCCCGGCGGTGGCGGTGTCCGGGGTGCTCGGCGCGCTGCTGCTGGGCTTCGCCGTCCGCCACCAACTGCGCACCGAGGAACCGCTGGTGGACCTTCGCCTGCTCGCCGACCGGGCCTTCGGCGCGGCGAGCTGGCTGGCCCTGCTGACCGCCGCCGGCCTGATGGGCGCGCTGTTCGCCTTCCCGCTGCTGTACCAGGCGGCGCTCGGCGCCTCGGCGCTGGACGCGGGCCTGAGCGTCTTCCCCGAGGCGATCGGTCTGATGGCCGCCTCGCAGGTGGTCGACCGGCTGCTGCCCAGGCTCGGCCCGCGCCTGCTGGCGCTGCCCGCCCTGCTGCTGGCGGCCGTGGTGCTGGCCGCGCTGGCGGTGCCCGGCGTCGGCGAGAACGCCTGGGCCGTGCGGGCGCTGATGTTCGGCGTCGGCCTGATCCTGGGCACCGCCGTGCTGACCGTGCAGATCGCCGGGTTCGCGGACGTGCCGCCGCCCGCGATGGGCCGGGCGATGGGCCTGTTCACCATCGTCCGCACCCTCGGCGGCGCCTTTGGCATCGCCGGTGCGGCGGCCCTCATCGGCGCCCTCTCCGAGGACGGTGTCCACGCCACGGACCCCGGCCCCTACCGGGTCGCCCTGCTGGCCACGGCGGCCGCCGTCGCCCTCGGCGCCCTGGTCGCGGCCCGCCTCCCGAAGGAGCCCCCCGGCCCGCCGCCGATGGACTGACCGTGCCGGACGGCCGACGGCCCGCCGCCCTTCCCGGGGCGGCGGGCCGTCGTGCCGGGTGCCCCGTGCCGGGTGCCCCGTGCCGGGTGCCCCGTGCCGGGCTCACACGGGTCGCGGCAGATCGATCTTCTCCCGCTTGTAGGCGCCGATCACCTCGATGCCCTTGGTCCCCCGGATGCCGTCCAGCGGCAGCGCCTCGGTGTACGGAGCGGTGACGGGCAGCTGGATGCCGGAGGGCAGCGAGCCGGTCACCTCGATGCCCCAGTACTCCGGCTGTCTGATGTAGACCAGCGGGACCAGGCGGACCGTCATGTTCTCGTAGGGCTTCTGCCCGCTGACGATGAGGATGAAGGTGTCCGGGACGATCCCGGGCACCGCCTTGGCCTCGTCGAAGTCGATCAGGCGCACTGATTCCGGCCCCGGTCGCTGGCCGAAGTCCTCCGTCATGGTGACCCCTTTCGTCGCCGAGTGTCATGAATTGATCACTCGTTGCGCAGGGTAGTCGAGGGTGGCCGGCGAACCGGACGTCCAACACGCCGTCGCCCCCGGCGGGCGTCGCGCTCAGAGCTCCCTGACCAGCCGGCGGCGGCCCGGACCCCACCGGTAGCCGAGCGCGGTGTTCACGGCGACCATCGGCGCGTTGCCGGTCTCGACCTCGGTGTGCGCCGTCCGCACGCCGTGCGCGGCGAGGTGGCGGGCGGCGTGCAGCTTGAGGGTCCGGGCCAGGCCGCGGCCGCGCCAGGGGCGCAGCACCCCGGTGTAGTGGACGTGGCAGGCGTGCGGGTCGGGGTCGGCGTGCACGACGGTGGCGCCGACGATGCGGCCCGTGCACTCGGCGGTGAACACCCAGTCCGGCCGCCCGGCGGGGCCGCCCAGGGTCTCGGCGCGCCACTGCGCGAACTCCGGGAGGGCCTCGGCGAACCCCGGGTTGTCGCGCAGGGTCTCCCGGTAGAGGCGGTGGAGCTGCTGTTCGGGTTCGGGCGCGGTGGTGGTGGCGAGGGTGTCCAGGTGCAGGCCGGGTGGCGCCTGCGGGGCGGGCAGGTGCGGCCCCACGGCGGCGACGGCCGACCGGACGTGGGCGTCCACCCGGTAGCCCCGGCCCAGCAGCAGGCCGGCCAGGTCGGACGGGCACGTCCCGTGGGTGTGGCCCGACTCCTGGCCCCGGTCCGGGAGTTCGCCGAGCAGCCGGGAGGCGCCGGCCTCGCGTGCCCAGCGCTCCAGCCCGTCGTACAGCGGCAGCAGCCAGGCCGGGGCGCGTCCGGGCGCGCTGACGACGAGCGAGGCGAGGTCGCCGGGCAGCGTCCAGGGCGCCCGCCAGGCGGTGGCGTAGGCCAGCAGGTCCCCGGAGGGGCCGGGCTGGACCAGGCGGACCCGGCCGTGCCCGGTGAGCCGCCCCCGGTGATCGGTGGAGAGGTCGTCCGCGCCCGGCAGCGCGGCGTCCTGTTCCCGGAGTTCGGCCGCCGTCACGGTCTCGGGCCCGTCGGCGGACAGCAGTTCGGCCAGCGCGGGGTAGTCGCCCCCGGGCCGGAACGGGCGGATCACCCGTGGCCGCCGCAGAAATGATAGTCGGTCACATGTGACATCGTACTGATGTCGGGTCGGCCCCGCCCAGCTTTTCCCGAAGCGGCCGCCGCCCGGCCGGTGCGATCGGCGGGCGGCCGCCGGCACGGTCACCCGATGGGTTGGAGAATGCCGGATTCCCGGGCGGGCGGCCGTGGCGGGCAGTACGGTGCCCGCATGACCGTGCTCGTCCGCCGTCGTCACATCGACTTCGGCCGCATCCACTCCACCGGCTGTCCGGTCATCGTCTGATCGTTCGATCGCCCGGCCCGTCCGGCCGCGCCGCCCCACGGGGCTGCGCCGCCGCGGCCGTCGTTCCACCTCGCCGGGGAGCACCGTCGACGCGCGCGCATCCAGGTCGGCTCAGCGGCCGCGCGCCCGGATGCCCGTACGCGTCCCCGGCCGACCACGATCCGATCCCCCGAAGGGACAGCCGTCCGCCATGACCGACACCGCCACCGACCACTACCTGCGCAACAACGCCGGCTACGCCGCCGCCTTCGACGGGCCGCTCCCGCTCCCGCCGGCCCGCCGCACGGCCGTCCTGGCCTGCATGGACGCCCGGCTCAACGTCTACGGCGCGCTCGGCCTTGCCGAGGGCGACTCGCACGTGATCCGCAACGCCGGCGGGGTGGCGACCGACGACGCCATCCGCTCGCTGGCGATCAGCCAGCGGCTGCTCGGCACGCAGGAGATCATCCTCGTCCACCACACCGACTGCGGCATGCTCACCTTCGGCGACGACGCCTTCCGCGAGTCGATCCGGGAGGAGACCGGCGTCAAGCCGCCGTGGGCGGCCGAGGCCTTCGCCGACGTGGAGGCGGACGTCCGCCAGTCGGCGGCCCGGATCCGCACCAGCCCCTTCGTCCCGCACACCGGCGCGGTGCGCGGCTTCGTCTTCGACGTCGCGACCGGGCTCCTCAAGGAGGTCGTGCTCTGACCCCCCGGGGGCCCGGGCCCGCGAGCCCCCGGGCCCCCAGGGCCCCAGGCCTTCGACCGGGGGCCCCGACCCGGTCGTCAGCGCCCCTGCGGCCCGTCCGGGCCCAGCAGGTGCACCAGGCCGTCGGCCAGCCCGCCGCGCCAGCAGGCGTAGTCGTGGCCGCCGTTGAACTCGCGGTAGGCGAGGTCGTAGCCGCGGGCGGTCAGCACGTCGCGCAGGTGGCGGTTCTGGGTGAGCAGCATCCACTCCTGGAGGCCGACCTCGACCCAGAACCGGGCGGTGCCGCGCTCGGCGGCGGCGAACCGACGCGTCAGCCACTCGCTCCCGCTGTCGAACTCGGTGCCGTCCGGCCACCAGAACGAGCCGGACTGCGACAGCGCGTTGCCGAACCGGGCGGGGCGGCGGAAGGCCGCGAACGCGGCGGTGAGGCCGCCCGCGCTCTGCCCGGCGATCACGGTGCGCGCCGGGTCGGCGGTGGCCCGGTGCTCGGCGGCGGCCCAGGGCAGGATCCGGTCGGCGAGCAGGTCGACGAAGTCCGGGTTGCAGCTGAGGTCGTCCGGCCGGCCGGGGCCCATGGTGTGCACGAACAGGGCGACGGTCGGCGGGAGGAGGCCCTCGGCCGTCAGATTGTCCAGGGTGTCGCCGAAGGACAGCACCTCGCCCCACATCTCGCCGTCCAGCAGGACCAGTACGGGGTACGGGCCGGCGTCGGCGCGGTGCCCGGCGGGCAGGTGCACGTCGATCCGCCGCCCCGCCGCCTCGGCGCGCACGGTGCGGCCGCGGGGCACGTCCGCACGCCGCCCCGCGTACGGCTGGGCGGGCGCCTCGGGCAGCGCGAGCACCGAGGAGGGGTGGCGGCCGTCCCGGGCGGGCAGCAGCTCCCCGGCGCCGTGCGGGTCGGGGCGCGCGCCGTCCAGGACCCGCAGCCAGTCGGCCCGCCGGGTGCCGGGGACGGTGCCGCGCACCGGGTACAGCTGGTAGGAGGCCCGGTGGTCGGCGCGCAGCCGGTAGGTGCGCGACCAGCCGCCGGCCCGGCGCTCCATCAGGTGCGGGGTGAGGTCGCCGGCGTGCCGGTCCTTGTCGGTGACGGTGTGGACGAGGGCGAGCACGCCGTCGTACGGCTCCTCGCCCGGTTCGTCGCGCAGCACGAAGGTCACCCGCCGGTAGGCCGGGTCGTCGGGGTCGGGGTCGACCAGCGGCGCGCCCTCGGCGGCGACCCGGGCCCAGAACCCGTCACCGGTGTCCGGCTGTTCACTCTGCACGGAAAGAACTCCTCGATGGTCGGGCGGGGTCGGTCGGGCGGGTTCGGTCGGGTGGGGGCCGTGGGGCGGGGACTGCGAGGCGGGGGCCGTGGGGCGGGTCGCTCAGGCGGGGTTGCCCTTGCGGCCGAGCAACACCCAGAGCAGGAAGGGGCCGCCGAGCACCGTGGTGACGATGCCCACCGGGATCTCGACGCCGGAGATGAGCACCCGGCCGAGGGTGTCGGCCAGCACGATCAGCACCGCGCCGACCAGCGCCGAGCCGAGCACCGGGACGCGCGCCGGGCCGGCCAGCCGTCCGGCGACCACCGGCGCGGCCAGTGCGACGAAGCCGACCGGCCCGCAGATCCCGACGGCGAGCCCGGCCAGCGCCACGGCGAGCAGCAGGCAGGCGAGCCGGACCCGGCCGGGGTCGACGCCGAGCGAGGACGCCACGTTGTCGTCGAACCGCAGGACGGCCAGCCGGCGGGCCACCACCAGGGCGAGCGGCACCAGTACGGCCAGGCCGATCAGCACCGGCGTGGCCACCTCGTAGTCGCGCCCGTTGAGGCTGCCGGAGGTCCAGACGTACAGCGAGGACGCCGAGCTGAGCGAGCGCCGGGCCATCGCCACCTGGATCACGGCGGAGGCGAGCGCCGACATGGCCAGGCCCACCACCAGCACCCGGTAGCCGCGCGCGCCGAGGCCGCCGGAGACGAGGGTGACCACGGCGACGGCGACCAGCGCGCCGATCGGCCCGGCCCACCAGGCGCCGAACGTGCCGGAGGCGGTGACCGAGATGAGCACGGCGGCGGTGGCGCCGTCGTTGACGCCGAGCAGTTCGGGGGTGGCGAGCCGGTTTCGGGCCAGCGTCTGGGTGAGGCAGCCGGCCAGGCCGAGGGCGGCCCCGGCGGCGAGGCCCGCGACGATCCGGCCGAGCCGGAACTTCTGCACCAGCAGCACGTCGAGGCGCTCGCCGTAGCCGAAGACGGCCTGGAAGGTGCGGCCGAGGCCGAGTTCGCTCTGGCCGGCGTGCGCGGAGACCACCACGGCGGCCAGCAGCGCGGCGGCGAGGCCGAGCGCGGCCAGCGCCGAGCGGCGGGGGAGCAGGACGGACAGCGCGCCGCGCCGGATCACCAGGTCGGGCCGGGGCGGCTTCTCCTCCGGGTGGCCGTGGCGGCCGGAGGACCCGGCGGGCGCGGTGTCGGTCATGCCGAGCGCGGCCATCCGCCGGGAGCGGACGATGGCGATCAGGGTGGGTGCGCCGATCAGCGCGACGATCACCGAGACCGGGGCCTCGAACGGGCGGGCCACCACCCGGGCGAGCACGTCGGCGCCGGTCAGCACGGCCGCGCCGACGAGTCCGGCGAGCAGGGTGAGCCGGCCGACCCGGGGCCCGGCGGCGGCGCGGGCCAGGAAGCCGGCGAGCAGGCCGAGGAAGGAGATCGGCCCGGCGAGCGCGACGGCGGAGGCGGTGAGCAGGGTGACGGCGAGGGCGACGGCGGCACGGGTGGCGCCGGGGCGGTGGCCGAGGCCGCGGGCGAGGTCGTCGCCGAGCGCGAGCGCGGACAGCGGCCGGGTGGTGAGCAGGGCGACCACGAAGCCGACGCCGAGCACCGGGGCGAGCTGGCGCAGCGTCGTCCAGCCCTCCACGCCGGCCAGCGAGCCGAGCACCCAGACCCGGTAGCGGTCGTACGCCTCGGGGGAGTTGACGATCAGTACGCCGGTCAGGCCGCCGAAGGTGGCGCCGACGGCGGAGCCGCCGAGGACGAGCCGCATCGGGGAGCCGCCGCCCCGGCTGCCGGCGATCGCCAGGACCAGCCCGCTGGCGAGCACGGCGCCGCCGAAGGCGAAGGCGAGGTAGCCGTAGGAGGTCTGGACGCCGAGCACCGCGACGCCGAGCACGACGCCGAGCGAGGCACCGGCGTTGACGCCGAGCAGGCCGGTCTCGGCGAGCGGATTGCGGGTGACGGCCTGGAGTTGGGCGCCGGCCACGCCGAGGGCGGCGCCGACCAGCAGGGCGGTCAGGGTGCGGGGCAGCCGCAGGTCGCCGACGACCAGGGCGAGCCGGCTGTCGGCGCGGGCGCCGTCGGTGTCGAGGAGGTAGTCCAGCACCCGGCCGGGGCCGATCTCGCCGGCGCCGACGGACAGCGAGAGGGCGGTGAGCGCGAGCAGGGCGGCGAGGATGCCGCCGACGGCGGCCCAGGAGGTGCGGCGCGACCGTTCGGCCGCCGGCGGGGCGGGGGCGGGGGGATCCGCGTCGGCCGCCTCGGCGGTACCCACTTGCGACAATGTCATAAGGTAAGGCTAACCTAATGGTCATCGCGGTCGGACAGGTGTCCGGCCCTGCGCCGGATCCGTCCGGATCGTCCAGGTGTACGGCACCGCACCACCGTTCCACCGCACCACCGTCCGCAACCGCCCGTCTGCAACACCCCTGCCCGGAGGCCTCCATGTCGACCCCCCAGAGCCCGCTCAGCCCCGCCCGCCGCCGCGCGGTCCAGGCGCTGGCCGCCACCGGGGCGGCCGCGCTCCTGCTCGTCGGCTGCGGCTCGTCCGGCTCCTCCGACAAGGGCTCCTCCTCGGAGCAGAACTCGCCGTCCGCCAACGCCTCCGCCAACGCCTCCGCCTCCGCGGGAGCCCCGGCGGCCGACGCGGCCGGCGGCAAGCGGACCGTCAAGGACGCCACCGGTACGGCCGTCGAGATCCCCGCCGAGCCGAAGCGCATCGTCACCCTCACCCAGGAGGACCTCGACGCGGTGCTCGCCCTCGGCCTCAAGCCGGCCGGCATCACCAACGGACAGGGCCTCAGCGAGCCGCCGGCGTACCTGAAGGACAAGGTCCAGGGCATCCCGGTGGTCGGCAACCTGCTCCAGCCCGTGATGGACAAGGTGATCGCCGCCAAGCCCGACCTGATCCTGGCCGGCGACATGCAGGACCAGCAGGTGCTCAAGCAACTGCGCGAGATCACCCCGGCCACCCTGGTCACGATGGCCCCGACCGACGACTGGAAGCTCTCCTTCCGCGGCATCGGAAACGCCGTCAACAAGCTCGACCAGGCGAACAAGGTCATCGCCGACTACGACGCCAAGGCCGCCAAGGCCGGCGGCGAGCTCGGCGAGAACAAGGGCAAGGCCGTCTCGATCGTCCGCTGGAACCCGACCGGCCCCAGCTGGATGGAGAAGAAGCAGTTCGCCAGCGGCGTCGCCCTCGACATGGGTCTGACCCGCCCGCAGGCCCAGGACAAGGACGGCAACGCCCACACCCCGGCGCTGAGCCTGGAGAAGATCAACGAGATCGACGGCGACTGGCTGTTCCTCTCCACCCTCACCGACGACGGCAAGGCCGCGCTGAAGGACGTCCAGTCCAAGCCCGCCTACCAGGAGCTGAACGCGGTGAAGAACAACCACACCGTGACCGTCGACGGCTCGGTCTGGTCGACCCGCGGCGGCCCGCTCGCGGCCGACGCGGTGATCGGCGACATCAGCAAGGCGCTCGGCGCCAAGTGACCGCCGGCGGCGGGCGCCCCCCTCACCGGGCGCCCGCCGCTCGGTTCGTTCCCCCCTCCCAACCGAAGGAACCCGCCATGGAGTTGACGGTCGAGGGCCTGACGGCCGGGTACGGCCCCGGACGCCCGGTGCTGGGCGGCGTGGACCTCACCGTGCCCGGCGGGCAGGTGGTGGCGATCGTCGGCCCCAACGGCTGCGGCAAGTCCACCCTGCTGCGCTCGATCGCCCGCCTCCACCGGCCGGACTCCGGACGGGTGCTGGTCGGCGGCGAGGACATCTGGAAGCTGCGGCCCCGCCAGGCCGCCCACCGGGTGGCGCTGCTGCCGCAGAGCCCGCAGGCGCCGGAGGCGGTCACCGTGGCCGGGCTGGTCCGCTACGGCCGCCACCCGCACCAGGGCCTGTTCCGGCAGTGGTCCGCCGACGACGAGCGGCTCACCGCCGAGGCGCTGCGGGCCACCGGCGTCGAGGAGTTCGCCGACCGGCGGCTCGACCGGCTCTCCGGCGGGCAGCGGCAGCGCTGCTGGCTCGCCATGGTGCTGGCCCAGGACGCCCCGGTCGTGCTGCTCGACGAGCCGACCAGCGCCCTCGACCTCGGCCACGCCGTCGAGGTGCTGGAGCTGGTGCGCGAGGTCGCGGCGGGCGGGCGCACCGTCGTCATGGTGCTGCACGACCTGGCGGCGGCGGCCCGCTACGCCGATCTGGTGGTGGCGATGCGCGGGGGAGAGGTGATCGCCTGCGGTCCGCCGCGCGAGGTGGTGGACGCGCCGCTGGTGCGGGCGCTGTACGACGTGGACAGCGATGTGCTCGCGGCGCCCGGGGACGGCGCGCCGGTGATCGTCCCGCGCGCGGGGACCCGGTCGGCGGTCTCCCCGGCCGGCTGACGGCGGGTCCGCCCGCGCCCTCCCGGGTGCGCCCGGGACCGCCGCGATCCGCCCGGGTCCCCCGGACGGCCGGGCGGGAGCGGCAGGTTGCGGCCGGGGCCGGGCCGGGTGTGGTCTGCTGGACGGGCGTCCGCCGGGCGTCCGCGCCGCCGCCGCGCCCGCCGCTTCCGGGAGAGGTCACCGATGCCCCGTCGATCCGCCGCCCTGTTCGCCGCCCTCGTCCTCGGCTCGGCCGTCACCGCCGGCTGCTCCTCGGCCGCGAGCCCCGGGCGCGCCGGAGGGCCGCCCGCGACGTCCGCGCCCTCCACGCCCTCCACGCCCTCCGCGACGTCCGCGACGTTCGCGACCCCTTCGCCCTCCTCGACGTCCGTGGCCGCCGCGCCTTCCACCGCGAGCCCGGCGTCGGCTCCCGCGCAGACCCCGACCCCGGGCGCGCCGGTCTCGGTGGACGTCACGGGCACCGTCACCGACGGACTCGCCTCGCCCTGGGGTCTGGCCGTCCTGCCGGACGGCGACCTGCTGGTCTCCGAGCGCGACGACGCCCGGATCCTGCGCGTCTCGGCGAAGGACGGCGGCCGGACCGAGGCCGGCACCGTGCCCGGCGTCACCGACGGCGGCGAGGGCGGCCTGCTCGGCCTCGCCCTCTCGCCCGGATTCGCCTCCGACCACCGGGTCTACGCCTACTTCTCGACCGCCTCCGACAACCGGATCGCCCGCCTCGACTACGACCCGTCCCGGCCCGCTGGATCCCAACTCGGAGACTCTGTCGTCCTGTTGAGCGGCATCCCGCACGGCTCCCGGCACAACGGCGGCCGGATCGCCTTCGGCCCCGACGGCTTCCTCTACGCCGGCACCGGGGACGCCGGCGAGCGGCCGCTCGCCCAGGACCGCGACTCGCTCGGCGGCAAGATCCTGCGCCTGACCCCGGACGGCGCCCCCGCCCCCGGCAACCCCTTCCCCGGCTCGCCGGTCTGGTCGCTCGGCCACCGCAACGTCCAGGGCCTCGCCTGGGATCCTCAAGGCCGGCTCTGGGCCTCGGAGTTCGGGCAGGACACCTGGGACGAGCTGAACCTGGTCGCGCCCGGCGGCAACTACGGCTGGCCGACCGTCGAGGGCGTCGCCGGCCGCCCCGGGTTCACCGACCCCGTCGCCCAGTGGCACCCCGCCGACGCCTCGCCGAGCGGCATCGCCCACGCCGCCGGGAGCGTCTGGACGGCCACCCTGCGCGGCGGGCGGCTCTGGCGGATCCCGCTCGACGGCGACCGGGCCGCCGCCGCGCCGCAGGAGTTCCTCTCCGGCGCGTACGGCCGCCTGCGCGCCGTGGCGGCCGACCGGGACGGCACCCTGCTGCTGCTCACGGACAACACCGACGGGCGCGGCGAGCCGCGTCCCGGCGACGACCGGATCCTGCGGCTGACGGTCGGTGTGGGCGGCTGACCGTCAACCGCGGGTGACCGTGAGCGACTTTGGATCACCTGTTCGAGTGGTTTGAACGCGGTTCGACCGGGGATCCACCGCTTCCTACCGCTCGGTACCCCTCCCTGCCGGTTCGGTTGTCAGTGTGTCCCGTTACGTTCCTCCCATCACTGACCAGCTGGGAGGAGAGCGGCCGTGGCGTGGGTGGAAACGGGAACGGGCGGCTACCAAGTCGCCTTCGACGAGGAGGGCAAGGTGGTCTGCCGCAACGCGGCCGGCCGCCTGCTGAAGGCCGTCCCGCCGAAGCTGAACGACGACCCGGTGGTCGTCGGCCTCAAGCAGCTCACCGAGTGGCTCGACGCGCACCGGCGCGGCTGCCTGGAGACCGTCGAGCGGTGGATGGTCCGCTCGCTGCCGGTGCCCGCCGCCGTCGTCACCGCCGTCTGGGCGGACGAGGCCTGGCAGGAGGTCCTGCGCGACCTGGTCGTCACCGGGCCGGACGGCGCCGTCGCCGGCTTCCTGCGCGGCGCCGACGCCGAGCGCGGCCTCGGCCTGGTCGACCTCGACGGGGACACCGTCCGCCTCACCGACGGCGAACTGCGGATACCCCACCCGGTCCTGCTGGAGGACCTCGACGAGCTGCGCGAGTTCGCCGTCGAACTCGGCGTCTCCCAGCAGGTCCAGCAGCTCTACCGGGAGGTCTGGCACCGGCCCGGCGACACCGCCGGCACCGAGGTCTCCACCTACGCCGGCGGGCACTACGCCGCGCTGCGCGACCTGCTCGGCCGCTGCGCCCGGCTCGGCTACCGGGTCCGCGGCGGACACGCCGTGCTGCCCGTCGTCGAGGACGGCCTCGCCCTGGAGGCCCGGGTCTGGGTCGGCGACTACTACGAGTACGACGAGTGCGAGACCGGCGCGCTCAGCTGGACCGGCCCGGACGGCAAGGTCCTGCCGCTGGCCGAGGTCGGACCGGTCGCCTGGTCCGAGGGGATGCGGATGGCCGCCGCACTGTACGCCGGCCGCACGATCGAAGGGGAGGAAGCCGCATGAGCACCACCACCGGACCCGACCGCACCGCCGGTGCGCCCGGCGACCACGCCCGCCACGAGCGGCTGCTGGAGTCCGGGGCGATCCTCGCCCCCGGCACCCTGTCCGGCGTCGGCACCCCCGACAGCGCCGCCGACGTCCTCACCGCCCGCACCTACGCCCACCCCGTCCTCGACGGGCGCCGGATCGTGCGCCTGGTGCCCGGTTCGCTCGGCCCCGCCGAGGACGCCGCCGTCGACTTCCTCGGCCTCACCCCGGCCACCGAGCCCGTGGAGGTCGGCCAGGTCCGCCAGGAGGCGCTCGGCTTCCCCGCCTGGGCGCTCGTCAACGACCCGGCCAACGGCCACCACGCGCTCGCCCTGGTCAAGGAGATGGAGCGGCTCGCCCGCCAGGCCAAGTCCAAGCCCGGCCACGCCAAGGACGGGTTCGACGAGCTGGCCGTGCGGCTCGGCCGCGCCGTCCCGCACTTCCTGCCCACCTACTGCGAGCAGGTCGGCCGGATCTTCCTCGAACAGGGCAACCAGACCTACGCCAGCACCTTCTTCGGCAAGGCCCGCGACGCCGAGCGCACCCACAACCTCGCCATCGACGAGGAGCGGCTGCGCGCCGTCTTCCTGGAGTTCGCCCTGGCGGGCGCGCTCAGCGTCAAGGCGCTGCGCCAGTACGTCAAGGAGCTGAGCGGCCGGCTCGACCCGCTGACCGCCTGGCAGCGGTTCCGCCAGCTGTGCACCGAGCGCTCCGCCGCCGGCATGGCCCCCTACGCCGGGGTCGCCGAGGACGCCCGCGCCCTGCTCAAGGCCGCCGGCCTGGACCGCGAGGAGCACGAGCGCGAGCTGCTCTCCGAACTGCTCGCCTCACCCGCCGTCAACCGGGCGCCCGGCACCTTCTGGACGGCCTGGCGCGGCGCCGTCGTCGCCCTCGGGCAGCGCGACGACGCCGTCCGCGCCCGGCTGCTGGAGCTGATGCCCGACCCGCCCGGCAACAACGACGCCGACGTCCAGGACGCCGCCTGGCTCGCCCTCCTCGCCGAGAGCGGCGCGGACCGGCTGCTCACCGACCCGCCCGCCACGGATGCGCCCGCCACGGACGCGGGCGCCGGCGAGGCCCCCGAGCCGGCCGCCGCCTGGCTGCGGCGCTGGACCAACCACGTCGGCCGCGGCTGGCGAGACCGGGGCCTGAACACCGAGACCGTCGGCCTGGTCACCCGCATGCTGGAGCGGCTGCGCGCCGAGGCCGTCCCGGTCGACCTCTTCACCGGGGTGCGCCGCAGCGCCACCCAGATCGAACTCCTCGACCTGCTGCTCGCGGAGGGCGTCCCGGTCGCCGACCCGGACGACGGCCACACCTTCCTCCTCCAGCACTGGGTCGCCGGCTCCTCCGCGACCGGCCGCACCCTGGCGGCCGTCGCCGCGGACCCCCGCTTCCGGCCCGCGCTGCGCGCCGCCGTCCCCGCCGTCTGGGACGCCGTGGACCGCCGCGGCCTGGCCGCCCGGCCGGTGCTGCGCGAGCTGTTCGTCGAGTGGTCCGACGCCCGCGTCGACGAACTGGAGGCCGTCCGCGGCCTGGAGAGCGCGGACGGGCTGCTGCGCGAGCTCGGCGCCCACCGCACCGGCATCCGCGACGAGAACCCGGCCGCCGCCCGGCGGATCGCCGACCTCGACGTGGCCGGGCTGCTCGCCCGCGCCCTGCGGGGCGGCATCCTCGACGAACTCGCCTGGCCGGCCCTGGAGGAGGCGCTCGCCAAGCTCGGCGCCGAGGGCGACGACACCCCCGGGTACGGCAACGGCCAGAGCCGCCCCAAGGGGCTGGTGCTGCAGGAGGCCTGGCCGAACCTGGTCCTCGCGCGCGGCAGCCAGGTCGTCGTGGCCGGACCGCAGGGCATCGTGCTCGAACACACCCTGCGCATCCCCGACAAGCTGGAGAGCCACCAGCACCCCCACTTCCGCTTCGCCGACGGCGAACTGCTGGTCATCTGGTTCCACGACGGCAAGCAGCACGCCTACTGGTCCGGCCGGCCCGCCGAGACCTTCGTCCTCGGCGGCGAGAGCATCGCCCGCTACTACGGCGGCAGCGACGAGATCGAGATGCCGAGCCTGCCGCTGCCCGGCGGCGGCCGCACCGGCGGCCACCGCCCGCTGCACGTCGGCGACACCCAGGTGTCCGACCAGGACCACGTCCTCACCGACGGCACCGGCCACTGGACCGCCCGCTGGGCCCGCGGCGGCAACGTGCTGCACGAACTCGACGCCGCCACCGGCACCCTGGGCCGCGCCTCCGAGCCGCCGCGGATCGCCGCGGGCGCCGCCGCGGGCCGCCTCGACATCGGCCGCACCCGGCTGCTGCCGCTCGTGCCGGGCCTGGAGGCCACCCCGCTCGGCACCGACGGCACCGTGCTCGGCAGCTGGCCGCGGGTCGACGTCCTCCGGATGACCACCGGCACCGCCGACGGCACCACGCTCGTCGTCCACAACACCCGGAACCAGACGCTGACGTACCCGCGCGGCCGGCTCACCCTGCCCGGCGGCGGCCGACCGGTCGTCCAGGACGGCAACGGCCACCACCTCGGCCTCGGCCTGCCCGCCGCGCACTCGGCGGCGGACGGCACCGTCACCGCGGACCCGACCGGCTACACCGCCGACCTCGAACCCGGCCGCCCCGGCGGCCTGGACGCCGCCGGCACCCCCATCGTGCTGCCGCTCGCCTTCTGGCACGCCCTGCGCCCGCGCGACGAGCAGGGCTCGGCGGTGCTGCGCGGCGTCACCGACGAGCAGGCCGCCCGCCTCGTCGACGCGGCCTGGCCGGTCGACGCCGAGCCCGTGCCCGCCGGGGAGCAGCGCTGGATCACCGTCCAGGGCGTCCGCCGCCCCGTCGTCAGCAGCGGCAAGTCGGTCGAGGAGCTCCCGCTCGACGCCGTCGCGCAGGTCCTGCCGGGCATCGCCCACCGACGGCTGCTGGCCGGCGTGACCGGCCTCGCCCGCACCGCCGCCGACCTGCTCGGCACGGTCGCCCGCTACCTGCCCCAGCCCGAGGACGCCTCCCGCACCACCGGCACCTCCGGCGCCCCCGAGTTCGCGTACCGGCCCGAGCACGGCACCGACCACGACCTCAGCGAGGCCGTCACCCTGCTGTTGCCCGGGACCGGAGGCTTCGGCCGCTCCTGGGAGCGCACCGTCAACTACCGCGTCCTCAACAACCTCCGGACCGTCACCGCCGTCCTCGCCGAGCCCCCCGCGGCCGACGGCGACGGCTGGAGCACCCCGCACCAGGTCGAGCTGCACGGCGACGACACCCACCACGGCTGGCTGCACGTCCTCGGCAGGCTCGGCACCCTCGCCTACGCGGCCGCCGCCCCGCTCACCTCCGACGAGCACCGCGCCTCGCTCGCGCTGCTGCTCACCGAGCTCACCGCCGGGCCGCTCGCCGACCGCGGCGCCACCCTGCGAGAGATCATCCTCTCCGAGCCGCTCGCCGACCCGAGCGCCGACCAGGGCAAGCACGAGCGCCGCGCGGGCCAGGTCTGGCGGCACGGCGAGCGCACCGTCGTCGTCCTCGGCTGCAGCCACCACCACGACGACAGGGTGTACTGGCTCGCCGTCGACCACGACCCGGGCGGTGCCTTCGGCCCGGTCGCCCACTTCGCCACCACCAGGGAGCGGACCACCGAGGAGACCGTCACCGCCGCGTGGGTCACCCGCTTCACCGCCCTGCTCGCCGAACACGGCGCCATCACCCACCGGGCCGACCGCGCCGCCGACTTCGGGGAGCGCACCGGCATCGGCACCGTCCGCTCCACCCTGCTGTTCAGCCCCACCTCCGCCCTCGTCCAGTGGTACGGCTCGCCGCTGCCCGCCGCGACGCTCAAGGAGTACGGCCTCAAGTCCGCCGAGGCCCGGGCCGCCCGGGACTGGCTGCGCGGGCGCGAGCGCGCCGCCGTCGCCGAGGTCTGGGCCGCGTTGCTGCCCGGGGACCCCGAGGACTTCTGGACCACCGGCCCGGACAGCGCCGCCGGCGCCGCCCGCTGGACGGAGCGCCTCGGCCGGGTCGTCACCCTGTCCGACGAGGACCAGGCCGCCGTCAGCGGCGCCGGCATCGAGCGGATCGAGGAGATCCTCAACCACCCGGCCACCCCGTGGCTCAGCCGCACCACCACCCAGCGGCTGCGCCCCCAGGGCGACGGCACCAAGCTCAGCCTGCTGCCCGCGGACGCGGACGCCGTCCCGGAGTACAGCACCCTCTCCGAGTTCGTCGACGCCCTCGCCTGGCTCGCGTACCGGCTGTCCTGGAACAGTCCGCTGCGCGCCCTGCTCGCCCCGGCCGTCCGGGCACTGCGCACCCGGCTGGCCGACCCGGGGCTGCTGCTCGCCTACGACCTGCGCCGCAACAGCAAGGGCGAGCCGCTCGCCGCGGTGCTGCGCACCCGCTACGGCCTGCCCGCCGAGGGCGGCGCCGACGCCGACGGACTGGTCCGCTGCGGCGAGGCCGTGGTGCTGTCGCCCGGCCACGACGACGCGGAGTACATCTGGTGGCGCCCGGCGGGCGTCGGCGGGCCGCAGGACCCGGCGCTGGAACTGCTCGCCGGCCTGGCCGAGAGCTACTGGCTCGCCCGCCAGAAGACCGTTCTCGCCGCCCTCCTCGACGGCGGCCTGGACCGGCTGGCCACGCTGCCGGAGCTCCCCGGGGAGGCCGCGGCCGCCGGCGACGGGGCCGACCACTGGCCCCACCACCCGCTGCTCAGCGTGCCGGAGCTGGTCACCGAGGTCGCCAAGACCCGGGAGCTCGGCGAGGACGCCGCCGTGCTCTACCTCCAGCTGCTCGCCCTGCCCGACCCCACCGACCGCAACGTCGCCCGCTGGACGGGCTGGAAGCCGGCCCGGCTGAAGAAGGCGCGCGCCGAACTCCTCGCCTCCGGACTGGTGGTGGAGGCCAAGCGGTCCCGCGCCGGGCGCACCCTCTTCCTGCCCTGCGGCTGGCAGGAGGCCAAGGCCCGCGGCCTGCCCGTCGAGACCTGGAAGGCGGGCCTCTACACCCTGCCCACCCACCACGCCGCACTGCCGCTGCTGCCCGTCCCGGAGCTGTTCACCCGGGCCTGGCAGCGCGTCACCGACGGGGACGCCCCCGGCTTCGAAGAGCTCCAGACCGGCAAGCGCAGGAAGGCCCGCCGATGACCACCACGACCACCACCACTGCCACGGCCACCGCCGCCGCACCGCCCGGGCCGGCCGCCCGGCAGGTCGTCCTGCCGGAGGAGAAGTACGCCGCCGAACTGGAGTTCCTCGCCGCCCACGACTCCGGTCCGCGCCCGCCCGGCTGGCGGCTCACCCCGCGCGCCGTGGTCACCTTCGTGATGGGCAGCGGCGGCGAGAAGCTCAAGGCCGGCCGGAAGAGCCTGGCGATCGAGCAGAAGTTCGTCGGCGAGCGGGCGCTGGTCGAGCGCTGCGTCGTCACCCTCGCCGGCGAGCGCGGCCTGCTGCTCGTCGGCGAGCCCGGCACGGCCAAGTCGATGCTCTCCGAACTCCTCGCCGCCGCCGTCTGCGGCACCAGCGCGCTCACCGTCCAGGGGACCGCCGGCACCACCGAGGACCAGCTCAAGTACGGCTGGAACTACGCGCTGCTGCTCGCCAAGGGCCCCAGCCGCGACGCCCTGGTGCCCTCCCCGGTGCTCACCGCGATGACCACCGGAGCGGTCGCCCGGGTCGAGGAGGTCACCCGCTGCCTGCCCGAGGTCCAGGACGCCCTGGTCTCGCTGCTCTCCGAGCGGCGGGTCGCCGTCCCCGAACTCGCCGGCACCCCCGACGGACAGCTGCCCGCCGTCCCCGGGTTCACCCTGATCGCCACGGCCAACCTGCGCGACAAGGGCGTCAGCGAGATGTCCGCCGCCCTCAAGCGACGGTTCAACTTCGAGACGGTCGGCCCGATCGGCAGCCTCGCCGCCGAGGTGGACCTGGTCCGCCGCCAGTCCACCGCCGCCGTCGCCCGCGCCGGCGCCGCCTACGCGGTGGACGACGCGGTGCTGGAGGCCCTGGTCACCGCCTTCCGCGACCTGCGCACCGGCCGCTCCACCGAGGGCTGGGACGTCGAGCGCCCCTCCACGGTGATGAGCACCGCCGAGGCGGTCTCGGTGGCCACCGCCCTCGGTGTCTCCGCCGCCTACCTGCCCGACGGCGGCGACCTGCTCGGCCGCCTCCCCGGCCAGCTCATCGGCGTCGTCCGCAAGGACGACCCGGCCGACGCCGCCCGGCTGCTCGGCTACTGGGACGGACCGGTCCGCCGCCGTGCCGAACAGGGCGCCGCCACCTGGCGCACCCTCTGGGA
>NZ_JBHJUI010000036.1:0-63997 GCF_042268405.1 Kitasatospora sp. NPDC056184 | reverse complement strand
GGGCCGGTGCGGGTATCGGTTCCCAGACCCGCAACCTACCGGGGGAGCGCGGGGCCGGCGGGCCGGGGGAGGACGGAGCGGGCGGCGGTGCGCGGGCCCGCCGGCGCCGGCGGGGGGGGGGGGGCCGTCCCCGGGCGGCCCGGGGCACGGAATTCCGTGCCGCGGACGGCCGCGCGCATTTTGGCGGGAATATTCTCGGTCCCGCTCGGAGTAAAGTGTCGCTCGACCGGGAACAGGGGTCGCCCTCCCTCCCCGTCCGGGAACGAATCCACCGCACCGTCACCACCGCCGCCGTCCGCCCGTCGAGACCGGGAGCGGGCCCGGGGGCCGGGAAACATGTCAGGCCGGTGTCAGAATTCTGGCGGCATTTTTGGGTAATACGTCCGCTATGTCCGGTGGGAATTGCGGCTTTCCCGTCGATTGCTCCCGTCCTGTCCTCCGGGGTACCGGGTGAATTCCCCGACATTGGCCCTGTTGCAGAGGGCGTCGATCCGGATACATTCAGCCGCGGTCGACGCAATCGCCCGTTCGCCGGATGCCGTTCGGTGACATCGGGAGGATCGCGGCGTGCACGGCCGCGCCCAGGGGGGGTTCCCCGGGCCGGCCTCCAACCAGACCCGTGCCCGCAGACCTGCGGGGGCGTGAAGGGCCAGCACAGCACTAGGGGAGTTCGGAATGGCTCAGGGCACCGTCAAGTGGTTCAACGCGGAGAAGGGCTACGGCTTCATCGCGGTCGACGGTGGTGCGGACGTCTTCGTCCACTACAGCGCGATCCAGATGGACGGCTACCGCACCCTTGAGGAGGGCCAGCGGGTCGAGTTCGAGATCTCTCAGGGGCAGAAGGGCCCGCAGGCGGACATGGTCCGCGCGGCGGTCTGACCTTTCCGACACCCGGGAGTTCGGCTCGGCCCATCGGGCTGGTGCACCTCTTGCTTCACGGCGGGCCCGTGCGACACGCGTCGCACGGGCCCGCCGTCATGCTGTCGCGGCTCGCGGGTTGGCCATTTGGGCTTGCACTCACCCACCCAGAGTGCTAATCATTGGCGTTAGCACTCACAGCGTGAGAGTGACAGCGGACCGGGTCGGTGAGGCCCCCGGGAGCGGTAGGGGAAAGGACCCCCGCACACCAGGGCCGTCCGTCGCGGGCACCCCTTGGTCCGAGCAGTCGACCGTGTCCCGGAGGACCACTTCTGATGGCCAAGATCATCGCCTTTGATGAGGAAGCTCGCCGCGGCCTTGAGCGTGGCATGAACCAGCTCGCCGACGCAGTGAAGGTCACGCTCGGCCCCAAGGGCCGCAACGTCGTGCTGGAGAAGAAGTGGGGCGCCCCCACGATCACCAACGACGGTGTCTCCATCGCCAAGGAGATCGAGCTCGAGGACCCGTACGAGAAGATCGGCGCGGAGCTCGTCAAGGAGGTCGCCAAGAAGACCGACGACGTCGCGGGTGACGGCACCACCACCGCCACCGTGCTCGCCCAGGCGCTCGTCCGCGAGGGTCTGCGCAACGTCGCCGCCGGCGCCAACCCGATGGCCCTGAAGCGCGGCATCGAGAAGGCCGTCGCCGCCGTCTCCGACCAGCTCCTGGCCCAGGCCAAGGACGTGGAGACCAAGGAGCAGATCGCCTCCACCGCCTCCATCTCCGCCGCCGACACCCAGATCGGCGAGCTCATCGCCGAGGCCATGGACAAGGTCGGCAAGGAAGGCGTCATCACCGTCGAGGAGAGCAACACCTTCGGTCTGGAGCTTGAGCTCACCGAGGGCATGCGCTTCGACAAGGGCTACATCTCGGCCTACTTCGCCACCGACCTGGAGCGTATGGAGACCTCGTTCGAGGACCCCTACATCCTGATCGCCAACTCCAAGATCGGCTCGGTCAAGGACCTGCTGCCGCTGCTGGAGAAGGTCATGCAGAGCGGCAAGCCGCTCGTCATCATCGCCGAGGACGTCGAGGGCGAGGCCCTGTCGACCCTGGTCGTGAACAAGATCCGCGGCACCTTCAAGTCCGTCGCCGTCAAGGCCCCGGGCTTCGGCGACCGCCGCAAGGCCATGCTCCAGGACATCGCCATCCTCACCGGTGGCACCGTGATCTCCGAGGAGGTCGGCCTGAAGCTGGAGAACGCCGGCGTCGACCTGCTGGGCACCGCCCGCAAGGTGGTCATCACCAAGGACGAGACCACCATCGTCGACGGTGGCGGCGACAGCGAGCAGGTCGCGGGCCGCGTGAACCAGATCCGCGCCGAGATCGAGAACAGCGACTCGGACTACGACCGCGAGAAGCTCCAGGAGCGCCTCGCCAAGCTGGCCGGCGGCGTGGCCGTCATCAAGGCCGGCGCGGCCACCGAGGTGGAGCTCAAGGAGCGCAAGCACCGCATCGAGGACGCCGTCCGCAACGCCAAGGCCGCCGTCGAGGAGGGCATCGTCGCCGGTGGCGGCGTCGCCCTGCTGCAGGCCGGTGTCGCGTTCGACAAGCTGGAGCTGGACGGCGACGAGGCCACCGGTGCCAACATCGTCAAGGTCGCGCTGGAGGCCCCGATCAAGCAGATCGCGACCAACGCCGGCCTGGAGGGTGGCGTCGTGGTGGAGAAGGTGCGCAACCTCCCCGCCGGTCACGGCCTGAACGCCGCCACCAACGAGTACGTCGACCTGGTCGCCGAGGGCATCATCGACCCGGCCAAGGTCACCCGCTCCGCGCTGCAGAACGCCGCCTCCATCGCGGCGCTGTTCCTCACCACCGAGGCCGTCATCGCCGACAAGCCGGAGAAGGCCGCCGCGGCCGCCGGCGGCGGCATGCCGGGCGGTGACATGGACTTCTGATCCTGACGGATCGGACGGTTCCTCGTTCGCACGGGCGGTTCCCCTCGGGGAGCCGCCCGTGCGGCGTTCTCGGACGTTCTTGGGAGACTGGACGGATGGCTACGACAGACGACATCGAGACGGCGCTGCACACCGCGCGGGCGCTGATCCTGGCCGACCTGACCGCGCGGGACGCCGCCGACGCCGCCGTGGTGTCCCTGGTCGAGCAGGCCGTGACGCACCGCCGCTGGTGGCTGGAGCAGTGGCCGGACGGCACCGAGTACGTGCTGGGCCTGGTCGCCCAGGACGTCCAGGACGCGCTGCTGGAGAGCCACGGGCGCTGGCCGCTGTGCGCGGACTGCGCGGCGGAGGGGGACCCGCACGCGCTGGGCGTGGAGCCGGAGCTGGGGCCGGAGCCGCACTGGGTGTGCGGCAAGCGCGGTGCCGTGGTGGCCGCGGTCGGCGAGCTGTCGTAACCCCCGGCGCCGGACCTCACCGCCGTCGTGCCTCCGGGCGCGGCGGCGGTTTTTTCGTGCCGAGTGGAACCGATGGGCGGCATATGTAGTCTACCGACTTATATAGTTCGTCTGAGCTTTCACGGCAACGAGGGGGAGACCCATGTCCCAGCCAGATCCGACCCGGCCCGTCCTGGAACTGCGCGCCGTCACCCGGGTGCACGGTCAGGGCGCGGCCGAGGTGCACGCCCTGCGCGGCATCGACCTGGCCGTGCGCGCCGGCGAGTTCGTCGCGGTGATGGGGCCCTCCGGCTCCGGCAAGTCCACGCTGCTCACCCTGGCCGGCGGCCTCGACCGGCCGAGCGGTGGGCAGGTGCTGGTCGAGGGCGTCGAGCTGGGCGGGCTGAACCGCACCGCGCAGGCCGCCGTGCGCCGCCGCTCGGTCGGCTACGTCTTCCAGGACTACAACCTCGTCCCGGCGCTGACCGCCGCCGAGAACATCACGCTCCCCCGGGAGCTGGACGGCGTCTCCGGGCGGACCGCCCGCCGGGAGGCACTCGCCGCGCTGACCGAGCTCGGCATCGCCGACCTCGCCGACCGCTTCCCCGAGCAGCTCTCCGGCGGCCAGCAGCAGCGCGTCGCGATCGCCCGCGCCCTGGTCGGCGAGCGGCGCCTGGTCCTCGCCGACGAGCCCACCGGCGCCCTCGACTCCGCCACCGGCGAGGCCGTGCTGGGCGTGCTGCGGGCCCGCTGCGACGCGGGCGCCGCCGCCATGATGGTCACCCACGAGCCCCGGCACGCCGTCTGGGCGGACCGCGTGGTGTTCCTCAGTGACGGCCGGGTCGTCCAGGAGTCCACCGGGCAGCAGGCCGCGCACCTGCTGCACGCCGGCGGGAACGGCGGCCGGTGATGAAGCTCTCCGCCCTGCGCGTCGCCCTGCGGATCGCCCGCCGCGACGCCCTGCGCGCCAAGGGCCGCAGTGCCCTGATCGCCGCCATGGTCGCGCTGCCGGTGCTCGGTGTCGCCGGCGCCGACGTCGTCCACCGCAGTGGGCAGCTCACCCCCGGCGAGCGGGTCGAGCGGCTGATGGGCGGGGCCGACGCCCTGATCACCGCCCACCGGCCCGGCCGCTCGGTCGACCAGGGGCCGTTCGCCGAGGACGGCGTGCAGGTGCTGCCCGAGAACCGGACCGATCCGGCCTCGGTGACGGCCGCCGCCGCGGCGGGTTCCCCCGCCGAGCTGGTCGCCGGGCTGCTGCCCGCGGGCGCGGTGCTGCTGCCGACCACCCCGGGGCCGGCGGTCAGCACCTCCACCCGGGAGGGCCTGTTCACCACCGCGACCGCCGAGGCCGACCTCGCCGACCGGATCTGGCAGGGCCGGATCGACCTGGTCGAGGGCCGGGCGCCGAACGCCTCGCACGAGGCGGCCGTCACCCGGGCCTTCCTCGCCGAGGCCGGACTGCGGATCGGCGACTCCACCACGGTCAAGGGCCTCGACAAGGCGCCGTTCAAGCTGACCGGCGTGGTCGAGTACCCGGGGACCCTCGACAAGGTCGAGCTGGTGGCCCGGCCCGGCGAGCTGATCGCCCCACTGGCCGCGGCGGCCCCGCCCGGCGCCGCCCCCTCGGCCGGGCTGACCGCGGCCGGGGCGGACACGGACCGTCCCGAGCGCTGGCTGGTGCGGATGCCCGGCGGCGGCGCCGCCCTGGACTGGCCCGCCGTCCGGAAGCTCAACCGGTACGGCTTCACGGTGACCTCGCGCGCCGTCGCGCTCGACCCGCCGCCCGCGTCCGCCGTCACCTACGACCCCGACCTGTTCAGGCTCCCCGACGCGGACAAGCGGGTCGTGGTGCTGGCGACGGTGGTCGGGATGGCACTGCTGGAGGTCGCCCTGCTGGCCGGCCCGGCCTTCGCGGTGGGCGCCCGGCGCTCGCGCCGCCAGCTCGCCCTGATCGGCGCCGCCGGCGGCAACCGCGGCCACGTCCGCGCGGTCGTGCTCGGTTCCGGGCTGGTGCTCGGCACCGTCGGCGCGGCCGTCGGCCTGGTGGCGGGCGTCGGCCTGGTCGCCCTGTTGCGGACCCGGGCCGAGGAGGCCGGCGGCAGCCGCTTCGGGCACTTCGCGATCGCGCCGCTCGACCTGCTGGCCATCGCCGCCGTCGGGGTGGTCACCGCGCTGCTGGCCGCCGTGGTGCCCGCGGTCCAGGCCGCCCGCCGCGACGTGGTGGCCGGGCTCACCGGCCGGGACGCCGTCGGCGCGCCGAGCCGGCGGCTCCCGCTGCTGGGCGGGCTCCTGGTCGTCGCGGGCGCCGGCCTGGCGCTCTACGGCGCCGGCAGCCCGGACGCCACCGGCCTGCCGGTGTTCAAGGGGCTCACCATGAAGGCGCTCACCGTGCTGGCCGGGGCGGTCACCGCCGAACTCGGCTTCCTGCTGTTCACCCCGCTGCTGGTCGCGCTGTTCGGCCGGCTCGCCGCCCGGCTGCCGATCGGCCCCCGGCTGGCCCTGCGCGACTCGGCCCGCCACCGCGGCCGCACCGCGCCCGCCGTGGCCGCGGTGATGGCCGCCGTCGCCGGAGCCGTCGCCGTCGGCGTCTACACCACCGGCACCGAGGCCCAGGACCGGGCCTCCTACCGTCCGACGGCCCCGATGGGCGCCGTCGTGGTCGAGGCCCCGATGAAGTCGGACGACCCCCGGCTGCCGCGGCTGCGCGCCGCGGTCGAGCGGGGCCTGCCGGACGCGGGCACCCGCGCCGACGTCCAGAGCATGCTCTACGTCTTCTGCACGGGCTGCTCCAGCACGGTGCAGGTCAAGGGGACGGGCGGCGGCCGGTTCGACCGGGGCGGTGCCGGGAGCCGCGCGCTGGTCGGCGACGCGACGGTGCTGCGCAACCTGTTCGGGGTGAACGACCGGGCCGCCGAGGAGGCGCTGGCCGCCGGCCGGGCGATCGTCTTCGACCGCGACCGGGTGCAGGACGGCCGGGCGGTGCTCACCATGCTGGGCGCGGCCGGCGGCGGTCCGGTCCAGCCCGGGGAGACCCCGCAGACGGGCACCAAGGAGATCGCGGTCGACGCGCTGCTGGTCGACGACCCGGAGGCCGCCCGGTACGGGGGGCTGCTGATGAGCCCGGACGCGGTGCGCAAGGTCGGTCTCTCCACCGAGTCGGCCGGCTCGGTGTGGCGGCCCGCGCACCCGCCCACCGCGAAGGCGCAGCAGCGGGTGGAGGCCGATCTGGCCCAGGTCGCCCCGCTGGCCCTGCTGCACGTGGAGCGCGGCTTCCAGCCGAAGGACGACGTGATCAGCCTCGCGCTCGCCGGGTTCGCCGTGCTGGTGGTGCTGGGTGCCGCGGCCGTGGCCACCGGTCTGGCCGCGGCCGACTCCCGCAACGACCGGGCCACGCTGGCCGCGGTCGGCGCGCCGCCGCGGATCCACCGGGTGCAGGCGGGGTTGCAGAGCACGCTGATCGCGGGGCTCGGCGCGGCGATCGGCACGGTCAGCGGGCTGGTGCCCGCGGTGGCGCTGCTGCGCTCGCACGCGAGCGGGCAGATCGGTGTGCCGGCGGCCCCGTTCACCGCGCCGTGGGGACTGCTGGTGACGATCACGGTGGTGCTGCCGGTGGTGGCGGGCCTGGGCGCGGCCCTGTTCACCCGGTCCCGGCTGCCGCTGGCGCGGCGGGCGGGGTGACACCGGCCGCTCCGGCCGCCGGCCGCGCGGGTCCGCCCGTGCTCAGCCGGCGGCCTCCAGCCCGGCGATCTCGGCGGCCAGGTTGGCCCGGGCGGCGGCGTCGAAGCGGGCGTGCGCGGTGGGCGTGCGATACAGCGCGGGGAGCGCGAGCAACTGGCGGAGCACGGCCGCGCGCCCGGCGCGGAAGTCCGGCCCCGGTACGAAGGCGTACTCCTCCCGGACGGCCGCCGCGTACGCCGCGTAGGCCCGCGGCGGGCCGCCGAGCACGGCGAGGTCGGCGTCGCACAGCACCTCGCCGTCGCGGTCGCCCGGCTCGGGGCGGTGGGTGACGGTGAGCCGGACCAGCCGGGCGACCTCCGCGACCAGGGCCGCCGGGAGCCCCGCCTCGTCGAGCGCCCGGACGGCCAGGACGGCGCTGCGCTCCTCGTTCTCGGAGCGGTCCGGACGGTAGACGGCGTCGTGGAACCAGGCGGCCAGCCGGACGGCGTCCGGGTCGGCGGCGTGCCCGGCGAGCGCGTCGACGTGGCCCAGCACCGCGCGCAGGTGGTCGACGGTGTGGTACCGGCGCTGCGGCTCGGACCAGCGCCGCAGCAGCTCCCGGCCGGCCGGGGCGGGGTCGCCCGCCGCGCCGCGGCGGTGGAGCAGGGCGGTCCAGGCGGTGAGCAGGTCCTCGGGGACCGGGGCATCGGTGTCGGGCACGGGGCCATTCTGCCGGGCCGGGTCGGAGCCGACCGGGATTCCGCTGGACGTGATATATCGATGAAAGGTATATGTAGCTTCATGACTGAACGGGCGATGCAAGAGCCGACACTGCTCCTGCTGACCGCACTGGCCGACGCCCCGCGGCACGGCTACGCGCTCATCCAGGAGATCTCCGCGATCTCGGACGGCCGGGTCAAGATGCGCACCGGGACGCTGTACGGCGCGCTCGACCGGCTGCTCCAGCAGGGTCTCATCGAGGTCGCGGCCGAGGAGATCGTCGACGGCCGGGCCCGGCGCACCTACGCGCTCACCGAGGGCGGGCGCGGCGCCCTGGCCACCGAGGCGGAGCGGCTGCGCGCCGTCGCCGAGGAGGCCCAGCGCCGGCTGGCGGCCGTCCGCCCGACCGGTTTCCGCCCGGCCGGCGGGGCCGCCACACTCGCGTTCACCAGGGTCAGGGGGGCCTTCGCATGACGATCCAGACCTTTCCCGGAGCGATGGGGGAGCCGGTGGCGCTCCGTGCCGCGCTGATGCTCTTCCCGGCCCGCTACCGGCGCGAGCGCGGTGACGAGCTGTCCGCGGTCTTCGCCGACAGCACGGCCGGGACCGGGCGGCTGGCCACCGCCCGGGAGGTGTTCGACCTGGGCGCGTACGGCCTGCGGATGCGCGCCGGCCTGACCGCCTCCTCCGCCGTCGGACAGCTGTTCGCACTGGCCGCGCCGCTGGTCGCGGGGGCGGTCGCCGGGCTGTGCGCGGCCTACACGGTCGACCAGGTGGTGAACCCCTCCTGGGTCCCGGCGTGGGCGCTGCCGGACCGGATCGGCGAGGTGCCGGCCTTCGTCTGGTTCCTCGGGCAGGCGCTGCTGCCGTTGCTGCTGGTTGCCGCCGTGCTGGCCGGCCGTTCGCGGGAGGCCCGGTACGCGGCGTTCGGCGTGGCCGGCGTCGGCGCGCTGGGCGTGCTGACCGCGGCGGTGCAGGAGCCGTACCTCTGGGGCTTCCTGGAGTGCTCCGGTCAGTCGACCCCGCTGCTGCTGGCGGGCCTGGTGTTCGCCTTCGCCCCGCAGGAGCTGACCGCGGAGCGGCCGAGCGCGCGGGGCCGGATCGCGGTGCTGGCCGCCGCGGCCGGCGGCGGGCTGATCCTGATCGGGGAGGGGTACTACAGCTCGGTCGGCCTGATGGACCGGGTGCCGGCCGTGGCGCTGCTGCTGGTGCCGGCGGCCGCCCTGCTCTTCGCCGTCCGCGGGCGGCTCGCTCCGGCGGCGATCGGCCTCGCCGCGCTGCCGCTGACCCTCGGGTTCAACGCCTTCCGGACCTGGCAGTCGGTCGGCGGCGTGTGGCGGATGGCGCCGCTGGCGATCGCGGTGGTGGTCGGTCTGGTGGCGGCCGGCCGGATCCTGCACCGGGCCGGTGCGGCGCCCGGGTGCGACGTGGGCGCGGGAGGTGTCCGGAGCCTCGTCTGAGCGGGGCCGACCGGAGCGTCGCCGCTCCTCGAACGGCCGGACGAACGGGTTGTGGGCCCGTTCGTCCGGCCGTTCCGCGTTCTCGCGGCGGTGCGCGTCGTCCGGCCGAGTGGCCGCACGGGGCTCGCCGGGGGCGGACCGATGTGGCAGGCTATCTGATATGTCTAGACCAATTTTCGAAGTCATCGCGCTGACGCCCCAGGACGCCCAGGCCGCCGAGTCGGGCGGCGCCGACCGGCTCGAACTGGTCACCGACATGGCCGCCGACGGGCTCACCCCCTCGGTCGAGGACTTCGCCAGGATCCGTGCCGCCGTGGAGATTCCGCTGCGCGTCATGCTCCGCGTCCGGGACGGCTTCGCCCCGGGCGACCTGGACGAGCTGCGCGTCCGCGCCGCCGCGCTCCGGGCCGAGGGCGCCGACGAGTTCGTCTTCGGGTTCCTGGACGCCGGGGGCGGTGTCGACCTGGCCGCCACCGAGGCCGTCGCCGAGGCGGTGGCCGGCTGCCGCTGGACCTTCCACCGGGCGATCGACCACAGCGCGGACCGGGCCGCCGTGCGCGCCGCCGTCGGCGCGCTGCCCGGCCTGGACACCTTCCTCACCTCCGGCGCGGCCGGCGGGGTGGACGCCGGTCGGGACGTCCTGCTGGCCGAGCTGGCCCGGGCCGGCGAGCCCGGCTACACCCAGCGGATCCTGATCGGCGGCGGCCTGCGCGCCGAGCACCTGCCGGGGCTGCTCGCCGCCGGGTTCGACGCCTTCCACGTCGGCGGCGCGGTCCGGGTGGACGGCTGGCGGTCGCCGGTGGACGCGGCCAAGGTCGCCGAGTGGCGGGCGCTGATCGGCGGCTGAACTCCGCCGGGCACCGGGGCCGGCCCGCCGTGGCGACGGGCCGGCCCCGGGCGTTCGGCCGAGGCCCGTTCAGCTGCGGCCGTTCAGTCGAGGCCGTCCAACTGCGCCGGCAGCGGCTCGGCGTGCAGCACCTCCAGGCCGGAGACCGCACGGGTGAGCGCCACGTACAGCCGCCGCAGGCCGGTCCGCTCGTCCGGTTCGCCCGCGACCACCGCGGCCGGCTCGTCCAGCACCACGTAGTCGTACTCCAGGCCCTTGGCCAGCGAGGCCGGGACGAGCGTCAGCCGGGCCTCGGCGCTGGTCTCGGTGCCGGGGGCGAGGTGCGCCAGCCCGGCCTCCGCCAGCGCCTGCGCCAGCAGCGGGACGCGCGCGTCGGCCGCGATCAGACCGGTCGACCCCTCCCGCTCCAGCGCCCGCCGGCAGGCCTCGACCACGGCCTCCGCCCGTTCCTCCTCGGCGATCTGACGGATCGTCAGTGAACCCGGGGCCTCGCGGACCGAACTGGCCGGGTTCAGGCCGGGGGCGATCGACGGCAGCAGCCGGGAGGCGTACGCGATGACCTCCTCCGGCACCCGGAAGCCCTTGGTCAGCTCCTCGATGTGGGCGGCCGGCTTGCCCAGGTGGTGCAGCGCCTCCGGCCAACTCGCCGTCGCCCAGGGGGTGGTGCCCTGGGCGAGGTCGCCCAGCACGGTCGCCGAGCCGGTGGTGCAGCGGCGGCCCACCGCGCGGTACTGCATCGGCGAGAGGTCCTGCGCCTCGTCCAGCACCACGTGGCCCAGCGAGGCGGTGCGCCGCACCAGGTCGGTCGCCTCGTCGACGAGCACGGCGTCGGCGGCGGTCCAGCGGGCGGTCTTCACCGAGCGGCCCCGCTTGGGCCACAGCACGGCCGCCTGCTCCTCGGCGCTCAGCACGCCGTCCGCGCACGCGGCCAGGAACTCCGGCTCGGAGAGCAGCCGCAGCACCAGCTTGGCCGGGTCGACCGCCGGCCAGCACGCCTTGACCGTCGCCTTCACGGCGGTGTTGCGGGCCACCGCGTCCTGCACCCGGTCGTCCGGGGCCTCGCCGCCCTGCTCCATCTTCAGCAGCACGGCGTGCGCGATCCGCTGCGGCAGCGCCTCGGCCGCCGCGCCGTAGCGGATGTCGCGGGCCTTCAACTCCTCGATGATCCCGACCAGTTCGTGGACCGGGACGCGCCAGCGGCGGGAGCCGCGGATCACCACGCACGGCTCGGTGGGCAGCGCGATGCCGGAGCGGACCGCCCGGCGCAGCACCTCCGCCATCCGGGCGTCGCCCTTCAGCCGGGCCGCCTCGGGGGAGTCCTCGCCGCGCACCTCGACGTGCCCGACCAGCTGCTGCACGGTGGCCTGCGCGACGTCCAGCTCGCCCAGCGCGGGCAGCACCTGCTCGATGTAGGAGAGGAAGGCGTTGTTCGGACCGATCACCAGGGTGCCGGTGCGGGCCAGCCGCTCGCGGTGCGCGTACAGCAGGTACGCGACCCGGTGCAGGCCGACGGCGGTCTTCCCGGTGCCGGGGGCGCCCTGCACGCAGAGGGTGCCGGAGATGTCGGCGCGGACGATCTCGTCCTGCTCCGGCTGGATGGTCGCGACGATGTCGCGCATCGGGCCGACGCGCGGCTTCTCGATCTCGGCCGCCAGCAGGGCGGAGGAGGCGTCGTGCTCGGCCGGGTCGGAGAGGTGCTCGTCCTCGTACGCGGTGAGCTCGCCGCCGGTGTAGCCGAAGCGGCGGCGGCGCTCGACGTCCATCGGCTCGGTGCGGCTGGCCCGGTAGAACGGCTGGGAGACCGGCGCGCGCCAGTCGATCACCATCGGGTCGCCGTCGGCGTCGTGCACGTGGCGGCGGCCGATGTAGAAGCTCTCCCCTCCGGATCCTTCGCTCAACTCCTCGCTGATCGCGTGCAGGTAGTCGAGCCGGCCGAAGAACAGCGGGGTGTGCGAGAGGTCGGCCAGGGCGGCGATCCTGGCCTCGATCTGGTTCTGCAGCACGAGGGCGGTGACCCAGGTGCCGGTGACGTCGCGGATGTCCAGGGACTCGACGTCCTCGCGCATCGCGCGCAGCGCGGTCCTGGACGCGGCGAGGTGGTCCCGTTCGCGCTGCAGGGGGTCGGTGGTGGGGGTGGCGGGCACAGCGAACCTTCCCGGCTGCCCCCGGGGACGGGCGCAGCGGATCGTAGGAGCTCACGGTGGATACCGGCCGGTTGCCGAACGGCCGGTACCTCCCCCGGCTGCCTGCGCGACTTCAGCAGGTACCACGGTTCGGGAGGGGGCAGACGGACGATCCTAGCCGCGTCCGCCCCCCGGTTCCAGCCCCGCGGGCCCCACCGGCCCCGCGGGCCCGTTGCGATACCGCGTCGGAGCGCGCCGCTACAGCACGTCGTCCGCGTCGATGATGCGGTAGGCGTAGCCCTGCTCGGCGAGGAAGCGCTGGCGGTGCGCGGCGAAGTCCTGGTCGACGGTGTCCCGGGCGACCACCGAGTAGAAGTGGGCGGCGTGGCCGTCCGCCTTGGGGCGCAGCACCCGGCCGAGGCGCTGGGCCTCCTCCTGCCGGGAGCCGAAGGTCCCGGAGACCTGGATGGCGACGGTCGCCTCCGGCAGGTCGATGGAGAAGTTGGCGACCTTGGAGACGACCAGGACGCCGATCTCCTTGTTGCGGAAGGCGTCGAACAGCTTCTCGCGCTGGGTGTTGCTGGTCTCGCCCTTGATCACCGGGGCGTCCAGGGCCTCGCCGAGCTCGTCCAGCTGGTCGATGTACTGGCCGATGATCAGGGTCTGGTCCTTCTCGTGCTTCTTGACCAGGGCCTCCACCACCCGGCGCTTGGTCGCCGTGGTCGCGCAGAAGCGGTACCGCTCCTCGGGCTCCGCGGTCGCGTAGGCGAGCCGCTCGGAGTCGGTGAGGGTGACCCGGACCTCGCAGCAGTCGGCGGGCGCGATGTAGCCCTGCGCCTCGATCTCCTTCCACGGGGCGTCGAAGCGCTTGGGGCCGATCAGGCTGAACACGTCGCCCTCGCGGCCGTCCTCGCGCACCAGGGTGGCGGTCAGGCCGAGCCGGCGGCGGGCCTGGAGGTCCGCGGTGAACTTGAAGACCGGGGCCGGCAGCAGGTGGACCTCGTCGTAGACGACCAGGCCCCAGTTGCGGGCGTCGAACAGCTCCAGGTGGGCGTAGACGCCCTTCCGCTTGGTGGTCATCACCTGGTAGGTGGCGATGGTGACCGGGCGGATCTCCTTCCTGGTCCCGCTGTACTCGCCGATCTCGTCCTCGGTGAGCGAGGTCCGCTTGACCAGCTCGTGCTTCCACTGGCGGGCCGAGACGGTGTTGGTGACCAGGATCAGCGTGGTCGACTTGGCGTGCGCCATCGCCGCCGCGCCGACCAGCGTCTTGCCGGCGCCGCAGGGCAGCACGACGACGCCCGAGCCGCCGTGCCAGAAGCCCTCCACCGCCTGCGCCTGGTAGGGGCGCAGGCTCCAGCCGTCCTCCTCCAGGTCGATCGGGTGCGCCTCGCCGTCCACGTAGCCGGCGAAGTCCTCGGCGGGCCAGCCGAGTTTCAGCAGCACCTGCTTGATCTGCCCGCGCTCGGAGGGGTGCACCACCACGGTGTCCGGGTCGAGCCGGGCGCCGACCAGCGGGATGATCTTCTTGGAGCGCAGCACCTCCTCCAGCACCGGCCGGTCGGTGGTGGTGAGCACCAGCCCGTGGGTGGGGTGCTTGACCAGCCGCAGCCGCCCGTACCGGGCCATAGTGTCGGCCACGTCGACCAGCAGCGCGTGCGGCACCGGGTAGCGCGAGTACGTCACCAGGGCGTCCACGACCTGCTCGGCGTCGTGTCCGGCCGCCCGCGCGTTCCACAGCCCGAGCGGCGTCACCCGGTACGTGTGCACGTGCTCGGGCGCGCGCTCCAGTTCCGCGAACGGCGCGATGGCCCGGCGGCAGTCGGAGGCCTTGGGGTGGTCGATCTCCAGGAGAAGAGTTTTGTCGCTCTGGACGATGAGCGGTCCGTCGTTCACGCGGGGGAGCCCTCCACTGGCTGACAGGTCGGTCGGGTCTGCGGGTCCTTCGGGACGCCGACCCTCCAGTGTCGCCCATCAGGCCGGGTGCGCGGGACCGCTCGGGGCGGGAGGGCTACTTCCACTCGTGGAAGGTGCCGGTGGACTTGCCGTCCGGGGCGACCTCGTACTCGAAGAGGCCGACGACGTGGTTGAGGCGGTCGAGCCGGGGCGAGGCGGTGTGGAAGAAGAGGGCGCCGCGCCAACTGGTGCCGCCGCCCTCGGTGAAGTGGCCGATGCCGGTGCCGTGCCAGACGACGCCCTGGCCGTCGGCCGTCATGTCGACGCCCTGGCCCTCGCCGCGCAGGGTGCCGTCGGCGCGCAATTCGGACTCGTAGGTGCCGAAGCCGGTGACGGCGGTGCCGTAGTAGCTGCCGCTGCCCTCGAACGAGACCTCGACGACGACGTGGCCGTCCCCGGCGTCGAGCACGCGCCGGCCGGTGTCCTGGCCCTGGGTCTCACCGATGAGATCGCCGAGCATGATGACTCCTTTCGTCACCCCCCGCACTCCGGACTACGCCGGTGGGAGCGGGGCGTCAACCGGCGGTACGCGCGGTGCTGACGGGGTGGCGGGGGGTGACCGGCGGCGGGGTGGCTCGTTGGGGAGGGCATGAACAAGTCGAAGCGTGTTCTCACCGCTCTCGCCCTCGTCGGGACGGCCTTCGCGGCCACCGCTTCCACGGCCACCTCCGCGCAGGCGGTCGCGGGCATCGGGGAGGGGCCGGGCGGGCTGCTGGCGGCGCCCGGGTTCCTGCTCGCGGACCTGGCCGGGGCCAACTCGGTGATGCCGGTCGGGCAGGGGGACCTCGCCGCCATGGCGGAGAAGGCGATGAAGGAGAAGCAGGCGGAGCAGGCGGCCAAGGAGCAGGGGCAGGCACACTGAGCCCCCCGGGGGTCCGGGGCCGCTACTCGTCGAGTTCGGCGACGCCGGTGATCCGGTGCAGCGCGAAGGTGCGCAGTTCGCCGTCGTGGTGGTCGAAGGCGGTGACGTAGCCGCCTTCGACCTTGACCGGGTCGATGATCCGCTGGCTGGCGAGGCCCTCCGCGTTGAGGTAGCCGATCCACATCCGCTCGCCGAGCAGGACCGCGGTCTGCAGCGCCGCGAGGGTCTCCGCGGCGGCGGTGCGCGGGAGTTGGCGCCCGGCCGGGACGTTGGGCTCGCGGCGGACGGCGGTGGCGGCCCGGTCGCCGGCCCGGATCGCCTTGACGGCGGCGGCGAGCAGGGTGTCGTCCGGCGCGGGCGGGCCGTCCGGGACGGGGACCGGGGCCGCGCGCGGCGGGGTGCGGTGGCTGTCCGGGCGGGTGATCAGCACATCGCCCTCGGCGGACTCGGCGGCCGGTGCGTACCCCATGGCGCGCAGGCTCGCGAGCAGGACGTCGGGGGCGGCCTGGGCGGCCAGCACGGTGGGCGCGAGCAGCCGCAGCCGCAGGTCCGCGGAGCGGCGGTCGGCCAGGATCTCGTTCAGCAGCGCCGGGTCGTCGCAGCGCAGGTAGGACGAGGCGGCGCCGACCCGCAGCAGGCCGTGCCGCCGGGCGACGTCGTCGATCAGGTAGGCGAGCGGCTGCGGGACGGGCGTGCGGGAGTGCTGCGCCAGGAAGGCCCGCAGGTCGGCGGCGGTGCGTCCGGCGTCCAGCGCGCGGCGCACCGAGCCGGGGGTGAACCGGTAGACGGTCGCGCCGCCCTTGGACTCGATGTCGGCGCAGAGCGCGAGCGCCTGGGCGAGCGGGGTGAGCAGCGGGCCGGGGGCGATCGCGGTGAGGTCCGGCTGCAGGATGACGTGGTCGAGCGGCCGGGGCAGCAGCGGGGCGAGCACGGCGGCCGGGTCGTGCTCGGCGGTGAGCAGGGCCCGGGCGGGGGCGGCGAGCGCGCCGCGGCCGGTGATGCCGAGGAGTTCGGCCTCGGCGAGGGTCCGGGCGACCAGTTGGTCGCGCAGGTCGCCGCCACCGTCGGGGGCGGCCGGGCCGCCGCGCAGCGGGCGCTGCCAGCGCAGGGTGGGCAGCAGCTCCTCGGCGGTGGCCGGGGTGCCGGGCGGGAGTTCGGCGAGCAGGGCCAGAGCGGCGCGGCGGACCGGCGGGGCGAGGGTGCGGTCCAGCTCGGGGCCGAGCACGGCGCGCGGCTTGCCCTTGCCGTCGGCGGTGCCGGCGAGGGCCGGGACGCGGGTGGCGGCGAGCCAGGCGCGGGCGAGCACGGTCCAGCGTTCGGCGGTGTCCAGCCGCAGCCACTCGTCGTAGCCCGGGGTCGGTGCCCAGCGCTCGTCGGCCTCGCCGTCCGGGGCCAGCAGGCCCGCGGTGTAGGCGAGTTCGAGCCAGAAGGCGGCGATCGGCTCGGTGCTCTCCAGGGCCTGGGCGGTGCGCTTGAGGTCGCGCACGCCGAGGCCGCCGGCGCGCAGGGTGGGCGGCGGGGTGAGGCCCCAGAGGTCGAGCAGCTCCTCGACGGTCCGCACGGCGGTGTGCGCCTGCCCGGCGGCGGCGCCGTCCACCACCTGGGGGTCGCGCGGCGCGGCGGCGGGCGCCGGCTCGGGCGCGAGCGGCTCGACGGCGCGGTGCGAGCGGCCGCCCCGCAGGTGGAGGGCGAGTTCGCGGGGCAGCACGACGCTGCCCGGGCTGCTGGGCAGCAGCAGGCCGCGGGCCAGCAGCCACTCGACCGGGCTCTGCGCGTCCTCGGCGGTGACCGGGCGGGTGGCGTCCGGGACGGTGCCGGTGGGCGGGCCCCAGACCAGCCGGTCGAGCAGCCGCAGGGCGGGTTCGGGGGCGGTGGCGAGCAGGCCCTCGCAGCGGCTGCGGTCGGTGAGCAGCGCGGTGAACGCGGCGACGGCGGTGACCGGGTCGGGCGTCGCGGGCTGCCCGGCGGAGGCGAGCAGCTGCTGGAGGCGGGCCGGGGACATGCCGGTGCTGGCCTCGGCGAAGGTCGGGCCGAGACCGGTGCGGCCGGGGTTGGTGGCGGTCGGGGCGAGCGCCTCGCGGGCGGCGATGACCAGCCGCAGGCCGTTGTCGGGGCCCCAGAGCAGCGCGCGGTCGCGCAGGGTGGCCAGGGCGCGGGGGAGCGCGGAGGCGACGGCGGACCGGTCGGCGGCGCTCAGCGGGGTGGCGCCGGGGTGCGGCTTCACCTTGACCGGTCCGGCCAGCAGGGTCCGGACGGCGGTGGACGGGGAGCCGTCGGGGAGCGCGGCGAGGGCCTCGGCGGCCTGCAGGGTGAACCGGTCCAGCCGCTCCAGCGCGCGCAGGGCGGAGGCGCGGGAGGAGAGCCGGGCGGTGAGCTGGGTGAGGTCGCCGGGCACGGGGTTGAGCAGGTCGGGGCGGGACCGGAGCAGGGCGGCGAGGTCGTCGTCGGGCCGGGCGCGGAGCTCCTCGGCGAGGGTGCGGGGGCCGGCGGCGGACTTGGCCTGGCGTTGGGGGCCCTGCTGTGTGGTCATTCGACCTAGGTTAGTCGGGCGGCGGCGGGACAGGAGGGTCCCGGCGTCGGCGGGACGGCCGGTGCGGTGGGGCGCGCCCGGGGGCGCTCCGGCTCGCGTGGCGGGGCGGCGGGTGGGTACCGTCACGGTCGGCGGGGCTGACGCCGCGTCCGGACGCGTGGCGGGTCCGGTTCGGTACGGGCAAGGCGGGGTGTGTGGGATGTCGGACGGCGAGTGGTGGCGCAAGCAGGGGCCCTGGAGCGAGCCGCCGGCCGCCCCGGGGGCGGCGGGCCGGGGCGGTGACGGGGACAGCGTGTACGCGCAGGAGCCGGCGCCCGCCGCGCCGCCGCGCCCCTCGGTGCCGCCGCGACCCGCTGGACCTCCGCCGGCGTCCGGATCGAAGGGCGGGGCGCCCGCCGCGTTCCTGCCGCCGCCCACGCGTGCCCCGAGGTCCGGGCCGGCCACCCCGCTGACGAAGCCCGGGCAGGACGGCGGCTCGCCGTGGACGGCGGAGCCGGCCGAGGACGCCCCCGCCGACCCCGAGGCGCTGCCGCCCGCGTACCGCGCCGTGAACACGGGCGACTGGGACTACGTGAGCATCGACTTCGGGGACGGCCCGGTCGTGTCCAACCGGCCGATCCCCGAGCAGCGGACCGCGCCCGAGGGCGAGAACGGGCCCGTGGCGGAGGGCGAGGACCCCGCGGCGGGCGAGGCCGCGGCGACCGAGCCGCCCGCCGCCGCCCCGACGAAGAAGGGCCGGCCGAAGAAGGCCAAGGGGCGCCGGGGCCGGGCGGCCGGGGACGGGGCCGCCCCCGCCGAAGGCGCCCCCGCGGACCCCGGCGCCGCCGGGAAGCCCGCCAAGGCCGGGGCGCCCGCCCGCCACCGCCCCTCACCGCTGCTGCTGCTCTCCGCCGCGGTGCTGATCGGCGGCGCCGTCACCGGACAGCTGATCGCCATGCTGATCGGCTGGGCGCTCGGCTACATGTCCCGCCACCTGTCCGACCTCACCCGCAAGGTGGCCGTGTTCGGGATCCCGCTGATGACGATCAGCGGCAGTTCGCTCTGGGTCTGGGGCCGCGCCCAGGGCCGCTGGGGCACGGCCCTGAACCCCGGTGAGCAGGCGAACCAGGTGATGTGGAGCTCCGCGCCGGGCGTGCTGCGGGTGGCGGCCGTGCTGTCGGCCGTCTTCCTTCTCCTGATGTCGCTGCGCCGGCGCGGCGGCGCGGCGGAGGGCGCGGGCGGGTGACTCCCCCTCCGCGCCAGGGACGTCGCCACCTCAAGGCGCTCGGCCCCTCGCCCGACCCGCACGTGGCGTACTCCGAGGGCCTGCGCCGCGGCTGCCCGCGCCCGGACGTGGACCGGGAGCGGTGACGGCGGCCCGCCCGCCCGCCGGTCGGCCTGCCCGTTCCCTCCGTCCCGCCCCGTCCGGCACAATCGCCGGCATGCTGAGAATCGGTTCGGTGGTGCTCGGGGTGGCGGACGTCCGCCGCGCGGCGGCGTTCTGGGGCGAGGCCCTGGGGTACGTTCCCCGCGACCGCCCGGTCGAGGACGACTGGGTGGTGCTGGTCCCGGCGGACGGCGCCCCCGGGGTGCAGGTGGCGCTCGGTCGGAGCGCCAGCCCGCCGCAGCGCCACCCGCGGGTGCACCTGGACCTCTACGCGGCGGACGCGGCCGACCAGGCGGCCGAGGTGGAGCGGCTGGTCGGCCTCGGCGCGCGGCGGGTCGACTGGGACCTCTACCCGCCGGACCCGGACTTCGTCGTCGTCGAGGACCCGGACGGGAACCGCTTCTGCGTGATCGACAGCAGCCGCTCCTAGGGCCGGTGACGGCGGCGGCGCCGGGCCCGGACGTGGTGGTGCTCGTGCTCGGGGCCCTCGCGGTGGGCGCGGGTCTCCATGCCGCTGCGGACGGTCCGGCTCAGCGCGCCGGCCGCCGCCGCCAGGAAGACGAAGTTGTAGGTGATCTGCAGCAGCACCACCAGTCGCGGCCCCTGCCCGGACGCGGTGATGTCGCCGTAGCCGATGGTCGCCATCGTGACGACCGTGAAGTACAGCGAGTCCAGTCGGGTCTCCAGGCCGACGAACTCGCCCGGACGGTCGGCCAGCACGTAGTAGGTGCCGGCGAAGACGGTCAGCGAGAGGCAGATCAGGAAGGCCAGCCACACCCCGGGGTGATGGCCCGTGCCGCGGAAGGTGTCGACGATCCTGGCCACCAGCAGCCCGGTCAGCCCGGTCAGCACCACCCCGAACAGCAGCCAGCTCAGCAGTGGGCGGTCCTGGCCCAGGACCCGCAGCGGGACGGTGAAGTAGCCGACCATCAGCAGGGTGAACGAGCCGAGCAGCAGGCCCCAGGCCCGCAGGTCGAGGTTCTCCCGGGGCGCGGGCGGGGACGCGGGTGGGGGCGCCTGCGGCGGCTGCTGGCTGCTCATCCCGGTCAGCGCGCCCCGGCCGGTCCGCCGCCGGGCTCGTCCAGGAACTCCAGCACCGCCAGCGCCGCCACCAGCGCGAGCGCCAGACAGAGCGTCACCAGGACGGTCGGATAGCTCCACAGCAGGAACGCCAGCGCGGCCACCGCCACCGCCGCCCAGCCCAGCCAGGCCTTCCACCGGTGCACGAACCGTCCCACCGGCCCCAGCCGCAGCCCGGCCCGTTCGGCGGCGCGCCGCACCGCCCCCAGCCCGGACGCCCACATGCCCCGGGTCGTCCCGGCCCACCGCCCCCGGCCGCCGATCCAGGCGCCCAGCGCCACCAGCACCCCGAGCGCGACCACCACCCGGACCGCCGACCGCAGGTACCGCACCAGCGTGTCGTACACCGCCTGCGCCGCGGCCAGGTCGACCCCGGACGCCAGCCGGTCCAGGTAGAGGGCGCGGAAGACGGACAGCGCGATGCCCAGCAGCAGCGCCCCGCCGGCCATGCCCAGGGCGACCGTGACGACGGCCCGGCGGCGGCGGACCGCCAGCAGCACGCCGCCGACCGCGCAGGCCGCGGTCAGCACCGGCAGCCAGAAGCCGGCCAGGTCCAGCAGCCGGAAGCCGGTGCGGACCTTGGGGATCGCGTCCGACTGCACCAGCGTGTACTGGGTGTGCACCTCGGGGATCCGCGCGGCGATCGACAGGCCGTTGTCGACCAGCCGGGCCTTCACCCGGTCGATCAGCGGCGCGAGGTCGAGCACCACGGTGTCGTTCTTGATCGCGACGGCCCCGCCGCCCTGACCGGTCAGCATCTTCTCGACGGCCGCGTGGGCCTGCCGGTTGACGTCGGCCCAGATCGTGGCGAACGCGTCGCTCGCCACCACCCGCTGGACCTGGTCGTGCACGAAGCCGGCGATCCCGTCGGTGAGCGCCTGGCCGATGCCGCCGAGCAGCGTGTTCAGCAGGGGGCGGTCCGCCGGGGCGACCGAGGAGAGCAGCGAGTCGACCGGGATCTGTTTGACGATCTCGTCGGTCACCCGGTCGGTGACGGCCGTTCGGACGGCCGGGTCGGTGGCCAGCGGCGCCATGGTGGCGACGTAGCGGTCGGTGTCGGTGATCTGCGACCTGGTCCAGACGGCGACGACGCTCAACGGCGTCAGCACGCAGGCGAGCAGGACCAGCAGGACGGCGAAGGCGGAGCGGGTCCGGTGGCGCCGGGGCGGCGACGTCGCCTCGCGGGCCTCGCGGGCCTCGACGGCGCTGAGCCGGGCGCGCAGCTCGGCGAACTCGTCGGGCCGGCCGCCGCCGGGCTCGTTGGTCGCCATGCCTCGACTCCGTTCCTCCTGTCGTGCACACCAGGAGATAACGGATCAAAAGGGACGGCCAGTCGAGTCCGTGGGAGGGGCGGCCGAACAGCCGGACACGACGAAGCCCCCGCCGCGGGGCGGGGGCTTCGGCCGGGTTCGCGCCGCCGGGTCTCAGGCGGTGGTGGTGGACCGCGGCTGCTCGGTGGCCTTGGTCACATTGGTCGGGTTCACGGCCTGGCGGGGCTGCTCGGCAGCCGGCTGCGCCGGGGCGGCGGTGCTCTGGGCGGTGCTCTGAGCGGTGCCCTGGGCGGCGTCGGCGGCGGGGGTGTCGTCCTCGCGCATCGCCTTCGTCTCCGCCTTGAGGATCCGCATCGACTTTCCGAGGCCGCGGGCCATCTCCGGCAGCTTCTTCGACCCGAACAGCAGGATCACGACAGCCAGCACCACGAGCACGTGCCAGGGCTCCAGACCGTTACGCAGCATCCCTGGCCACCGGTCCCTTCTCGTCTAGAGTCATACGTCACAGTTGGGCAAAGCGCCCGTCCTGGCCAGTATGCCTGCCCGTGGCGGCGAACGTATACACCGGCCGGGAAACGCTGGTCAAAAACCAGATGTTGCGGGGGCGGACGGGGCCCCGTCCCGAAGGGCCCGCCGGGAGCCCCCGCATCCGCCGAGGTCAGGCCACTCCCCACCGCCCCCGCGTACCGGCCGGCCCGCGCCGCCACCCGCCGCCCCGCCCGCCCGCACCCCCGCGGACCACCCCTCTTCGCGCCACACCGCCCCCGCGTTTTGGCCGGTTCCGGCTGTCCCGGCGCCCGGGCCTTGTCGCAGCGGCCGATGGAGTTCCCGCTGCGGATCCATGTACATCCCGTACATTGATGCCATGAGTGAGCCGGTAGTGGAATCCATGGCCGAGGTCCGGAGCCACCTCGCCGATGTGCTGGACCGGGCGAGGAGGGAGGAGACACCGACGATCATCACGCGACGGGGGAAGCAGGAGGCCGTCGTGATCGACATCGACGAGTACCGGCGGCTGACCCGGATAGCGGAGCGGACCGAGGAGGCCTGGCTCAACCGCCTCGCCGACGAGGCGGAGGCCGAAGGGACCGAAGGTTCGGTCTCGCTGGAGGAGATGGCCGCCCTGATCCGCGACCACAGGGGCTGACGGGCCGTGGGCTACGTCACGAGGTTCACGCCGCACGCCCAGCGGGACCTCCTGAAGGTTCCCCGGCCGGACGCGATGCGGATCCTCCGCCGACTCTCGGACCTGCAGAGGGCGTTGGATCTCGGGGATACCACCGGGTTCGACATCAAGGCACTGCAGGGGCACAGCGCGCGGTGGCGACTGCGGGTAGGGGACCACCGGGCGGTCTACACGGTCGAAGGGGGACAACTGGTCGTCTGGGTCCTGGCGGTGGGGAACCGTCGCGAGGTGTACCGCGATCAATGATTCCCGCCGGCCGGGAACGCGGCAGCCCCCGGCCGGGTGGGGGCGGGGGCTGCGATGACGCGCGGCGGGGGATCGGCGGCGGGGCGGGGTCAGGCGGCGGCCGGCTCGGGGGCGGGGGCCGGGGCGGCGGCGGGCAGGTGGCGCATCAGGCGGTAGGCGAGGAGGGAGGCGCCGAGCACCAGGACGAGGCCGACGACCGCGGCGACGTGCAGGCCCTCGGTGAACGCGGTGCGGGTGGTGGCGAGGAGTTCGCCGCCGAGCTGACCGGGCAGCTGGGCGGCGACGGTGACCGCGCCGCCGAGGGTGTCCTGCGCGGCGCGGGCGGCCTCGCCCTCCACCCCGGCCGGCAGGGCGCCGTCCACCTGGGAGCGGTAGACCGCGGCTCCGGCGGCGCCGAGCAGGGCGATGCCGAGGGAGCTGCCGAGCTCGACGGCGGTCTCGGAGGTGGCGGAGGCGACGCCGGCCCGCTCGGCGGGGGCCGAGGAGACCACGAGCTCGGCGGTCAGGGTCATGGTGCCGACGGTGCCGGCGGCCAGCACACCCGCCGCGGTGAGGATGAGCGCCAGCGGGGAGTCCGCGCCGACCTGGGTCATCATCGCGAAGCCGGCCGCGCCGATCAGGAAGCCCGAGGCCATCATCACCGCGGGCCGGACCTTGCCGGCGAGCGCCGAGGTGATGCCGACGGCCGCGCCGACGCCCACGCTGGGAACGAGTGACCAGAGCGAGGCGGTGAGCGGGCTCATGCCCTTGACCAGCTGCAGGTACTGCGAGGTGAAGAGGGTGAAGCCCATCATCGCGAACATCGCCACGGTGTTGACGCTGATCGCCCCGCTGAAGGCGCGGATGCGGAACAGGCCGAGGTCGAGCAGCGGGTGGGCGGCGGTGCGCTGCCGCCAGTAGAACGCGCCGCCGAGGAGCAGGCCGACCGGGACGGCGAGCGCGGCGAGCAGGTCCCAGCCGTCCACCGCGAGCGTCTTGACGCCGTAGATCAGCGGCAGGATGGCGGCCAGCGACAGGACGGCGCCGAGCAGGTCGAAGCTGCCGTGCTGCGGGGAGCGGTACTCGGGGAGCAGCACCGGGGCGGCGAGCAGGACCAGGGCCATCACCGGGATCGCGAGCAGGAAGACCGAGCCCCACCAGAAGTGGTCGAGCAGCAGGCCGCCGGCGACCGGCCCGAGGGTGGCGCCGGCAGTGAGGATGCCGCCCCAGGCGCCGAGCGCGACCTGGCGCTGCTTGGGGTCGTGGAACATGTTGCGGATCAGCGCGAGGGTCGAGGGCATCACGGTGGCCCCGGCGACACCCAGCAGGGCGCGGGCGGCGATCAGCTGGCCGGCGCTGTCCGCGGAGGCGGCGAGCAGCGAGGCGCCGGCGAAGCCGATGGCGCCGATCATCAGCAGCAGGCGGCGGCCGATCCGGTCGCCCAGCGCGCCCATCGTGATCAGCAGCCCGGCCAGCAGGAACGAGTACATGTCCATGATCCACAGCTGCTGGGTGCCGCTCGGCGCCAGCGTGCTGGAGATGTAGGGGACGGCGAAGAAGAGCACGCCCATGTCCATGGTGAGGACGAGGGTCGGGAGCAACAGGACGGCGAGGCCGATCCATTCGCGACGGCCTGCGCGGCCTGTGGTGGCGGTCATGAGGACGACGGTACGGATGTGTCAGACGGTTGTCTAGTACGAGCGTCTAAATCATTCGTGCCAGACAGGCGTGCAAGACATCCGTCTTGATCGGACGTAGCATTCGGGCATGGGAAATCGAGAGGACCTCATGGCCGGCGCCAAGCGCTGCCTGATCGAGAAGGGCTACGGGCGGACCACCGCCCGGGACATCGCCACCGCCTCCGGCGTGAGCCTGGCGGCCATCGGCTACCACTTCGGCTCCAAGGAGGCGCTGCTCAACGCGGCGCTGATCGAGGCGACCGGGGAGTGGGGCGTCATGGTGGGGACCGTGGTGGCGAAGGCCAACGAGGCGTCCGACGACCCGGAGGAACGGTTCGTCGCCGTGTGGGACGGCGTGCGGGAGACCATCGCCGAGCACCGCGGCCTCTGGGCCGCGCAGTTCGAGGCGATGGTGCAGGTGGAGCGGGCGCCCGAGCTGCGGGAGGCGCTGGCCGGGGCCCAGAAGGACGGGCGGCTCGGGCTGTCGGCCGTGTTCCAGGGGCTCGCCGGGGTGTCGGACACCGAGGAGGAGCTGGCCCGCGGCACCTTCTACCAGGCGCTGCTGGTGGGCCTGGCCGGGCAGTGGCTCGCCGCGCCCGACATGGCGCCGGGCGGGCGGGACCTGCTGCGCGGGCTGGAGCTGGTCGGCGGCTCGCTGCTGAAGCCGAGGCCCGCGGAGGCCTGGCACGGCCCCGCGGCCTGAGACCGCCCGGCGGGCGCCGCGGTGGCGCGGGACTCAGGCGGTGACGGCCGTCAGCAGCACCACCGAGTCGATGTGGGCCAGCAGGCCGTGCCGCTCCTGCGGGACGGCCTGCAGCTGGCCCGTCGAGAGCTCCTCGTGCCGCCCGGCGATGGTCAGCGAGACCCGCCCGCGCAGCACCTGCACGCTGGCGGCGGCCGGGGCGTTGTGCTCGTCGAGCGAGGTGCCCGCGGTCAGCGCGATCACCGTCTGCCGCAGCACCCCGTCGTGCAGCACCAGATGGGCGCTGCGGCCGTGCGGGCTCTCGGCCGCCAGGGCCGCGTGCTCCGCGACGAGCTGTTCGAGATCGACCATCGCGCGTCCTCCTGCCGTCCGGTGCCGTCCTGCTGCGCGGGCGCTCCTGCGGCCCAGCGTCCCGGACGCGCCCCCCGCCCGCACGCCGAGCCGGGTCGCGGGCGGGTGCGCTCGGCGTGCGGCGGCGGCCGACTGCCCCCATCGTGGAGGCATGGCGACCAACGAGCGTTTTTTCAGCGGGTTCCAGGTCAACCGCTCGCTGCTGGCCGGCGGCGCGGTGCTGACCGGCATCGGCGCGGTGTTCGGCACGGCGGGTGCGGTGATGGTGTGCGCGGCGCTGGCCACGGCCGGCCGCGCCTGGGTGCGGGGGCTGGACACCCCGCCGACCGCCCTGGCCCAGCGGGCCCTGCACGAGGCCAAGGTGGCGTCCTCGGCCGGCTGGGACGCCTGGCGCGCCGAGCACCACTCGCCCAACTGATCGCGGGAGCCCGGCCGTCCACCCGCCCGACTCCGCCGGACGGGTGGACGCCGTGCGGGTGCCGCGGCCGGCCGCGGTGCGGCCGGCTACAGTCCGAGCGACTTGGCGACGATGCTGCGCATGACCTCGCTGGTGCCGCCGTAGATCCGGAACACCCGGTTGTCGGTGTAGAGCCGGGCGATCGGGTACTCCAGGATGTAGCCGTAACCGCCGTGCAGCTGCAGGCACTTGTCGATCACGCCGGACGCCGACTCGGTGCAGAACAGCTTGGCGGCCGCCGCGTCCGCCACCGTCAGCTCGCCGTTCTGGTACAGCTCCAGCGCGCGGTCGACCATCGACTGCTGCGCCACCACCTGGGCCTCGCAGTCGGCCAGCGTGAACTTGGTGTTCTGGAACTCGGCGACCGCCTGGCCGAACACCTTGCGGTCCTTGACGTACCGCACCGCGAACCGCACCGCCGCCGCGGCGGCCGCGTACGCGCCGACCGCGATCGCCAGCCGCTCCTGCACCAGGTTGTGGGTCAGGTAGGCGAACGCCCGGCCCTCCTCGCCGAGCAGGTTCTCCACCGGCACCTTGACGTCCGAGAAGGCCAGCTCGGCGGTGTCCGAGGTGCGCAGGCCGATCTTCTGCAGCTTGCGGCCGACGCTGTAACCGGGGGACGAGGTGTCCACGCAGAGGATGGAGAGTCCGGCCCGGCGGTTCTCCGGGTCGTGCGGCGCGGTGCGGCAGACCACCAGGACGAGGTCGGCCAGGACGCCGCCGGTGATGAAGGTCTTGGCGCCGTTGAGGACGTAGTGGGTGCCGTCCTCGGAGAGCCGCGCGGTGGTGGAGATGCCGGCGAGGTCGGAGCCGGCGCCCGGCTCGGTCATCGCGATCGCGGTCATCAGGTCGCCGGAGACGAAGCCGGGCAGCCAGCGCCGCTTCTGCTCCTCGGTCGCGTACTCCAGCAGGTAGGGCAGCACCAGGCCGGTGTGCACCCCGGACGAGCCGAAGCCGACGCCGGCCCGCGCCGTCTCCTCGGCGATCACCGCCTGGTACTTGAAGCCGCTCTCGCCCGCGCCGCCGTACTCCTCGGGCACCTCGATGCCGAAGACGCCGAGCGCGCCGAGTCGGCGGTAGAAGTCCCGCGGCGGGTGGCCCTCGGCCTCCCAGCTCTCGTAGACGGGGACGACCTCGTTGGCGATGAAGTCCCGGATGGTCTCCCGGAAGGCCTCGTGGTCCTCGGTGAACACGGTGCGGCGCACGGCGGCGCCTCCCTTCGACGGTGCCTGGCGTTCGGTGCTGCCCGACGTTCGGCGGGGTCCGACGTGGCGGGCCCGGCCGGCCCCGACGATCGCCCCACAAGTTAATCCCCGGTAGCTTCGACTGTCCAGGGTGGGGAGGGCGGCGTCCGCGCCGCTCCGCAGTGCCGTGGCCCGGCGTCGCCCGTCCGGGATTCACCGGTGTCCCGGACGGACTCCACCGGAGGGAGGGGGATTCGCCCGACGGTGTTGTCCGGATGATTGTCCGACTGCTGTCGGCGGTAGGGCCGTTCGATGCGTCCTTGGTGAATGCTTTACTGTTCCATTGCCAAGAGTCGACCTATCCTTCAGGCCCTCAGGAGTCCGCACCGTGACCAGCCTCGCCCTCGGCCCGTCCTGGCTCGATCCGACCCACCTGATCTCCACCTTCGGGCTGATCGGCATCCTCGCCATCGTGTTCGCCGAGTCCGGCCTGCTGATCGGCTTCTTCCTCCCCGGTGACTCGCTCCTCTTCACCACCGGCCTGCTGGTGGCCGGCGGCACCTACCTGGACCAGCCGCTCTGGCTGGTCTGCGCGCTGATCGTGCTCGCGGCGGTGGCCGGCGACCAGGTCGGCTACCTGTTCGGACGGAAGGTCGGTCCGAGCCTGTTCCGGCGCCCCGACTCCCGGCTGTTCAAGCAGGAGAACGTGGAGAAGGCGGCGGCCTTCTTCGACCGGCACGGGCCGAAGGCGATCGTGCTGGCCCGCTTCGTGCCGATCGTCCGCACCTTCACCCCGATCGTCGCCGGGGTGAGCAGGATGAACTACCGGGTCTTCGTCCTCTTCAACGTGGTCGGCGGCGTGCTGTGGGGCGCCGGCGTCACGGTGCTCGGCTACTTCCTCGGCCAGATCCCGTTCGTCCGGGACAACATCGAGGCGATCCTGGTCGGCATCGTGCTGGTCTCGGTGATCCCGGTGGCCGTCGAGCTGCTCCGCGCCCGCCGCTCCGGCCGGGCCGCCCCGTCCGGGGACGCCCCCTCCGGGACCGACGCCGTCCGGGCCGACGCCGCCGCGGCCCCGGCCGCCGGCGGCCGCCACCGCGCCGGGTAGGCGTCCGGGGGCGCCCGCGCCCGCCGCCGCGTACATGTGCGTCCGGCAGTTCGATCAGGCAAGGTGTATCCCGAGATCGAACGGCGGCCCGGGGGACCGGCACCGCCAGGGGCGGCAAGGAGCGGAAGTGCCGAAGCGGGGCCGACCGGGCGGCGGCAAGAGGGCCAGGGGCGGCCGGGGCGGCCGTCCGCAGCGGCAGGCCCGCCCGGCCGCCGGCGCGCCGCCGCTGCACCCCTCCGAGGCGCCGCCCACCGAGGGGCTGCTCGGGCACCCCGCCCCGGTCACCGAGCCGACCGTGGAGATCCCGCTCGCCCCGCCCGTCCCCGAGACCAAGGGCCTGCTGGCCCCGGAGCCCGAGCCGGCCGCCCCGGAGCCGTCGGCGCCCGCCGGGCCGCGGGAGGCCGCCGACGAGCCGCTCGCCCCGGTGTACCGCCGCCGCTCGGCGGCCGAGGACACCCTCACCCCCGAGGAGTGGCGGGCCGCCGGCTACACCCCGCCGACCGGCATCCCCCTCGGCTCCCTGAGCCCCGGCGCTCCCGGCGAGGCGCCCTGGCCGGACCGGATGCGCACCCTGCTGCGCACCCCGATGTCCGAGCGCCCCGCCTTCGAGCGCACCGCCCGCGAGCTGCACCCCGCGGCCGCCGCCGCCCGCAACGTGCCGCGCATCCTCGACCTCACCCTGCGCATCGGCGAACTGCTGCTGGCCAGCGGCGAGGCCGCCGAGGACGTCGAGGCGGCCATGCTCGGCATCGCGCACGCCTACCGGCTGGACCGCTGCGAACCGCAGGTCACCTTCACCCTGATCGGCATCTCGCACCAGCCCTCGCTGGTCGAGCCGCCGATCACCGCCGACCGCGTGGTGCGCCGCCGCACCTCCGACTACACCCGGCTGAACGCGGTGTACGAGCTGGTCGCGGACATCACCGCCGAGCGGGTCAGCGTCAACGACGCCTACCGCAGGCTCGCGGTGATCCGCCGCAACCGGCACCCGTACGCGGCCTGGCTGCTCGCGCTGAACACCGGTCTGCTGGCCGGTGCGGCGACCTTCCTGGTCGGCGGGAAGATCGACGACAAGGCCTGGCTGGTCTTCCTCAGCGCCTTCGTCGCCGCCGTCCTCGGCGACCGGCTGGCCTCGCTGATCGCCCGCCGCGGGCTGCCGGAGTTCTACCAGTTCGTGCTGGCCGCGATGCCGGCCGCGGCCTCCGGCATCGTGCTCTCCTTCAACGAGCTGGGCCTGCGCGGCTCCGTGGTGATCACCGGCGGACTGTTCGCGCTGCTGCCCGGACGCGCCCTGGTCGCCGCCGTGCAGGACGGCCTGACCGGCTTCTACATCACTGCCGCGGCCCGCCTGCTGGAGGTGATCTACCTGGTGGCGGGCATCGTCATCGGCGTGATGCTGATCCTCTACCTGGGCGTCGGCTTCGAGGCGAAGCTGCGGCCGGACGAGTCGCTGGTCGGGAACAACTACCCGCCGGTCCAGATGGTGGCGGCGATGGTGCTGACCCTCGCCTTCGCGATGCTGCTGCAGACCGACCGCCGCTCGCTGGCCCTGGTCACCCTCAACAGCGGCATCGGCTGGGCCAGCTACGGCGTGCTGGCCTACAACGCCGGGGTCTCGCCGATCGTCGCGACCGGCGTGGCGGCCGGCCTGGTCGGCCTCTTCGGCCAGCTGATGGCGCGCTACCGCAACGGGTCCGCGCTGCCGTACGTCACCGCCGCGATCGGGCCGCTGATGCCGGGTTCGGCGCTCTACCTCGGGATGCTCTCGTTCGCCCAGGGCCACCCCAGCGCGGGCCTGGTCCAGATCACCCGGGCCGCCGCGATCGCCATGGCGCTGGCCATCGGCGTGAACCTGGGCGGCGAGATCGCCCGGCTCTTCATGAAGCTCCCGGTCGGGGTCGAGCGTCCCTCGCTCGCCCCGGTGATCCCCCGCCGGGCCGCCAAGCGCACCCGCGGCTTCTGACGCCGGCCGTTGGCCCCCGGGCCATGTCGCGGCAGACCGCACGCAGTACCAGGAACGAAGGTAAGACCCATGACCACACTGCTGGACGGCTACCGCGAGCACATCGTCGCCGCGCACAAGCAACCGCTGTTCCTGCTGCTGGTCGGGTTCATCACCTCCTTCGTCTTCATCCGGTTCAGCGTGCGGATGATCAGGGCCCAGGTGCGCTGGTGGCCCGGCAACGTGACGCCCGGCGGGCTGCACATCCACCACATGGTCTTCGGCCTGGGCTTCCTGCTGGTCGGCGGCATCGGGGTGTTCGCGACCTACGGCGGGCACCCGTGGATCGACGTCTTCGGGCTGCTCTTCGGCATCGGCTGCGGCCTGGTGCTGGACGAGTTCGCGCTGATCCTGCACCTGGACGACGTCTACTGGGGCGAGCAGGGCCGCAAGTCGGTGGACGCGGTGATCTTCGGCATCCTCTTCACCGGCCTGCTGCTCGTCGGGTACGTCCCACTCGGGGCCGAGCCCACCGGGGAGACCAGGTGGGGGCTGGTCACCATCATCTCGGTGAACGCGCTGGCGATGGTCGTCACCCTGCTCAAGGGCAAGGTGTGGACCGGGCTGCTCGGCATCATGGTGCCCGGCCTCTCCTGGGTCGGCGCGGTCCGGCTGGCCCGCCCGAGCAGCCCCTGGGCGCGCTGGCGGTACGCCGCGAGCCCGCGCCTGCGGGCCCGGGCGCTCCGGCGCGAGCGCCGTCTGCACCGGCGCGCGGACCGGGCCCGGACCTGGCTCTTCGACCTGATCGCCGGGGCGCCCGACAAGGTCCCGGCGCACCACCCGGCCGCCCACCGGGTGGCGGAGCGGATGGCCGCCCGGGCCACCGCCCACCTGGACGCGCACGCCGCCCGGGCGCTGGCCCGGCGGTCCGCCCGGCTGGCCGACCGCCGCTCGGCGGCGGGTACCGCCGAGCACCCGTCGGGGAGCCACCGCGGCGTCGTCGCGGCCGGCGGCCCGGGCGGGTACGACGGGCCGGCCGACCGGGCGGGGCGGCACGGCCGCTCCCAGCAGCGGCGGCGGGTGGTCCGGGCCGGGCGCAGCCGGACGTACGCGGTCGGGCCGGCCGGCCCGGCGCCCCGGGAGGGCCGGCACCGCTGGCTGCGGCCGCGCACCCGGAGGATGAGCCGGTAGCCGGTCCGCCCCGGTGGCCCGTCCGCTCGGTCGGACCCGGGCTCGGTCGGACCGGGGCGCGGTCGGATCATCGGACCGACACCCGGTCGGCGGCGCGGGCTTGACGGGTGAAAGCCGCCCGGCTTGAGAACATGGCGGTCAGTGACCGTCCTGTCACGTAATGGGAGGATTCGCCGGGTCGCCGGCGGCGGGCACCGGCCGGTCCCGTCGTCACCCCGGTCCCGCGGCGGTGCGCGCGAGCGGCCGCTCCACTCCCTCGTGACCGTTCGAAGGGGTGAACCGTGGCGCCCAGGCTCCTGCCGACCCTCCTGTTGTCCCTCACCGCCCTGATCGGACTGCTCCCCGCCGCGGCCGCCGCCCCGGCGGAGCCGGGTCCGTCCGCCCCCGCCGGGCCGCCCGGTCCGCCGCCGCCGTCCCCCGACCCGTCCGCCGCCGCCGGCTCCGTCCCGGCCACCGCCGGACCGGGGGAGCCGGCCTACCCCTCCGCGGAGGAGATCGATCGGGCCCGGACCGAGGCCGATCGCCGGGCCGGCACCGTCACCGCCATCGAGGCCGCGCTCACCGAGGCCAGGGCCGAGGCCGACCGGGCCGCCCGGACCGCCGAGCAGGCCGTCGAGGCCTACAACGGGGCCCAGCTCGCCCTCACCCGGGCCCGCGCCGAGGAGTCCGCCGCCGTCACCCGGGCGGCCGCCGCCGAGGCCGAGCGGTCCGAGGCCGCGGAGGAGGCCGCCGCCCTGGCCGCCGAGACGTACCGGCAGGGCGCCGGCGCCGAGCTCTCCGCGCTCGACGCCCTGCTCGGCGCGCACGGCCCGCGCGAGGCCGGGGACCGGGCCGCGGTGATCGGGGTCGCCAGCGACCGCACCCGGCAGATCCTCGACGCGGCGGTCTCCACGGCCGCCGGGGCGGCCCGGGCCTCCGCCGCCGCGCGCACCGCGACCGGGGCCGCCGAACGCGCCGCCGCCGCGGTCGGCGCCGCCCGGGCCGGCGCCGAGGCCCGGCTGGCGGACCAGCGGAGCCAGGTCGCGGCGACCGGGCTGCGGCGCGAGCGGCTGCTCGGCGAGCTGGCCGCCGCCCGGAACACCACGGTCGAGCTGGAGCGGCAGCGGCGCGAGGCGCTGGAGGCGATCGCCGCGCGGGAGGCCGAGGCCGCCGCCCGCGCGGCCGCCGAGAAGGCGGCCGCCGAGCGCGAGGCGGCGGAGCGGGCCGCCGCCGAACAGGCCGCGGCGGAGCAGGCCGCCCGGGAGGCCGAGGCCAGGGCCGCCTTCGAACGGGCGGCCGCCGAGGCCGCCGAGAAGGCCGCCGCCGAGAACGCCGCCGTGGAGAAGGCCGCCGCCGCGCGGACGCCCCCGCCGGCCGGCTCCGCCGCCGCACCCCCGCCGCCGCGCCCCTGGTCGTCCGAGGGCGCGGCGGCCGCCATCGCCTTCGCCCGCTCCCGGATCGGCCTGCCCTACGTGTGGGGCGGCGAGGGGCCGGGCGGCTACGACTGCTCCGGGCTGACCATGATGGCGTGGCGCGAGGGCGGCAAGCGGCTCAACCACTTCGCCGCCGACCAGTACGCCCAGTCCACCCCGGTCACCTACCGCCAGCTCCGCCCCGGCGACCTGGTCTTCTGGAGCACCACCGGCCGCGCCGCCGACATCCACCACGTCGGCCTCTACATCGGCGACGACCAGATGATCGAGGCCCCCCGGGCCGGCGTGCCGATCAAGCAGGCCAGCCTCTGGATCATGGGCACCCCGGACTTCTACGCCCGCCCCTGACCCGGTCCGGCCCTCGTCCGCTCACCCCGCCACCGGCAGGCACTCGGCGAGCAGGCCGAGGACGTCGCGCCAGGCCCGCTCCGCGTGCCGCGGGTGGTAGCCGACACCGGGGACCACGGCCTGGTCGACCGGCGGGTGGTGGAAGGCGTGCAGCGCCCCGCCGTAGACCACCAGGCGCCAGTCGACGCCCGCGGCCTGCATCTCGGCGGCGAACGCTTCCCGCTGCGCGGGCGGCATGATCGGGTCCTCCGACCCGACCCCGGCCCACACCGGGCAGCGGATGCGCGCCGCCTCGCCCGGGCGTCCCGTGGTCAGCCCGTTGACCGTGCCGATCGCCCGCAGGTCGACCCCGGCGCGGCCGAGTTCGAGGGCGATGGCGCCGCCGGTGCCGTAGCCGACGGCGGCGATCCGGTCGGGGTCGGTCCGCGGTTCGCCGCGCAGCACGTCGAGCGCCGCGTGGCCGATGTCCCGCAACCGGTCGGGGTCGTCGAGCATCGGCATCACCCGCGCGAGCATCTCCTGGGGGTCGGTGAACCAGCGTCCGCCGTGGAGGTCGAAGGCCAGCGCCACGTAGCCGAGTTCGGCGAGGGCGTCGGCCCGCCGGCGCTGGACGTCGTTCAGGCCCGGCCCCTCGGGGCCGAGCAGGACCGCGGGCCGGCGGCCGGTGCCGGCGGGCAGCGCGAGGTGTCCGATCATCGTCAGTCCGTCGGCCGGGTAGGCGACCGTGCGTGTGGTGACCGTCGTCATGGACCGGACGTTAGCGCCGGGCGGGCCGGCGCGGGCCGGTCTTCACCGTGGGCGAACGGGGCGGGCGCGGAGGCCGTCCTCCGCCCCGGAATAAATCGGGTGACCTCGCCGAAATCCCGCCGTACGGTGAGCGAATGGGCAACGAAACGACTGGCGGCCCCCGTGATCCGGGCAGCGGCCGCGTGAAGGAACAGGGCGACGGCGTCGACGCGATCGAGATCCGCGCCGTCGGCGAGGACGAGGTCGAGGCGTGGGACCGGGCGCTCGCCGTCGGCTTCCTGCGCTCGCACGTGGGCCGGGCGACGGAGTTCCGCCGCCGCCAGTGGGAGCCGGGCCGCATGACCGGGGCGTTCGACGACGGCCGGATCGTCGCCACCTTCCGCAGCTTCGACGCCGAACTGACCGTCCCCGGCGGCGCCGTGGTGAAGGCCGACGCGATCACCGCCGTCACCGTGACCGCCACCCACCGGCGGCGCGGCCTGCTCCGCCGGATGATGACCGGGGACCTCGCGGCGGCCCGGGAGCGCGGCTCCGCCGTCGCCATCCTGATCGCCGCCGAGTACAACATCTACGGCCGGTACGGCTTCGGGCCCGCCACCCGCGGCCACGGCTGGAACATCGACCTGCTCCGCGCCGGCGGTCTGCGGGCCGGCCTGCCCACCGTGCCCGGCGGGCGGATCGACCTGGTCACCATGGAGGAGCTGCGCAAGATCGGCCCCGAGCTGTTCGACCGCTGGCGGGTCACCCAGCCCGGCGTGATCGACCGCGACGAGCTCACCTGGCAGCGCCACACCGGTGAGATCGAGGTCCCCGGCTTCGACTGGAAGGAGCCCTTCGCCGCCGTCCACCGGGACGCCGAGGGCACCCCCACCGGCCTGGCCGTCTACAAGGTCGACGACAGCTGGGACGGCTCCTACCCGAACTGCGCGCTCACCGTCCTCGACTTCTTCGCCCTCGACCGGCCCACCGCCACCGAGCTGTGGCGCTACCTCGTCTCGATCGACTGGGTGCGCAAGGTCTCGGTCGCGAACGTCGGCCCGGACGACCCGCTGCCGATGCTGCTGAACGAGCCGCGGGCCGCCACCCCGCACGCCGAGAACGCCGACTTCATGTGGCTGCGGGTGCTGGACGTCGAGGCCGCCTTCAACGCCCGGACCTACGGCGCGGCCGGCCGCGTGGTGCTGGACGTCGAGGACCGGGACGGCTACGCCGCCGGCCGCTGGGCGATCGAGGTCGCCGCGGACGGCACCGGCCGCTGTACGCGGACCACCGACGAGGCCGACCTGGCACTGGACGCCTCGGCGCTCGGCGCGCTCTACCTGGCCGGCGAGACGCTGCCCCGGCTCGCCGTCGCGGGCCTGGTCACCGAGCTGCGCCCGGGCGCGGTGGCCGCCGCGGACCTGCTGCTGCGCGCGCCGCTGCTGTCCTGGAACATCGACGGCTTCTGACCGGCGTCCACCCCCGGCCCGCGCGGCCGGGGGTGTCCGCTACTTCACGGCGGTCTTGCCGATGGTGGGCAGGATGAAGTCCTGGATGAGGCCCTTGGCGTCGCGGACGATCGGCCGGAACACCCGGTAGCGCGAGAGGTTGATCACCCGGGCCGCCATGGGGGTCGACCGGCGGACGAACTCCCGGGTCCGCTCGGTGTCCTCGGTCCGGTCGAAGACCCAGTAGAGCACCACGACCATGAGGTGCAGCCAGAGCACGTCGGGCAGCAGCTCGACCAGTTCGGCGTCCAGTTTCGGCGCCAGCTCGGATCCCTGCAGCACCTCGCGGAACAGCTCGACCGCCGTCGCCCGGGCCGGGTGGGACTCGTTGGAGAACGGGCTCAGCGAGCTGCTCGGGTCGGCGGCGGTGCGGAAGAACTGCGCCGCGAACTCGTGGTACGGGGCCGCCGTGTCGAGCCAGGAGACCAGGGCGATCTCCAGGCGCTCGGCGAAGTCCCGGGTGTGCGCCATGCGGGTCCTGGCGTCCGCCGCGTGCTCGTACGTCATACGGTCGTAGAAGCCCTGGATCAGGAACTCCTTGGCCGAGAAGTAGTAGTAGGCGTTGCCGACCGAGACGCCCGCCTCGGTGGCGATGGCGCGCATGGTGGTCTTCTCGTAGCCGCGCTCCTGGAACAGGCGCATCGCGGTCTCCAGGATCAGCGCCCGGGTCTGCTCGCTCTTGTCGGTCTTCGGCTGCGCGCGGCTGCCGCGCGTCTCGGCGGGGCCCGCGGCACCTCCGTCCGTACCGGTGCTGTCGTTCGCCGCGCTCGTGCCGTTCGCTGCCAGGTCGTCCACGGCCCCGAGCCTAGCCCGATCGGGTCAGTCCCAGGCGGTGTCGGGGCGTGCGGCACCGGATGCCCCCTCCGCATCCGGTGCCGACTCCGCCCGCCCGTATTTTTCGAACACGTTCAAAGGCATGCGCTGACTCTAAGTCATGACTTGAACGCGTTCAAGCGCGGATGGGATGCTGGACCCGTGAGCACCCTGATCCGCCCGGGCGGTACCCCGGACGCCGAGGCCGTCGCCGAACTGCACGCCGCCAGCTGGCGCACCGCGTACGCCGGGATCGTCCCCGACAGTGCGCTCGGCGACGGGCTGGCCGCCGAGCGGCGTGAGATCTGGGAGCTGCGGCTGGCCGCCGAGTACGGCGGTCCGGAGAACACCCCCGAGCTGCTGATCGCCGAACGGGACGGTGAGGTCGTCGGGTTCGCCTACCTCGTCCCGCACTGGGACGGCCGGATCCTGCTCGACAACCTGCACGTCCGCCCCGGGCTGACCGGCGGCGGCATCGGCCGCGAGCTCCTGGACGCCGCCCGCGCCCACACGGCCCACCGCCACCCCCGGACCGACCTCTACCTGGAAGTGCTGCAGGCCAACACCCGCGCGATCGCCTTCTACGAGCGCGAGGGCGCCCACCGCACCGCCGTGCGCGACGGCGTCTTCCCCGGCGGCCACACGCTGCCGGAGTACGAGTACACCTGGCCGGCCTCCGACCTCGCCCGTCACTGGTCGTAGACCGTCACCGGCACCCCTCGACCGCTCAGCCGGGCCGTCACCAGCGGCTCCACCGACGGCCAGCGCCCGCCCGCCAGGCCGCACCCGATCCGCGGCATGTGCACGGACGCGCCCAGGTCGAGCGCGTGCCCGCCCAGCGTCGCCAGCGCGGCGTCGATCGCCTCGTACCGCACCGGCGGCCCGGAGGAGCGGCCCGTGCGGACGCCCCGCTGGCCGACCATGTTGGCCACCCAGAGGTACGGCCCGACCCGCACCAGCTGCACGGCGCCGAGCCCGAAGTCGTTCCCCGCCCGCTCCCGGTGCCACCGCCGGTACGCCGCCTCCGGCTCCGGCCAGCGCCGGGAGACCGCCAGTACGAACCCCTTCCCCCAGCCGCCGAGGTCGTTGCAGACGTGTGCGACGACCTTCACGCCCTTGCCCAGGGGCGCCGTGGCGTCGCCGCGGACGTAGGTGATGGTGCTTGCTGCCGTCATGCCCCGAACGCTAGCGCGCCGCACCGACAGCACGTTCGGGACTTTCCGCCGGAACGGCCAGGTGGCGGCGGCCCGCGAGGGCGATCAGCAGGGCGAGCGCCGCCGCCCCCGCCGGGATCCAGTAGCCGGCGCCCGGCCCCGCGTGCTCGGCGACCGCGCCGGCCAGCGCCGAGCCGGCCGAGATCCCGACCAGGATGCCGGACACCGCGATCGCCATGCCCTCGTTCAACTGCCGGCGCGGCAACAGGTCCTGGATCAGCGTCATCCCGGTGACCATGGTCGGCGCGGTCCCCGTCCCGGCCGCGAACAGCGCCGCCCCGAGCAGCACGAGCCCCGCGCCGCCCAGTCCGGCGGTCAGCGGCAGGAGCAGCAGGCCCGCCATCGCCGCGGCGCCCCACAGGAAGCGGGCGCCCGCGGGCCCGCTCGGCCGCAGCGTCCCGAAGGCCAGCCCCGCCACGCAGGAGCCGGCCGCCACCAGGGCCAGCAGTCCGCCCGCGACCGGCCGGTGTCCCAGCGCGTCCGCGTAGGCGACGGTGGTGAGGTCGAGCGCGCCGAAGACCATGCCGGTGCTGAGGAAGGCCAGCGTCAGCACCCGCAGCCCCGGCACCCGCAGCGGCGAGCCGTGCCGCCCGGCGGACGGGCGGTCGGCGAGCGGCGGCTCGGTGCGGCGCTGGGCCGCGAAGAGCAGCGCGCCGACCGCGCCGAGCCCGCCGGCGGTGAGCAGGCCGGCCTCCGGCGCGATCGAGGTGCACAGCACCATGCCGAGCACCGGTCCGGCCATGAAGCAGAGTTCGTCCAGCACCTGCTCGAAGGAGTTGGCGAGGTGCAGGTCGTCCGGCTCGTCCCGGAGCAGGTGCGCCCAGCGGGCCCGGGCCATGCCGCCGAGGTTCGGCGCCGCCGCCCCGGCCGCCCAGCAGGCGTAGAGCGTCCAGTCGGGCGCCCCGGTGCGGACGCAGAGCAGCAGCGCGGAGAGCGGCAGCACGTTGTAGAGCACCGCCGGGACGGTGACCCGCGCCTGCCCGAACCGGTCGACCAGCCGGCCGATCACCGGCATGCCGATCGCCCCGGTGATCAGGCCGGCCGCCCCGACGGCGCCCGCCAGTGCGTACGAGCCGCGCCGTTCGGCGAGCAGCACCACCAGCGAGACGCCGGTCATCGACATCGAGAGCCGGCCGAGCAGCCCGGCCAGGGTGAAGGCGGCGGCGCCGGGGCGGGTGAACAGGCGTCGGTACGGGGCGAGCACGGGACTCCGGGGGACGAGGGGCAGGGGAGCCCCCAGCTTCGGTCCGCCGGGCGGGCGCGGTCCAACACCAGTTCGGCCGCATCGACAACAGCATGGTGTCAATGGCCCCGGTCCGCCCGGCCCGGGAGCGTTGCTAGCCTGCCGCCATGCCCCGTGACCTGCACCCCCGTCTGCTCCGCGGTTTCGTCGCGACCGCCGAGACGCTGCACTTCGGGCGGGCCGCCGAGCGCCTGCACGTGGCCCAGCAGGCGCTCAGCCGGGACGTCCGGACGCTGGAGCGGCTGCTCGGCGACGCGCTGTTCACCCGCACCACGCGCAGCGTCGAACTCACCGCCGCCGGGCACGGGTTGCTGCCCCGGGCGCGCCGCCTGCTGGCGCTGCACGACGAGATCCTGGCCGGTGCCGAGCACCGTCCGCTGCTGCTCGACCTCATCAGCGACGTCACCGGACCGGACCTCGCCGGCTACCGGGTGCTCCAACGGGCCCGCGCCGCCTGGCCGGAGGGTGAACTCCTGGCCCGCTTCCACGGCGGTCTGGCAGCCGCGGCCGGTGAACTGCTCGCCCACCGGCTGGACGTCTCGTTCGGTCGATTCGCCGGTCTGCCCGCCGGGATGCGGGCCCAACTCGCCCAGCGACCGGTCCGGTTGGAGCGGATCTCGGTGATGATGGCGGCCGGCCACCCGCTCGCCGGGCGGCCGGTCCTGCGGATGGCCGACCTGGCCGGCCACCCGGTGGACGTCTGCGCGGGCAACCCGGCCACCACCGAGTGGACCGACCTCGGCCTGCGGCTGCTGCGCGAGCACGGCCTGGAGCCGGCGCCGCCGCGGGTCCCGCCGGTGGGGGTGGACGAGACCGCCCGCTACCTCGCCCGGCACGGCGATCCGATGCTGACCACCGCCGGCGGCCCGACGCTGCCGGGCGCGGTGAACGTGCCGCTGGCCGAGCCGGTGCCGCTCACTCTGGTGAGCCTGGTGCACCGCCCGGACCTGCGGCATCCCGGGCTGACCGCGCTGCTGTCCGCGGCCGCCGAACTCGGCGCGCGCGAGGCGTGGTTGCGCCGTCCGGCGGACAGCTGGCTCCCGGCGCCGGACGCCGCGCTGCTGGTGTCCTGAGCGGTCCGCCGTCCGGTTGCGGGTCCGGTCGCGGTCCCGGCGGAGGCGGTGTGCGAATCCGCCCGGATCGAGGAATCGCCGGGTGCCGGAAGGTTGTTCGAGCCGAAGACGACTCCGCCCCTGCCGCTCGGGGGTCGGCAGGGGTGGAGTCGGGTGCGGGCGCGCGGTCGTCGGGGGGCGTCGCGCGCCCGCGGTCGGGGTGGGCCCACAGGGCCCGGGGCCGTGGTCGGCCGGGTCAGGCCGCCTTCACGGCGGAGATGTCGAAGGTGAGCTTCACCTTCTCGCCGATCAGCACGCCGCCGGTCTCCAGGGCCGCGTTGTAGGTCAGGCCCCAGTCGGTGCGGTCCAGGACGGCCTTGCCCTCGAAGCCGACCCGGTCCACGCCGTAGGCGTCGACGGCCGCACCGGTGAAGTCGAGGTCCAGGACGATCGGGCGGGTGACGTCCTTGATGGTCAGGTTGCCGGTCAGCCGGTAGGAGTCGTCGCGCACGCGCTCGGCGGCGGTGCTGCTGAAGCGGATCTCGGGGAAGGTCTCGGCGGCGAAGAAGTCGCTGGTGCGCAGGTGCTCGTCGCGCTGGGCCTGGTTGGTGTCGACGCTGCCGACCTTGATGACCAGCTCGGCGCTGGAGTTGGTCGGCGTGGTGCCGTCGAGGTGCAGCTTGCCGTCGTACTCGGTGAAGCGGCCCTTGACGTTGGTGACCATCGCGTGGCGGACCGCGAAGCCGATCTCGCTGTGCGTGGCGTCGATGGTCCAGTCGCCCGAGAGGTGGCCGAGGTCCGGACCCTCGGTGACGGCGACGGTGGTGGTGGTCGCGGCGGCGACGTTGTTCTTGGTGCGGTTGAACAGGCCCATGGCTCCTCCTCGGGTTCGAAGCCATTTGTTTAGGCTTCAACTTGTTGGCTCCACTGTAGACCGGTTTCGTTCAAAGTTCAACCATGCTGGTCGGAGGCCTGTCGATAGGGTCGGAGCCGGTCCGGCCGTCCGGTTTGACCCTCGACCTGGTCGAGGCCCCAGAGTCCCCGCATGGAGAGCGACCTGCGCAGCATCGGAGAGCTGGCCCGCGACAGCGGTCTGAGCGTGAGCGCCCTGCGCTTCTACGACGGCGCCGACGTGCTCGCGCCGGCCCGGGTCGACCCGCGCACCGGCTACCGCTGGTACGCGCCCGAGCAGCTCGCCGACGCCCGGCTGCTGGCCCGGCTGCGCCGGGTGGGCCTGCCGCTGGCCGGCATCCGGGCCGTGCTCGGCGCGGCCCCCGGCAGCGGCGAGGGCCGGCGGGTGCTCGACGCGCACCTGCGCCGTCTGGAGGACGGCCTCGCCGACGCGCGCCGGGAGCTCTCCCTGATCCGACGGCTGATCGACCAGAGGGAGAACCCGATGACCGCCACCCCCGAAGAGCACCGCTTCACCGTCCCCGCCCGCGCGTTGGCCGGGGCCCTGGACGCCGTCCGGTTCGCCGTCGGCAGCGACCCGGAACTGCCGGTCCTGTCCGGCGTGCTGTTCGACCTGGACGGCGGACTGCTGCGGCTGGTCGCCACCGACCGCTACCGGATGGCCCTCGCCGAGGTCCCCGTCGACGCCTCCGGCACCCCTGGCGTCGCCGCCGCCTCCGCCGCCGCGATCGTGCCGACCGCCCTGGCCGACGCCGTCCGGGCGCTGCTCGGCTCCGCCGACGGGCCGGTGGAACTGACGCTCGGCGGTGCGGCGGTGCGCGTCGCGGTGGACGGCCACCGGATCGAGGGCGCCGCGCTCGACCACGACTACCCCGACTACCGCGCGCTGGTCCGGCTGGACCCCGTCCACCGGGTCGGCCTGACCGCCGCCGACCTGCGCGAGGCGGTCGCGTCCGCCCCGACCCGCAGCCTCCCGTCCGGCCCGGACGGCGCCGACTGCGAGGTCGCCGTCCTGGCCGTCGACGAGGCCGGCCGCCTCACCGTCGCCGCCCCCGACCCCGGCGTGCCGGGCCCGGACGCCTTCCGGGTGGCGGTCAACCGGGACTTCCTCCTGGAGGCCCTCGCGGCCGGCGCCCCGGGCCAGCTCGTCCTCGAACTCGGCGGCCCGGTCGCCCCCCTCGCCCTCCGCACCCCCGACCGCCCCGGCACCTTCTCCGTGCTCATGCCGGTCCGCCTCCCGGCCTGACGCGCCCCGGCCCGGCCCGGTGGGCGGGGGCGTTTGCTGGTGCTAGCGCAGCGCTTGCAAAAGCAAGCAGGGTGGGGCAGGGTGGCCCCATGGCCTCCCTGAACGTCGGCTCGCTGGGCGAGTACATCCGCGAACAGCGGCGCAACGCGCAGTACTCGCTGCGGCAGCTGGCGGAGGCCGCCGGCGTGTCCAACCCCTACCTCAGCCAGATCGAGCGAGGGTTGCGCAAGCCGAGCGCGGAGATCCTGCAGCAGATCGCCAAGGCGCTGCGGATCTCTGCGGAGACGCTCTACGTCCAGGCCGGGATCCTGGAGGAGCGGCGCGGTGAGGGCCTGGAACTGCGGGCCTCGATCCTGGCCGATCCGCTGATCAACGAGCAGCAGAAGCAGGCGCTGCTCGCGGTCTACGACGCCTTCCTCAAGGAGAACGCCGCCGGGAAACCGTCCGGCGCGGACGAGGGCGCGGGCGGGAGCGCGGACGAGCACGAGGGCAAGGCACCCTAGACACCACGGGAGGACCGGCCGTGCCGATCACGGACGAGATCAAGAAGACCCTGACCGACCCGACCCCGCTGTACGCCCTCGCCGGCGCCGGGGACCTCGCCTACGCGAAGCTGCGGGAGGTGCCGGGCCGGGTCGAGGCGCTCGCGGCCGACCGCAAGGGCGCCCAGGAGAAGGCCACCGCCCGGCTGACCGAGGCCCAGGCCCGGCTGGTCGAGGCGCAGGCCAAGGTCACCGGTACGGTCACCGCGCTGCCGGCCGACCTCAAGGTCCTGCAGGAGAAGGCGCAGACCTTCGCGCTCCAGCAGGTCGGCCGCGCCGTCGAACTGGCGGTGAAGGCCAAGGAGACCTACGACGGGCTCGCCGAGCGCGGCAAGGTGGCGGTCGAGCGCGGGCGCGAGGCCGAGGCCGGCGCGGACGCGGCGGTCGCCGAGCGGGTCGACGCGGCGGCGGCCGAGGGCGAACTCGTCGAGGGCGAGCTGGTCGAGGACGAGGCGCCCGTCGCCCCGAAGCGCGGCCGCTCCCGCAAGACCGCGGAGTAGGGCCGCGGAGCAGGGCCGCGGAGCCCCGGGGCGCATCGGGCGCCGCCGGGTCGTTGACCCCTTGGCGGACGCCCCGCCGTGCCAGGATGGACGGACGGGGTGCCGCAGCGAGACGAGGAGGCCGTGATGGGCGGAGTGGCCCAGATTCTGTACCTGGACTACTTGAATCCGTTCTGGTGGCTGGCCGTCGCCATCCTGGGCTACAAGCTGTTCGCGCTGATCGACGCCGCCACCCGCCCGGAGGACGGCTACCGGGCGGCCGACAAGAAGACCAAGGGCTTCTGGCTCGCGATCCTCGGCGCCGCCTTCGGGGTGGACCTGCTGTTCGGCGCGAACTTCATGACCAGCTTCCTCACCCTGGCGGGCCTGGTCGCGGCGATCGTCTACGTGGTCGACGTCCGCCCGGCGATCCGGGCGCTGACCAACCGGGGCGGCGGCCGGGGCGACCAGCGCAACATGGGGCCGTACGGGCCCTGGTGACGGCGGGACCACCGAGCCCCGGCGTCCGGCGGTTCCACCGCGCGGACGCCGGGGCTCGTGCCGTCCGGCGCGGGCCCGGGCGTGTCCGGCCCGGGCGGGTCCGCGCCTAACCGAGGATCAGCTGCACCGGGTTGCGCTCCAGCAGCAGCACCGCGACGTCGTCCGTCAGGGCGCCGCCGTTCAGCTCCTCGACCTCGGCGATCGCGCTGTCGACCAGCCGGCCCCGGGTGAGCCCGGCGGACTGGTGGTCGCCGATGAGGTCGGCCAGGCCGTCCTGGCCGAGGCGGCGGGAGCCGGCGCCGATCCGGCCCTCGATCAGCCCGTCGGTGTAGAGCAGCAGCCGCCAGCCGGGGCTCAGCTCGAACCGGTGGGCCGGCCAGACGGCCTGGCCGTCGTCGCAGGGGAGCAGACCGAGCGCGGGGCCGGCGTGGTCGGCGGGCAGGCCGATCGGGGTGTGGTCCTCGCCGAGCAGCAGCGGCGGCGGGTGGCCGGCGAGGTGGAGCCGGGCCCGTTCGACGGCCCCGGGGGCGTCGGCCTCGCCCGGCTCGATGCTCAGCATGCAGAGCGTCGCGAAGATCTCGTCGCTGCGCCGTTCGTGTTCCAGCACGTGCTGGAGGGTGGTCAGCAGGGTCTCGCCGGTGAGGCCGGCGAAGACCAGGGTCCGCCACGCTATCCGCAGTGCCACGCCGAGCGCCGCCTCGTCGGGGCCGTGGCCGCAGACGTCGCCGATCACCACGTGGACGGTGCCGTCCTCGGTGCGGACCGCGTCGTAGAAGTCGCCGCCGAGCAGGGCGCGGCGGCGGCCGGGGCGGTAGCGGCGGGTGAAGGAGAGGTTCGCGCCGTCGAGCAGCGGGGTGGGCAGCAGGTGGCGCTGGAGGCGGGCGTTCTCCTGGCCGCGCAGCTCGGCCTCGACGAGCCGGCGCTGCGACTCGTCGGCGCGCTTGCGCTCGACGGCGTAGCGCAGGGCGCGGGCCAGCAGCGGGCCGTCGGTCTCGTTCTTGACCAGGAAGTCCTGGGCGCCGGCGGCCACGGCGGCGGCGCCGAGTTCGGCTCCGGCGGCGTCGGTGAGGACCACGACGGCGGTGTGCGGGGCCCGGCGGAGCAGTTCGTGCAGGCCCTCCAGGCCGTCCGAGGGGTCCGAGGGGTGCGGCAGGTCGGCGGGGGCGGCGAGGTCGAGCAGGACGCAGCTGAAGTCACCGCGGCCGAGGTCGGAACCGCGCGGGCGGCCGCGCCGGGTGCCGGGGGCGAGCAGGGCGAAGGCCTGGTCGAGGCCGCGGGTCCAGTGGATCTCGATCGGGGCGCCGCTGTCGGCCACCGCCGCCTTGAGCAGCTGGGCGTCGCTGGCGTCGTCCTCGATCACCAGCAGCTTCAGCGGGGCGGCGGAGGCGGGGATGGAGGCGGGGGTGGTCGAGGGCGCCGCGGGGGCGGCGTCCGACCGCGGGTGGGGTATCGGCGCGGCCGCCGTGGCCGGGCCGGCCGACTGCCGGGTCGCCGCGGAGGATCGGTCGGAGGCAGACCGTTCGGGGACGGACCGTTCGCTGGCACCTCCGGGGCGGGCGCCGTGCTGGGCGCCCGGCGGGTCCGCGGCAGCAGGTGCCCGCCCGTCTCCCGTTGCGGGCATCGGCTGATCCTCCCTTTCCCCGCATGCGTAACGGCCGGCGTCCGTCCGCAGTGCCCGCTTGGCACCCTGCGTCGGGGAACTTCTGGCGACCATAACGTGATCTCCGGGGATTTCTCTGACCGACCGGCGCCGTTGTGGCTGTCGCCACGCCGGTGGCGGTGTGTTGGATGGGTGGTGAGGGTTCGGGCGGAGGCCCGTGCCGACGGGTGTCGGGGCGGGCGGGGAGAGGAGTTCTGTGATGGTGACGCGCATCACCCTGGTCGAGGGTGACATCACGGCGCAGCAGGTGGACGTGGTCGTGAACGCGGCCAATTCCTCCCTGCTGGGCGGCGGTGGTGTGGACGGGGCGATCCACCGCAGGGGCGGGCCGCAGATCCTGGACGAGTGCCGCGGGCTGCGGGCCTCGCGGTACGGACGGGGGCTGCCCACCGGGAAGGCGGTGGCGACCACGGCCGGCGACCTGCCGGCCCGGTGGGTGGTGCACACCGTGGGGCCGGTCTACCTGGCGGACGAGTACGAGGGGCGGGCGGAGCTGCTGGCCTCCTGCTATCGCGAGTCGCTCCGGGTGGCGGCGGAGCTGGGTGCGCGCACGGTGGCCTTCCCGGCCGTGTCGGCCGGGATCTTCGGGTGGCCGCCGGCGGATGCGGCCAGGATCGCGCTCGGCACCGTCGCGGCGGTGACGGCGGAGCCGGGGAGCGGACCGGAGGAGGTGCGGTTCGTGCTGTTCGGGGCCGAGATGTACGGGGTGTTCGCGGGTGTCGGGCGGGAGCTGGGGCTGACGGGACCGGAGTGAACGCCGGGCCGGGTCCCATGGTGGCGTGACGAGGCGTCAACACGCCAGAGGTATTCGATAACTCGTTCGAGTGAAACCATCGACCCGGTCACCGGCGCCCGCCGTGCGGCGGTGACCGGGTCCGACGGGTCCGGGGCCTGCGGGTCCGGGGCCTACGGGGCCAGCGCCGTCCAGGGCAGGGTGACCTCGCCCTGCCGCCACCGCCCGCGTGCGTCGACCAGCGGCCAGGACCCGGCCAGCGAGCCGCAGGCGGCCGCCCAGCGCTGCCGGGCGCCGAACGCCCCGTACGGCGCGGCCGCCGCCCAGGCGCGGTCGAAGTCGCGCAGGAACGCGTGCACCGGCCGCCCGGGCACGTTGTGGTGGATCAGCGCCTTCGGCAGCCGTTCGGCCAGGTCGGAGGGCTGGCCGAGGCCGCCCAGCCGGGCTGCGAAGGTGACCGTCCGCGGCCCCTCCGGGCCGAGCGCCACCCAGACGTGCCGCCGGCCGATCTCGTCGCAGGTGCCCTCCACCAGCAGCCCGTCCGGGGCCAGCCGGGCGCACAGCCGCTCCCAGACGCCGGCCACCGCCGACTCGTCGTACTGCCGCAGCACGTTGGCGGCCCGGATCAGCTGGGCGGGCGCCCCGCCCTCCAGCGGCACCTCGAAGCCGCCGCGCCGGAAGGTCAGCAGCGGCGGCACCGCGTACGGCAGCGCCGCGGCGACCCGGGCCGGCTCGATCTCGATCCCGACCACCCGGACGTCCGGCCGTACCGCCCGCAGCCGCCCGGACAGCTCGACGGCCGTCCACGGCGCGGCGCCGTACCCGAGGTCCACGGCGATCGGCGGGTGCCCGGCGGAGCGCAGCGCGGGCCCGAGCGCGTGGGCGATCCAGCGGTCCATCCGGCGCAGCCGGTTGGTGTTGGTGGTGCCTCGGGTCACGGTGCCCACCGGCCTCCCGGCCCGTCCGCGGGCGGGCGCGGTCACGGTGTCGGGGGAGGAGGCGGCCATGCCCCACAGGGTACGGGCCCGCGGCGGCCGTCGACGGTGCGGCCCGTCCCGTGCGGTGGCCGGTCCCGTGCGGTGGCCGATCTCATGCGGCGGCCCGGGAATGCCGGTCGGCGATCGCGTGGTTGGCAGACTGATGGTGATGTGTGCCCGGACGGGGCAGCGGTCGGGCGCGCCGCACCGCGCGCCGCGGACGTGCGGCCCGCGGGCGGTGGCGCACACACCGGACAGCAGGCAGCAGGCAAGCAGGGCTGCTGAGGCGGGCAGTACACGAGGAGGCTTCAGCCAGGTGATCCAGCACCCCGTCCGTTCGGTTCGCCGTGCCCAGCCGGCCACGCCCGCGCGCGGCCGGCTCCAGTCGCTCGTCCAGGGCGGCCGGCGCCGCCCGCGCCGGATAGCGATGCTCAGCGTCCACACCTCCCCCCTGCACCAGCCGGGGACGGGCGACGCGGGCGGCATGAACGTCTACATCGTGGAGCTCGCCAAGCGCCTGGCCGAGCTCAACATCGAGGTCGAGGTGTTCACCCGGGCGATCTGCTCGGACGACGCGCCCACCGTGGAGCTGGCCCCGGGCGTGCTGGTCCGGCACGTCACGGCGGGCCCGTACGAGGGGCTGGTGAAGGAGGACCTTCCCGCCCAGCTGTGCGCCTTCACCCACGGGGTGCTGCGCACCGAGGCCGGCCACCGCCCCGGCCACTACGACCTGGTCCACTCGCACTACTGGCTCTCCGGCCAGGTCGGCTGGCTGGCCGCCCAGCGCTGGGGCGTGCCGCTGGTGCACACCATGCACACCATGGCCAAGGTGAAGAACGCGGCGCTGGCCGAGGGCGACACTCCCGAGCCGGCGGCCCGGGTGATCGGCGAGACCCAGGTGGTGGAGGCGGCCGACCGGCTGATCGCCAACACCACCGAGGAGGCCGCCGAGCTGGCCCGGTTCTACGCGGCGCGCCCGGACCAGCTGGCCGTCGTCCACCCGGGCGTCAACCTGGACGTGTTCCGCCCGGCGGCACCGGGCGCCGAGCGGGCCCGCCGGGCGGCCCGGGCCCGGCTCGGACTGCCCGCCGACGCCGCGGTGCTGCTCTTCGCTGGCCGCATCCAGCCGCTGAAGGCCCCGGACGTGCTGCTGCGCGCGGTCGCCGTGCTCCTGGAGCGGCGCCCGGAGCTGCGCGAGCGGCTGGTGGTGCCGGTGGTCGGCGGGCCGTCCGGCACCGGGCTGGCCCGGCCGGAGAGCCTGCACAAGCTGGCCGCCCAGCTGGGCATCGGCGACGTGGTGCGGTTCCACCCGCCGGTGGGCCAGGCGCTGCTCGCCGAGTGGTACCGGGCCGCCACGGCGCTGGTGATGCCCTCGTACAGCGAGTCGTTCGGGCTGGTCGCGCTGGAGGCGCAGGCCTGTGGCACGCCGGTGGTGGCGGCCGCGGTGGGCGGTCTGCCGGTCGCCGTCCGGGACGGCGAGACCGGCACCCTGGTGGCGGGCCACGACCCGGTGGACTGGTCGTACGCGCTGGAGCCGTACGCCACCGACCCGGAGCTGGTGGCCCGGCGGGGCGCCGCGGCGGCCCGGCACGCGGCCGGGTTCGGCTGGGACACCGCCGCCGCGACCACCGCCGAGGTGTACGCCGGCAGCCTGGCCCGGTCGGTCGGCCGGCTGGCCGGGGCGCGCCAGCGGCGGGCCTGAGCCGCCGGGGACCGGCCGGCCGCCGCCGGTGCGCTGCTGCGCGCGGGCGTACCGCCGAGTAACGTCACCCCCATGGCAATCCGCACCAAGGACGAGGCCCTGACCCTCCTGCGCACCGCCCTGGACGAGGCCGGGGTGGCCTGGGAGCCGGCGCCCGCCGACCCGTACACCCTGGTGGCGGCCCTCCCGGGTACCCGGAAGCTGAGCACCACCTGCGCCCTGCGGGTCGGCGACCACACGCTGTCGGTGAACGCCTTCGTGGTCCGCCGCCCGGACGAGAACCACGAGGCGGTCTACCGCTGGCTGCTGGAGCGCAACACCCGGCTCTACGGCGTGGCGTACGCGGTCGACCGGCTCGGGGACGTCTACCTGGCGGGCCGGCTGCCGCTGGAGTCGCTGAGCCCGGACGCCGTGGACCGGCTGCTGGGCACGGTGCTGGAGAACGCCGACGAGCCGTTCAACACGCTGCTGGAGCTGGGGTTCGCCACCGCGATCCGGCGGGAGTGGGAGTGGCGGACCAAGCGCGGGGAGTCGACCCGCAACCTGGCCGCCTTCGCCCACCTCGCCGTCCCGGGCCCGGACGCCCCGCCGGTGGCCGCGGCCGCCGAGCAGCCGGTCGCCGAGTAGCCGGTCGCCGATCAGCCGGGTCCGTCCTGCTCAGCCGCCCGCCGAGGCCCGCTCCGGCTCGGCGGCCCGCTCCGGGCCGGGGGTCGGGGACGTACCGGGGACCGGGGACGTACCGGAGGCCGGGGCCGTCGCCACGGCCGCGGACTTCGCCAGCGCCGCCCCCGGCCGCCGGCCGAGCAGGACGTAGCCGCCCGCGGCGACCGTGCCGAGCACCGCGCAGGCACCCCACATCACCCCGCTGCCGGCCCGCTCCAGCAGCACCCCGCCCGCCGCCGGGCCGAGGAACGAGGCGAGCGACCAGGAGAGCGAGTAGACGCCCTGGTAGCGGCCGCGCGCCTCGGCCGGCGACAGCTCGGCGACCAGGCCCATCATGGTCGGGGCGTTCAGGATCTCGCCGAGCGTCCAGACCGCCACGGTGAAGGCGTAGAACCAGGCCGAGGAGCCGGCCAGCGCGGTCAGCCCGAAGCCCCAGCCGATGAACAGCGCGCTGGCGACCAGCAGGGCGGTCCGGTCCCGCCCCTCCATCCACCGGGTGAGCGGGATCTGGAGCACCACGATGAGCAGGCCGTTGAGGCCGATCACCAGGCCGTACTGGGTGGAGGTGATGCCGGCCCGGCCCATGTCCACGGCCAGTGTGGTGGAGCCCTGCTGGGCGACCAGGGCGAGCAGCAGGTTGAGCACCACCACCGCCATGAAGCGGCCGTCCTGGAACACCGCGCCCAGGCCGATCGCCGGCCGGGCCGCCGCTCCGTCCCGGTCCGCGGCGGGCGCGTCGGGCCTGGTCTCGGGGATGCGCACGAAGATGACCACCGCGCAGACCACCGTGGAGAGCGCGTCCAGCAGGAACAGCGTGAGGTAGCCGTGGGTGGCGATCAGGCCGGCGACCGCCGCGGAGAGGCCGAAGCCGATGTTGATCGCCCAGTAGTTCAGCGCGAAGGCGCGGACCCGGTCCTCGGCGGGCACGATGTCCGCGATGATCGCGGAGGTCGCCGGCCGGGTCGCGTTGTTGCAGAAGCCGACCAGGAAGGCGACCGCCGCGATGGTCACCTGTCCGTCGCTGAAGCCGAGCAGCGCGGTGAACAGGGCGGTGCCGAGCTGGGCGGCGACCAGGGTCGGCCGCCGTCCGATCCGGTCGGCCAGCACGCCGGCGACGAGGGAGGCGAACGCCGAGCCCAGACCGAACAGCGAGGCGACCAGACCCGCGTACGAGGCCGAGTAGCCCCGGTCGGTGGTCAAGTAGAGTGCCAGGAAGGTCACCACGAACGCGCCCAGCTTGTTGATGAGCGTGCTGGTCCAGAGCCACCAGAACTGGCGCGGGAGTCCGCTCACCGCCTCGGTGACGGCTCTGGAGGCGCGGGTGGTGAGGGACGGGTCGGGCATGTGGGGGCTCCCGGGCAGGCGGACGTCCGCTGAGCCGTACGGGCAGGACCGCTCAGCGCGGAGGTAAGAGTCTCTGGCGCGGAGCACACCTTACCCGCCTGGCGAGGCCACGACCAGGGGTTTTCCGGGCTCCACTAAGCTGGGGGCCATGGCTGACACGACGTACCGACTCATCCTGCTCCGCCACGGCGAGAGCGAGTGGAACCAGAAGAACCTGTTCACCGGTTGGGTCGACGTCGACCTCAACGAGAAGGGCGAGAAGGAGGCCGCGCGCGGTGGCGAGCTGCTCGCCGCCGAGGGCTTCCTCCCGGACGTGCTGCACACCTCGCTGCTGCGCCGTGCCATCCGCACCTCGCAGATCGCCCTGGACAAGGCCGACCGCCACTGGATCCCGGTCAGCCGCAGCTGGCGCCTGAACGAGCGGCACTACGGCGCGCTCCAGGGCAAGGACAAGGCCCAGACCCTGGCCGAGTTCGGCGAGGAGCAGTTCCAGCTCTGGCGCCGCTCGTACGACACCCCGCCGCCGGCGCTGGCCGACGACTCCGAGTACTCGCAGGCCGGCGACGCCCGCTACGCCGGGATCCCGAGCGAGCTGCGTCCGCGCACCGAGTGCCTGAAGGACGTCGTCGAGCGGATGCTGCCGTACTGGTACGACGCCATCGTCCCGGACCTCGCCGCGGGCCGGACCGTCCTGGTGACCGCCCACGGCAACAGCCTGCGCGCGCTGGTCAAGCACCTCGACGGCATCTCCGACGCGGACATCGCCGGCCTCAACATCCCGACCGGCATCCCGCTGGTCTACGAGCTGGACGCCGACTTCAAGCCGACCGTCCCGGGCGGTCGCTACCTCGACCCGGAGGCCGCCGCCGCCGCGATCGAGGCCGTGAAGAACCAGGGCAAGAAGTAGCCCGGACCGGCCGTCGAGGGCCCCGCTCCCCGTCTCGGGGGAGCGGGGCCCTTCGCGTTCAACTCGACCATGGTCCGGGGAAGTTCGCCCGGTCGCAGAAATGGTTCAGACCATTGACGGCCCGGGTGGCGGCTCCTACGGTGTGAGCACCGACCCGGCGCAGGCATGCCAGCCCCCCACGCGCGCGTGTCCGCGCCCGGCGCACTCTCCATCCACCCCCACGGAGGAGCACCATGCGCACACGTCATGTCGTCGGAGCCGTGACCGCCGCCCTCGCGGTGCCGGTCGCGGTCGCGCTGCCGGCGCAGTCGCACGGCTACATCACCACCCCACCCAGCCGGGCCGCGCTCTGCGGCGCGGGCACCGTCACCGACTGCGGAGCGATCCGGTGGGAGCCGCAGAGCGTCGAGGGGCCGAAGGGCTTCCCGGGCGCGGGGCCTGCCGACGGCACCATCTGCGCCGGGGGCAACAGCCGGTTCGCCGAACTGGACGACCCGCGCGGCGGCGCCTGGCCGACCACCGCGGTCTCCGCGGGCCAGCGGCTGACCTTCACCTGGCGGTTCACCGCCCGGCACGCGACCTCGGGCTTCCGGTACTACCTGACCAAGCCCGGCTACAGCGCGACGCAGAAGGTCACCCGGGCCAACCTGGAGCTGACGCCGTTCCTGAACGTCCCCTACAACGGCACCCAGGTGCCCAGCACGCTCAGCCACACCGCGACCCTGCCGTCCGGCCGGACCGGCCACCAGGTGGTCGTCGCGGTCTGGGACGTCGCGGACACCGGCAACGCCTTCTACTCCTGCGCCGACGTCACGTTCTGACGCCCGGCCCGTCCGGCGCGACCACCGCCCGGCGGGTGCTCTCCCAACGGACCCCGTCGGCGGCCCGGCGGTGAGGAGACCGGGGTGCGCGGCCGTCTCCCACGGCAGCCGTGCACCCCGGAGCTCCGCGGTGGCGCCGGGGGAGGAGGTGGACGGACGGTCTCAGTGGCCGCAGCAGCCGCCGTCGACCCCGCCGCACTGGCAGGGCGCGCCGGACTGGCAGCCGCAGCCGCAGCCCGGTCCGCAGCCGCAGCCGGCCGCGAGGACGGGCAGCAGCTTCGGGGCGGGCGGTTCGATGGTCTCGGGAGCCGATGCCGGGCCGGTCGGGTTTGCCTTCATCGCGCTGACCCCTCCTTCGGACGGGCACACCTCGGTGCCCACGGCTTCGAGTGAAACCGCCGACCGGAGGGAGCGTCAACGGGCGCGCAGTGGTGGGGAGTCCGGCTGCTCGTGCTCCCCCACCACCCCGGCCCGGGGTTTACTCACCCCCGGGGACGACCGCCGTCCGGGGACGGCAGGCCGCGCGAGGTCACTCCACCTCGGCGGCGGCCTCGGTCGCCGCGACGAACTCCTCCACGTGCTCGCCGGTCACCAGGTACACCACGCGCTTGGCCACCGAGACCGCGTGGTCGGCGAACCGCTCGTAGTAGCGGCCGACCAGGGTGACGTCCACCGCGGTCTCGATGCCGTGGTGCCAGCGCTCGTCGATGAGGTGCGCGAACAGCTCGCGGTGCAGCGCGTCGATCGCGTCGTCGTCCTGCTCCAGCTCCAGCGCCTTGTCGACGTCCTTGGTGGCGATCACCAGGCCGGCCTTGGCGACCAGCCGCTGGGCGAGCTGGCCCAGCTCCAGGACCGTCGCGTGCAGGTCGACGGGGACGGCCGACTCGGGGTAGCGCAGCCGCGCCACCTTGGCGACGTGCTGGGCGAGGTCGCCGCAGCGCTCCAGGTCGGCGCTCATCCGCAGCGAGGTGACGACGATGCGCAGGTCGGTGGCGACCGGCTGCTGACGGGCGAGCAGGTCGATCGCCCGGTTCTCCAGCTCGTGGTGCAGCTCGTTGATCTTCTCGTCGGCGGCGATCACGCTCTCCGCCAGCGCCAGGTCCGCGTCGAGGAGCGCGGTGGTGGCCCGCCCGAGGGCCGAACCGACCAGCCGGGCCATCTCGACCAGGCTGTCGCCGATCGAGTCGAGTTCCTCGTGGTACGCGTCGCGCATGCTCTCTCCTCAGTAGCTGTGTCGGTGGCGGTGCCGACCGGTCACCCGGTACGACGTTCCGAACGCCGTACGGATGACCGCTGCTGGTGGCGCGCATCGTACGCGCACACCCGGGGCGGCGGGCGGCCGTCCGGCCGTGCCGTCCCTCCCACACGGGCTCCGGCGCCCACTCTGGGCCGTCCGGGCGACCACGCACGACCCGTTCGGTGAACCGGCAGCTACCTGAAGGTGAATTCTCGGCAACGCGTGGCCGATCCCTTGATCGGGCCCTTGGGGAGCGCCCGCACCGTGCGCTTAGGCTGGCGGTATGGACGTGAACGTGGCCGCCGCCGCTGCCTGCGCCATAGCCGGGCTCGGCGTCGGCCTCACGGCCTCGATCGCCTTCCGTTGGAGCGAGCGCGAGCAGGCGAGGGGCAGGTACGGCGGAACCAATCGGAACCAGGGTCGCCACCAGGGCCTGGCCCCGGCGCAGGAACCCCCGCTGCCGCCGGGGGTCGACACCGTCCTCTCCGTGCTGCGCTCCTGCGCGATCGTGCTCGGCGAGGGCGACGACGTGGTCAAGGCCAGCTCGGCGGCCTACGCGATGGGCCTGGTGCGCGGTGGCGCGGTCGCCGTCGACCAGCTGCTCGCGCTGGCCCGCTCCACCCGCCGGGACGGCGAGATCCGCCAGCTCGAACTGGAGCTGCCCCGCCCGGGTGCGGCGCGCGCCGCCGAACCGCTCGCGGTCTCGGCCCGGGTCGCCCCGCTGGGCTCCCGGCTGGTCCTGGTGCTGGTCGAGGACCAGACCGAGCGCCGCCGGGTGGAGGCCGTCCGCCGCGACTTCGTCGCCAACGTCAGCCACGAGCTCAAGACCCCGGTCGGCGCGCTCTCACTGCTCTCCGAGGCGGTCGCGGACGCGGCCGACGACCCGGAGGCGGTGCAGCGCTTCGCCGGCCGGATGCAGATCGAGGCGACCAGGCTGGCCAGCCTGGTCCAGGAGATCATCGACCTCTCCCGGGTCCAGGACGACCGGCTGATGGTCGACCCGGAGCCGGTCGCGGTGGACGAGCTGATCGCCGAGGCGATCGACCGCTGCCGCCAGCAGGCCGCCGCCAAGCAGATCCTCATCGCGGCCGGCGGCATCGCCGGCCTCTACCTGCACGGCAACCGCGGCCAGCTCGCCGCCGCGCTCGGGAACCTCGTCGAGAACGCCGTCAACTACAGCCCGCCGCGGACCAGGGTCGCGATCGCCACCCGCCGGATCTCCAGCGCCGCCGCGCTGGGCGAGGCCGACGGCGAGCTCATCGAGATCTCGGTGACCGACCAGGGCATCGGCATCTCCGAGAAGGACCGCGAGCGGGTCTTCGAACGGTTCTACCGCGTCGACCCCGCCCGCTCCCGGCAGACCGGCGGCACCGGCCTCGGCCTCTCCATCGTCAAGCACGTGGCCGCTTCGCACGGCGGCACCGTGTCGGTGTGGAGCGTCGAGGGCCAGGGCTCCACCTTCACCCTCCGCCTGCCCGCCGGGCAGGCACCCGTGGACCGCCCCCGCGCGGGGGAGTCCGCGCAATTCCTGTCAGAAACAACCCCCCAGCTTGCCCCGGAGGCCTGATCGTGACCCGAGTACTGGTGGTCGAGGACGAGGAGTCGTTCAGCGACGCCCTCTCGTACATGCTCCGCAAGGAGGGCTTCGAGGTGGCCATCGCCGCCACCGGCCCCGACGCCCTGGAGCAGTTCGAACGCAACGGCGCCGACCTCGTCCTGCTCGACCTGATGCTTCCGGGGCTGCCCGGTACCGAGGTCTGCCGCCAGCTGCGGGTCCGCTCCAACGTGCCGGTGATCATGGTCACCGCCAAGGACAGCGAGATCGACAAGGTGGTCGGTCTGGAGATAGGCGCGGACGACTACGTCACCAAGCCCTACTCCACCCGTGAGCTGGTCGCCCGGATCCGCGCGGTGCTGCGCCGCCGCGGCGAGAACGAGGGCCCCGGCGACGGCGGCGGCCCGGGCGCCCTGGAGGCGGGCCCGGTCCGGATGGACGTCGACCGGCACGTGGTGACCGTGGACGGCGCCAAGGTCGACCTGCCGCTCAAGGAGTTCGACCTGCTGGAGATGCTGCTGCGCAACGCCGGCCGGGTGCTCACCCGGATGCAGCTGATCGACCGGGTCTGGGGCGCGGACTACGTCGGCGACACCAAGACGCTGGACGTCCACGTCAAGCGTCTGCGGGCGAAGATCGAGCCGGACCCGGGCGCGCCGCGCTACCTGGTCACGGTGCGCGGCCTCGGCTACAAGTTCGAGCCGTAGACCGGGCCCGCGGGCCCGGCGACACGAAACGCCCCTCCGGCCGGTGCCGGAGGGGCGTTCGCGCTGCCGGGGTGCGGCGGAGCCGGGCCTCAGTGGGCGGCCGGGACCGCCGGGACCGAGGCGGTGCCGGTGGAGCCCGGGGTGGTGGCGCCCGGGGTGGTGGCGGTGCCGGGGGCGGCCGGGGTGGTGGCGCCGGCGGCCGGGGTGGCGGCCTTGCTCGGCACGGCGGCCGGGGCCGTCGGACCGTAGCCCTTGTACAGGTCCTTGTTCGGGCTGACCTGGGCCTCGGTGTCGAGCTTGTCGTGGTTCTTGAACGTGAAGGAGGTCGCCACGTAGCCGCCCACGCTCACGGTGGTGGAGGCGACCCTGGCGGTCGGGTTGCCCGGCCCGCCGAGCAGCAGCGCGCCGCCGGCCGGGATGGAGATGCTGGTCAGCGGGGCGCCCTTGTCGTCCGCGAAGGTGGCGGGGGCGCCACCGGCGACGGTGACGGACTGCAGCTCGAGTACCTCGGTCCCGCTGTTGCTGATGTTCACCGTCACATTGGCGGGGCCGGTGTGCTCGCCGGAGGACTCGTCCCCGGTGACCACGACGATGTTGTTCAGACGGACATCGGTGCCCAGGGTGGCCGACGCGTTGTCGGGCTTGATCTGCAGGGTGGCCGGGGTGTTCCCGGCGGCGCAGGAGGACAACGAGGCGATGGCCAGGGCGGCGAGGGCGGCGATGCCGCCGCGTCGAAGGCTGCGGCTCACGGCGGCGGCTTCTCCTAAGTCACGTGTCGGAAGGTCAGGTCTCAGATTATCGACCTCGCTTATGCCGTCCTCACGGGGTGGGCCCTTCGTGTCGCGCACCCGGTGCGGACGGGCGTCCGGACGGCGGCACGTCCGCGTGTTCAGGTCAAGTGCCGACCAAGATCGGATCACGATCCGGAAACGGCCCGATAAACGGTGAAAGCTCAAGATCAAATCATGGTTTCGGGAGTGTTGCCAGAGGTTTCAGCGGGCGGCGGAACCGCCTCCGACCTGCGGGAAGCCCTCCTCGAACACTGGTCGCAGCACGTCATGGGGGTCCTTGTCAAGCCCCGAGACCGGCCCTGACCTGCGAAAACGCCCTTCGGGTGCGCCGAAAAGCGTGTTATTCTGGAAAGCCACGGAAGGGGTCCTGTCACATGACGTTCAAGGTTGGCGACACGGTGGTCTACCCCCATCACGGGGCCGCGCTGATCGAGGCCATCGAAATTCGCCAGATCAAAGGTGTGGACAAGACCTACCTGGTGCTGAAGGTGCAGCAGGGAGACCTGACGCTCCGCGTGCCCGCCGAGAACGCGGAGTTCGTCGGCGTTCGCGACGTGGTCGGCCAGGAGGGTCTGGACCGGGTCTTCGAGGTGCTGCGCGCACCGTACACCGAAGAGCCGACCAACTGGTCCCGTCGCTACAAGGCGAACCTGGAGAAGCTCGCCTCGGGTGACGTCATCAAGGTCGCCGAGGTCGTGCGCGACCTCTGGCGTCGCGAGCGCGAGCGCGGCCTCTCCGCCGGGGAGAAGCGCATGCTCGCCAAGGCGCGCCAGATCCTCGTCAGCGAGCTCGCGCTGGCGGAGAACACCAACGAGGACAAGGCGGAGACGCTGCTCGACGAGGTGCTCGCCTCGTAGCGGCCGTCCGCTCCACAACGCTCACAGCGCCCGATGCCGGCGCGCCGCCCACCGGACCGACGGTCCGCGGGTGGTGCAGTGGCACTTCGGGCGCTGAGGCGTGTCCGGACGACGCCCCCGCACCCGAGCGGCCTGGTCGGCCTCGGGTCTGCATGACCGTTTCTGCTGCTGTAGCGGGCGGAAGACGGTGGTGCTTCGGAAGGGGTCCGCGCCCGTCGTGCACGCCATGGCCATACCCACTTCGCCGAAGGAGTGAAACCTGAACGCCACAGCAGCAGTCGCAGCAGCAGTGGTGCCCGCCGCCGGCCGCGGCGAGCGCCTGGGGCCGGGTGCCCCCAAGGCCCTGCGTGAACTGGGCGGCGTGCCGCTCCTGGTGCACGCCGTCCGGGCACTGACCCGCAGCCGGGCGGTCGGCCTGGTCGTGGTCGCCGCTCCCGCCGACGGGGTGGCCGAGGTCGTCGCCCTGCTCGACAGCCACGGACTGGAGGGCAAGGACATCCGGGTGGTGGCCGGCGGGGCGACCCGCCAGGAGTCGGTCCGGCTCGGCCTGGCCGCCATCCCCGCCGAGGTCGGCATCGTGCTGGTGCACGACGCGGCCCGCCCGCTGGTCCCGGTCGAGGTGGTGGACGCGGTGGCGTCCGCCGTCCGGGCCGGGGCCGAGGCGGTGGTGCCGGCGGTGCCGCTGGCCGACACCGTCAAGCGGGTGGAGCCGGTGTCCGGCGGGCCCGAGCCGGTGCTCGACACGCCCGACCGGTCCACCCTGCGCGCGGTGCAGACCCCGCAGGGCTTCCGCCGGGACACGCTGGCCGAGGTGCACGCCAAGGCGCTGGCCGAGGAGGCCGCGGCCGCCGCCGGCGGTCTGCCGCCGGTCACCGACGACGCGGGCCTGGTCGAGCGGTTCGGCGGCCGGGTGGTCGTCGTGCCCGGCCACGAGGAGGCCTTCAAGGTGACCCGTCCGCTGGACCTCGTCCTCGCCGAGGCCGTCCTCGCCCGCCGGAGGGCCGCCGATGCCTACTGATCCGCAGACCCCCGTCCTCCCCCGGGTCGGTGTCGGCACCGATGTGCACGCCTTCGAGCCCGGCCGCCCGCTGTGGGTGGCCGGGCTGGAGTGGCCGGGCGCCGGGGACGGCCTGGCCGGGCACTCGGACGCCGACGTGGCCGCGCACGCGGCCTGCGACGCGCTGTTCTCGGCCGCCGGGATCGGCGACCTGGGCGCGCACTTCGGCACCGACCGGCCGGAGTGGGCCGGCGCCTCCGGGGTGACGCTGCTCGCCGAGGCGGCCCGGCTGGTCCGGGCGGCGGGCTTCGAGATCGGCAACGTCGCGATCCAGGTGATCGGGGTCCGGCCGAAGATCGGCAAGCGCCGGGCGGAGGCGCAGGCCGCGCTCGGCGCCGCCGTCGGCGCCCCGGTCTCGGTCTCCGGCACCACCACCGACGGGCTCGGCCTCACCGGGCGCGCGGAGGGGCTCGCGGCGATCGCCACCGCGCTGGTGTACGAACGGCGTTGAGGCCGGCAACGGCCGTCCGCGGTAGCCGTCAGCGGTGGCCGTCCGCGGCGGCCGGGGAGCGGCCGGGGAACAATCCCGGGCTGACGGGTGTTCACCGGGGGTCCGGCGGGCGCGAGTCGATAGTGTTCGGGCTCGGGCCCGTGCGGGGCTTCCCCCTCGGGCCGTACCCGCTGCCGACGAGATGAGGTATCCGATGAGCGCCCAACTCTCCGATCAGGCCAAGGCCCTGCTCGACGCGAAGAGCTTCGCCGTGGTCACCACGATCCAGCCCGACGGCAGCCCCCAGTCCTCCGTGGTCTGGGTGAAGCGCGACGGCGAGGACATCCTGTTCTCCACCGTTGAGGGGCGCCGCAAGCACCTCAACCTGGTGAAGGACCCGCGGGTCTCGCTGCTGGTCAACCCGCCGGAGAACCCGTACACCTACCTGGAGGTGCGCGGCGAGGTCACGCTGACCCGCGAGGGCGGCCGGGAGCTGATCGACGAGCTGGCCCGGAAGTACCAGGGCCAGGAGACCTACGGCTACGACGGTCCGGACGACGTGCGCGTGATCGTCCGGGTCGCCCCGCGGAAGGTGGTCGGCTCGATCTGAGCCACCGGGGCGGCGGGGGCGGCCCCGGGGTGTCACCCGACGGAAAAGGCTCTGTCGGGGGTCTTGACATTCCGGAATGTCGCGGGGCACCCCCTGCCGCCCACTACGCTTGACGCTGTGAGCATTCGACTGTACGACACCAGCACCCGACAGGTACGCGACTTCGTCCCGCTTGTACCGGGTTGTGTCTCGATCTACCTGTGCGGCGCTACCGTCCAGTCGGCGCCACACATCGGGCACATCCGGTCCTACCTCAACTTCGACGTCATGCAGCGGTGGTTCGCCTACCGCGGCTACCAGGTGACCTTCGCCCGGAACGTCACCGACATCGACGACAAGATCATCGCCAAGGAGCGCGAGCTCGGCACGCCGTGGTGGCAGATCGCCTACGAGAACGAGCGCGCCTTCAACGACGGCTACAACGCCCTCGGCTGCCTGCCGCCGACCGTCGAGCCGCGCGCGACCGGGCACATCCCCGAGATGGTCGAGATGATGCGCGGGCTCATCGAGCGGGGCCACGCCTACGAGGCCGACGGCAACGTCTACTTCGACGTGAAGTCGTACCCCGACTACCTCGCGCTCTCCAACCAGAAGCTGGAGAACCTGCTGCAGCCCTCCGGCGAGGGCGAGACCGGCAAGCGCGACCCGCGCGACTTCGCCATGTGGAAGTCGGCCAAGCCGGGCGAGCCGAGCTGGGACACCCCGTGGGGCCGCGGCCGTCCGGGCTGGCACCTGGAGTGCTCGGCGATGGCGCACAAGTACCTGGGCACGGCCTTCGACGTCCACGGCGGCGGGCTCGACCTGATCTTCCCGCACCACGAGAACGAGATCGCCCAGTCCAAGGCCTACGGCGACGACTTCGCCAACTTCTGGGTGCACAACGCCTGGGTCACCATGGCCGGCGAGAAGATGAGCAAGTCGCTCGGCAACTCGGTGCTGGTCTCCGAGATGGTCCGGCGCTGGCGGCCGATCGTGCTCCGCTACTACCTGGCCGCCCCGCACTACCGCTCGATGATCGAGTACAGCGAGGAGTCGCTGCGCGAGGCCGAGGCGGGATTCGGCCGGATCGAGGGCTTCGTCCAGCGCGCCGTGGAGCGCTGCGGGCCGGTCGACGCGGCGCCCGAGGTGCCGCCGGCCTTCGCCGAGGCGATGGACGACGACCTGGGCGTGCCGCAGGCGCTCGCGATCGTGCACACCGCCGTCCGCCAGGGCAACAGCGCCCTCACCGCGGACGACAAGGAGAGCGCGGTGGCGCGCTTGGCCGAGGTCCGTGCGATGCTCGGAGTACTGGGTCTGGACCCGCTCGACCCGCAGTGGGCCGGGGCGGAGCGCGGCGAGGACCTGCACGGTGTGGTCGACTCGCTGGTCCGCCTCGTCCTGGACCAGCGCCAGGCGGCGCGGGCCCGCAAGGACTTCGCGACCGCGGACGCCATCCGCGACCAGCTCGGCCTGGCCGGGCTGGCGATCGAGGACACCCCGTCCGGCCCGCGCTGGACGATCAACAGCCAGTAGCCCCCCGGTGACCGAGGGGTGAGGTGGGCCGTACCGGACCGGTGCGGCCCTCCCGCATGACGGAGCGCATGCCGTCGGGCGCCACCGGCACGGGCCGGGGCGGCCGGCCATGCCGGACAGACAGACAGGAAGTACAGCCATGGCCGGCAACAGCCAGCGCAGGAACCGCCGCAACCCCGGGTCGAAGAAGGGCGCGAGTGTCGGTACCGGCGGCCACAGCCGGAAGGCGCTCCAGGGCAAGGGCCCGACCCCGCCCGGGGAGGAGCGCAAGGGCCACCCGAAGCAGCGGGCCGCCAACGCCGCGGTCAAGCGCGAGCGGGACGCCAAGGCCCGGGCCGGCATGCGCCGGGCCGGGGGCGGCGGCCGGGGCGGCCGCGGCGGCGCGGGCAGTGCCGAGCTGGTCTTCGGCCGCAACTCGGTGGTCGAGGCCCTGCAGGGCGACGTGCCGGCCAACGCGCTGTACGTCCAGCAGTTCATCGACACCGACGACCGGGTCCGCGACGCCTTCCAGGCCGCCAACGACCGCGGCATCCCGCTGATGGAGGCCCCGCGCCCGCAGCTGGACCAGATGACCGGCGGGATGAACCACCAGGGCCTGGTGCTGCAGGTCCCGCCGTACGAGTACGCGCACCCCGAGGACCTGCTGGAGGAGGCCGCCGACTCCGGCCGGGACGCGCTGATCGTGGCGCTGGACGGTGTCACCGACTCCCGCAACCTGGGCGCCGTGGTCCGTTCCGCCGCCGCCTTCGGCGCGCACGGCGTGGTGATCCCGGAGCGCCGGGCGGCCGGCATGACCGCCGGTGCCTGGAAGACCTCCTCGGGCGCGGCGGCCCGGCTGCCCGTCGCCCGGGCCACCAACCTGACCCGGGCCCTGGAGGCGTACCAGAAGGCCGGTCTGATGGTGGTCGGCCTGGCGGCCGACGGCGAGGCGGAGATCGGCGACCTGGACGCGCTGACCGGGCCGGTGGTGATCGTCGCGGGCAGCGAGGGCAAGGGCCTGTCCCGGCTGGTCTCGGAGACCTGCGACCTGCTGGTGCGGATCCCGATGTCCGGTCTCACCGAGTCGCTGAACGCGGGCGTCGCGGCCGGCGTCGTGCTGTACGAGGCGGCCCGGCTGCGCGGCAAGGTCGGCTGACGCCCGGCGGCGCGGTACGGTCCCGGGCACCGCGGGGCGGCCGGGGCACCGCGTGAGGCCCGGGCACCGCGTCGAGGCCTGAGCACAGCGCGGGTGTCCGGCGCAACGGGTTCTCCGGAACAGCCCTCCGCCCGCCCGCAAGTCAGGGGAAAGCGATCGGATCCGCCCGGGTCCGATCGCTTTTCTCATGATCGCTTCAAGGAAGCTCCCGACATCCACTCGGGAGAGTGTCCTAACCGGGTGTCACCCGGTTAGACGGGCGTGGACACCAGAACACCTCGGCGCCCGCTCCTGGGCGGTGGCAGCACCGGGATGGACGACTCGGGCCCCGGCCTCAACACCGTCAAGGTGCCGTCGGACCCGGCGCGCCTCAGCAGCACCCAGGCGAGCTTCCGGCTCAAGCTCGGCGCCCCGGTGGCGCCGTTGATCGACGCCCCGGCCGCACTGCTCTCCACCGGCGCCGCGTTCGGCGACCCGTACGGCACCCGGGGGCTGATCCGCCGCCCGCTGGTCACCCCGCAGGTCGTCGTCCCCGCCGTCGACGTGCCCGTGCTGGTCGGCGGCCTCGCCGGGGCGCCGCCGCGCCGCAAGGGCCGGGTCACCCCGGTCACCTGGACCGGCGAGGCGCGCCCGGACGACGTCGCGGCCACCCGGCTGCTGGAGGCCGTCCGGCTGGGCGCGGTCCCGGCCGGGGTCGGCGGGCGCGGCGGACGGTCCGGCGGCTCCCTGGCGGACGCGGACACCCAGCTGCTTCCGCCGTACGGCGCCCGGGCGGTGCCGCGCCAGTCGCGCGAGGGCGACGGCACCGCCACCGAGGCCGGCATCGGCCCGGTCGGCGCGCCGCAGGGCTGGACGCCCACCGGCGAGCTGCCCGAGGTCTCGGCCGCCGGCGCCGAGGGCAGGCAGCCCTGGTACCCCGGCCGCCGGGTCGACCTCGGCCTGGTGCTGCTGCCGCTGCGCGCGGTGCTCGGCTCGCTCTCCGTCTACGCCGGGTTCAGCAAGCTCTGCGACCCGGTGTACTTCGACGGCGGCGAGCGCGGCTCGATGATGCGCTGGCTCTCCTCGCTGCACCCCTGGAAGGTCGCCGAGCCGCTGCTGGCCTTCGCCATGGCGCACCCGGTCGGCGCCGGCCTGGTGGTGTCGTTCACCGAGATCGTGGTCGGCGTGCTGACCGTGCTCGGCCTCTGGCAGCGGCTCGCGGCCGGCGCAGCGATGACGCTCTCCGCCGCGCTGCTGTTCACCGTGAGCTGGCGGGCCGTCCCGGTGTACGACACGCCCGACCTGATCTTCCTGGCGGCGTGGAGCCCGTTGCTGATCGCCGGGGCACCGTTCGCCTCGCTGGACGGGCGGCTCGGCCTGGAGGCCTGGCGGCGCTGCGGCGCGGGCTCCCCGGCGGCGCTGCGCCGCCGGGTGCTGCGGCGCGGCGCGGTGGTCACCTCGGTGGTCATCGGCCTGACCCTGCTGCTCGGCTCGATGCTGGGCGCGGCGGTCCGCACCGGCGCCCGGCCGCAGCACCCGGCGCCGTCCCGGCCGGCCACCGACTACGGCACGCCGGTCTGGCCGAGCGGCGGGCCGTCCGCCACCCCCGGCGGCAAGGCCCCGGCCGCCTCGGCGACCTCGCCGGCGCCGTCCCGGTCGGCCGCGCCGAGCGCCGCGGCCACCACCGCCGCGCCGTCCGGCACCCCGACGCCGACCCCGACCCCGTCGAAGCCGAGCACGGCCACGCCGAGCGGCAAGGCGAAGTCCTCGGCGAAGCCGGAGACCGGCGCGCCCTCGGGGTCGGCGGCCGCCGCGTCGCCGGCCGGCTCGGCGCCCGCGCAGCGCGGCACCCCGGCCCCGGCGACCGGCACCGGTTCGGCGCCGAAGCCCGCGCCGAGTGCCGGGGCCGGCGCCCCGAGCGGCGCCGGCGGCTCCGGTTCGGGGCTGCTGGGCGGAGTACTGGGCAGCGCGCCGCTGGCGCAGCTGTCCGGCGGCGGCGCCGCCGGGTCCTCCGCCCGTCCGGGGGCGCCGACGGCGACCTGAGACGGGCCGGGCGAACGGCCCGGTGACGGCGGGGGGCCCGGGGGGGGGGGGGGGGGGCCCCCCCCCCGCCCCCGCGGCCCCCCCCCCCCACCCCCGGGCCCCCCGCGCCCCCCCGCCGCCGCACATGCGCCCC
>NZ_JBHJUI010000035.1:0-67126 GCF_042268405.1 Kitasatospora sp. NPDC056184 | reverse complement strand
GGCGGGGTCCGCGGCCGGCAGGGCGGCCCGGCGGAAGGCGCCGAACCGGGCGGCGGCACCCGCCGCGTCGGGGCGGGCGGACCGCTCGGCCGGGACGGCCGCGGGCGCGGGGGCACCGAGCGTCTGGCCGCGGCGGCGCTGCGGGAGTCCGCTGTCCGTCACCGGCGCGGCGGGGGCCGGGGCGGGCGCGGTGGACGCGGACGGCGCCGGGCGGGCGGGGGTGAGCGCGGGGCGCGCGGCCCGCTCGGCGGGAACGGCCGCGGGAGCGGGCACCGGCGCGGACGCCGGGGCGGGGTGGGTGATCAGCTGCTGCGGGATCAGCATCACCACGCCGGTGCCGCCGCGCGCCGACGGCCGGAACGAGATCTGCAGGCCGTGCTTGCGGGCCAGCACGCCGACCACCGCGAGGCCGATCCGGGTGCCCGCCGACAGCGTGCCGAGGTCCAGCGGCTCCGCCGAGACGGCCCGCTCGGCGCGGCGCAGCCAGCTGTCGCTCAGGCCGAGGCCGCTGTCCTCGACGGTGATCGCCAGACCGGCCGGCACCTCCTCGACGTAGACGTGCACCTCGGCCGGCGGGGCGGAGAAGGTGGTCGCGTTGTCCAGCAGTTCGGCCAGCGCGTGCATCACGCCCTCGGCGGCGAACCCGACCACCGCGGCCGTGCTCGCGCTGTGCAGCCGCACCCGCTGGTAGGCGCCGATCCGGCCGAGCGCGCCGCGCAGCACCGACTCCACCGGGATCGGCTTGCCCCAGCGCCGGCCGGAGCGGGCGCCGGTGAGCACCGCGATGCTGTCGGCCATCCGGCCCGCCTGCGCGGTGGCGTGGTCCAGGCTCAGCAGGTCGCCGAGGACCTCCTCGTCGTGCCGGTGCTGCATCTCGCGCAGCTCGGCGTGCATGCTCGTGGCGAGCGCCTGGACGCGGCCGGCGGCGGTCGCGCAGACCGCCAGCGCGGCGGCCCGCAGCTTCTCGCCGCGGCCGATCTCCTCGGCGACGGCGCGCAGCAGCGCGCGCTGGGGGTGCTCGCGGTGGGCGGCCAGCGCGCTGTCCACGGTCGCGCCGGTGCGCAGCCGCTTCGCCACCTCCGGCAGCACCTCGTCGGCCAGCCGCTCCAGGACGGCCCGCTCGGCGCGGGCCGCCTCGGCCTCCGCACGGGCGCGGGCCGCCTCCGCACGGGCGGCCGTGACCTCCGCCTCGGCCCGCCCGAGCGCGGCCCGGGCCTCGTCCCGCTCGGCCTCCGCGGCGGCGGCCCGCGCCTTGGCGGCCGTCTCGGCCTGCTTGGCCGCACCCGCGACGACCAGCGCCGTCATGGCCTCGTCGTCCTGCCCGGCCAGCTCGGCCTCCAGCCGCCGGGCCCGCTCGGTGGCCGCCCCGGCCTGCCAGACGGCGATCAGCCAGAGCGCGGTGACCGCCGCCACGGCGGCCGCGGTCAGCGGTTGTCCGGCGTCGGTCGCCCGCATCACCCCGACCGGCCCGGCCACCGCCGCCAGCAGGGCGGCCCCCGCCGTCAGAGCCTTGGTGCGCACGTCGGGTCGACGGCGCGGCCCGCCGTCGGGGCTGGTGGGTTCTGTCATCGGTGCGGTGTCCTCGGCAGAAGTCGGGCGAATGCGCGACCGCCCGGCCGACGTAGTGAAACGTCTCCGGGCGGCATTTCGGTTCACGCAGTCGGCCGATCATATCCATTCAGACGATGCACTCAACCGACAAGTTGACGGTCAGTCTCCTCCGGCAACGCTCCGTATACCGCTCCACTCGCCCACTCTTCACCCCACCGCCACCTCCACGGCACGCCGCACGGCGGCGAAGTCCAGGCCGTGCTCGGCGATCACCCGCGCCCCCAGCCCCTCGCCCTCGCGGAGCAGGCCGAGCAGCAGGTGACCCACCGCGATGTGACCGGACTTCAACCGCAGCGACTCGCGCAGCGACAGCTCCAGCACCTTCTTCCCCCGCGCGGTGAACGGACTGCGGCCCGCCCGGCCCCCGGACCCGAACCACCCGCGCCGCCGCGGCTCCTCCTCGGACGGCGCGTCCAGGGCCCCGGCCCCGAACACGGACTCGACCGCCTCCCGCACGGCGTCCAGGTCCACCCCGATCGCCGCCAGCGCCCGCGCGTCGTCCCCCTCCCCCAGCAGCCTCAGGACGGACCGCCGGGCCGTGGCGTGGTCGAGCCCCGCCCCGATCAGCACCTGCGCCGCCGGATCCTCGGGCTCGGCCAGGACCGCCAGCAGCAGGTGCTCGGTGCCGACGCGGCCGTGCCGCAGCTCCGCCGACTCCTGCCCGGCCCGGCCGACCACTCGCCGGGCCCCCTCGGTGAATCGCTCGAACATCGCTCAGTCCCCGCCCTCTCCGCTTCCGCCGAGCCCGCGCTTCGCGTACTTCTTGTGCACCGCCTGCCGGGTCACTCCCAGGCAGGCCGCGATCGACTGCCACGACCAGCCCTGCTCCCGCGCGTTGCCGACCTGCAGGCCCTCCAGCCGGTCCGCCAGGTCCCGCAGGGCCCGGACGGCCCGGAGCCCCACCGCCGGATCCCGGCCGGCGGCCGCGGCCGCCAACTCTCCGCTCACACCCATGACGTCAACCTAGGTTGACGCCGACCTCCCGTCAACCCTGGTTGACGGGAAGAGTCGACGGGAAGAAGCGAGAAGGCGGGGCGAGGACGTCATGTCCTCGCCCCGCCTTCAGCGGTGGCTCACCTCAGCGGGAGGTGCGGGCCCCGCTCAGCTGCAGCCGCTGGTGGAGCCGCAGCCCTCGCAGAGGTAGCAGCTGCCGGCCCGGCGCATCTTGGTGCCGCAGGAGAAGCAGAGCGGCGCGTCGGCGTTCAGGCCCAGCTGGATCTCGATCAGCTCGGTCGAGTTGTGGGCCTGGGCCGGGGTGGCCTTCGGCGCCGGGGCCGGAGCGGCGGCCGGCTTGGCGGCGGGGGCCAGCGGAGCGGACTGGGCGAGCGTCTCGGTGTCCAGCTCCTCGGCCTCCAGCGGCTCGTAGGACCCGGTCTCCAGGTGGCGCTGGCGCTCCTCGACGGAGTGAATGCCGAGCGCCGAGCGGGTCTCGAACGGCAGGAAGTCCAGCGCCAGGCGGCGGAAGATGTAGTCGACGATCGACTGCGCCATCCGCACGTCCGGGTCGTCGGTCAGACCGGCCGGCTCGAAGCGCATGTTGGTGAACTTCGCGACGTAGGTCTCCAGCGGCACGCCGTACTGGAGGCCGACCGAGACGGCGATGGAGAAGGCGTCCATCATGCCCGCGAGGGTCGAGCCCTGCTTGGACATCTTCAGGAAGACCTCGCCGAGGCCGTCGTCCGGGTAGGAGTTGGCGGTCATGTAGCCCTCGGCGCCACCGACCGTGAAGGAGGTGGTGATGCCCGGACGGCCCTTGGGCAGGCGCTTGCGGACCGGGCGGTACTCGACGACCTTCTCGACCGCGGCGGCCGGGGCCTCCTCGGCCTTCTCGTCCTTCTTCTTGGCCGAGAGCGGCTGGCCGACCTTCGAGTTCTCGCGGTAGATGGCGAGCGCCTTGACGCCCGTCTTCCAGGCCTCGAAGTAGATCTCCTCGACGTCCTCGACGGTCGCGGAGGCCGGCATGTTCACCGTCTTGGAGATGGCGCCGGAGATCCACGGCTGGATCGCGGCCATCATCCGGACGTGGCCCATCGGGGAGATGGAGCGCTCGCCCATGGCGCAGTCGAAGACCTCGTAGTGCTCGGTCTTCAGGCCGGGCGCGTCGACCACGTTGCCGTGCTCGGCGATGTGGGCGACGACCGCCTCGATCTGCTCGTCCTGGTAGCCGAGGCGCTTCAGGGCGCGCGGGACGGTGCCGTTGACGATCTGCATCGAGCCGCCGCCGACCAGCTTCTTGAACTTGACCAGCGCGAGGTCCGGCTCCACGCCGGTGGTGTCGCAGTCCATCATCAGGCCGATGGTGCCGGTCGGGGCGAGCACCGAGGCCTGGGCGTTGCGGAAACCGTTCTGCGCGCCGACCCGGAGCACGTCGTTCCAGGTCTCGGTGGCCGCGGCCCAGACCGGGGCGTCCAGGTCGCCGAAGAAGACGGCGGCCTTCGAGGCGTCCGCGTGCTGCTTCATGACCCGCTGGTGCGGGGCGGCGTTGCGGGCGTAGCCGTCGTACGGGCCGACGACGCCGGCCAGCTCGGCGCCGCGGCGGTAGGCGGTGCCGGTCATCAGCGAGGTGATGGCGCCGGCCAGGGCGCGGCCGCCCTCGCTGTCGTAGGCGTGGCCGGTGGCCATCAGCAGGGCGCCGAGGTTGGCGTAGCCGATGCCCAGCTGGCGGTAGGCGCGGGTGGTCTCGCCGATCTTCTCGGTCGGGAAGTCCGCGAAGCAGATGGAGATGTCCATCGCGGTGATGACCAGCTCGACGACCTTGGCGAAGGTCTCGGCGTCGAAGCCCGCCCCGCCGTCGGACGCGGTGTCGTCGCGGAGGAACTTCATGAGGTTGAGCGAGGCGAGGTTGCAGCTGGAGTTGTCCAGGTGCATGTACTCGGAGCAGGGGTTGGACGCGTTGATCCGGCCGGACTCCGGGCAGGTGTGCCAGTGGTTGATGACGGAGTCGTACTGGATGCCGGGGTCGGCGCAGGCCCAGGCGGCCTCGGCCATCTTGCGGAAGAGCTTCTTCGCGTCGACGGTCTCGATGACCTCGCCGGTCATCCGGGCGCGCAGGCCGAATTCGGTGCCGTTCTCGACGGCGGTCATGAATTCGTCGCTGACGCGGACCGAGTTGTTGGCGTTCTGGTACTGGACGGAGGTGATGTCGTCCCCGCCGAGGTCCATGTCGAAGCCCGCGTCGCGCAGGGCGCGGATCTTCTCCTCCTCCTTCACCTTGGTCTCGATGAAGGCCTCGACGTCCGGGTGGTCGACGTCGAGGACGACCATCTTGGCCGCGCGGCGGGTGGCGCCACCGGACTTGATGGTGCCGGCGGAGGCGTCGGCGCCGCGCATGAAGGAGACCGGGCCGGAGGCGTTGCCGCCGGAGGACAGCAGTTCCTTGCTGGAGCGGATCCGGGAGAGGTTCAGGCCGGCGCCGGAGCCGCCCTTGAAGATCATGCCCTCTTCCTTGTACCAGTCGAGGATCGACTCCATGGAGTCGTCGACGGACAGGATGAAGCAGGCGGAGACCTGCTGGGGCTGCTTGGTGCCGACGTTGAACCAGACCGGCGAGTTGAAGCTGAACACCTGGTGGAGGAGGGCGTGGGTCAGCTCGTGCTCGAACACCTCGGCGTCGTCCGGGGTGGCGAAGTAGCCGTTCTTCTCACCGGCGGCGCGGTAGGTGAGCACCACGCGGTCGATGATCTGCTTGAGGCTCCACTCGCGCTGCGGGGTGCCGACGGCGCCGCGGAAGTACTTGGAGGTGACGATGTTGACGGCGTTCACCGACCAGAAGTCGGGGAACTCGACGCCGCGCTGCTCGAAGTTGATCGAGCCGTCACGCCAGTTGGTCATGACGACGTCGCGCCGCTCCCAGCGGACCTCGTCGTACGGGTGCACGCCAGGAGTGGTGTAGATGCGCCCGATCCGCAGACCGCCCTTGGGGGCCTTGCCGGCGCCGCCCTTGGCCGCCGCCTTGTCGGACTTCGACCCGCGTGCGGAACCGCTCGTGGTGTCTGTCACTTCTGTTCCTCCTCCTGGTTGGGCAAACGCCCGGAGTGCCCCGAAAAATCCGGGCACGGCTGGTTCGCTCTTCCGGTGTGCGGGCAGGCGGGAGTCCTCGCCGACCGCGCACGGTTTGTCATGGTCTGTGCGCCGTTTTCGGGCACACGTCGGCCCTTGAGGGGGCCGGGGATGCTGCCGACCCCGGAAGGGGCCGGTGAAGGGGCCGGGCCGGTTAGGGCGCGGCGGCGGCGACGGACACGGGAGTGCCGTCCGCCTCGGGGACGGGCCGCTCGGCGCGGAGTTCCGCGATGGCGGCCTCGAAGTCTTCCAGTCCGTCGTACGCCTGGTAGACGCTGGCGAAGCGCAGGTACGCGACCACGTCGAGCTCCTTGAGCGGGCCCAGTATGGCCAGCCCGACGTCATGCGTGGTGAGCTCGGCGTTGCCGGTGGCCCGCACGCACTCCTCGACCCGCTGGCCGAGCTGGGCGAGGGCGTCCTCGGTGACCGGGCGGCCCTGGCAGGCCTTGCGGACGCCGGAGATGACCTTCTCCCGGGAGAACGGCTCGGTGACGCCGCTGCGCTTGATGACCATCAGGGCGGCCGTCTCCACCGTGGTGAAGCGGCGGCCGCAGTCCGGGCACTGCCGGCGACGGCGGATGCAGCTGCCGTCCTCGGTGGTCCGGCTGTCGACGACGCGGCTGTCGGAGTGCCGGCAGAAGGGGCAGTGCACCTGAGGATCCCTCCCTGGCAGGACGTGCGGACTGGTCGAGTCTATGCGATCCCGGGGCGCTGGTAGCAACCCGATCTTGAGGCCTCGACCACAAGTACTGGGCCACGGAGAGGACTGTAGCCACTACATCTAGGTCTGTGGCGGAAGTAGACCCACGGGCGTGTCGGTGCGGACTAAGATTCCCGGGACGCCTTCGGATCGAACATTTAATCGATGTACAACAAAGCCTTGATCGAGTCAGCCAACTCCCGAATAATTCACTCGAACGTGTGTTTGGCGCAACCTTTCGATACGAGGTGCGTTGGGCTGGAAAAAGGAGAGGACAGCCGTCGAGAGGGGCCGCCGTGAACACCGTCGAAAGCAACACCATCCCGGTGCAGGAACACTCCCAGCTCAAGGTGGGGCAGCGCACCACGAATCAGCAGAGTGTGGACAGCATGGACCGAAGCGAAGACCACCGCTCCCTGGGCCCGGGCCTTTCCGGCGTCGGCCGCGTTCCGGACCAGCCCATCGAGCACTCCCCCGTGCTGGATGACGCCCACCCCGCCCCGACCCGCTCGGCGCCCGGGCGTCCGCCCGGCATCCGCACCGACGAGGCCGGCCTCACCGAGCGCCAGCGCCGGGTGATCGAGGTCATCCGGGATTCGGTCCAGCGGCGCGGCTACCCGCCGTCCATGCGGGAGATCGGCCAGGCCGTCGGCCTCTCCAGCACCTCCTCGGTGGCCCACCAGCTGATGGCGCTGGAGCGCAAGGGCTTCCTGCGCCGGGACCCGCACCGCCCGCGCGCCTACGAGGTCCGCGGCGTCGAGGTGGCCCGGCCGAACACCGCCGAGACCGCCGGCCGCCCCTCCACCTCGTACGTGCCGCTGGTCGGCCGGATCGCCGCCGGCGGGCCGATCCTGGCCGAGCAGACGGTCGAGGACGTCTTCCCGCTGCCGCGGCAGCTGGTCGGCGAGGGCGAGCTGTTCGCGCTCACCGTGCGCGGCGACTCGATGATCGAGGCGGCCATCTGCGACGGCGACTGGGTGACCGTCCGCCGCCAGCCGGTCGCCGAGAACGGCGACATCGTGGCCGCGATGATCGACGGCGAGGCCACCGTCAAGCGCCTCAAGCGCGAGGACGGCCGGATCTGGCTGATGCCGCACAACCCGGCCTACGAGCCGATCAACGGCGACAACGCGACCATCCTGGGCAAGGTCGTCGCCGTCCTGCGCCGCCTCTGACGGCAGCCGGTACCCCGTCCGGACCCCGGCACCCACAGGAAGGGGCTCCCCGCTCACCGCGCGGAGCCCCTCCGGCCCGTCCCGGCCGCGCCTCAGCCCCGCTTCACCACCGGTCGAACCGGCGCCGCCGAGGCGTCGATCGCCGCCAGCGAGCGGCGCACCTGGTTGCGGTCCGTGGTGTACCAGAACTCCGGCATCGAGGAGCGGAAGAAGCCGCCGTACCGCTTGGTCTCCACCCGCGGGTCGAGCACCGCCACCACGCCCCGGTCCTCCGCGGCGCGCACCAGCCGGCCCGCGCCCTGCGCCATCAGCAGCGCCGCGTGGGTGGCCGCGACGGCCATGAAGCCGTTCCCGCCGCGCTGTTCGACGTCCTTCTGCCGGGCGCTCATCAGCGGGTCGTCCGGCCGCGGGAACGGGATCCGGTCCATCACCACCAGCTGGCAGGCCGAACCGGGCACGTCCACGCCCTGCCAGAGCGACAGCGTGCCGAACAGGCAGCTGGTCGCGTCCGAGGCGAACTCGCGGATCAACTCGCCCAGGGTGTCCTCCCCCTGGAGCAGGATCCGGTGGTCCAGCCGCTCCCGCATCGCCTCGGCGGCCGCCTGGGCGCCGCGCATCGAGGAGAACAGGCCGAGCGTCCGCCCGCCGGCCGCGCCGATCAGCTCGGCCAACTCGTCCAGCATGTCCGGCCGTTCGGGATCCCGTCCGGGGTCGGCCAGATGCCGGGCGACGTACAGGATGCCCTGCTTGGGGTACTTGAACGGCGAGCCGACGTCGATCCCCCGCCAGTGCGGCACCGGTTCGTCGCCGAAGCCCGCGCCCGCCGCCTCCGGGTTGTCGCCCGGGGTGCGGACGTCCGGCAGCCGGGCCTCGGACGGCAGGCCCACCGAGGCGGCCACGCCGTTGAAGTCCCCGCCGAGCTTGAGGGTGGCCGAGGTGAGCACCACCGAGCGCTCCTTGTACAGGCCCTCGCGCAGCAGCCCGGAGACGCTCAGCGGGGCGACCCGCAGCGAGGCGGTGCCCAGCCCGAAGCGGTCGCTGCGCTCGATCCAGACCACGTCGTACTCGGAGTCCTGGAGCAGCCGGTCGGCGGTCTCGTGCAGGGCCTCGGCGGAGGCCATCGCCTGCTTGCGGACGGCGTCCTCGTCGCTGAGCCCCTTGTCCCTGGTCTCGCCGAGCGAGGTGATCACCTGGCGGGCGGCGTCCCGGATCGCGGTCACGGCGTAGCCGAGGTACTCGGGCAGCTCCTCGACCCGGCCGGGCTGGGCGGTCTCCATCAGGCCGTGGTAGTTCTCGGCGGCGGCCTGCAGCGCGTCCACGGCCTTCTCGTTGGCGAGCCGGGCGGCCCGCTTGACCGCCCGGTTCACGGCGCCGACGGTCAGCTCGGCGGTGGCCGCGCCGGTGACCCGGTTGACCAGCTCGTGGGCCTCGTCGATGATCAGCAGCCCGTGCTCGGGCAGCACCGGCGCGCCCTCGATCGCGTCGATCGCGAGCATCGCGTGGTTGGTGACGACCACGTCGGCGAGCTTGGCCCGCTCGCGCGCCTTCTCGGCGAAGCACTCCTGCCCGTACGCGCAGCGGCTGGCGCCCAGGCACTCCTTGGAGGTGACCGAGAGCTGCGCCCAGGCCCGGTCGGAGACGCCCGGGGTCATGTCGTCCCGGTCGCCGGTCTCCGTCTCGTCCGCCCAGTCGCGCAGCCGGAGCACCTCCTGGCCGAGCTTGCCGGCCGGCCCGCCCATCGCCTCGACCGGGTCGAACAGGCCCTCGCCCTCCTCGCTCGGGGTGCCCTCGTTGGCCCGGTGCAGGCACAGGTAGTTGGAGCGGCCCTTGAGCATCGCGTACAGCGGGCGGCGCCGCAGCACCGGATGGAGCGCCTCCACGGTGCGCGGCAAGTCCCGCTCGACGAGCTGGCGCTGGAGCGCCAGGGTGGCGGTGGCGACCACCACGCGGTCCCCGTGGGCGAGCGCCGGCACCAGGTAGGCGAGGGACTTCCCGGTGCCCGTGCCGGCCTGCACCAGCAGGTGCTCGTCGTGGTCGACGGCATCGGCGACGGCCTCGGCCATCCGGAGCTGACCGGGGCGCTCGACGCCGCCGACGGCCGCGACCGCGGCGTGCAACAGCTCGGGAACGCGGGAGCGGGGGACGGCCTCGACCGGGGCGTCCGCGGCACTCCCGGCCGGGTCGGCGTCCTCGGCGGGGAGCTGGGATTCGGAGTCGTTCGTCATGACCCTCCCAGCCTACGGGGCAGGGGTGACAATCCGGTCCCGCCGTCCGGGCAGCGGCGCCGTCCCGTCCCCGGAGAGCGGGTTGGGCACGGTGCCGTGCCGGGCGGCGTGCGGGCGGTGCGGGCGGTCCCCGTAGCCGTCCAGCAGCAGCCGGTTGCGGTTCAGGCAGAGCCGGTCGATCCGCGGCCGGAACAGGTCGAACAGCGCGAACCGGTCGGCGAGTTCCGGGAAGCGCGCCTGGTGGCGCAGCACCTCGGCGCGCAGCAGCGCCCAGAACTCCGCCTCCGGCAGACCGGTCCGTGCCTCCAGCAGCGGCGCCAGGAAGCGGAACACGCCGATGAACAGCCCGGAGTGCAGGAACTGGCACAGGCCCTGCGGGTCCTCGCGCAACAGCACCGCGTCCACCTCGGCGGGCAGGCCGCGCAGCTCCGGCAGGTCCTGGTCGCTGAGGTTGACGTCGTCGACGAAGTCCTTGACCGCCAGCCGGACCGGCACGTCCCGCGCGTCGAAGACGACGATGGCGTTCTCGCCGTGCGGGGAGAAGACCAGCCCGTACCGGTAGAGGAAGTGCAGCAGCGGCGGCAGCATCGCGGCGAACAGCCGGGCGGTCCACTCGGCGGGGGCCAGCCCGGAGCGGGCGATCAGCTCGGCGGCGAGCGGCCGCCCGTCGCGGCCGGTCTGCAGCAGCGCGGCCAGGGTGCGGGCGCGCTCGCCGGGCGCCAGGGCGGGGCCGAGCGGCTCGCGCCAGATCGCGCCGAGCAGCTCCTTGTACTGGTACGGGGCCTCCGGCAGCTCCCGGTAGAGGGGGTGGTCGACGGTGACGGAGGCGATCTCGCCGAGCAGCACCACCCGGCACTCGTCGCGCAGGAACGGATCGGCGTCGCGCAGCCCGTGGATCCAGGCGGTGACGGCGGGCGCGGCCAGCGTGCGCTCGGTGGGCAGGCCGCGCCAGACCAGGGTGTTGAGGATGGCGAGCGGCAGCTTGACGGTGCAGCGCTCGGGGCGGCTCTCGTTGAAGAACGAGCGGATCGACTGCTGGGGCAGCCGGAGGTCGCCGTCGGTGCCGAGCGGGACGATCTCTCCGGAGGCGATCCACGGGGCGAACAGCGGCAGCACCGTCTCGTCCCACTGCCAGGGGTGCACCGGCAGCAGCAGGTAGTCGTCGGCGGCGGCGCCGAGCGGGGCGCGCAGCGCGTCCGGGTCGTCGAGCTCGCGGCGGTACAGCTGCGCGGGGTCGGCGAGGCCGGCCACGCCGCGGTACTCGGCGAGCCGGCGGTGGACGGCGATCCAGGGCAGCGGGCGCGGGGTGCGGGCCTCGGGCGCCCAGCGGGCGGCGTCGGCGGCCGAGAAGCCGATCCGGCCCTTGTTGGGGACGATCCACGGGTGGCCGCCCTGCCGGCCCTCCAGCTCGGTGTGGCCGAGGTCGGCGAGCTCGGCGGCGGTGAGCCCGGTGGCGAGCAGGTGGGCGTCGGCGGTCAGCGTGGCGGTGAGTTCGCGCAGCAGGTGGCCGGTGGTGTCGCCGCGCAGGCCGAGGACGTGCCGGGCGTGGGCGAGGAAGCGCAGCGGGTCGGCCCCCTCGGGCGCGTCGCAGCCGACCGAGCCGGGGGCGACGTGCCAGCTGTCGTAGGCGCCGCGCCGGGCGGTGAAGCGGTACTCGGCCCCGGGCAGCTTGAGCACGTACGCGCCGGGGGTGCCGGTCTCGACGGGGGTGACGAGCTCCTCGTAGGCGAACTCGCCGAGCATCTTGGCCAGCAGTGCGCGGCCGGCCCGCTGCCAGTGCCCGGCGGTGAGCTGCGGCGGCAGGTACAGCGGCGGTTCAGCGGCCGGCGGTTGCGGCACGGGTCGGCTCCTGGGGTCGGGAAAGGGCGGGTGCGGGTGCGGGAACGGGGTCGGGTGCGGGGGCAGGGGCGGGGGCGGGCGGCGCGAAGCCGGTCCAGGCGGTGCGCTCCGGCAGCCGGTGGACGGTCCGCCCGGTGACGGCGTTGAGGATCACCGCGGCCCGGTGGGCGCCGAGGCCGAGGTCGGGGGCGCCCACCCCGTGCGTGTGCAGCTCGCCGTTCTGCACGTACAGCCCGCCGGTGACCTCCGGCAGGGTGGCCACCCGGTGGTCGAGGTCGACCCGGTAGCGGCCGGCCGCGTCCCAGTCGACGAGGCGGGCGAGCGGTTCCAGGGCGGCCGGCCGGGCGGCCCGGTAGCCGGTGGCGAGCACCACCGCATCGGTGCGCAGCACGTGACCGGTCCCGGAGTCGGTGTGCCGGCAGTCGAGTTCGAACCCGCCGCAGGGGCCGGAGCGGGCCGCGGTGACAGCGGTGCCGGGGGTGATCTCGACCGGCGCGTCGCCGACCGGCCGGCCGACGGTGCGCGCGTAGAGGTGGTCGTGGATCTCGGCGAGGGTCTCGGCGGAGGCGGCCTTGTGCAACTGCCACTGGGCCTCGACCAGGCTGTCCCGCACGCCCCCGGGCAGGCCGTGGAAGTACCGGGTGTAGTCGGGGGTGAAGTGCTCCAGGCCGAGCTTGGAGTACTCCATCGGCGCGAGCGCCCGGGTGCGGGTGAGCCAGCGCAGCCGGACGCCGTCGCCGTCGTGGCGGCGCAGCAGGTCGAGGAAGATCTCGGCGCCGGACTGCCCGCTGCCGACGACGGTGATGTCCCGGGCCCCGGCCAGGCCGTCGCGCCGGTCCAGGTAGTCGGCGGAGTGGAAGACCCGCGGGTGGCCGTCGAGGGCGGCGAAGGCCGCGGGCCGCACGGGCCGGGTGCCGACGCCGAGGACGACGTTGCGCGCCTCGACGGTGCGCTCCCGCCCGGTGGCGCTCTCCCGCAGCTCGGCCCGGTACCGGTCGCCGGCCCAGTGCAGGGCGGTGACCTCGGTGCCGAAGCGGCAGTTGGCGAGCCGCTCGGCGGCCCAGCGGCAGTAGTGGTCGTACTCGCGGCGGGTGAGCTGGAAGCGCTCGGTGAAGTAGAACGGGAACAGCCGGTCCTGCTCGCGCAGGTGGTTGAGGAAGGACCACGGGTTGGTCGGGTCGACCAGGGAGACCAGGTCGGCGAGGAACGGCACCTGCATCCGTGCGCCGTCGACGAGCATCCCGGGGTGCCAGCGGAACTCCGGGCGCCGGTCGCAGAAGAGGGTGCGCAGGCCGGGGACGGGCTCGGCCAGCGCGGCGAGCGAGAGGTTGAACGGGCCGATGCCGACGCCGAGCAGGTCGTAGGGCCCGGGCGGGGGTGCTGAGGTGTCCATGGGGCGGGTGCAGTCCTAGGCGGGGTGCGGGGTGCGGTCGCGGACCATCAGGGCGGCCCGCTTGCCGGGCAGGTCGAGTTCGGCGGCGAGCCGGAAGCCGGCCCGCCGGAAGGCGCGGACGGAGCGCCGGTTGCGGACGTCGGGTTCGGCGACCAGCCGTTCGCAGCGCGGCCGTTCCCGCAGGAGGCGGTCGGCCAGGGCGGCGAGCAGCGCGGCGGCGAGGCCCCGGCCGCGGCTGGTGGCGGGGCCGAGCAGCAGGTGGAGGCCGGTGTCGTGGGGCCGGGCCGGGTAGTGGGCGGCGAGCGGGTCGAGGTCGGCGCGGTACACCTCCCAGTAGCTCATCGGGGTGCCGTCGAGCAGGCCGAGGCAGGGCAGGCTGTGCCCGTCGCCGTCGAGTTGGCCGCGCAGGTGCCGCTCGGTGACGGCGGGCGGGCCGGCCAGCTCCCAGAAGGCGGCGACCTCGGGGTCGTTCATCCAGCCGGTGAGCAGGCCGAGGTCGGCCGGGAGCCGGACGCCGCGCAGCCGGAACTCCCCGGCGGCGGTGGGCATGGCGCCCCACCGGGCCGGGTCCGCACCGGAGCCCGGGCCCGGGGCGGCCGCGCCCCCGGGGCCGCTCACGCGCCGGCCACCGGGTTGGGGATGTCGACGTACACGGACTGGGTGGCGACCGGGCCGACCAGTTCGTCCAGGCCCTGGATCCGGGTGAGCAGATTGGCCTTGCAGGGCAGGGTCGGCGCGTCCAGCAGCAGGCCGGGCAGCGCGGAGCCGGTGGCGGTGGCGGCGGGCCCGGTCAGGAAGCGGCGGAGCGCGGCCAGCAGGACGGACTCGTCGGCGAGCTGCTGGGAGCCGAGCGCGCCGACCAGTCCGAGCACGTGGTTGATGCCCAGGTAGTAGGCGAAGTGGTGGTCGATCACCGGGTCGTCGAGGAAGGTGTCGCTGTGCGCGCCGAGGCCGGGCAGCCGGGCGGTGAGCCGGTCGGCGGCGCTCCGCCGGTAGTAGTAGCCCTGGTTGTCGCGGTAGCGGCCGCCCTCCGGCCAGCCTGCGGCGTCCAGCAGCACCAGGCTGTTCTGCTGGTGGGCCTCCAGGGCGATGCCGGCCACGCCGTCCAGCCAGAGGACGGGCAGCACGACGGCGTCCAGGTAGCGCAGGAACCATTCGGCGGCCACCGTGGGCAGCGGGCGGCCGGTGCGGGCGGCGAGCGCGCGCAGCAGGTCGCCGAGCCGGGAGGGGACGGGGTCGCCGCCGCGGGCGCCGTGCGGCCGTTCGGCGACCAGGCCGGCCACGCAGTAGGCGCGCTCCCCCGGGGCGAAGGGCTGGGCGCGCAGCACGGTGTCCAGGCCGCCCGGGTCGCCGAGTCCGGGGTGGTCGACGCCGATCCAGGCGGGGTCGCGGACGACGTCGAAGCCGGGGTGGGCGGCCCGCCACTCGGCGGCGAGGCCGCTCTCCAGCAGCCGGTGCATCTCCAGGCCGCGGTGGAGCTCCTTGCGGAGGTTCTCCCGGCGGGAGTTGGTGATCCGCAGGCCCAGCGAGAGCTTGAGCATCCAGGGGGTGCCGGGCCGGTAGACGGTGCGCACCGAGGAGGTGGGGTACCAGGGGTCGCCGGCCGGGCCGAGGTCGTGCAGCCGGCCCTCGGCGAGCAGCTCGGCGACGGCCGGGCGATGCGCGAGTTCGCGGGCCTGCCAGGGGTGCAGCGGCAGGGCGGCGGTGCCGGGCGGCAACAGCGCGGGGTCGTCGAGCAGCCGGGCGGTGATCCGGTCGGCGGCCTCGGGGACGGCGGAGCCGGCGGCGAGCAGGTCCCGGTCGACGGCGTACCAGTGCAGCTGGAAGGAGCCGTGCAGTTCGGGCGAGTAGGCGGCGCTCTGGGCGGGGCCGAGGCCGTCGCGGCTCTTCGGCGTGGGGTGCATCGGGTGCCCAAGCAGCAGGGACTGCTCGGCGGCGAGGAACTCCGAGCGCTCGGGGCCGCCGGGCACCGGGGCGGTGGCGGCGCGGTGGTGGGCGAGGATGTCGGCGGTGCGGACCACCGAGTCGGCGACCCGGGCGGCGAGGTCGGCGACCTGTCCGGGGTCGGGCCGGTCGGCGGCCGCGGCGGCGAGCAGGGCGGCGGCGGTGACGGCGTCCACCGGGGCGTCGCAGAAGTCCTCCGCCTCGTCGGCCCCGCCGGCCGCGAGGGTGGCCGGGCCGAAGCGGTGCCAGCCGGCCGGCGACCAGTGCCGGACCGGGGCGGAGAGCCGGGCGGCGCCGCCGAGGACGGCGATCCGCAGGTACCCGTCGGGGCCGGGGGCGGCGCCGGTCTCGCGGGCCCAGCAGCGCAGCAGGGCCTCCAGGGCGGCCTGCTCGGCGGCGACGGACGGGTCCGGGTGGAGCAGCCGGTCGGACGGCGCCGGGGCCGGGCCCGCGGCGCTGGTCGCGGTGGGGGCGGGGGCGGGGCGGGGGGCCGGGAAGTGGATCGGGGCTCCGGTCAGGGCGGTGCTCAATGCTGCTCCTTGATGCGCGTGGAGTGCCGACGCGCAGGGGGTGGAGGGAACTGGCGCGCGCTCGCACCGTCGCGTCAGGTAAGGGTTACCTATCCCTGAGGGGTGATCACAAGGACCGCTCACTCGTCCGGGTGAAGATCGGCGATTGTGCACGCCCCGGGGCGAACACGGGCCCGTCGCACGGACCGCCCGCCCGTCCCCGCGTCACGGATCGGTGACCCTCGCCCGGAACCGGAACCCGGGGCCGCCCGGGGCCGTCCAGATCACCAGTGGCAGACTCCAGAACGGCGGTCCGCCGCCCACACCGAACTACCAGGGGGACAGCACCATGCCAGCGATCCACCGGTCAGCCGCGGCGGCGCTCCTCGCCGCGGGGACCCTGTTCGCCGTCACCGCCTGCGGCCCGGACGGGCCTTCGGGCGGCGGCACCGCCGCGCCGCCGCCCTCCGGCGGCGCCACCGCCTCCGCCACCGCCGCGGGGGGCGGCAGTGGCGTGATCGGCGGCATCACCCTGCCTTCGGGCCTGCCGACCGGCCTGCTGGAAGGCCTGCCGAAGAGCTGGGACGACCTGACGAAGTGGAAGTTCGAGGACTGGGACAACTGGGCGTCCAAGCACGTCTTCAACAACCCGATCGTCAAGGACTTCTGGAACCCGGACAAGATGGGCGACTCCAAGCCCGCCGACCCGGCGCCGCCCACCGCCAAGCCCGCCGACGACGCCGGGGTCACCGACCCCGAGCCGCCGCTGGTCAAGGCCGTTCCGGTGCCGCGCCCGTACACCAAGCAGCCCTCCGGGAAGATCTTCTTCTCGGCCGAGGGCGGCCGCGGCAACTGCTCGGCCACCGTGATCCAGGACCCGGCGCACCCCGGGAAGAGCAACCTGGTCTGGACGGCCGGCCACTGCGTCCACCCGGGCAAGGGCGGCAGCTACTTCAAGGACCTGGTCTTCGTCCCGGCCTACAACAACTCGGGCGCCTCCAGCGGCGGCAAGAAGGCCCCGCTGTCCGAGCTGGCGCCGCTCGGCACCTGGTGGGCCAAGGACGTGGTGACCTCGCCGCAGTGGCTGGTCGAGGGCGGCGGCACCGGTGACGCGGCGAACCAGTACGACTTCGCGATCATGCGGGTGAGCAACCAGAACGACAGCGGGAAGTCGCTGGAGGAGACGGTCGGCGGGGCGGTCCCGGTCTGGTTCGACGCACCGCGCGACAAGCTCGCCGTCACCGCGATCGGCTACCCGCTCTACAAGCCGTTCGACGGCCAGGAGCTCTACAAGTGCGAGGGCGGGAAGCCGACCCGGCTCTCCTTCGACCCGAAGCGCCCGTCGATGCTCACCGTCGGCTGCAACATGACCCAGGGCTCCAGCGGCGGCGGCTGGTTCGCGCCGATGCCGGACGGGAAGCTCGCGCTGGTCTCCAACACCTCGATCGGCACCCAGGAGCACACCTCGCTGAGCGGGCCGTACCTGGAGACGGTCGCCAAGCAGGCGCTGGACTGGATCTCGAAGAAGAAGTAGCCGCCGGACACGGGACGGGCCCCGGTTCCCCCTCACAGGAGGGAACCGGGGCCCGTTCGCGCGGTGCGGAGGCTCAGCCCTGCGGGGTCAGCGCCACCGCGAAGTGCTCCAGCTCGGCGGCCAGCTCGGCCGGCACCTTGGCGTGCAGCAGGGTGCCCTCGCCGGTGTGCTCGGTGCCGAGCAGCTCGCCCTCGGCATGCACCCGGGACACCAGCGCGCCCTGGGTGTACGGGACGAGCACGTGCACCTCGACGGCCGGGCGCGGCAGCTCGTCGTCGATGAGCTTGAGCAGCTCGTCGATGCCCTCGCCGGTGCGGGCCGACACCACGATCGCGTGCGGCTCGCGGCGCAGCAGGCGCTGCAGGACGTGCGGATCGGCGGCGTCGGCCTTGTTGATCACCACGATCTCCGGCACGTTCTGCGCGTCGACCGAGACGACGACCTCGCGGACGGCAGCCAGCTGCGTCTCCGGCTCGGGGTGCGAGCCGTCCACCACGTGCAGGATGAGGTCCGCGTCGGCGACCTCCTCCATGGTGGAGCGGAACGCCTCGACCAGGTGGTGCGGCAGGTGCCGGACGAAGCCGACGGTGTCGGCCAGGGTGTAGACCCGGCCGCTCGGGGTCTGCGCCCGGCGCACGGTCGGGTCGAGGGTGGCGAACAGCGCGTTCTCCACCAGCACGCCCGCGCCGGTGAGCCGGTTGAGCAGGGAGGACTTGCCGGCGTTGGTGTACCCGGCGATGGCCACCGACGGCACCTGGTGGCGCTTGCGCTCCCGGCGCTTGGTGTCGCGGCCCTTCTTCATGTCGGCGATCTCCCTGCGGAGCTTCGCCATCTTCTCGCGGATCCGGCGCCGGTCGGTCTCGATCTTGGTCTCACCGGGACCGCGGGTGGCCATGCCGCCGCCGGACGAGCCGGAGCCGCCACCACCCATCTGCCGGGAGAGCGACTGGCCCCAGCCGCGCAGCCGCGGCAGCATGTACTGCATCTGGGCGAGCGAGACCTGCGCCTTGCCCTCGCGGGACTTGGCGTGCTGGGCGAAGATGTCCAGGATCAGGGCCGTCCGGTCGACGACCTTGACCTTGACCACGTCCTCCAGGTGGATCAGCTGGCCCGGGGTGAGCTCACCGTCGCACACCACGGTGTCGGCCCCGGTGGAGGCGACGATGTCGCGCAGTTCCTGGGCCTTGCCGGAGCCGATGTAGGTGGCCGCGTCGGGCTTGTCGCGGCGCTGGATGACGCCGTCCAGCACCTCGGAGCCGGCCGTCTCGGCCAGTGCGGCGAGCTCGGCCATCGAGTTCTCCGCCTCCTCCAGCGTGCCGTCGGTCCAGACGCCGACGAGCACCACGCGCTCCAGTCGGAGCTGGCGGTACTCGACCTCGGTGACGTCCTGGAGTTCGGTGGAGAGGCCGGCGACACGACGGAGCGCGGCGCGCTCGCTGCGGTCGTACTGGTCGCCGTCGTAGTGGTGGCCGCGGTCCTCGTCGATGGCCGCGAGGTCCTCGTCCATGAGGGCTTCCGCCCGCAGACCGTCGAAGCGGCGCGGGGCGTCGGCGTGGTCGCGGGTGTCGAACGTGGAGGTCATTCTGTCCTTTGGCTGCTGGAAACGGTTGGCCTGCGCACGACCGTACGGACGGTCGTACCCGGAGTCTGCCCAGCTGCCGCCCCGTCTACCACTCGGGCGAGGTGTGAGCTACCCCTCGGGGCCGCGGGTCGGGCTGAGACTCCTCCGCCCGGTCAACGCCGCGGTCCGGCCGTGAATTCCCCATGATGGTCGCACGCCGGGCGCGCGCCGGTCATCCCCATTTCCTCCGGCTGCGCCGGTGCGGCCGGAGGGTCCTCCGCCGGCCGGACCGCCGGGGTGTGCGGGGCCCGGCCCGGGCCGCCGCCCGCCGGGGCGTACGGGCGCTCCACGTCGTACACCCCGGACACCCGCAGCATGGCCCGCAGCACGGCGGCCAGCACGGCCGGGTCCGGCAGCTCGACGGTGTAGGTGTGCCGCACCCGCAGCTCCTGGGGCGGCTCCACCTCGGCCGAGACGATCCCGACGCCCTCCGCCGAGATCGCCGCCGTGAGGTCGGCCAGCAGCCGGGGCCGGTTCAGCGCCTCGGCCCGCAGGGTGGCCCGGTAGCCGCCGGCCGGGGCGCCGCCGGGGCGCCAGCGGACGTCCAGGGCGTCGCGCCCGTCGGCCCGCATCCGCTCACCCGCCGGACAGCCGGCCCGGTGCACGGCGACCGCGCCGCCGCGGATCGGGTAGCCGGCGATCTCGTCCGGCGGCACCGGGGTGCAGCAGCGGGCCAGCCGCACGGGCGCCCCGGGGCGGCCCTCCACGGCGACCGGGGCGGCCGGCCGGCCGGCCGCGACCGGGCGGTCCGGCGGCGCGGGCTGCCCGGCGGAGGGGCCGGTGCGCACCACCGGGCGGCGCGGCGCGTGGTCGGCCAGCCAGCGCTCGATGGCCAGCCGGGCGCCCGGGGTGCGGGCGTGCGCGAGCCACTCGGGCGCCGGGCCGGCGGTCTCCTCGGTGAGGATGGCCACCCGGTCGCCGTCGTGCAGCACGGTGGAGAGCGCGGCGAGCCGGCCGTTCACCCGGGCCCCGATGCAGCGGTGGCCGGTCTCCTCGCCGAGCAGGTAGGCGGCGTCCACACAGGTGGCGCCGGCCCGGAGCTGAAGCGTTTCGCCGCGCTCGGTGACCACGGTGATCTCGCGGTCCCCGGCCAGGTCGGCGGTGAGCGCGGACCAGAAGGCGTCCGGGTCCGGGGTCTCCTGCTGCCACTCCAGCAGCCGGGAGAGCCAGCCGGGCCGGGCCGGGTCGGTGCGGTCCAGCTCGTCCCGGCCCTGGTCGCCGCCGGTCCCGGGCTGGCGCGGGTCGCCGAGCGCGACCACCCCGGTCTCGGCGACCCCGTGCATCCGGCGGGTGCGCACCAGCACCTCGACCACCGCGCCGCCGGCCAGCGCCACCGCGGTGTGCAGGGACTGGTAGAGGTTGAACTTCGGCGCGGCCACGAAGTCCTTGAACTCCCCCGGCAGCGGGGTCCAGCAGGTGTGCAGCTCGCCGAGCACCGCGTAGCAGTCGGCGTTCTCCTCGACCACCACCAGCAGCCGCCCGAAGTCGGCCGGCTGCGGCCCCTGCGGCTTGCCGTCCGGCCCCGGGGCGGCGGCCCGCTTGAGCAGCACCCGGTGCAGCGAGACGCAGTGCCGGGGGCGGACGGTGACCTCGGCGGCGATCCCCGCCTCGGCGAGCTGGCGGGCCAGGGTCCGGGCGAACGGCGCCAGCAGGGTGTCCGGCCCGGTCTCGTGCCGGCCGAGCAGGGCGCGGGTACGGGCGTGCTCCTCGGGGTGCAGGGTGGCGAAGACGATGTCCTCCAGCTCCGCCTTGAGCACCTGGATCCCGAGCCGTTCGGCCAGCGGGATCAGCACGTCCCGGGTGACCTTGGCGATCCGCACCTGGCTGGCCGGCTTCATGTGCCGGATGGTGCGCATGTTGTGCAGCCGGTCGGCGAGCTTGATGACCATCACCCGGACGTCGTCCCCGGTGGCGACCAGCATCTTGCGGAAGGTCTCCGCCTCGGCCGCCGCGCCGAAGTCCACCTTCTCCAGCTTCGTCACCCCGTCGACCAGATAGGCGACTTCGGGCCCGAACCCCTCGGCCACCTGCTCCAGCGTCAACTCGGTGTCCTCGACCGTGTCGTGGAGCAGCGAGGCGACCAAGGTGGTCGTCCCGGCGCCGAGTTGGGCCAGGATCACGGTGACGGCCAGCGGGTGGGTGATGTACGGCTCGCCGCTCTTGCGCTTCTGGCCGCGGTGGCTCGCCTCGGCCAGCCGGTACGCGCGCCCGAGCAGGCCGAGGTCGGCCTGCGGATGGTGTCTGCGGTGGGCCCGGACCAGCGGTTCGAGGGCGTCCGGCACTGGCGGGCGGCCGGTGGCCAGCAGCGCGGCGCGCCCGGCGCGGCCGAGCGCGGCCCGGCCCAGCCCGCCGAGCGGGCGCCTGGGCCCGGCTTGCCGTTCGGACGTCGGCTGCCCCGCCAGGGGCTGCCCGGCTTCGATGGTCATCGGCACCTCCGGCAGCAGTACCGGGGGCGTGGGCCGACCCGGTGGTCCATGCTACCGAGCAGAGCACGTTCCGCGAGGCCCCGCTTCCCGTCCGTCATGGGTATCACCCGAACGGGGGGATTCGATTCCGGAGGAATTGGGGAAACGCGGGCCGGCCGTGACCGGCCCGCACAACTGAGCGGTCGTCGCCGGGTGACGGCCGGTCAGGCCCCCCGGACCAGCGCCGACCAGGCCGGGTCCAGCTCGCCGCGGGCGACGATGACCGCCGGGCCGGTCTTCTCCACCCGGCCGTCCGGGTACTCGGTGATCGTCAGCCGGCCGCCCAGCACGTCCACCGCGTAGGTCACCGCCTCGCCGGTGACCGCGGGGTCCGCGCCGTCCCGCCGGGCGGCGGCCACCGCGACGGCGCACGCGCCGGTGCCGCAGGAGCGGGTCTCGCCGGAGCCGCGCTCGTGCACCCGCATCGCGACGTGCCGCGGCCCGCGGTCCACCACGAACTCGACGTTGACGCCCTCCGGGTAGACGCCCTCGGGGCTCACCGGCGGCGCGGTCCGCAGCTCGCCGGCGTGCTCCAGGCTCTCGACGAACGCGACCGCGTGCGGATTGCCCATGTTGACGTTCAGGGCCGGCCAGCTGCGCCCGCCGACCGCCACCTCGATCCCGTCCGGGCCGGGCAGCAGCGCGCGCCCCATGTCGACGGTGATCTCGCCGGGCGTGCCGTCCTCGGCGTCCTCGGCGACCCGCACGGTCCGCAGGCCGGCCCGGGTGGCCACCGGCAGCTCGCCCGGCTTCGCCAGCCCGGCCTCGACCAGGTAGCGGGCGAAGACCCGGATGCCGTTGCCGCACATCTCGCCGATCGAGCCGTCGGAGTTGCGGTAGTCCATGAACCACTCGGCGAGGTCGGCCTGGTCGGCCGCCACCGGCTCGGCGGCGGAGCGCACCACGCGCAGCAGTCCGTCGCCGCCGATGCCCGACCGGCGGTCGCACAGCGCGGCCACGGCCTCGGGGCCGATGGCCAGCCGACCGTCCGGGTCCGGGACGATGACGAAGTCGTTCTGGGTGCCGTGCCCCTTGAGGAAGGGGAGGCCGACGGGCTGCGCGGAGGATGCGGTCACCCTCCCGATGGTACCGAGGAGGGGGTGCCCCCCGCCGGGCGGGCGCGTCAGCCGGAGAGCCGGACGACCCGCCACAGGGCCAGCGCGCAGGCGGCCAGCATGATCAGGGTGTAGATCACGATCGCCTTCCACCCGGCCCGCTCACCGGTGCCGCGGCGCGGCAGGCCGGGCCACTTGTACCCCGCGTGCCGGGCCGCCATCGCACCCCAGCCGAGCGAGGCCGCGGTGAGCAGCAGGCCGAGCATCCCGATCATCGCCGAGCCCGCCCCGGCCGAGCCGAAGGCCAGCGGGAAGGCGAACATCAGCGAGCCGGTGGTGGCCAGCAGGGCGATCGGCAGGATCTGCCACCAGCGGAGCCGGCGGCGCGGCCGGATCTCCCGCTCGTGCACCGCGCCGGCGGGGGCGTTGGTGTCCAGGACCGGCAGCGCGACCGCGTAGGAGGTGGGCGCGTCGAGGCCGGGCAGCACCGGCAGGTCGGGCAGCGTCGAGGCGTCGAGTCCGGCGGCCTGCGCCGTGGCACTGCCGCCGCTGCCGGGCGCGCCCTTGACGGACCCGGCGGTCTGGCCGGTATCGGGGCCGGTACCCGTGGACACGCGGCCTCCCCTGACAGTTCGACACGAGTGCGACTCGCGGCCGGGCGCGGCCGACCCGCCCGGGCCGGCCCTTATGACATCGATGATGGCATGTCCAGAGTGGCGTTCCGGGCCTGACCGGGGCCGACGGGTGATCCGTGGCCATCACGTGATCCGGCCGTGACCGCCATGCCGTCCTGCACGGCCTTCTGCGCGCGCAACTGCACCGCCGAATGGCCGGAAAGCGCCTACCGGGCGGCGAGTTCCTGACGGTCGATCAGCTCCAGCGAGCGGTCCAGCAGCTCCACCGGGTCGGTACCGGCCGGCCGCGCGAGCCAGTGGATCCGGTCGTCCCGGCGGAACCAGGACTCCTGCCGGCGGGCGAACCGCTTGGTGGCCCGGACCGTCTCGGCGCGCGCCTCGTCCTCCGTGCACAGGCCGGCGAAGTGGTCGAGCATCTGCTGGTAGCCGAGCGCCCGGGAGGCCGTCCGGCCCTCGCGCAGCCCGGCCCCCTCCAGCTCCCGCACCTCGTCGAGCAGCCCGGCCCGCCACATCCGGTCCACCCGCAGGGTGATCCGCTCGTCCAGCTCGGGACGCGGCACGGCGACGCCGATCTGCACCGCGTCGTACACGGCCGTGTTGCTCGGCAGGTTCGCGGTGAACGGCTGCCCGGTGATCTCGATGACCTCCAGCGCCCGGACGATCCGCCGGCCGTTGCTGGTCAGGATCGCCTCGGCCGCGGCCGGGTCCCGCTCCGCCAGCCGCCGGTGCAGCGCGTACGGGCCGGCCTGCTCCAGCTCCTCCTCCAGCCGGGCCCGGACCGCCGGGTCGGTGCCCGGGAACTCCATCTCGTCGATCGCCGCCCGGACGTACAGGCCGGAGCCGCCGACCAGCACGGGCGTGCGGCCGGCCGCGAGCAGGCGGTCGATCTCGGCCCGGGCCAGCCGCTGGTACTCGGCGACGCTGGCGGCCTCGCGGACGTCCCAGATGTCCAGCAGGTGGTGCGGGATGCCGCCGCGCTCCTCCTCGGTGAGCTTGGCGGTACCGATGTCCATGCCGCGGTAGAGCTGCATCGAGTCGGTGTTGATCACCTCGCCGCCGAGGGCGCGGGCCAGGGCGACGGCCAGGTCGGACTTTCCGGCGGCGGTCGCGCCGACGACCGACACGACGCGGGGGCGGGCGGACTGGGCGGTGGTGGAGCTGCTCACCGGTCAAGTCTGCCAGGGAACGCCGGTCCGCCGTCGGCCCGGCCGGTTGCACCCGGTTTCCCCGGTTTCGACCGACCCGTCCCGTTGCGAACGGTTCCGCCCTGACGGACGTTGTGAGAGAGACAGAGAGGAACGGTGAGGCGTCATGGGTCTGATGGACAACCTCAAGGGCAAGGCCGAGGAGCTCAAGGACAAGGCCAGCGAGTTCGCCGGCAAGCACAGCGATCAGATCGGGAGCGCGGTGGAGAAGGCCGGCGGCGCGATCGACAAGGCCACCAAGGGCAAGTACACGGAGAAGATCGAGCACGGCACCAGCAAGGCCAAGGGCGCCGTGGACGACTTCGCCCACAAGCCCGAGGGCCCCGGCCCCGGCCCGGGCACCGACCCCGGCACCGGCACCGGCCCGGGCACCACCCCGCCCGCCTGACCGGCCCGGCGGCTCAGCTCCAGGAGGCGACCAGGTACCCCACGCCGTACGGCGCGTCCCGGTAGCCCAGCCGCGCGGTGAGGCCGGCGCCCTCGGCGGCGCCGGCCAGCACCTGCCAGGGCGCCCGGCCCTCGGCCTTCAGCTCGGCGGCCAGTCCCGCGTCCAGCGCGGCCAGCGCGGCGGTGTCCGCGGAGCCCAGCGCCCGCGCGAGCCCCGCGTCGAAGCCCTCGGCGCGCTCGTCCAGGTAGCCGGGCGCCTTCAGCGACCGGCAGGCGCTGCCGTCCCCCATCACCAGCAGCCCGACCCGGTCGGCCAGCTGGGCCAGCCCCTGGCCCAGCCCGAGCATCCGGTCGGCGGGCGCGTCGGCCGGCACCGCGCAGGCGTGCGTCGGCACCGTCACCCCGGCCCGCCCGAGCAGCCAGGCGCCGACGGTCAGCGAGGGCGCCAGCTCCGGCCCCTCGGCCCGGCCGCCCGGCAGCGCGGCCACCAGCGGCACGCCGTAGCGGTGGAACGAGCCGGCCCCGCCCTCGGTCCACACCTCGGCCTCCGGCCCGGTGCCGACCACCACGAGCAGTTCCGGAGCGGCCGCGAGCACCACCCCGAGCGCCTCGTCGCAGGCCGCGCGCAGCGGCTCCAGCTCGGCCGCCGCCCCGGCGGCGACCTCCGGGACGAGCAGCGGCGGACAGGGGCAGACGGCGGCGGCAACCAGCATGCGGATCACTCTAACCAAGAACGCGGAACGGCCCGGCGGGACCGGAGGGTCCCACCGGGCCGCTCACGCGGCGGCGGGGTCAGTCCCCGCAGCAGGCGCCGCCGGCCGGGGCGGCCAGTGGCAGCGCCACCGGGGCGCCGACGGACGGCAGGCCCAGCATCACGCCGGCCGGCTTGGCGGCGGGCCCGGCCTGGCGCTTCTCCCAGGCGTCACCCGCCCGGGTGCGGCGCACCGCGAGCGTCGGGCCCTCGGCCAGCAGGTGGTGCGGGGCGGCGTAGGTGATCTCCACGGTGACCGTGTCGCCCGGCCGGACCGGCTCGGCGGGCCGGGTGAAGTGCACCAGCCGGTTGTCGGGGGCGCGGCCGGAGAGCCGGTCGGTCCGGTCGTCCTTCTTGCCCTCGCCCTCGGCGACCAGGATCTCCAGGGTGCGGCCGACCTGCTTCTTGTTCTCCTCCCAGGAGATCTCCTCCTGGAGGGCGATCAGCCGGTCGTAGCGGGCCTGGACGACCGCCTTCGGGATCTGGTCGTCCATCTCGGCGGCCGGGGTGCCGGGGCGCTTGGAGTACTGGAAGGTGAAGGCGTTGGTGAAGCGGGCCTCGCGGACGACCTTCATGGTCTCCTCGAAGTCCTCCTCGGTCTCGCCGGGGAAGCCGACGATGATGTCGGTGGAGATCGCCGCGTCCGGCATCGCCTCCCGCACCTTGCGGATGATGCCGAGGAATCGCTCCTGCCGGTAGGAGCGGCGCATCGCCTTGAGCACGGTGTCCGAGCCGGACTGCAGCGGCATGTGCAGCTGGTGCATCACGTTCGGGGTCTCGGCCATCGCGGCGATCACGTCGTCGGTGAAGTCGCGCGGGTGCGGCGAGGTGAAGCGGATCCGCTCCAGGCCCTCGATCTGCCCGGCGGCGCGCAGCAGCTTGGAGAAGGCCTCGCGGTCGCCCAGGTCGGAGCCGTAGGCGTTGACGTTCTGGCCGAGCAGGGTGACCTCGATGACGCCCTCGTCGACCAGCGCCTCGATCTCGGCGAGGACGTCGCCGGGACGGCGGTCCTCCTCCTTGCCGCGCAGCGCGGGGACGATGCAGAAGGTGCAGGTGTTGTTGCAGCCGACCGAGATCGCGACCCACGCGGCGTAGGCGGACTCCCGGCGGGTGGGCAGCGTGGAGGGGAAGGTCTCCAGCGACTCCAGGATCTCGACCTGGGCCTTCCGCTCGACCGCGGCGCGCTCCAGCAGGGCCGGCAGGTGGCCGATGTTGTGGGTGCCGAAGACCACGTCGACCCAGGGGGCCTTGCGGACGATGGTGTCGCGGTCCTTCTGCGCCAGGCAGCCGCCGACGGCGATCTGCATGCCCTGGTGGCGGCTCTTGACCGGGGCGAGCTGCCCGAGGTTGCCGTACAGCTTGTTGTCGGCGTTCTCCCGCACCGCGCAGGTGTTGAACACCACCAGGTCCGGGTCGCCGTCCTGCCCCGCCTTGACGTACCCCGCGTCCTCCAGCAGCCCGGAGAGCCGCTCGGAGTCGTGGACGTTCATCTGGCAGCCGTACGTGACGACCTTGTAGCTCTTCGATCCGCTGTCACCGCTCACCCGACCAGGGTACGGGCACCCGCGAAGAGGTTTTCCCCTCCCGTTCCCCGCACTCGCCTGGCACTATCCCTGCATGGCCTCCCGCACTCCCTCCCGCCTCCGCGCCGCGGCCCGCCGGCCGCTGTGGCGGATCGTGCTGGCCCTGGTGCTCCTGGTCGCGGGCCTGGGCGGCTGGTGGCTGTCCGCGAGCGGTCCGACCGGCCGCCCGTACGGCGAGACCAGGCTGGCCACCGGCGTCAAGCAGGGGGTGTACGACCGGTACGGACAGCTGCTGGACGCCCACCTCGCCAAGGCGATGCCGGGGGTGCGGCTGGAGCTGGACAACTCCGAGGGCTCGCTCGACAACCTGGCCCGGGTCACCTCGGGCCGGGACGACTTCGCGATCGCCACCGCCGACGCCGTGGCCCAGTACACGGGCCCGGGCCGGGAGAAGCTGCGGGCCATCGCCCGGCTCTACGACGACTACCTGCAGCTGATCGTCCCGGCCGGCTCCCCGGTGCACCGCGCCGCCGACCTCAAGGGCCTGCGGGTCGGCGTCGGCCAGTCGCTCTCCGGCGTGAACCTGGTGACCCGCAGGCTGCTGGCGGCGGCCGGACTGGATCCGGACCGCGACATCAAGCCGGCCTTCCTGGGCATCGGCGACGCGGCCGACGAGCTGCGGGCCGGCCGGCTGGACGCGTTCTTCTGGTCCGGCGGCCTGCCGACCAACGCGCTCACCGCGCTGTCCGAGCACGTCCGGATCCGGGTCGTGCCGCTGAGCGACCTCGCCGAGGCGATCCACCTGGTCGAGGGCGGCGGGACGGACGCCTACCGGGCGGCCACCATGCCGAAGGGCACCTACCCGAACGCCGAGCCCCAGGACGCGGTCGCCACCGTCGCCGTGCCCAACCTGCTGATCACCCGGGCCGATGTGAACGCCGACCTGGTCCAGGGCATGACCCGGGCGGTGATCGACAGCCGCGACCAGATCGGCGCCCAGGTGCACGCCGCCCAGCTGGTCGACCTGCGCACCGCCGTCTACACCGACCCGCTCCCCCTGCACGAGGGCGCCGCCCGCTACTACCGCTCGGTGAAGCCCTGACCGGGCCCTGACTAGGGCTTCTTGCGCCCGGCCCGGGGCACCGCAAGGGTGACGGCGAGGCCGGACGGGGTCGCGGTGCCGAAGGTGAGCGAGCCGCCGGCCGCCTGGAGCAGGGTGCGGGCGATCGACAGGCCGAGGCCCGATCCGTCCACGTTCTGGTGGCGCGGGCTGCGCCAGAAGCGGTCGCCGGCCCGGGCCAGCTCCTCCTCGGTGAGGCCGGGGCCCTGGTCGGAGACGGTCACCGCGACCTCGTCGCGCCGGGCCGCGACCAGCACCCGCACCCGGCTCCCCTCGGGGCCGAACTTCAGCGCGTTGTCGAGCACCGCGTCCAGCGCGCTGCCGAAGCCGATCGGGTCGGCCAGGCCGAGCGCCAGCGCCGGGCCCTCCCAGACCAGCTCGATCCCGCGCTGCCCGGCCAGCGGCCGCCAGGCGTCCACCCGGTCCAGGGCGAGCACGGCCAGGTCGGTGGGCTCGGGTTCGGGGCGGGCGTGCTCGGCGGTGGCCAGCCCCAGCAGGTCGTCCAGCACCCGGGCCAGCCGGGCGCCCTCCTCGCGGACCCCGCCGAGTTCCTCCTCGTGCCCCTCCGGCAGCTCCAGGCCCAGCAGCTCGACCCGCAGCAGCAGCGCCGCCAGCGGGTTGCGCAGCTGGTGCGAGGCGTCGGCGACGAAGGCCTTCTGCTGGTCCAGGGCGAGCACCACGTGGTCGGCCATCTCGTTGAACGAGCGGGCGAGCCGCTGCAGCTCGGGCGGCCCGCCGCCGGGCGCCACCCGGGCGTTCATCCGGCCGGTGGCGATGTCGTGGGTGGCCCGGTCCAGGGTGCGGACCGGGCGCAGCACCCATGCGGTGAGCCGGGCCGCGAGCAGCACCGCGACGATCATCGCGGCGGCCTCGCCGGCCCCGATCACCAGCCACTTGCGCACCACCCGGGCGCGCAGCGCACCGGTCGGGGACTCGCTGAGCACCACGGCGACCACGTCGCCGTCGCGGACCACCGGGGTGGCGACGGTGAGCGTGCGGTCCGGGGTCCACGGCCACACCTGCGGCGGGTTGTGGCTGCGCCGGCCGTCCAGCGCCTCCTGGAAGGCCTGGTCGGCCCAGCCCCCGGAGGGCACCCGCCAGCCGGTCGGGGCCACCGCGAGCGGCATGCCGTCGCGCTGGAAGATGCCGATCCGCACCCCGTAGAGCTCGTGGTAGCGCGCCACCTCGGCGTCCAGCGCGTGCCGGCGGCTGAGGTCGCCCGGGGCGGGCTGCGGCTCGCCCTTGAGCGCCGACTCCAGGCCGGAGACGCCGGAGGTCGGCAGGTCCTGGGCGAACCGGGCCGCGTCGTCCAGCCGGTCGACGACCACCCGGCTCTGCTCGGCGGCCGCGAACGCCGCCGCGAGCGGCAGTCCGAGCGCGGCGAGCACGCAGAGCATCAGCGCCAGCAGGATGCCGAGCAGGCGGGTGCGCACGTGCGGTCAGTGCTCCGCGCGGGCCGGGGGCGCGGGGTCGGCGGCGGTCGGGCACTCGGGTATCAGGCGGTAGCCGACGCCGCGGACGGCCTCGACCAGGCCGGGCAGGGCGAGCTTGGTGCGCAGCGAGCCGATGTGCACCTCCAGGGTGCGGCCGTTGCCCTCCCAGCCGCTGCGCCAGACCTCGCTGAAGATCTGCTCGCGGCGGTAGACCACGCCGGGGCTCTGGGCGAGCAGCGCCAGCAGGTCGAACTCCTTGCGGGTGAGCGGGACGTCCCGGCCGTCGACGCTGACCCGGCGGCGCTCGCGGTCGATCACGATGCCGCGGGACTCCAGCGGGCCGCGCTGCTGCGGGACGGCGTCCGGGGCGGGCACGGCGACGGCGGAGGGGGCCGCGCCGCGGCGGGCCACGGCGTGGATCCGGGCGAGCAGCTCGCCCATGTCGTAGGGCTTGGTCACGTAGTCGTCGGCGCCGAGGTTGAGGCCGTGGATCCGGGAGCGGATGTCGGCGCGCGCGGTCACCATGATCACCGGCACGCCGCTGCCGGCCCGGATCCGGCTGCAGACCTCGAAGCCGTCCCGGTCGGGCAGTCCGAGGTCGAGCAGGACCACCCGGTAGGGCTCGTTGCCGTCCGGCACCAGCGCGTCCAGCGCCTCGTGGCCGCTGCGGGCGTGCCGGACCTGGAAGCCGTGCCGGCCCAGGACCGCGACCAGCGCGGCGGCCACGCGTTCGTCGTCCTCGACGAGCAGCAGTCGCATGGGTCTCCTCCTCTCCCGGACGGTTCTCCGGGGGTCTGTACCGCGGCCGTCGTGCGTCGTGGCCGCTCCCCCTGCCGGGCAGGTCCCGGTTCTGCGCAGTATGGGCCAGGGACGGCCCGGACGCCAGGCTCCGGCGGCGGCGGTGGCGGGGGCGGCCGGCCCCGCCGGGGCTCCGCGATCACGCCCGGCGCGGCCGCGGACGCTGTCACTGTGCCCGGATCGGCCCCAGGTGAACAGCACCCGCCGACCGTGTGGCCGGATCGTGATCCTCAAGTTCCGCTCAGATCGGCTGACGTGGCGTCGTCAGGACTCCTATGGTCGCCCCACCGAGGGTCGCGACTCCGCCGGTTGCGGCCCTCGGATTCCTACCACCATTGCCGCCCAAGGGAGTTCACCCCCTGCGGCCGACCCGAGGGAGCCGGCGCGATGACCACGAGCCTCGACAAGGACTCCCGTGCCGACGCCGCTCCCCTGGTGGTCCTGAGCAACGTGAACAAGCACTTCGGTGCGCTGCACGTGCTCCAGGACATCGACCTGGAGATCCACCAGGGCGAGGTGGTCGTCCTGATCGGCCCGTCCGGCTCCGGCAAGTCCACGCTGTGCCGGACGATCAACCGGCTGGAGACCATCGATTCCGGGACGATCACCATCGACGGCCGCCCGCTGCCCGCCGAGGGCCGGGAGCTGGCCCGGCTGCGGGCCGAGGTCGGCATGGTCTTCCAGAGCTTCAACCTGTTCGCCCACAAGACCGTGCTGGAGAACGTGGTCCTCGGCCAGGTGAAGGTCCGCGGCATCGCCCGGGACAAGGCCGCGGCGACCGCCCGCGAGCTGCTGGACCGGGTCGGCGTCGGCGCCCAGGCCGCGAAGTACCCGGCCCAGCTGTCCGGCGGCCAGCAGCAGCGCGTCGCGATCGCCCGGGCGCTGGCGATGAACCCCAAGGTGATGCTCTTCGACGAGCCCACCTCGGCCCTCGACCCCGAGATGATCAACGAAGTGCTGGAGGTCATGCGCCAGTTGGCGGCCGACGGCATGACGATGGTGGTCGTCACCCACGAGATGGGCTTCGCCCGCTCCGCCGCCAACCGGGTGCTGTTCATGGCCGACGGCCGGATCGTCGAGCAGAACACCCCGGAGGCCTTCTTCACCGCGCCGCGCTCCGACCGCGCCAAGGACTTCCTCTCCAAGATCCTGCACCACTGACCCCCGGACCGGTCCCGGCCAACGGCGGCGGGGGCGCCGCCGCGCGCCCTCCCGCCCGGCCGGCCGGCCCCCGTCCGGCCGTTCCGACCTGCCTTCGCCAGAGCCCGGTTGACCCGTGGCCCAGCCCGAGGAGACCCCCATGAGGACCCGTCGCACCTTCGCCGTCGCGCTCTGTGCCGTCGCGCTCACCGCCACCGCCGCCTGCGGCAAGGACGGCACCCCCGGTGCCGCCGCCACCGCGTCCGGCGGCAGCGCCGCGCCGGCCCTGCCCACCTACACCGTGAAGACCGACGTCAAGGTGGACTCGGCGATCCTGGCCGCCGCCAAGCAGCGCGGCCAGCTGATCATCGGCGCCAAGGCCGACCAGCCGTTCCTCGGCTTCGAGGACCTCGCCAGCGGCGACCGCAGCGGCTTCGACATCGAGATCGCCAAGATGGTCGCCGCCGACCTCGGCTTCACCCCGCAGCAGATCAAGTGGCAGACCCTGGTCTCCTCGCAGCGCGAGCCGGCCATCTCCAAGGGCCAGATCGACTTCTACGTCGGCACCTACAGCATCAACGACGAGCGCAAGAAGACCGTCTCCTTCGCCGGCCCGTACTACATCGCCGGCCAGGACCTGCTGGTCAAGGCCGACAACACGGCGATCACCGGCCCGGACTCGGTCAACGGCAAGAACGTCTGCACCGCCACCGGCTCGACCTCGATCAAGAACATCGAGAAGTACTCGCCGAAGATCACCCAGTTCGACACCTACTCGGCCTGCGTCGAGAAGCTGATGTCGGGCGAGGTCGACGCGGTCACCACCGACGACGCCATCCTCAAGGGCTACGCCTCCAAGTACGCGCCCAAGCTCAAGGTGGTCGGCCAGCCCTTCACCAAGGAGAACTACGGCGTCGGCCTGAACAAGGACGACAAGGCGCTGCGCGACGCGATCAGCGACGCGATCAAGGCCCACCAGGACAACGGCGACTGGAAGAAGGCCTACGACGCCACCCTCGGCCTCTCCGGCTCCACCGCGCCGCAGCCGCCGGCCCTCGACCGCTACTGATCCGCCCGCTCCCCGAGTCGACGAACCCCTGAGAGGAGGGCCGCCGGATGGGCTTCCTGTTCGAGGACGGCAACTTCGCGCTGTTCCGCGACGGCTTCCTGCAGACGATCGAGCTGAGCGCGCTCAGCGCGCTGCTCGCCCTGCTGCTGGGCACCCTGCTGGCGGCCTTCCGGGTCTCCCCGGTCCCGGTCCTGCGGGCCTTCGGCACCGCCTGGGTGACCGTCTTCCGCAACACCCCGCTGACCCTGCTGTTCTTCGCCGTGACCTTCGGCCTGCCGCCGCTGGGCGTGCACTTCAGCCACCTCACCTTCGCGGTGCTGGCGCTCGGCGGCTACACCGCGTCGTTCGTCTGCGAGGTGCTGCGCTCCGGCATCAACACGGTGCCGCTGGGCCAGGCCGAGGCGGCCCGCAGCCTGGGCATGACCTTCGGCCAGACGCTCGTCCTGGTCGTCCTGCCGCAGGCCGCCCGCACCGTGCTGGCGCCGATGAGCAGCGTCTTCATCGCGCTCCCGAGGAACTCCGCGATCGCCGGAGCGTTCAGCGTCAGCGAGCTGTACAGCGTCCAGCAGGGCTTCTCCGACGGGGACGGCTACTCGATCTTCGCGATCTTCTTCTGGGTGGCCTGCGCCTACCTGCTGATCAGCGCCGCCGTTTCCCTGCTGTTCCGCTTCCTCGAAGACCGACTGGCGGTGGCCCGATGAGCACCCTCTTCACCCGCTCCGCCGCACCGGGCGTCCTCTACGACGCCCCCGGCCCGCGGGCCCGCACCCGCTACCGGATCTTCGGGGTGCTGTCGCTGCTCGCCATCGCCGGACTGCTCTGGTACGCCGTCAGCGCGCTGAACGACAACGGCCAGTTCGACCCCGGCCTCTGGGACGCGTTCCAGTACACGACCGTCCAGCAGCGGATCGTCGACGGCCTGCTCTCCACCCTGGAGGCCTTCGGGCTGGCCGCGGTGTTCTCGCTGGCGCTGGGCGCGCTGCTCGCCGCCGGGCGGCTCTCCGACCACAAGCCGGTCCGCTGGGCGGCCACCGCCTTCGTCCAGTTCTTCCGGGCGATGCCGCTGCTGATCCTGATCGTCGCCCTCTACTACGCGTTCTTCGCCAAGCAGCCGATGTGGGCGCTGGTGCTCGGGCTCACCCTCTACAACGGCTCGGTGCAGGCGGAGATCATCCGCACCGGGGTGAACGCGGTGCCGCGCGGCCAGGGCGAGGCGGCGTACGCGCTCGGCCTGCGCAAGACCCAGGTGATGACGACCATCCTGGTCCCGCAGGCGGTCCGCTCGATGCTGCCCTCGATGATCGGCCAGCTGGTCGTCACCCTCAAGGACACCTCGCTCGGTTTCATCATCACCTACCACGAGCTGCTCTTCGTCGGTAAGGCCATCGCCAGCCAGCCGCTGAACGCCGCGGGCTTCCCCTACATCCCCGTCGTCCTGGTGATCGGACCCCTGTACATCGCGATGTGCCTGGTGCTCACCGCGCTCGCCCGGTGGATCGAGGCACGCGGACGAGGCGGCGCGAACCGGCGCACTTCACCTGCTGCTTGACGGGCACGCAGGTGAACTGTTGCATTGCTCTTCGTGACACCATCCGGGAGCATCCACGCGGCATATGACGGCGGCCCGGCGGCCTGCCCTCACCCGGAGGTCCACGGCCGCGGCTCAGCGGACCGTCCGGGCCCGAAGGGCACGGCATGGATCCGGTGATCGTGGTCGGGGCCGGGCCGGTCGGCCTGGCCCTGGCCCTCGCGCTCGCCCGGCACGAGGTGCCGACCGTCGTCCTCGACGAGGGCTCCGGGCTCTGCCCCGAGAGCCCGCGCAGCGTCGTCCTCGGTACCGACACCGCCGCCTTCCTCACCCGGATCGGCTACCCCCGGGCCGTCGCCGACTCCGCCCGCTGGGACGCCTTCACCGTCTGGCGCCGCCGCCAGGAGGCGCTCCGGATCGACCTCTCCGACACCCCCGTCCTGCACCTGCCCCAGCACCGCCTCCAGCGCGGGCTGCAGGACGCCCTCACCGGCACCCCGCTGGTCAGGCTGGTCCCGCTCAGCCGGGTCACCCGGCTCGAACAGGACCGCGACGGCGTCAGCGTGCTCACCCGCAACCCGAAGGACGGCACCGAGACCTGGTGGCGCGGCAGCCACCTGGTGGGCTGCGACGGCGCCCGCTCGGCCGTCCGCAAACTGCTGAAGATCCGTTTCCCCGGCCGCCCCGCCGTCGACCGCAGCGCCGTCGCCACCGTCCGGGTCGACCTGCCGTTCACCGAGCCCCGGCTGCACCGCGAGCCGCCGTGGCGCGGCGACCGCGAGGCCACCGCCCGCCCGCTGCCGCACGGCGTCTGGCGGCTCGACTGGCGGCTGCCCCCGGGCCGGCCCGCGGTCACCGAGCCGGTCGACCCGCACGCCACCTGGCCCGGCATCGTCACCGGCGACACCCTGCTCACCCGGGTCACCGCCACCCTCACCGGCTGGTGCGGCGAACTCCCGACGTTCGACCTGCTCGCCGCCGCCGACCACACCGCCCAGCAGCGGCTGGCCGCCCGCTTCCGGGTCGACCGCTGCTTCCTGGCCGGCGACGCCGCCCACCTGCACGGCGCGCTCGGCATGCAGAACCTCGCGGACGGCCTGCGCGACGCCGACAACCTGGCCTGGCGGCTCGCCCTCGCCTGGCACCTCCACTCCGGCGGCCCGCAGCCCGGCGGCTCCCTGCTCGACGGCTACGAGGCCGAGCGGCGCGGCGCGGTCGGCGCCCGGCTGCGCGCCGTCGACCAGTCCATGCCGCTGCTGCGCCCGCTGCGCGGCTGGGCGCAGACCCGGCGCTCGCTGTTCACCGGCTCCTTCCGCAAGCACGCGCCGCTGCTCGCCGACGGCCACCTCGGCACCGGCCGGTTCGGCGGCGCCCCCGCCTACCCGGCCGCCCCCTCCGGCGTGCCCGGGCGGGTCCCCGTCCAGCGCGGCGCGCGCAGCGCCACCTCGCTCAGCGAACTGCTGCCGGCCACCGCGCCCGGCGTGCTCGTCCCGGACCTTCCGGTGCTCGCCACCGACGGCACCCCGGACCAGTTGCACGCCCGGCTCGGCGCCGGCTTCCTGCTGCTGCTGGTCGCCCCCGGCACCGCCGTCTGGTCCGCCGAGCGCTGGCTGGGCGCCGGGCTGATGCCCCGGCTGGCCGAGGTCGCCGCCGCGCTGCCGGTGCCGGCCGAGGTCCTGGTCACCGAGGCCTACCCGGGCGCCGGCCCGCACACCGTGCTGCTGATCCGGCCCGACGGCCACCTGGTCGGCACCACCCAGGGCGTGGACGGCGAGGACCTCCAGGCGCTCGCCGACCGGGCCCGGGGCGGCCCGGCCTCGCTCACCGGCGGCTCCGAGCCAGAGCCCCCGCCGCCCCACTCGGCCGCCACCCGCCCGGCCGCGGCCCGGGGCGGTGACGGCGCCGGGCGCTGAGGACGTGCTCTACCGGGCGACCTCGGTGACCCGGCTCTCCCGGACCACGGTGACCCGGATCTGGCCCGGGTAGGTCAGCTCCTCGGCGACCTGCTTGGCGACCTCGCGGGCGATCACCTGCGCCCCGAGGTCGTCGACCACCTCCGGACGGACCATCACCCGGACCTCCCGGCCGGCCTGCATCGCGTAGACGTCGGCCACGCCGTCGTGCGCCCGGGCGATCTCCTCCAGCCGCTCCAGCCGCCGCACGTACGCCTGCAGCGACTCCTTGCGCGCGCCCGGCCGGCCGCCCGAACAGGCGTCGGCGGCCTGGACCAGCACGGCCTCCACGGTCTTCGGCTCCACCTCGCCGTGGTGGGCGGCGATCGCGTGCACCACGTCCGCCGGCTCGTCGTGCCGCCGGGCGAAGTCCGCGCCGACCGCCGCGTGGCTGCCCTCGACCTCGTGGGTCAGCGCCTTGCCGATGTCGTGCAGCAGCGCCGCGCGCCGCACCGGCTCCGGGTCCACCCCGAGCTCGGCGGCCATCATCCCGGCCAGGTGCGCCGACTCCACCAGGTGGCCGAGCACGTTCTGCCCGTACGAGGCCCGGTAGCGCAGGGTGCCCAGGGTGCGGACCAGCTCCGGGTGCATGCCGCCGACCCGGACGGCGAGCAGCGCGTCCTCGCCGGCCCGCACACAGCGGCGTTCCACCTCCGCGCGGCTGCGCGCGTGGACGTGCTCGATCCGCAGCGGGTGGATCCGGCCGTCCTCGACCAGCTGTTCCAGGGTGAGGCGGGCGGTCTCCCGGCGGACCGGGTCGAAGCAGGAGAGCTGCACCACCGACGGAGTGTCGTCGATGATCAGATTGACTCCGGTGACGGACTCGAAGGTCTTGATGTTGCGGCCCTCGCGCCCGATCACCCGGCCCTTCATCTCCTCGCCGGGCAGCCGGAACACCGACACCGCGGTCTCGGCGGTCTGCTCGGCCGCCAGCCGCTGGATCGCCCCGGCCACGATGTTCCGGGCCCGCTGCTCGCCCTCCTCGCGGGCGACGCGCTCGATCTCCCGGACGGTGACCGCCGCCTCCCGGCGGGCCTGCGCCTCGGCGGCGCGGACGAGTTCGGCGCGGGCCTCGGCGGCGGAGAGCCCGGCGGTCCGCTCCAGTTCGGCCGCCCGGTGCCGGACCAGCTCCTCCGCGGTGTCCCTGGCGCGCGCCACCTCGGCGGTCCGCTCGGCCAGTTCACCCTCACGGGCCCGCAGCCGGTCGAGCTCCCCGGCCAACCACTCCTCGCGCCGGTCGAGTTCGGCGCGCAGCCGGTCCGCCTGCCGCTCGCTCTGCCGCCGCGTCCGCTCGGTCTCGGCGGCGGCCCGGCGTTGCGCGCCCCGGAGCCGCCGGGCCAGCAGCCAGGCCGTCACCAGGGCCGCCGACACGGCCGCCACCAGCAGGGAGGCGGCCGATCCGGCGCTCACCGCGGTCCTCATGCTGCCCACTCCCCGTCCCGCCGCGGCACGCCGCCCCGACTGTCGCGCGGCCGGCCCGGAACCACCCGGTCGCGAGCACGGCCGGGAGCGCGGCCGGGGGTGGCCGAGGGATGATCGACGTGCTCCCGCACTGAGTGCGAGGCTAGGCGCGGGTTACGAAACGGTCAAGACTGGCCAGGTAGTTGACCAACCCTCGGATAACCCCGGGTGACCCGGGCGTCAGCCCCCGTCCGCCGTGTCCCCGTACGCCGCATCCGGCTCCCCGGCACCGGCCTCCTCCTCGTCCAGCGCTTCCCGGACCACCCGGAAGGCCAGCCCTTCGGAGTAGCCGCGCCGGGCGAGCATCCCGACCAGCCGGCGGGTGCGGGTCTGCCGCTCCAGGCCCCGGGTGGTCCGCAGCTTGCGCTCGACCAGGGCGCGGGCGGCCTCGGTCTCGTCGTCCGGGTCGACCTGGGCGAGGGCCTGCTCGGCGAGGTCCCCCACGACGCCCTTGGTCCGCAGCTCCTGGGCCAGCGCGCGCCGGGACAGCCCCCGGACGCTGTGCCGGGACTCCACCCAGGCACGGGCGAAGGCCGCGTCGTCGATCAGCCCGACCTCCTCCAGCCGGGTCAGCACCTCCTCGGCGACCTCGTCCGGAATCTCCCGCTTGCGCAGGGCGTCGGCGAGCTGCTTGCGGGTCTTGGCCGCGCCGGTCAGCAGGCGCAGGCAGATGTCCCGGGCCTGGCTCTCGGGGTCGGCCGGCTCCTCGGCCCGGCCGCGCCGGGACGCCCCGCCGGTCCGCTCCGGGGCGCCGGCGCCGTCCTCGCCGCACCCGCCGTCGTGATCGGCGCCCTCGCGGGCCCCGCCGCGCCGGGTGCGGCCGGAGCGGCGCCTCGGCCGCTCCTCCGGGTACGACGGAACGGGGGCGGCCGCACCCCCGTGACCGGCCGCACCCGCTCCGTCGTACCCGTCGCCCTCACCGGCCGGCCGGCCGGGGGGCTGCTCCGCCACCAGCGCCGAGCGGCGCCGACGCCGCCCCGAGGGCAGCTCGGAGGCGGAGACCAGTCCGAGCTCCTCGACGTCCGCCGGGCGTGCCGCGGGCCGCCGCGCGGACCGGGCGCGCTCCGGCGCGACCGCCGGAGCGGACCGGCGCCGCCGTCCGGGACCGGGCTCGGCCTCGGATCGGGGCTCGGCCTCGGGTCGGGACGCGGGCTCCGGTTCGGCCACGGCCGCGAACCAGTCCGGCGGCCCGTGGTCGTCGTCCTCCGGGCCGGTCGGCCCACTGTGCTGCGTCAACGGATCAGGCCTTGGCGGCCGCCGCCGTCTTCTTCGCCGCGGCCGTCTTGGCGGCGGTCGCGGTGATCGGCTTGGCCGCGCCCTCGGCGGCGCCGTCCGCGGCGGCCTCGGCCGGCTCCTCGACCTTGGGGCCGATGCCCAGCTTGCTCTTGATCTTCCGCTCGATCTCGTCGGCCAGCTGCGGGTTGTCCCGCAGGAAGTTGCGGGCGTTCTCCTTGCCCTGGCCGAGCTGGTCGCCCTCGTAGGTGTACCAGGCGCCCGACTTGCGGATGAAGCCGTGCTCGACGCCCATGTCGATCAGGCCGCCCTCGCGGCTGATGCCCACGCCGTAGAGGATGTCGAACTCGGCCTGCTTGAACGGCGCGGCGACCTTGTTCTTCACGACCTTGACCCGGGTGCGGTTGCCGACCGCCTCGGTGCCGTCCTTCAGGGTCTCGATCCGGCGGATGTCCAGACGGACCGAGGCGTAGAACTTCAGCGCGCGGCCACCGGTCGTGGTCTCCGGCGAGCCGAACATCACGCCGATCTTCTCGCGCAGCTGGTTGATGAAGATCGCGGTGGTGTTCGACTGGTTCAGCGCACCGGCGATCTTCCGCAGCGCCTGGCTCATCAGGCGGGCCTGCAGACCGACGTGCGAGTCGCCCATCTCGCCCTCGATCTCCGCGCGCGGGACCAGCGCCGCCACGGAGTCGATGATCACCAGGTCGATCGCGCCGGAGCGGATCAGCATGTCGGTGATCTCCAGGGCCTGCTCACCGGTGTCCGGCTGGCTGACCAGCAGGGCGTCGGTGTCCACGCCGAGCTTCTTGGCGTACTCCGGGTCGAGCGCGTGCTCCGCGTCGACGAAGGCGACCGTGCCGCCGGCCCGCTGGGCGTTGGCCGCCAGGTGCAGGGTCAGCGTGGTCTTGCCGGAGGACTCGGGACCGTAGATCTCGATCACCCGGCCGCGCGGGATGCCGCCGACCCCGAGAGCCACGTCCAGGGCGGTGGACCCGGTGGAGATCACCTCGATCGGCTCGTTGGCCTTCTCGCCGAGGCGCATCACCGAGCCCTTGCCGAACTGCCGCTCGATCTGGGCGAGCGCCGTCTCAAGGGCCTTCTCGCGGTCCGTACCTGCCATGGCTTCCACCCTCGGGTTCTGTGCTGTGCGCTTCATCGTCCTCGACGCTAGCGCGTCCCACCGACAATCGGCTCCGACCCGGCTCCGCCTGGGGAGAACTCTGCGCCGGAGAGTACAAAGAACACGTGTTCGAATCAAGCCTAAGCCGTTCGGGTCATGATCGACCCCGGGTCCGGACCGCGGCCCCGGACTACTTCCGCTCCGAGTCCCCGCCGACCATCCGCCGCAGCCGGCGCGCCGCCTCCCGGCGCAGCTCCCGCCGCTGCCGGCGCTGCTCACCGCGGTCGACCCGCGGGTCGGTCACCTCGTACCGCCGGACGTACGTGCCGACGAAGCCCTGCAGGGTGGCCGCCGCCGGGATGGCGATCAGCGCGCCGACCCCGCCGAGCAGCGCCGCGCCCGCGAGCACCGAGCCGAACGCCACGGCCGGGTGCACGTCCACCGTCTTCGCGGTGATCCGCGGGTGCAGCAGGTAGTTCTCGATCTGCTGGTAGACCACCACGAAGACCAGCACCCAGAGCGCGTCCACCGGCTCGTCGGTGGTGAGCGCCACCAGCACCGGCAGCGCCCCCGCCAGATAGGTGCCGATGGTCGGCACGAACTGCGACATGACGCCGACCCAGACCGCCTGCGCGGCCGCGTAGGGGAGGTCGAGCAGCGCGAACATCACCCAGTGCGCGGCCGCCGAGGCGACCGCGAGCAGGGCCCGGGAGTAGAGGTAGCCGCCAGTCTTGGCCAGCGCGATCTCCCAGGCCCGCAGCACCTCGGCCTGCTTGGCGGGCGGCAGCATCGAGCAGACGGTCCGCCGCACCCGGGGCCCGTCGGCGGTGAAGTAGAAGGTGAAGAGGCCGACCGTGAAGGCCTGGAACAGCCCGCCGATCAGGGTCGAGGAGACACCCCAGACGTTGTCCGCGGCCGACTGGGCGTAGTTCTCGATCGCACCCGAGTCCTTGAGCAGCTTCTGCTGCAGTTCGTCCAGCGAGAGTTCCTGGTGGAAGGTGCGGTTGATCCAGTCGATCAGGTTGTCGAGCAGGTGCGGGAGGTCGCTCGCGATCTTCGCCACCTGGTCGACCAGCAGGGTGCCGAGCGCGGTCAGGAAGCCGCCGACGGCGATCGCCACCGCGACGAAGACCAGGAAGGTGCCGACCCCGCGGCGCACCCCGCGGGCGGCCATCCGGTCCACCGCCGGCTCCAGCGCCAGCGACAGGAAGAAGGAGACCAGCAGCATCACGAAGAGGTCGATCAGCTCGTGGAAGGCCCAGTCGGCGAGCTGGAACAGCCCGACCATGAGCAGCGCCAACACCATCGCCCGGGGCAGCCAGCGCGGCATCCCGGAACCCCAGAGCCCGTTCCCCGCGGTCCGATCCGGCGTCGGCTCCGGGGCCGGGGTGCCCGGGGAGGCGGGCGTAGGGCCCGCGGCCTCGCCGGCGACCTGCGCCGACCTGTCCGAATTCTGCTGTTCTGCACTGCTTGCCACCCGCACAGTCTGACCCATGCCCGACGCGCGTTCGAGCATCGGGCGAGGGGTCGCCGAGCGGCGGCCGGGGCCGGACCGGGTCGAACCGGTCCGGCCGGGTCAGCGGAGCACCGAGGAGACGCCCTGGGTGTCGCAGACCACCCGCCAGACGTCCTTGGCCTCCCAGCCCGCCTCCAGCGCCTGCCGGACGGTGCGTCCGCCGAGCTCGCTCATCACGTGGTCGCTCGCGAAGGACTCCGCGTACGCCTCGCCGAAGTGCGCGTACATCCGGCGCCAGAACTCCGTCAGCCTCATGCCCACCAGTATCCCGGACCGCCGGACGGCCCCCTCGGCCCCACCGGTCCCTACGGGCGCCAGTCGGCCGCCGCCAGGGCGTACTCGACCTCGCCGTGCTCGCTGCCCGGGATCGCCTCCGGGTGGTCCTCGTGGAAGGTCCGCACGTACGAGAGCCCGGCCTTCTCCATCACCCGCCGCGAGCCGCGGTTGACCGCCATGGTGTACGCCACCACCCGCTCGACGCCGAGGCCGGTGAAGCCCCGGCGGATCAGCGCCCGGGAGCCCTCGGTGGCGTAGCCGCGCCCCCAGGCCGGGCGGCGCAGCCGGTAGCCCAGCTCGACCTCGGTGCGGCCGGACAGCGGGCGGAACTCGAACCAGCCGAGGAAGGCCCCGCCCGCCCGCTCCTCGGCGGCCCACCAGCCGAGGTCGCCGTACCGGCGGTAGTGGTCGAGGTAGAGCGGCAGCAGGGTGGACTCGACCACCTCGCGCGGGGTCGCCCGCCCGCCGGTGAGGTAGCGGGTGACCTCCGGGTCGGCGTCCAGTTCGACCAGCGCGTCCACGTCGGCGGCGGTGAAGCGGCGCAGCACCAGCCGCTCGGTGGTGAGGAAGGCGTCCATCCTCCGATCCTGTCCCGCCCGCCCCGGCCCGTCACCCGGTTTTCCCGTCCGGCCCGTCCGGCCCGTCCGGCGCGGCGGGCCGCCCGTTCAGCGCGGCAGGGCCAGCGCCCCGGCGCCGTAGTACTCGCGGTCGCCGCAGGCGTGCGGGCCGGGCGGGCAGGCGGCGTCCGCGGTGGCGGCCAGCAGCGCGGCGAGCCGGTCGGAGTCCCAGTCCGGGTGCAGCGCGGCGGCCACCGCGACCGCGCCGCTGACGTGCGCGGCGGCCATCGAGGTGCCGGCCAGCGCGGCGTAGCGGCCGCCGGGCCAGTCGGAGACCACCGCCCCCTGGGCTCCGCCGTCCGGGTCCCCGCCGGGCGCGGCCAGCGAGACCCGGCCGCGCCCGTGGTTGGTGTAGACGGACGGGCGGCCGTCCCGGTCGACGGCGGTCACCGTGACCACGCCGGGCAGTTCGCCGGGCAGCCGGACGCACTCGGGGCCGAGGGAGCGGGACTGCGAGGGCCCGGCGGTGCGGTCGTTGGGGCTGCGCTCGTCGGTGCGGACGGCGCCGAGGTCCTGGGCGTCGTTGCCGGCCGAGGCGACCACCACCGCGCCCCGCCGGCGGGCGTACTCGACGGCCCGGCCGACGGCGGCGGTCAGCGCGGCCTGGTCGGGGTCCTCGGGGCAGTTGTACTTCCACGGGTCGGCGAAGTAGCTGTTGTTGATCGCCCGGGCGCCGTGGTCGGCGGCCCAGAGCATGCCGCAGACGATGTTCTCGGCGTAGTACTGGCCGAGCGGGCCGAGCAGCCGGACGGCGGCGATCCGCACGCCGGGGGCGACCCCGCTGACGCCCCGGCCGTCCCGGGCGGCGCCGACGATCCCGGCGACATGGGTGCCGTGGCCGCTCTCGTTGACCCCGGCCTCGGGGCGCCAGGAGCCGGTGCGGGCGTCGGGCCGGCCGTCCGCACAGGAGGCGGAGCTCTTCGGGTCGACGGCGGCGCGCAGGTCGGGGTGGGTGTCGTCGACGCCGGAGTCGAGGACGGCGACCAGCACCTCGCGCAGGGCGGCGGCGGGGGCGGCCGGCCCGCGCGACGGGCCCGGGGCGGTGTCCGCGCCCGCGCCGGGGGCGGCGCCGAGCAGCGCGAGGTTCCAGGCGTCGCGCTCGCCCGGGTCGGGGACCGTCGCGGTGGTGTCGTCCGCACCGTCCGCCCCGCCCGCGCGGTCTCCGCCGTCCGCCCCGGTCCGGAAGTCCCCGGCACCGTCCACCGAACGGGGCGGGCCGGGCACCGGCGAGGTGCGGGTGGCGCCGACCGCGGCCACCCCGGGCCGCCCGCGCACCTTCTCCGCGAAGCCCGCGGAGGCGTAGGCGAGCACCGCGCCGATCTGCGGGTACTCCTGGACCACCTGCCCGCCGGCCGCCCGGGCCTGCTCCGCCGCCCGGTCGGCCCCGTCGGCGTCCGCCCGCTCGGCGAGGACCAGGTAGCTGAGGTACGCCCGCCCCGGTCCGGCGACGTACGGCACGGCGCCGCCCGCGACCAGCGCGGTGAGCAGCATCGCGAGCAGGACGCGGAACGGCCCCCGGCCGCGGCGCCGGGCGGCCCCGCCCGGACCGGCCACCCGGACGGCCGCCGGAGCGCGACCGCGGCCGGGAACCGCGGCGGAACCGCGGCCGGACGGGTCCGCCTGCGCCATGGCACGGTCTCCGCTCGTCGGTCCCGGCGGCCGCGCCGGGGCGGCCGGCCGCAGGAGGGCTGGTCTTCACAGGAGCATCACAAGGACTGAATCATCACCATATGATCCGTTTGTCCGTTCTGCCTTCCCGGTTGCCCCGAACGGCCACCACCCCGCCGAACACCCCTCCCTTGTCGGTGCCACCCGGCACCATGGGGGCATGGCGACCGCGCACCCGACCCCGCCCCCGTCCCCGGCCGACCCGCTGGCCGGCTTCGCCCCCGCCACCCGGGCCTGGTTCACCGGCGCCTTCTCCGCGCCCACCGCCGCCCAGGCCGAGGCCTGGCGCGCCATCGCCCGGGGCACCGACGTCCTGGTGGTCGCCCCCACCGGCTCCGGCAAGACCCTCGCGGCCTTCCTGTCCGCCCTGGACCGGCTCAGCAGCACCCCGCCCCCCGCCGAGCCCAAGCGCCGCTGCCGGGTCCTCTACATCTCCCCGCTCAAGGCCCTCGCGGTCGACGTCGAGCGCAACCTCCGCGCCCCGCTGGCCGGCCTGCGCCAGGCCGCCGTCCGGCTCGGCCTGCCCGAACCGGAGGTCCAGGTCGGCATCCGCTCCGGCGACACCCCCTCCGCCGACCGCCGCCGCTTCGCCACCCGTCCGCCGGACATCCTGATCACCACCCCCGAGTCACTCTTCCTGCTGCTCACCTCCGCCTCCCGGGACGCCCTGCGCGGCATCGACACGGTGATCCTGGACGAGGTGCACGCCGTCGCGGGCACCAAGCGCGGCGCCCACCTCGCGCTCTCCCTGGAGCGGCTCGACGACCTGCTCGACCGGCCGGCCCGCCGGATCGGCCTGTCCGCCACCGTCCGGCCGGTGGAGGAGGTGGCCCGCTTCCTCAGCCCCGGGCGCGGCGCCGAGGTGGTCCAGCCGCCCGCCGCCAAGGAGTTCGACCTCTCCGTGGTCGTCCCCGTCCCCGACCTCGACGACCTGCCCGCCGCCCCCGCCCTCGGCGGCGCCGCCGAGAGCGACCCGCAGCGCCAAGCCTCGATCTGGCCGCACGTCGAGGAGCGGATCGTCGACCTCGTCCAGGCCCACCGCTCGACCATCGTCTTCGCCAACTCCCGCCGCCTCGCCGAGCGGCTCTGCAACCGGCTGAACGAGATCGCCCTCGAACGCGCCACCGGCACCGCGCTGCCCGAGGACCACGCCCCCGCCCTGCTGATGGGCAACGCCGGCGCCGCCAGGGGCGCCCCGCCGGTGATCGCCCGGGCCCACCACGGCTCGGTCTCCAAGGAGCAGCGCGCCCTGGTCGAGGAGGAGCTCAAGGCCGGCCGGCTGCCCGCCGTGGTCGCCACCTCCAGCCTGGAGCTCGGCATCGACATGGGCGCCGTCGAACTGGTGGTCCAGGTCGAGTCCCCGCCCTCGGTCGCCTCCGGCCTCCAGCGGGTCGGCCGGGCCGGCCACCAGGTCGGCGCGGTCTCCACCGGCGTCGTCTTCCCCAAGTACCGGGGCGACCTGGTGCAGTCCGCCGTGGTCACCGAACGGATGCGGGCCGGGCGGATCGAGGCGCTGCGCATCCCGCGCAACCCGCTCGACGTGCTCGCCCAGCAGCTGGTCGCGATGACCTCGATCGACACCTGGCAGGTCGACGAGCTGCTCGCCGCCGTCCGCCGGGCCGCGCCGTTCGCCACCCTCCCGCAGTCCGCCTTCGACGCGGTCCTCGACATGCTGGCCGGCCGCTACCCCTCGGACGCCTTCGCCGAGCTGCGCCCCCGCCTGGTCTGGGACCGGGTGGCCGGCACCGTCAGCGGCCGCCCCGGCGCCCAGCGGCTCGCCGTCACCTCCGGCGGCACCATCCCCGACCGCGGCCTGTTCGGCGTCTTCATCGTCGGCACCGATCCGAAGAAGGGCGGCGGCCGGGTCGGAGAGCTCGACGAGGAGATGGTCTACGAGTCCCGGGTCGGCGACGTCTTCACCCTCGGCACCACCTCCTGGCGGATCGAGGAGATCACCCACGACAAGGTGCTGGTCACCCCCGCCCCCGGCGTGCCCGGCCGGCTCCCGTTCTGGAAGGGCGACAGCCTCGGCCGCCCGCTCGAACTCGGCCGCGCCCTCGGCGCCTTCACCCGCGAACTCGGCGCACTCGACCCGCAGGCCGCCACCGCCCGGCTACGGCAGGCCGGCCTGGACGACTGGGCCGCCGGCAACCTGCTCGACTACCTCGCCGAGCAGCGCGCCGCCTGCGGCCACCTCCCCGACGACCGCACCATCGTGGTCGAGCGCTTCCGCGACGAGCTCGGCGACTGGCGGATCGTCGTGCACTCCCCCTTCGGCGCCCAGGTGCACGCCCCCTGGGCCCTCGCCCTCGCCGCCCGGCTGCGCGAGAAGCACGGCCTCGACCCGCAGGTCATGCACGCCGACGACGGCATCGTGCTCCGCCTGCCGGACGCCGACCTCCTCGACTTCCCCTCGGACAAGCCGGTCACCGACGACGCCCCGATCGGCGCCGACGCCGCCCTGTTCGACCCGCAGGAGATCGAACAACTGGTCACCGACCAGGTCGGCGGCTCCGCCCTGTTCGCCTCCCGCTTCCGCGAGTGCGCCGGCCGCGCCCTACTGCTCCCCCGCCGCAACCCCGGCAAGCGCACCCCGCTCTGGCAGCAGCGCCGGCGCGCCGCCCAACTACTGGAGGTCGCCGCCGAGTACGGCTCCTTCCCGATCGTCCTGGAAGCCGTCCGCGAGTGCCTCCAGGACGTCTTCGACGTCCCCGGCCTGGTCGAGCTGATGGGGGACCTCGAATCCCGCGCCGTGCGGCTGGTCGAGGTCACCACCCCCGAGCCCTCCCCGTTCGCCCGCTCCCTGCTCTTCGGCTACGTCGCCCAGTTCCTCTACGAGGGCGACTCCCCGCTCGCCGAGCGCCGCGCCGCCGCCCTCTCCCTGGACTCCCGGCTGCTGTCCGAACTCCTCGGCCAGGCCGAGCTGCGCGAACTGCTCGACCCCCAGGTCCTCGCCGAGCTGGAGGCCGAACTCCAGCGGCTCACCCCCGAGCGCCGGATCAAGGACGCCGAGGGCGTCGCCGACGCGCTGCGCCTGCTCGGCCCGCTCAGCGAGGCCGAGCTGACCGCCCGCGGCGCCGAACCGCTCTGGGCCCTCGAACTGGAGGCCGCCCGCCGGGTGATCCAGGTCCGGATCGGCGGCGAGCAGCGCTGGTCCGCCATCGAGGACGCCGGCCGGCTGCGCGACGCCCTCGGCACCCCGCTGCCGGTCGGCGTACCGGAGGCCTTCACCGAACCGGTCAAGGACCCGCTGGGCGACCTGCTCGCCCGGCACGCCCGCACCCACGGCCCGTTCACCGCCGCCGAGGCCGCCGCCCGCTACGGCCTGGGCACCGCCGTGGTCACCGGAACCCTGCACCGCCTCACCGCCACCGGCCGACTGGTCCAGGGCGAATTCCGCCCGACCGTCGCCCACCACCCTTCTCCGGACGCGCTTCGCGCCGCCCCTCCCGAAGGCCACACCGCCGCCGTCGAGTGGTGCGACGCCGAGGTCCTGCGCCGGCTGCGCCGCCGCTCGCTGGCCGCCCTGCGCCAGGAGGTCGAACCCGTCCCGCCGCGCGCCCTGGCCGCCTTCCTGCCGCAGTGGCAGCACCTGGCCGGCCACCGGCTGCGCGGCCCGGACGGCCTGCTCCGGGTGATCGAACAGCTCCAGGGCACCGCCCTGCCCGCCTCCGCCCTGGAGAAGCTGATCCTCCCGGCCCGGCTCGTCGACTACTCCCCCGGACTCCTCGACGAGCTGATGGCGGCCGGCGAGATCGGCTGGGCCGGCGCCGGCGCGCTGCCCGGCAAGGACGGCTGGATCAGCCTGCACCTGGCCGAGAACGCCCACCTGCTGCGCCCCGAACCGGTGCCGCCCACCGTCACCCCGGTGCACACCGCGCTCCTGGAGGCGCTGACCGGCGGCTACGGGCTGTTCTTCCGACAACTGGTCGCCCACCTCCCTGAGACACCCGAGCCGGAGGTCGTCGAGGCCCTGTGGGACCTCGTCTGGGCCGGGTACGTCAGCAACGACACCCTGGCCCCGCTGCGCGCCCTGCTCGGCTCCGGCCGGACCGCCGGCGCCACCGCCCACCGGGCGCCCCGGGCCACCCCGCGCGGCCGCATCGGCGGCGCGGGCCGCCCGTTCGGGCGAGTCGGCGGCGCGCTGCGCAGCGGCCCGCCGACGGTCGGCGGCCGCTGGTCGCTGCTGCCCCCGTTCGCCGCCGACCCGACCGTCCGGGCCACCGCCCAGGCGCAGAACCTGCTGGACCGGCACGGCCTGCTCACCCGGGGCACGGTCGCCGCCGAGCGGATCCCGGGCGGCTTCGCCGGGGTCTACCGGGTGCTCTCCGCCATGGAGCAGCGCGGCCGGACCCGCCGGGGCTACTTCGTCGAGGGGCTGGGCGGCGCCCAGTTCGCCATGGAGGGGGCGGCCGACCGGCTGCGCTCGGTCAGCGGGCGGCTGGAGCGGGCCCGGGGCACCGAGTGGCCGGCCGCCCCGAGCGCCGAGCCGCCGCAGGCCCTGGTGCTGGCCGCCGCCGACCCGGCCAACGCCTACGGCGCCGCCCTGCCCTGGCCCGAGCCGCCCGCCGGGTCCGCCGAGGCGGCGGGCAAGGCGCACCGGCCCGGCCGGAAGGCCGGCGCCCTGGTGGTGCTGGTCGACGGCGAGCTGTGCCTGTACGTGGAGCGCGGCGGCAAGTCGCTGCTGGCCTGGGCGCAGGACGGGGCCACCCTCGCCGCGGCGGCGGCCGCGCTGGCCGGGGCCGCCCGGGCGGGGGCGCTGGGCAGCGTCACCGTCGAACGGGCCAACGGCGAGCCGGCCCTCGGGTCGGCGCTCGGCGCCGCGCTGGAGCAGGCGGGCTTCCACGCCACCCCGCGCGGTCTGCGGCTGCGCCCCTGAGCCCCGCCGGTTCCCGGGCCGGGGACCGGAAGCACCCAGGCCGGAAGCACGACGAGGGCCGTGGGACCCATCGGTCCCACGGCCCTCGTCCGCGTCTCGTCACCCGGCCGGAGGCCCGGCCTCCCACCGTGTCTCCACCGGTGCCGCCGACTGGTCCGCCCGGCGGCGGGCCGGCCCGGTGGACCGCCAGTCGGCGTGGACCGGGATCAGCCCGAGCCCCCAGCCGCCGGCCGCCAGCAGGACCGGAACCGCGCCACCGGGCAGCCGCCCGGGGCCGGCCCACAGCGCCCAGAGCCACCAGCCGAGCCCGCCGGCCAGGACCGCCAGCACCGGCAGGGCCCGCCGGAACCGTATTCGGGCCCCGGCACACATCGCCGCCGCACTGCGCACGACCGCCTCCTTCGCTCAACGCGGGCCGGATGGGGCCCGTACCGAGGCCAGGTCAGGCGGCGACCACGTCCATCGCGGCGGCCTTGGGCGACATGTTCGCCCGGTCGGTGCCGGGAGCCGGCAGCGGAACCGGTTCGAGCACCGGCCTCAGCAGTTCACCTTCGGAGAGGGTGGCCATCGCCGCAAGTTCGGCGAGCGACAGTTCGTCGCTGACCTCGCGCATGACCTCGGACATCCGGACGTCGAGCGCGTCGCAGATGGCGGAGAGCAGCTCCGAGGAGGCCTCCTTCTGTCCCCGCTCGACCTCGGAGAGGTACCCGAGCGAAACCCTGGCGGCCGCCGACACCTCGCGGAGTGTGCGGCCCTGGCGCTGGCGCTGCCGACGCAGTACATCGCCCAGTAGGCGACGGAGCAGGATCATCGGTGCCTCCCTCCTCGGACTGCGGATCGAGATGTCACGCCCCCACCGTACCGCCTTGCCCGCTTCGCGTGCGGGGACCATGGTCGTGTTCACTCTGGGCTGCAAGGCTGTCCCCTCCCCTGTTTCGGTGTCGCACCCGGGTCAGCGGGCACCGCGTCGTACCCTCCGGGCGGCACCCGGCCACCGTCACGCCACTCGTTCGCCACCTGGTTTCTGCCCAACCAGGCCCTCCGATGTAACACGATCCTCCAGATGCGCGATGCCCGCACGCCAGTTCGGCAGATCCCGGTTCGACAGGGATCTCGGCGGGCGGCCCCCGGAGGACACCGGGGACCGGGTGACGGGTGGCTGACAGGTGGCCGGCGGACGGACGGTGACGACAGTGCGGACGACGGTTCAGTGCGCGGACGTACCGGACGGGAGCCGCCCGACGAGCAGCTCCAGAGCGGCGGTCACCGCCCTGTGACGGATTGTGGCACGCTCTCCCGACAACCGTGGCGAACTGACCAGAGTTCCCCCCGGACCGGCGACGGCGAGGTGTACCGTGCCGACCGGCTGCCCGTCCTGCGGCTCCGGACCGGCCACCCCGGTCGTCGCGACCCCGTAGGTCGCGCCGAGCAGTTTGCGCACGCCCTCGGCCATCTGCCGGGCCACCACCGGGTGGACCGGGCCGTGGACGTCCAGCAGCCCCTCGTCGACGCCGAGCACCGAGGCCTTCAGCTCGGTCGCGTAGGCCGTCACCGACCCGCGGAAGGTCGCGGACGCCCCGGGGACGTCCACCAGCGCGGCCGCCAGCAGCCCGCCGGTCAGCGACTCCGCGACGGCCACCGTGCCGCCCCGGGCCCGCAGCGCGGCGTGCGCCCGCTCGGCCAGCCCGTAGTCGGCCGTCCCGTGACCGGCCGTCCCGTGGTCGGCCGTCCCGTGACCGGCCGCGCCGGCCTCGGATCCCGCACCCATCCCCACGTCCCTCCCTCGCGCTCCTCCGGGCCCGCCCCGGCGTACCCGCCATTGTGGTCCGCGGGGGCGGCCGGCGGCCGGGATCCGCGGCGTGTCACCCGCGCGGGCGTTGCGCCGCCAGCCCCTCCCGGCGCAGGCGCACGGCCTGCCCCACGTAGTCCAGCGCGGTGCCGACGGTCAGCAGTACCGCGACGCCCATCAGCACGGCCCGGGCGGTGGCCAGCCAGCCGGTCAGCTCCAGGACGTACATGCCGACGGCGATGCCCTGGGTGAGCGTCTTGAGCTTGCCGCCCCGGCTGGCCGGGATCACGCCGAAGCGGATCACCCAGAACCGCATCAGCGTGATGCCGAGCTCGCGGGCCAGGATCACCACGGTGATCCACCACGGCAGGTCGCCCAGCACCGAGAGGCCGATCAGCGCAGCGCCCATGATCGCCTTGTCGGCGATCGGGTCGGCGATCTTGCCGAAGTCGGTGACCAGGCCCTTGCGCCGGGCCAGCTCGCCGTCGAACAGGTCGGTGATCATCGCGATCGCGAAGGAGGCCCAGGCCACCGAGCGCCACTTGGGGTCGTGACCGCCGTCGGCGAAGAGCAGGGTGACGAAGACCGGGACCAGCAGCAGCCGGAGCATGGTCAGCATGTTCGCGATGTTCCAGATCCCCGGCGCCGGGGGCACCGCGGCCGCCGGTCTGCCCGGGTGGGCCGCGGTCGGGGCGCCGGGCCCCTGGGTCATTCCCCGGCTCCCGGTGCCCGGCGGACCCGCACCTGCTCCAGCGCCTCGGCGACCAGGTCGACGCCCTCGCTGGCGACGACCCGGGCCCGGTAGAACCGCCCGACCTCGGGGTCCTCGACGCCGGTGAGCGTGGTGAGGCCGTCCGTCTCGGGCGCCTGGTGGGCGGCGCGGCCCTCGACCAGGTCGCCGTCGACCGACTCGACCAGCACCTCGACCTCGGTGCCGATCCGCTGCTCGGCCCGCTGGGCGGTCATCTCCTCGGCGAGCTTGCTGAGCCGGGCCAGCCGGTCGGCGACCACGTCCTCGGGCAGCTTGTCGCCGTAGGTGGCGGCCTCGGTGCCCTCCTCGTCGGAGTAGCCGAAGACGCCGATCGCGTCCAGCCCGGCGTGCGTCACGAACCGCTCCAGCTCGGCGAAGTCCTCCTCGGTCTCGCCGGGGAAGCCGACGATGAAGTTGGACCGGGCGCCGGCCTGCGGGGCCTTGTCGCGGATGGTGCCGAGCAGCTCCAGGAACTGGTCGGTGGAGCCGAAGCGGCGCATCCGGCGCAGCACGGCCGGCGCGGAGTGCTGGAACGACAGGTCGAAGTAGGGCAGCACGCCCTCGGTGCCGGTCATCGCGTCGATCAGCCCCGGGCGCATCTCGGCGGGCTGCAGGTAGGAGACCCGGACCCGCTCGACGCCCTCGATCACGGCGATCTCGCCGAGCAGGGTCTCCAGCAGCCGGATGTCGCCGAGGTCCTTGCCGTACGAGGTGTTGTTCTCGCTGACCAGGACGACCTCGCGGACGCCCTCCCCGGCCAGCCACTGGGCCTCGTGCAGCACGTCGGAGGGCCGGCGGGAGATGAACGAGCCGCGGAAGGCCGGGATGGCGCAGAACGAGCAGCGCCGGTCGCAGCCGGAGGCGAGCTTGACCGAGGCGACCGGGCTGTCGTCCAGGCGCTTGCGCAGGGTGCGCGGCCCGGAGGCGGGCGCGACGCCCTCCGGCAGGTCCTCGGGGGCGCCGTGGCCCGGCACGGCGACCTCGGCGGCGGCGGCCTGGCGCTCGACGGGGCTCAGCGGCAGCAGCTTGCGGCGGTCGCGCGGGATGTGCGGCGCGTGGTGGCCGCCGGACAGGATGGTCTGCAGGCGGTCGGAGATGTCGGCGTAGTCGTCGAAGCCGAGCACGCCGTCGGCCTCGGGCAGGGCGTCGGCCAGCTCCTTGCCGTAGCGCTCGGCCATGCAGCCGACCGCGACCACGGCCTGGGTGCGGCCGTGGTCCTTGAGGTCGTTGGCCTCCAGCAGGGCGTCGACGGAGTCCTTCTTGGCGGCCTCGACGAAGCCGCAGGTGTTGACGACGGCGACATCGGCTTCGGCGGCGTCGTCCACGAGCAACCAGCCGTCGGCTTCCAGTCGCCCGGCGAGTTCCTCGGAGTCCACCTCGTTGCGGGCGCATCCGAGCGTGACAAGGGCGACAGTACGGCGTTCAGGCATAGGGCCAAGATTAACGCGCGACCGCCGGAGCCGTTCGCCCCGGAGGCCGCGCGCCCCCTCCGGCCGGTTCCGCCCCGGGGCGGACGGCCCCCGCGATCAGCCCGCCTGCGGGTCGCCGGGGGTGTACGTGACGTGCACCACCTGGCCGTTCTTGCCCGCCGGACCGAGGTCCTTGCCGTTGACGTACACGTGCACGGCGCCCGCGTTGCCGATCACCAGCTTGATCTGCTTGGGGTCGGTGAAGGTCTGGTCCTGGCCTTCCTCGATGTTGTTCTGGAACAGCGACTTCCCGGTGCCGTCGACCGCCGAGACCCAGCTGGTGTCCTTCTCGGCGACCAGCTTCACGGTGACCTTGTCGGCCGGCGCGGCGGCGATCGCGGGGGCGCTGGGCGCCGGGGCGGGCGGCTGCACGGCCGGGGAGGCCGCGGGGGCCGCGGGGGCGACCGAGCCGGTGCCGGAGCCGGCCGGCAGCGGGGCGCTGGCCGAGCCGGTGGTACCGGTGCCGGTCTTCCCGCTCACCAGGTTGAAGCCGATCACGCCGACCACCACGACGATCGCGGTGACCATCGCCACCGTCCAGTTCGGCCGGCCCCGGCCGGGGACCTTGATCGGGCCGCTCTCGATCAGCTCGGTGGGCCGCTTGGAGGCCGGCGAGCCGCCGTGCGCGGCGTCGTAGCGGGCCACCAGCGCCTCGCCGTCGACGCCGACCAGCTGGGCGATCGCGCGGATGTGGCCGCGGGCGTAGAAGTCACCGCCGCACCGGCCGAAGTCGTCCTCCTCGATGGCGTGCACGATCGGCACCCGGACCCGGGTGGCGCCGCTCACCTGATCCACCGTGAGTCCGGCCTCGATCCGGGCGGCGGACAGCACCCGGCCGATGCTCGGGGCATCGGCCGCCGGTTCCGCGGCTCCGGCGGGCCGGTCGGAGGTCGGGGCGTTCTCGCGGTCGGGGGACTTGCCGATGGTCACGGTGCACGCCTTTCGAGCGGTTGGCCACCTGCTGGGGAACAGTCTAGGGGCGTGGGCGGATCGTTTCTCAAGCGGAACAGGCCCGAATGCGCTCGGCCGCCCCGCTCCGGGGACGGGCGTGCACTGACCGCCCGTCAGTGCGGGGGGCCGCCGTCTCCGGGACCCCCGCACCGCCGCCCGCGCGTCCGGTGTCGCTCGTGGGACGCGGTGCGCATCCGACCGGTTCCGCACCCGCCGCCTACCCCCGTCCGAACGGGCGAACACCCGTCGGCGCGGGCCCGGCCTCATCCGCGGATGGAGACGATCACCCCGTCCAGCTCGTCCGGCTTCACCAGGACGTCGCGGGCCTTGGAGCCCTCGCTCGGCCCGACGATGCCGCGCGACTCCATGAGGTCCATCAGCCGCCCGGCCTTGGCGAAGCCGACCCGCAGCTTGCGCTGGAGCATCGAGGTGGAGCCGAACTGGGTGGAGACGACCAGCTCGGCCGCCTGGATCAGCAGCTCCAGGTCGTCGCCGATCTCCTCGTCGATCTCCTTCTTCGGTCCGCCGCCGACCATCACGTCGTCCCGGTAGACGGCGGACAGCTGGTCCTTGCAGTGCTTCACCAGGGCGGCGATCTCGGCCTCGGTGACGAAGGCGCCCTGCATGCGGATCGGCTTGCTGGCGCCCATCGGCAGGAACAGCGCGTCGCCCTTGCCGATCAGCTTCTCGGCGCCGGGCTGGTCCAGGATGACCCGGGAGTCCGCCATCGCCGAGGTGGCGAAGGCGAGCCGGGACGGCACGTTGGCCTTGATCAGACCGGTGACCACGTCGACCGAGGGCCGCTGGGTGGCCAGCACCAGGTGGATGCCGGCCGCGCGGGCGAGCTGGGTGATCCGGACCACCGAGTCCTCGACGTCGCGCGGGGCGACCATCATGAGGTCGGCCAGCTCGTCGACGATCACCAGCAGGTACGGGTACGGCCTCAGCTCGCGCTCGCTGCCGAGCGGCGGGGTGACGGTGCCGGCCCGGACCGCCGCGTTGAAGTCGTCCACGTGCCGGAAGCCGAACGCCGCGAGGTCGTCGTAGCGCATGTCCATCTCGCGGACCACCCACTGGAGGGCCTCGGCGGCCTTCTTCGGATTGGTGATGATCGGCGTGATGAGGTGCGGGATGCCCTCGTAGGCGGTCAGCTCGACCCTCTTGGGGTCGACCAGCACCATCCGCACCTCGTCCGGGGTCGCCCGGGCGAGGATCGAGGTGATCAGGCAGTTGATGCAGGACGACTTGCCGGCGCCGGTCGCGCCGGCCACCAGGATGTGCGGCATCTTGGCGAGGTTGGCCATCACGGTGTGGCCCTCGACGTCCTTGCCCATGCCGACGACCATCGGGTGGGTGTCCTCGGCGGCGGTGCGCGAGCGCAGCAGGTCGCCGAGGTTGACCATCTCGCGGTCCCGGTTCGGGATCTCGATGCCGACCGCGGACTTGCCCGGGATCGGGCTGATGATCCGCACGTCCGGGCTGGCCACCGCGTACGCGATGTTCTTGGCCAGCGCGGTGATCCGCTCGACCTTGACCGCCGGGCCGAGCTCGACCTCGTAGCGGGTGACCGTCGGGCCGCGGGTGAAGCCGGTCACCCGGGCGTCCACCTTGAACTCGGTGAAGGTGCCGGTGAGCTGGGCCACCACCTCGTCGTTGAGGGCGCTGCGGGCCTTGGCCGGACCGCCGCGCTCCAGCAGGTCGAGCGAGGGCAGGGTGTAGGTGAGGCCCTCCGCGAGCTGGAGCTGCTCCATCCGGACCGGCGCGGGACCGTGCTCCTCGGGGGCGCCGGGGCCGGCGCCGCCGGTGCGGGCGGCCGGGACGGCGGCCTCCTCCGGCGGGGCGGTGCGGTCCTGCACCTGGTGCATCATGTCCGCCACCGCCGAGGAGGCCGGCACGCCGTAGACCAGCGCGCCGTCCAGGTCGGCGGCGGCGCCGGCGGCGAGGTTGCGGGTGGTGTACGGGTCCAGCGCCTCCTTGGCGAACATGTCCGGCTCGGCGGCGGGCTCCTCCTCCGGCGGCTTGCGCTTGCGGCGGCGCCGGCGGGCGGCCACCTCGTCCGAGGGGTCGTCACTGTCCGTGTCCACCGTGAACGGCAGCGCGGAGGGGTCGGCGTCCTCGGGGGGTTCGGTGGAGAGTTCGCGCTCCGGCGCACGCCCCTCGTCGGCGTCCTGCGGCCCGGGCTCGGCCACGCCCAGCCGGACGCCGACCGCGCGCATCCGCTCGGGGATCCGGTTGACCGGGGTGGCGGTGGTGACCAGCAGGCCGAAGAAGGCGAGCAGCAGCAGCAGCGGCACCGCGAGGGCCGGCCCGGCGGCGGCCATCATCGGGGTGGACGCGGCCCAGCCGACGATCCCTCCGGCGGTCCGTATCCGGGTCGCGCCGCTGCCCATCATGGGCGCGCCGCAGCCGATGTGGACCAGGCCGAGCACGCCGACCAGCAGGGTGGTCAGGCCGATCATGATCCGCCCGTTGGCCTCCGGCAGCTCCGGGTGGCGCATCAGCCGGATCGCGACGGCGGCGAGCAGGAACGGCACCAGCACGTCGAGCCGGCCGAACAGGCCGGAGACCACGTTGGTGGCCGCCTCGCCGAGCCAGCCCTGCGGGCTGAACCAGGTGCCGGCGGCGGTGACCAGGGCCAGCGCGAGCAGCAGCAGGCCGAGGCCGTCCTTGCGGTGCGCCGGGTCCAGGTTCTTCGCGCCGTCGCCGAAGCCCCGGAAGACCGCGCCTATGCCGTGCGCCGTGCCGAGCCAGACGGCGCGTACGGCGCGGAGGAGTATCGGCCGGGGCGCGGGGGGCGGAGCGGCCGCCTTGGCCGCCGTCTTCTTCGCCGGGGCGGCCTTCTTCGCGGCCGCCTTCTTGGCGGGCGGCTTGGCCGGAGCCTTCGCCGCGGCCTTCTTGGACGGTCCCGGACTCGGGTTGCGTGCCGCGCTTCCGGGCGTGCGTGTGGCCATGGGTCAGCAGCCTACCGGGGCACGCGACCTGTTCCCACGTCGTGCGTCCGGGGCCCCGGGACGTGTCGCCGACACACCGTCACCCCGCCCCGGTTCACCCGAACGGGGCAATCCGCGACGCGCTCAGTCCGTGCCGGGGCGCAGCGCGTCCAGCGCGCGCCGCAGACCGGCCAGCTTGCGCTCCAGGTGCGCCGCGGTGGCCGCCACCCCGCCGTCCTCGGTGCCGTCCAGCTGCTTGGTGAGCGACTCGGCCTGCTCCTCGACGGCCGCCAGCCGGGCCGACAGCTCGCCGAGCAGTGCGCTGCCGATGGCCGGCTCGTTGCCGCTCGCCTCCAGTTGCAGCCGCAGCAGCGCGGCCTGCTCCTTCAGCTGGCAGTTCTTCATGTAGAGGTCGACGAAGACCGACACCTTGGCCCGCAGCACCCACGGGTCGAAGGGCTTGGAGATGTAGTCGACCGCGCCGGCCGCGTAGCCGCGGAAGGTGTGGTGCGGGCCGTGGTTGATCGCGGTGAGGAAGATGATCGGGATGTCCCGGGTACGCTCGCGGCGCTTGATGTGGGCGGCGGTCTCGAAGCCGTCCATCCCGGGCATCTGCACGTCCAGCAGGATCACCGCGAAGTCGTCCGTGAGCAGCGCCTTGAGCGCCTCCTCGCCGGACGCCGCCCGGACCAGGGTCTGGTCCAGCGCCGAGAGGATCGCCTCCAGCGCCAGCAGGTTCTCCGGCCGGTCGTCGACCAGGAGGATCTTCGCCTTCTGCATCACGACGCGCCCTCCTGTCGCCTGCCTACCTGGGGAAGGCACCCGCGTACCGCCCACCGCTACCCCGGTCATGCTAGCCGCACCCCCTCGCCCGGCACATCGCTCCGTCGTGTCCGGATCCGGAGCGGCGCGCAGTCAGTGCACCGGCGTACGCTCACCAACGAGTCGCCACCCGGTCACTGTTCGCAACGATCGGTGACCCTACCCGGTTCCCGGCCCTCCCCGCCAGCAAACCGCCCACCCCACCGGCGTGAATCCCGGAGCGTACTCCGGGATTCACGCCCCCGTCATCCGATCGGTCGCGACTCGGCCGGGTCCGGGGCCGGCCGGACCCGCCCCGGGCGCCCTCAGGACTTCCGGGCGGTGAGCCATTCGTGCATCACCGACAGCAGGTGGTCGGTCTCCACCGGCTTGGTGATGTGGTCGGTGGCCCCGGCCTCCAGGGACTTCTCCTTGTCGCCCTTCATCGCCTTGGCGGTCAGCGCGATGATCGGCAGCCCGGCGAACTGGGGCATCCGGCGGATCGCCTCGGTGGTCGCGTAGCCGTCCATCTCCGGCATCATGATGTCCATCAGGACCAGCGCGACGTTCTCGTGCTGCTCCAGCATCTCGATGCCCTCGCGGCCGTTCTCGGCGTACAGCACGGTCAGGCCGTGCTGCTCCAGCACGCTGGTGAGGGCGAACACGTTGCGGACGTCGTCGTCGACGATCAGCACCTGCTCGCCGCCGAAGCGGGTGTCCGGACGGCTCGACGGGCGGGGCGCCGCGACGGCCTCGGGCGCCCGTCCCCCGACCGTCCTGCCACCGGCGCCACGGCCCTCGGCGGGCCCGCCGGCGGCCCCGCGGACGTCCGGGCGCGACGCGTCCAGGGCCGCCGCACGGCGGCGCTCGACGGCGCCCCGGCGGCGCACCTCGACCAGCTCGCGCACCTCCTGGGCCCAGTGCTCGGCCGGGCTCTCGCCCACCGGCACCGGCGTCCCGACCGGGGTCACCCCCACCGCGGCGCGCGGCGCGGCCTGCCCCGCCGGCCCGCCGGCGTCCGGCGCCTCGGCCCGCAGCGGCAGGTACAGGGTGAACGTCGAGCCCTTGCCCAGCTCGCTCTCGGCGTGGATCTCGCCGCCGAGCAGCCGGGCGATCTCCCGGCTGATCGACAGCCCGAGGCCGGTGCCGCCGTACTTGCGGCTGGTGGTGCCGTCGGCCTGCCGGAACGGCTCGAAGATCTCCCGCAGCTTGTTGCCGGGGATCCCGATCCCGGTGTCGGAGACCGCGAAGGAGATCAGCGGGTCGTCCGGGCCCTTGATCGCGCCCGCCTCCAGCAGCTGCTCGCGCACGTACTGCGGCACGCCCTGGCCGGCCGGGCTGATCGAGAAGTCGACCGCGCCGGTGTCGGTGAACTTCACCGCGTTGGAGATGAGGTTGCGCAGCACCTGCTGGAGCCGCTGCTCGTCGGTGTGCAGGGTCACCGGCAGGGCCGGCGAGACCCGCACCCCGAACTCCAGGTTCTTGTCCAGCGCGACCGGCTGGAAGGTCGCCTCGACGTAGTCGACCAGCTGGACCAGGGCGATCCTGGCCGGACGGACGTCCATCTTGCCCGCCTCGACCTTGGACAGGTCCAGGATGTCGTTGATCAGCTGGAGCAGGTCGGACCCGGCGCCGTGGATGGTATCGGCGAACTCGACCTGCTTGGGCGACAGGTTGCCCTCGTTGTTGTCGGACAGCAGCTTGGCCAGGATCAGCAGCGAGTTCAGCGGGGTGCGCAGCTCGTGCGACATGTTGGCGAGGAACTCGCTCTTGTACCGGGAGGCCAGCGCGAGCTGCTCGGCGCGCTCCTCCAGGACCTGCCGGGCCTCCTCGATCTCGCTGTTCTTGATCTCGATGTCACGGTTCTGCTGGGCGAGCTGCTCGGCCTTCTCCTGCAGCTCCTCGTTGGTGCGCTCCAGCTCCTCCTGACGCGCCTCCAGCTCGGCCGAGCGCATCGAGAGTTCGGCGGTCAGCCGCTGGGACTCCAGCAGCAGGCCCTCCGTCTTGGTGTTGACGCTGATGGTGTTGACGGTCACGCCGATGAGGTCGGCGATCTGATTGAGGAAGTCCAGCGCGACCGTGGTGAACGAGCTGAAGGTGGCCAGCTCGATCACGCCCAGCAGCCGGCCCTCGAACAGCACCGGCAGCACCACGATGTGGGCCGGCGAGGCCTCGCCCAGGCCGGAGGCGATCTTCAGGTAGCCGGGCGGCGCCTCCTTGAGGATGATCGCCCGCTTCTCCACCGCCGCCTGGCCGATCAGCGACTCGCCGGGCCGGAAGGTGGTCGGCATCGCCCGCCGCTGGTAGCCGTAGCTGCCGATCAGCCGCAGCACGGTGTCGTTCTCGTCGTCGTCCTCGGTGATCAGCTCGGCGGTGCGGCCGGCCGGCTGGGCGAGGAAGAAGGCGCCGTGCTGCGCCGAGACCACCGGGGTGAGCTCGGTCATGATCAGCGAGGCCACCGCCTCCAGGTCGCGCCGGCCCTGCAGCAGGCCGGAGATCCGCGCCAGGTTGGTCTTCAGCCAGTCCTGCTCCTGGTTGGTGCGGGTGGTCTCGCGCAGGTTGGCGATCATCTGGTTGATGTTGTCCTTGAGCTCGTCGAGCTCGCCGGCGGCGTCCACGTCGATCCGCAGCGACAGGTCGCCCCTGGTCACGGCGGTGGCGACCTGCGCGATCGCGCGCACCTGCCGGGTGAGGTTGTTGGCCAGCTCGTTGACGGACTCGGTCAGGTCCTGCCAGGTGCCGTCCACGCCCGGAACCCGCGCCTGGCCGCCGAGCCGCCCGTCGGTGCCCACCTCGCGGGCGACCCGGGTGACCTCGTCGGCGAACGCCGACAGCTGGTCGACCATGGTGTTGATGCTGGTCTTGAGCTCCAGGAACTCGCCGCGCGCGTCGACGTCGATCTTCTGCGAGAGGTCGCCGCGGGCCACCGCCGTGATCACCAGCGCGATGTTCCGCACCTGGCCGGTGAGGTTGTTGGCCATCAGGTTGACGTTGTCGGTCAGGTCCTTCCAGATCCCGGCCACGCCCGGCACGCTCGCCTGGCCGCCCAGGGTGCCGTCGGTCCCGACCTCGCGGGCCACCCTGGTCACCTCGACCGCGAAGGCCGACAGCTGGTCGACCATGGTGTTGAGGGTCCCGGCCAGCCCGGCGACCTCGCCCTGGGCCTCGATGGAGATCTTCTTGGAGAGGTCGCCCGAGGCCACCGCGGCCGCCACCTCGGCGATGTTCCGCACCTGGCTGGTCAGGTTCGACGCCATGAAGTTGACGTTGTCGGTCAGGTCCTTCCAGATGCCCGACACCCCGCGCACCCGGGCCTGGCCGCCGAGGTTCCCCTCGGTGCCCACCTCGCGCGCCACCCGGGTGACCTCGTCGGCGAACGCCGACAGCTGGTCCACCATCGTGTTCACGGTGGTGACCAGCTCCAGGATCTCGCCCCGGGCGTCGACGGTGATCTTCTTCGAGACGTCGCCCCGGGCGACCGCCGTGGTCACCTCGGCGATGTTGCGGACCTGGCTGGTCAGGTTGTTGGCCATCAGGTTGACGCTGTTGGTGAGGTCCTTCCAGGTGCCGGACACCCCCGGCACGCTCGCCTGGCCGCCGAGGATGCCCTCGGTGCCGACGTCCCTGGCCACCCGGGTCACCTCGTCCGCGAAGGCGCCCAGCTGGTCGACCATCGTGTTGATGGTGTTCTTGAGCTCCAGGATCTCCCCGCGCGCGTCCACCTGGATCTTCTGCGAGAGGTCGCCGCGCGCGACGGCGGTGGTCACCTGGGCGATGTTCCGCACCTGGTCGGTGAGGTTGTTCGCCATGAAGTTGACGTTGTCGGTGAGGTCCCGCCAGACGCCGGCCGCCCACGGCACCTGGGCCTGCCCGCCCAGCCGCCCCTCGGTGCCCACCTGACGGGCCACCCGGGTCACCTGCTCGGCGAAGCCGGAGAGCTGGTCGACCATCGTGTTGATGGTGTTCTTCAGCTCCAGGATCTCCCCGCGCGCGTCCACCTCGATCTTCTGCGAGAGGTCGCCGCGGGCCACCGCCGTCGTCACCTGGGCGATGCTGCGGACCTGGCCCGTCAGGTTGTCCGCCATGAAGTTCACCGAATCGGTGAGGTCCCGCCAGACCCCGGCGACACCCGGCACCTGCGCCTGGCCGCCCAGCCGGCCCTCCGTGCCCACGTCCCGGGCCACCCGGGTCACCTGCGCCGCGAAGCCGTTCAGCTGGTCCACCATCGTGTTGACGGTGTTCTTCAGCTCCAGCATCTCGCCGGCCACCTCGACCGTCACCTTGCGGGACAGGTCGCCCTTCGCGACCGCGGTCGTCACCTGCGCGATGTTGCGCACCTGCGCGGTCAGCCGGCCGGCCATGGTGTTGACCGAGTCCCCGAGGTCCTTCCAGCTGCCGGACACGCTGCGGACCTTCGCCTGGCCGCCCAGCTTGCCCTCGGTGCCGACCTCGCGGGCCACCCGGGTCACCTCGTCGGTGAACTCCGACAGCTGGTCCACCAGCCCGTTGACGGTCCGGCCGATCTTCAGGTACTCGCCGCGCAGCGGGTGGCTCACCCCGTTGCTGTGCAGCGAGCGCAGCTCCATCTTCTGGTCCAGGTCGCCCTCGGCGATCGAGGTCAGCACCCGGCCCACCTCGGCCATCGGCCGCGCCAGGTCGTCGATCAGCGCGTTGCAGTTGTCGACCGCCGCCATCCAGGCGCCCTCGCCGGCACCCGTCTCCAGCCGCTCGTTCAACCGGCCCTCGCGGCCCACCGCCCGCCGCACCCGGGCCAGCTCGCCCGTCAGGTGCTGGTTGCGCTCCGCCACCTCGTTGAACACCGCGGCGATCTCCGCCAGCGGCCCGTCCCCGGGCACCGTCAGCCGGCGCCGGAAGTTTCCGTCCCGCATCGCCGTCAACGCGGCCAGCAGCTTGCGCAGCTCGGCCGGCTCGGCGCCGCGGCTGTGGTTGACACGCCGGCCGGCCGCGCTCCGCGGCGCGGCCCCGGGGCGCCCGCCACGCTGGGCGGGCGGCGTCGTACCGGTTGCGTCCTTGGTGGCCGAACTCAACGGGCCCCTCCCAGATCGTGAACTGTCCGGCGCCCCGCGCACGCGCCCCCGCCGGGGGCCGTCGCGCAGCACCGTCCCGGCGCTACCGTCCCGGCGGACGGTCAGGCCCACCGGAACCCGCAACGACCGTACTGCTCGGACCGGACATCGCGGACCCCCCAGTCTGGCAGCACTCGCGCCCGGTACAAGCGCGGTTGCGCTCGGTTGGTGCCGGGCCGTCCGAAACGGGTGGGCAGAATCACCCTCCGGTGCCTGTTTCGACTCCCCACCCCCACGGGGAACCAAGCGGAAAGTAGGGTGGAGCGCTGCACCGGGCCACAACCGCCCCCCGGCGCCGCCGCCCACCCCGCCGGCGCGCACCGGGACGCGGCGCCGCACCCCCGGACAGCCAGGGCCAGAGCAGAGGAGACGTGGCAACGTGGTCACCGCACGCGCAGCCGCCACCTTCGAACCCGTGGGCCGGTCGGCCGGTGCCGCCCGTGCCTTCGTCCGGGACGCCCTGCTGGGCTGGGGCCTGCCCGAGGTCGTCGACGACGCGGTGGTCCTGGTCAGCGAACTCGTCACCAACGCGGTCGTGCACGCCGGCACCGCCGCCGAGGTGTGCTGTCTGCGCGAGGACGGCACCGTGCGGATCGAGGTCACCGACCGCCACCCCGAACGCGGACTGCCGAGCTTCGCCGACGTCCCCACCACCGCGTCCGACCACTACGCCGACGCCGACGGCGAAGGCGGCCGCGGCCTGCTGATGTGCGCCGCGCTCGCCGAACGCTGGGGCGTCGAGTACGGCTCCGGCCGCAAGACCGTCTGGTTCCGGCTCGCCCTGCCCGCGCACACCGCCGGCACCCGCTACGCCCTGCCCGCCGCCCCCGGCGGCGAACTGCCCCGCACCCACGGCCCGGTCCACGTCGCCGTCGTCCAGCTCGACGACGACGGCCGGGTGATCGCCTGGAATCCCGACGCCGAGGCCCTCTTCCAGCACCCCGCCGACAGCGTGCTCGGCCGCCCCTGGGCCGAGCTCGCCGTCTGGCCGCAGCCCGCCGACAACGGCCCGGGCCTCGCCGCCGTCCTGCGGCTCGCCCGCTGGGAGGGCGGCTACGCGCTGCGCCGCGCCGACGGCACCGAGGCCGACGTCTACGGCGTCCAGGTCCGGCTGCGCGACACCGACGGCACCCCGACCACCCTCTGCCTGCTCGTCCTCGACGACGACCGCGCCGTCCTGCGCTCCCCCGCCCGCGCCCTGCCCGGCGACCGCGGCGAAACCGCCGGCCGGCTCGACCTGCTGGCCGGCCTCGGCACCGGCGAGGACCTCGACACCCTGCTCCAGCACACCGTCGAACGCGCCCGCGACCTGCTCGACGCCGACGCCGCCTACCTCCTGCTCACCACCGACGACGAGGCCGAGTTCGAACTGCGCGCCAGCACCGGACTGCCCGCCGCGCCGCGCCCGCACAGCCGCTTCCCGGTCGACACCGGCAACCGCTACGACTCGCCCCGCCTCCCCTCCGTCCACGAGGACCTCACCACCCGGCCCACCGGCCTGCCCGTCCTCGACGACAGCGGACTGCGCTCCCTGCTCACCGTCCCGCTCAAGGTCGAGGGGCGGCTGATCGGCTCGCTCGGCATCGCCACCGGCGTCCCCGGCCGCTACGACAACGAGGACGCGCTGCGCCTCCAGTTCGCCGCCGACCGGCTCGCCCTGGCCGTCGAGTCCACCCGGCTCGCCGAACTCGAACGGCTGCGCCGCGGCTCGCTCTCCTTCCTCGTCGAGGCCTCCGACCTGCTCGCCGGCACCCTCGAACACGAGCAGACGCTCGCCCTGATGGCCCAGATGGCCGTCCCGACCCTCTCCTCCTGGTGCGCCGTCTACACCAACGGCGACCACGGTGCGCCCGCCTCGCTCGCCTTCGTCCTGCACGAGGACGAGGACCGCATCGACCCGCTGCGCGCCCTGCTCGACAAGACGCCCGCCCCGGACTCCGGCCCCACCCACGGCACCCGGTTCTGGACCGCCCCCACCGAGACCGCCGACAGCCACGGCTTCGCCGACGAACCCGGCCTCACCGGCCTGCTCGGCGAGACCGTCGTCCTGCCGCTGACCGCCCGCAACCGGGTGATCGGCCTGCTCGCCCTCGGCACCGCGGCCGGCGTGCGCTTCCGCCAGGAGGTCCTGGAACTCGCCGAGGACCTCTCCCGCCGGGCCGCCCTCGCCCTGGACAACTCGCGCCTGTACTCCGAGCGCACCGCCACCAGCCAGGCCCTCCAGCGCAGCCTGCTGCCCCCGGACCTGCCCGACATCCCGGGCGTCGAGGTGGACGTCTACTACCAGGCCGCCGGGGAGGGCAACGAGGTCGGCGGCGACTTCTACGACCTCTTCCCGATCCGCGAGGGCACCTACGGCTTCGCGATCGGCGACGTCTGCGGCACCGGCCCGGAGGCCGCCTCGGTCACCGGCCTCGCCCGGCACTCCCTGCGGCTGCTCGCCCGCGAGGGCCTGGACGCCCCGCAGGTGCTCAGCCGGCTCAACACCGCCATCCTGGACGAGGGTGCCCGCAGCCGCTTCCTCACCCTGCTGTACGGCGAACTGACGCCCCGTCCGGACGGCAGCACCGAACTCTCCCTGGTCTGCGCGGGCCACCCGCTGCCGCTGCGCCTGCGCACCGACGGCCGGGTCGACCGGGCCGCCACGCCGCAGCCGCTGCTCGGCGTCATGGACGACCTCGACCTCACCGCCGAGCGCCTGGTGCTCAACCCCGGCGAGGTCCTGCTCTGCGTCACCGACGGCGTCACCGAACGCCGCGAGGGCCGGCGGATGCTGGGCGACGACGGCCTCGCCGAGGTGCTCACCGGCTGCACCGGGCTGACCGCCGGAGCGGTCGCGCTGCGCGTCCAGCGGGCCGTCGAGCGGTTCGCCCCGGAGCCGCCGTCCGACGACATGGCGATCCTCACCCTGCGGGTGCCGACCCAGCGGACCGCCTGAGCCCCATCGGTGCGACAGCTGTCGCACCGATGTCCGTCCCTGAACGAACCATGGCGGGGACGGTCGTAAAATGTGCGATTCACAAGGGTACAAGCCGCTCACCCTGGGTACACCGACCTCACCGGGGAATCCCCCGGAGGGGACGTGACCAGCGGCTCTCCCGCTGGCCCAGCATTCCGACCGCAGCCGTCGCACGCTCCAGCCGTGCGCGCCCGGAGCGGTCACGCGCCTTCACCTCATCGCCACTCACCCGCGTTCACTGCGCCCTGCGCGCGCCCATGAGTGAAAGGAGCCTCCGGTGAGCAACGAAGCTACCGGGGCACTGAACGCCCGCTCCTCCGGCGCCGACGCCGGTAACCTCGGTTACCTCGCACTCGGCCTGACCCTGCTCGCCTACGGTCTGCTCTCCACCGGCGTGCTCAGTGGCACCGCCGTCGGGAACTCGGCCCACCTCGCGCACCTCCTCGGCGGCCTCACCCTCTTCATCGCGGGCCTCTGGCAGTTCCGCGGCGGCGAGGGCTTCACCGGCACCGCCTTCACGAGCCTCGGTGCCTTCTGGGCCACCTGGTCCACGGCGTCCGGCGCCGGCAAGAACGCGGCCGGCCTGTTCCTGCTCCTGTGGGCCCTGCTCGCCCTCACCCTGACCGCGGCCGGCTGGAACGCCGGCCTGCTCAGCCGCGCCGTCTACGGCCTGCTGACGGTCTCCCTGGTGCTCACCGCGATCGCCACCTTCAACACCTCCGGCGGCCTCGCCAAGGCGGCCGGCTGGATCGCCGCCGCCTCCGGACTGGCGGCCTGGTACTGGGCCACCGCGTCGCTGACCAACAGCGCGTGGGGCCGTGAGGCCCTGCCGGTCAAGTAACGGCGGGTACACCGATGGGCCGGACCCACCCCCCACGGGGCCCGGCCCATCGGCCTGCCGTGCGCCGGCTCCTCCGCGCGGCTCCTCAACCCCGGGCCGCCAGCCGCTCCCGCTCCTCCGCCGGCCGGACCTCCTCCGCCCGCCGGGCCCTCCACCGGGCGAAGGCGCCCTGCGCCGCGTAGGCCAGCAGCAGGATCGCCACCGCGACCAGCCCGTCCGCCCAGAAGTGGTTGGCCGTCACCACCACGACCGTGATCGTCAGCACCGGGTGCAGCACGATCAGCCAGCGCAGCGTGCTCCGCGACACCCGCACCACGGCGACCGCCACCAGCACGCACCAGGCCACGTGCACCGAGGGCATCGCCGACAGCTGCGCCGCCTTGACCACCCCTCCGACCGCGCCGCCGTACACCGACTGCCCGTACTCCGCCGCGACGTCGACGAACCCGTTCTCCGGCAGCATCCGGGGCGGCGCCACCGGGAGGAACTGGACGGCCAGGCAGACCGCCGTCGTGATGACCACCGTGGTCCGCACCCAGGCGTACCGCTCCCGGTGTCTGAGGAAGACCCAGACCAGCACCGCGATCATCACGGTGAAGTGCATCGACGCGTAGTAGTAGTTCGCCAGCTTCACCAGCGCCGGGTACGGCGTCACCGCGGCCTGCCAGGACGCCTCGTCGGGCAGGCCGACCGCCAGCTCCGTCCGGTGGATCCAGCGGGCCCGGTCCAGCGCGTGCTCGGTACTCATCAGCGAGAGCCGCCCGACGAGCTGCCAGAGCGAGAACAGCGCGAGGAGCGTGCCGGCCTCCCGCAGGATCGCCGAGAGCCCTGTCCGCCGCACCCGGGCGGCCGCGTACGCGCCACCGTAGAGAGCGACCGCGGTGCCCCCGGCGGACTGCCAGGTCAGGGTCAGGTTCTGCAACGGTTCGCGCCTCTCCACCAAGCTCCGATGTGGTGGGGAGACGTTAACGCAAAAAGACCCCCTCCTGAACCGGAGGGGGTCTTTTTGGAATGATTGTTCGGCGGCGTCCTACTCTCCCACAGGGTCCCCCCTGCAGTACCATCGGCGCTGTGAGGCTTAGCTTCCGGGTTCGGAATGTAACC
>NZ_JBHJUI010000034.1:0-73419 GCF_042268405.1 Kitasatospora sp. NPDC056184 | reverse complement strand
TTCCATCAGGCGGCTTTCACACCGGCCCTCCGGGCGCTTCGTTCTTTCGTGTTTCCAGCTTATCAGATGTTTTCCGCTCCGTTTTCCGGAGTTTCTTTCGTCCGATTTGCTTCGGCCTTTCGGCGCTCCCGAACTCTATCAGAGTTTCTCGGGCCGTTTTCCCGCTCCGTTCTCGAATTTCGTTCGAGAACTTCAACTGGGGGCCGTCCCGTGGGGCAACCCGGAGAACGTTACGCACCGGGCTGCCCCACGTCAAATCAGGCCGGGGAGGCTCACACCTCGACGACGACCGGGAGGATCATCGGGCGACGGCGGTAGTTGTCGGCCACCCACTTGCCGATGGTCCGGCGGACGAGCTGCTGGACCTGGCGGATCTCCAGGACGCCGTCGCTCGCCGAGCGGTCGAGCGCCTCCTGCAGCCGGGCCGCGACCGGGACGAACGCGGCGTCGTCGATGCCGGAGCCGCGGGCCTGGATGCTCGGGCCGCCGACGATCTTGCCGTTGGTGGAGTCGACCACCACGAAGCAGGAGATGAAGCCCTCCTCGCCGAGGATCCTGCGATCCTTGAGCGAGGCCTCGGTGATGTCGCCGACCGAGGAGCCGTCGACGTAGACGTAGCCGGCCTGCACCTTGCCGACGATGCGGGCGACGCCGCCCTCCAGGTCGACGCAGACGCCGTCCTCCGCGATGACCACGCGGTTGCGCGGGACGCCGGTCGCGATGCCGAGGTCGGCCGCGGCCCGCAGGTGGCGCCACTCGCCGTGCACCGGCATGAGGTTGCGCGGCTTGCAGATGTTGAAGAAGTACAGCAGCTCGCCGGCCGAGGCGTGGCCGGAGACGTGCACCTTGGCGTTGCCCTTGTGCACGACCTTGGCGCCCCAGCGGGTCAGGCCGTTGATGACCCGGTACACGGCGTTCTCGTTGCCCGGGATGAGCGAGGACGCCAGGACGACGGTGTCGCCCTCGACGATGCGGATCTGGTGGTCGCGGTTGGCCATCCGGGACAGCGCGGCCATCGGCTCGCCCTGCGAGCCGGTACAGATCAGCACGACCTCCTTGTCCGGCAGGTCGTCCAGCTGCTTGACGTCGACGACCATGTTGCCGGGGACCTTCAGGTACCCGAGGTCACGGGCGATGCCCATGTTGCGGACCATCGAGCGGCCGACGAACGCGACCTTGCGCTTGTACTCGTGCGCGGCGTCCAGTACCTGCTGGATGCGGTGCACGTGGCTCGCGAACGAGGCCACGATGATGCGCTTGTCAGCGTTCGCGAAAACGTTTCGCAGCGCGGCCGAGATGTCCCGCTCGTGCGGGATGAAGCCGGGGACCTCGGCGTTGGTGGAGTCCACCAGCAGCAGGTCCATGCCCTCTTCCGCCAGCTTGGCGAAGGTCGGCAGGTCGGTGAGGCGGCCGTCGAGCGGCAGCTGGTCCATCTTGAAGTCACCGGTGGCGACGACCATGCCGGCGGGGGTGCGCACGGCGACGGCCAGCGCGTCCGGGATGGAGTGGTTGACCGCGATGAACTGGCAGTCGAAGGGGCCGATCCGCTCGCGGTCGCCCTCGGAGACCTCCAGCACGTACGGGCGGATGCGGTGCTCGGCGAGCTTGGCCTCGATCAGCGCGAGGGTGAGCTTCGACCCGATCAGCGGGATGTCCGGGTTCTCCCGGAGCAGGAACGGGACGGCGCCGATGTGGTCCTCGTGGCCGTGCGTGAGGACGATGCCGTCGATCTTGTCGAGGCGGTCCCGGATGTAGCTGAAGTCCGGGAGGATCAGGTCGACGCCGGGCTGCTCGTCCTCGGGGAAGAGGACGCCGCAGTCGACGATGAGAATGCGGTCCCCGTATTCGAAGACCGTCATGTTGCGGCCGATCTCGCCGAGACCGCCGAGCGGGGTGATCCGCAGGGCGCCCGCCTTGAGGGCCGGCGGTGCGCCGAGTTCGGGATGCGGGTGGCTCAAAAGACTCTCCTCACGACGCACGCCATATGTCCGGGGTCCTCCCCCGCGAGACATATGGCGTGCGTTCTCAGTGTCGGTTTTCCTACCAGGTCTGTGCTCTCGCGCCTTCGGTCCGGTCCAGCGGCGGACCCGTGGGGGTCCGGCGAGCCGGGGCGCGCACGTCTGTGTCTGTTACAGGTCTACCCCGCCGTCGGCGAGATCCTTCTTCAGTTGCGCGATCTCCTCGGAGGTCGCTCCGACCAGGGGAAGTCGCAGCGGGCCCGCGGGCAGGCCCTGGAGGTCCAGCGCGGCCTTGGCGAGGATCACGCCCTGGGTGCGGAAGATACCGGTGAAGACCGGCAGCAGGCGCTGGTGGACGGCCGTGGCCTTGGCCACATCGCCGGCCAGGTAGGCCTCGACCATCGTCCGCAGCTCGCCGGCGACCACATGGCCGACCACGCTGACGACACCGACGGCTCCGACCGACAGCAACGGCAGGTTGAGGATGTCGTCGCCGGAGTACCAGGCGAGGTCGGAGCGGGCGATCGCCCAGGCCGCGGCGCCGAGGTCGCCCTTGGCGTCCTTGTTGGCGACGATCCGCGGGTGCTCGCCGAGCCGGACCAGCGTCTCGTGGCTCAGCGCGACGCCGGCGCGGCCGGGGATGTCGTACAGCATGACCGGCAGCCCGGTGGCGTCGGCGATCCGCACGGTGTGCCGGTACAGGCCCTCCTGCGGGGGCTTGCTGTAGTACGGCGTGACCGCCAGCAGGCCGTGCGCGCCGGCCGCCTCGGCCTGGCGGGCCAGCTCGACGCTGTGGTGCGTGTCGTTGGTGCCGACCCCGGCCACCACGTGGGCCCGGTCCCCGACCGCCTCCACCACGGCGCGGACGAGCTGGGCCTTCTCGGCGTCGCTGGTGGTCGGGGACTCGCCGGTGGTGCCGTTGACGACGAGGCCGTCGTTGCCGGAGGCGACGAGGTGCGCGGCGAGGCGCTGGGCGCCGTCGAGGTCGAGGCCTCCGTCGGCGGTGAACGGTGTCACCATCGCGGTCAGGACCCGCCCGAAGGGCGTCTGGGGGGTGGAGGTCGGAGCCATGCGTCCAAAACTACTCGTAGGCGGAGGGGTGGCATCCAGGCCGGTCCACGGTTCGGACGGCCACGGCGGCGAACCGGCGGCGACCAGCGGCGACATGGGATTCCGGTGCTGCGTGCTCGGGGGTTCAAGCAGCACCGGAATCCGTGTTCACGAGCGTAGGGAGCGGTCAGAAATGCCGCAATCCAGACATGCCAGACACTCTCCCCGGATGCCCGTCGCCGCAGGTCAGGGGGCGACCCGGCCGTGCTTCTCGAAGGCCGCATGGGTGAGCGGCATGAGCTCGGCCCACTGCTCCTCCATCCGCTCGGCGACCATCTCGATCTCGCGCTGCGGGAACGACGGCACCGCCGAGTTCTCCCGCTTGGTGCGCAGCGACAGGAAGTGCATCAGCGAGCGGGCGTTGCAGGTCGCGTACATCGACGAGTAGAGCCCGACCGGCAGCACCGCGCGGGCGACCTCGCGGGCCACCCCGGCTTCCAGCATCTCCTGGTAGCGGCCGTACGCCTCGCGGTAGGCGGCCTCCATCGAGGAGGTGACGGTCGCGTGCTGCTCGGGCGTGCCCTCGACGAACTCGTAGCGGCCCGGGCGGCCCTGCTGGACCAGCCTGCGCTCCTCGCCCGGCACGTAGAAGACCGGCTGCAGCTCGCGGTAGCGGCCGGACTCCTCGTTGTACGACCAGCCGCTGCGGTGGCGGTGGAACTCGCGGAAGACGAAGATCGGCGCGCTGATGAAGAAGGTCATCGAGTTGTGCTCGAACGGCGTGCCGTGCCGGTCCCGCATCAGGAAGTTGATCAGGCCCTTGGACTTCTCCGGGTCCTGTTCGAGCGCCTCCAGGGACTGCTCCCCCGCCGTCGAGACCCGGGCCGCCCAGATGACGTCCGAGTCGGCGGCGGCGCTGCGGACCAGCTCCGCGGTGATGTCGCTGCGGAACTGGGGGGCCGTCGTGTCGTCGCTCACGCGATACTCCTCGCGGTTCGGTCGGAGCCGGTGCCACCCGGGGCGGTGGCCTCGGCGCCGGTGGTGCGGTGCAGCCGGATCGCGTGCTGCATGGTCTTGCGGGCGCGCGGCACGTCGCCGGCGTCGGCGTACGCGACCGCCAGGCGGAAGAAGACCCGCCAGTCGCCGGGGGCGGCCTCGGCCTCGGCCTTGCGGCGGGCGAACACGGCGTCCGCCGAGGCACGGTCGATCCGCCCGCCGTCGGTGCGCTTCAGCTCGTCGACCGGCAGGCCGCCCTCGGCCTCCAGCTCGCGGGCCAGCCGCTCGCTGTCCCGGCCGAAGCGGACCGTCTGGCGCAGGAACCAGAAGCCGATGACCGGGATGACGAAGGCGCACAGGCCCATGCCGATGCCCAGCGGCTTGCCGGTGGCGATGAGCTGGACGCCCTCGCCGACGCAGATCAGCGCGACCAGGGCCAGGACGCCGGAGAGGACGAAGAAGCCGGTACGGGAGGTCATGCCGGGCTCACAGGTCCAGGAAGTGTTCGAGGCCGAGGGTGAGCCCGGGCGTCTCCACGACCTTGCGCACGCCGAGCAGGATGCCCGGCATGAAGCTGCTGTGGTGCAGCGAGTCGTGCCGGATGGTGAGGGTCTCGCCGGTGTCGCCGAACATCACCTGCTGGTGGGCGAGCAGGCCACGCAGCCGCACCGCGTGCACCGGCACCCCGTCGACGTCGGCGCCGCGGGCGCCGGGCAGGGCGTGGGTGGTCGGGTCCTGCTGCGGCGGGCGGCCGGCCTCCGCGCGGGCGGCGGCGATCAGCTGGGCGGTACGGGTGGCGGTGCCGCTGGGGGCGTCCGCCTTGCCGTCGTGGTGCAGCTCGACGACCTCGACCGACTCGAAGTACTTGGCGGCGGTCTGGGCGAACTTCATGCCGAGGACGGCGCCGATGGAGAAGTTCGGCGCGATCAGCAGGCCCAGCTCCGGCGCCTCGTCGAGCCAGCCCCGGACGGTGGCCAGCCGCTCCTCGGTCCAGCCGGTGGTGCCGGTGACCACGTGGATGCCGTGGTGCAGGCAGAAGTCGAGGTTGCCCATCACCGAGTCGGGGTGGGTCAGCTCGACGACGGCCTGCACCCCGGCGTCGGTCAGCTCGGAGAGCTTCGCCTCGCGGCCCAGGGCGGCGACCAGCTCCAGGTCCGGGGCGGCCTCGACGGCCTTGACGGCCTCGGAGCCGATCCGGCCCCGGGCGCCGATCACAGCGACACGCAGCGTCATGGTGGGAAGTCCCTTCAGGCCAGCAGGTCGGCGAGCTTGGCGGCCCGCTTGTCGGTGATCGGACCGATCAGCGCCAGCGAGGGCCGGTACGCCCCCAGCACATCACGGGCGACCTCGTGCACGTCGTCCAGGGTCACCGCCGCGATCCGCTCCAGCATGTCGTCGACCGACAGGTGGTGGCCGTAGCTGAGCTCGGCCTTGCCGATGCGGTTCATCAGCGAGCCGGTGTCCTCCATGCCGAGCACGGTGGAGCCGGAGATCTGGCCGATCGCGCGCTGCAGCTCCTCCTCGGTGATGCCGTCGGCGACCACCTTGGCGAGCTCCTCGCGGCAGATCCGCAACACCTCCTCGACCCGCTTGGGCTGGCAGCCGGCGTAGATGCCGAACAGGCCGCTGTCCGCGTACGAGGAGGAGTACGAGTACACCGAGTACGCCAGGCCGCGCTTCTCGCGGACCTCCTGGAACAGCCGGGAGCTCATGCCGCCGCCGAGGACCGCGTTGAGCACGCCCATCGCCCAGCGGCGCTCGTCGTGCCGGGGCACGCCGGGCACGCCCAGCACCAGGTGGGCCTGCTCGGTGGAGCGGTTGAGCACCTCGACCCGGCCCGCGGTGCGCAGCGCCTTGACGCCGCGCCGGGCCTCGGCGGGGACGGCCTCGGACTTGGCGAGCAGCGGCGCGAAGGCCTGCTCGACCTGCCGGACGACCTTGCGGTGGTCCAGGTTGCCGGCCGCGGCGACGACCAGGTGCTCGGGCTTGTAGCGGCGGTGGAAGAAGTTCGCGATCTGCTCGCGGGTGAGCGAGCGGATGGTCTCCTGGGTGCCGAGGATCGGCCGGCCGAGCGGGCCGCTGCCGAAGATCACCTTGGCGAAGAGGTCGTGGACGACGTCGCCCGGGTCGTCCTCGGCCATCGCCATCTCCTCCAGGATGACGCCGCGCTCGGCCTCGACGTCCTCGGGGCGGATCAGCGAGCCGGTGAGCATGTCGCAGACCACGTCGATGGCCAGCGGCAGGTCGGTGTCGAGCACCCGCGCGTAGTAGCAGGTGTTCTCCTTCGCGGTGAAGGCGTTCATCTCGCCGCCGACCGCGTCCAGGGCGGCCGAGATGTCCAGCGCGCTGCGCCGCTCGGTGCCCTTGAAGAGCAGGTGCTCCAGGTAGTGGGTGGCGCCGTTGAGCTGCGGGGTCTCGTCCCGCGAGCCGACGCCGACCCAGATGCCGAAGGTCGCGGAGCGCACCGTCGGCAGGGTCTCGGTGACGACGCGCAGGCCGCCGGGGAGGACGGTGCGACGCACGGTTCCGGCGCCGTCCGCGCCCTTGAGCAGGGTCCGGGTCGTGCCGGGGCGCTGCTTCGCCGCCGAGGCCTGGGCCACGGGGGTACCTCCGTAGAAAGCGGTCCGTCGGGAGACGTGGGGACAACAGGGTGCGGCCCGCACGCCGCTGGGGGCGTGCGGGCCGCGGGGTTCAGCTAGCGGCGCTTCACTCGGAAGCGGCCTCGGCGTTCTCCTCGCCCTCGATGACCGGGATCAGCGAGAGCTTGCCGCGCGGGTCGATCTCGGCGATCTCGACCTGCACCTTGGCGCCGACGCCGAGGACGTCCTCGACGTTCTCCACGCGCTTGCCGCCGGCCAGCTTGCGGATCTGCGAGATGTGCAGCAGACCGTCCTTGCCCGGCATGAGCGAGACGAAGGCACCGAAGGTCGTGGTCTTGACCACGGTGCCCAGGTAGCGCTCGCCGACCTCCGGCATGGTCGGGTTGGCGATCTGGTTGATCGTGGTGCGGGCGGCCTCGGCGGCCGGGCCGTCGGCGGCACCGATGTAGATGGTGCCGTCGTCCTCGATCGTGATCTCGGCGCCGGTGTCCTCCTGGATCTGGTTGATCATCTTGCCCTTGGGGCCGATGACCTCACCGATCTTGTCCACCGGGATCTTGATGGTGATGATGCGCGGCGCGTTCGGGGACATCTCGTCCGGGGAGTCGATGGCCTCGTTCATCACGTCGAGGATGTGCAGGCGGGCGTCGCGGGCCTGCTTCAGCGCGGCGGCGAGCACCGACGCCGGGATGCCGTTGAGCTTGGTGTCCAGCTGCAGGGCGGTGATGAAGTTGCGGGTACCGGCGACCTTGAAGTCCATGTCGCCGTACGCGTCCTCGGCACCGAGGATGTCGGTGAGGGTCACGAAGTGGGTCTCACCGTCGATCTCCTGGGAGATCAGGCCCATGGCGATGCCGGCGACGGCGGCCTTCAGCGGCACACCGGCGTTCAGCAGCGACATGGTGGAGGCGCAGACCGAGCCCATCGAGGTGGAGCCGTTGGAGCCGAGCGCCTCGGAGACCTGGCGGATGGCGTACGGGAACTCCTCGCGGGTCGGCAGGACCGGCAGGATGGCCCGCTCGGCCAGCGCGCCGTGGCCGATCTCGCGGCGCTTCGGCGAACCGACGCGGCCGGTCTCGCCGACCGAGTACGGCGGGAAGTTGTAGTTGTGCATGTAGCGGCGGCGGGTCTCCGGGGAGAGCGTGTCCAGCTGCTGCTCCATGCGGAGCATGTTCAGCGTGGTGACACCCAGGATCTGGGTCTCGCCGCGCTCGAACAGGGCCGAGCCGTGCACCCGCGGGATGGCCTCGACCTCGGCGGCCAGGGTGCGGATGTCGGTGACGCCGCGGCCGTCGATGCGGACCTTGTCCTTGATGACGCGCTCGCGGACGATCTTCTTGGTCAGCGCGTTGTAGGCGGCGCTGATCTCCTTCTCGCGGCCCTCGAACTCGGGCAGCAGCTTCTCGGCGGCCAGCGCCTTGACGCGGTCCAGCTCGTTGTTGCGCTCCTGCTTGCCCGCGATGGTGAGGGCCTGGGCCAGCTCGTCCTTGACCGCGGAGGTCAGCGCGGCCAGCACGTCGTCCTGGTAGTCCAGGAAGACCGGGAACTCGCCGGTGGGCTTGGCGGCCTGGGCGGCCAGCTGGGCCTGGGCGGCGCACAGCACCTTGATGAACGGCTTGGCGGCTTCGAGGCCGGCCGCGACGACCTCCTCGGTCGGCGCGTCGGCGCCGCCCTCGACCAGCTTGATGGTCTTGTCGGTGGCCTCGGCCTCGACCATCATGATCGCGACGTCGCCGTCCGGCAGGGCGCGACCGGCGACGACCATGTCGAAGACGGCCGACTCCAGCTCGCTGTGGGTCGGGAACGCGACCCACTGGCCGTTGATCAGGGCGACGCGCACGCCGCCGATCGGGCCGGAGAACGGCAGGCCGGCCAGCTGGGTGGAGGCGGAGGCGGCGTTGATGGCCACCACGTCGTACAGGTGGTCCGGGTTCAGCGCCATCACGGTGACGACGACCTGGATCTCGTTGCGCAGGCCCTTGACGAAGGACGGGCGCAGCGGGCGGTCGATCAGGCGGCAGGTGAGGATCGCGTCCTCGGAGGGCCGGCCCTCGCGACGGAAGAACGAGCCGGGGATGCGGCCGGCGGCGTACATCCGCTCCTCGACGTCCACGGTCAGCGGGAAGAAGTCGAAGTGCTCCTTCGGCTGCTTGGACGCGCTGGTGGCCGACAGCACCATGGTGTCGTCGTCCAGGTAGGCGACGGCGGAGCCGGCGGCCTGACGGGCCAGGCGGCCGGTCTCGAAGCGGATGGTACGGGTGCCGAAGGAACCGTTGTCGATCACGGCCTCGGCGTAGAACACGTTCTCTTCCACCTGGAAGATCTCCTCTTTCGTACGTCTCCGGGAGAGCGTCCCCGCGCATCGCCTGCGTGTTGACCCTGAACGGTCGGGCCGGTCTTCGATCGAAGCCTCCGGTGCACCCCGCTTCGGTCTGCGGGGCCTCCGGCGGCCACTACCGAGGACCGGCGCCTCTCGGCCGGCCGGGTCCGGACGGGCGGTCCGCGTCTGGACGCTCTCTCGGATGCGGGCGGCTTCCGTTTGAAGCCTTCGTCCCGCGGGGGGTTGGGTCCTGCTGCCCGAGTGGCGCGCTTGCGGCGCCATCACCCGGCATGCCCACAACCCTACGGTGCAATCCTCGGGCACCTGGGGAGGTGCGCGCGAGTTGTTATGCCCGGTCGTTGCGTTCGGACGCCCTGCCGGGCGACCCGGCCGTGCGGCCGCGGCATACGCGCGAGGGGCGGCTCCCCGGTGTGGGGAGCCGCCCCGAGCGGCGTTCTCAGCGGGCGCCGCCGGCGGCACCGCGGCGGATGCCCAGGCGGTCGACGAGCGTACGGAAGCGCTCGATGTCCTTCTTGGCCAGGTACTGCAGCAGGCGGCGGCGCTGGCCGACCAGGATCAGCAGGCCGCGGCGCGAGTGGTGGTCGTGCTTGTGCGACTTGAGGTGCTCGGTCAGGTCCGAGATACGGCGGGAGAGCATGGCCACCTGGACCTCGGGGGAGCCGGTGTCGCCCTCCTTCTGGCCGAACTCGGCGATGATCTGCTTCTTGACGTCAGAGGCGAGAGCCACTGCAACTCCTTACGAGGTGATACCGAGCGGTCCTGGTCTACGGCACAGGACTCTTGGGAGAACTCGGTGTCGTGACGGGCGCGGCCGCCGGTCGTCACCCCACCGGGGGCGGACACACGGCTGCGCTCGGAGGCCAAGCGTACCAGTGCCGCCGACACCGGTGGCCGGCGGCCCCGGCGCACGGTTCAGCCGGTGGCTCCGCGGACCAGTCGGTAGACGTCGAGGACGGCCAGCACCAACGGGACCAGCGCCATCAGGGTGAGGCTGTCGACCAGGTCCAGGATGCGCCCCCAGAACGGGGAGACGCCGAGCCGGGGCACCACCAGGGCGATCGCGGTGAGCACCGCGGCGCCGAAGGCGATCGAGGCGGTCAGCCAGACGGTGCGCAGGTCGGCGTCGGTGGAGCCGATGCCGGCCCGCAGCACGAACTGCGGGGTGTGCAGGGAGAGGCCGACGATCAGCAGCGACAGGCCGAGCAGGCCGGCGATGGTGAGGCTGAAGACCTGCGCGCTGTAGCGGAACAGCCGGGCACGGAGCATGGTGACGAGGCCGAGGACGAGGGCGAGCAGCTCGGGGAAGGTCTCGTCGGTGAATCCGAGCACCGCGCAGGCGCCGACGATCACCGCGGCGCAGCCGCCGACCAGGCCGACCAGCACCTCGTGGCCGCGGCGGGCCTGGTGGGCGATCCGCTCGTACTGGACGAGTTCGGCGCGGGCGCCCTCCTCGTCGTGGTCGCGGCCGCGCGCGCGGGTCTGGCCGGGGGCGCTGTAGCCGACGGGCAGCCGGGCGAAGCGGGCGGACAGGCCGGGCAGGAAGCCGATCGCGGCGACGGCTGCGACGCCGGTGACGGCGGCGATGTGGTCGGCCGGGGTGCCGGGCAGCAGCACGGCGGCGAAGGTGGCGAGCGCGCCGGCCGCGGCCAGGAAGGCGGCGGCGACGAACAACGAGTCCTTCTCCGGCAGCAGGCCGACCAGCAGGACGGCGACCACCAGGACGGCGACGCAGCCGGTGAGGAACTGCAGCCGGCCGGGCCCGTCCAGCGGGCCGCCGGTGGGGGCGAGGACGCCGCTGCCGGCGATCAGGGCGTGCGGCAGGGCGCCGAGGCCGAGCGCGAGGCCGGCCCAGGCGTCCCGGTAGACCCGGGCGCGGACGCCGGCGAAGGCGGTGAGCACCACGGCGACGACGCCGGAGAGCACGCCGGGCAGGCCGTGCATGTCGTGGCGCAGGTCGGCGAACCAGAGGGCGAAGCCGAGCAGGGTGAGCAGCACGCCGGTGCCGATGAGGCCGAAGGCGCGCATCAGCTCGGGGCTCCAGAACCGGCGGTCGGTCTCGCCGGCGGTGGCGATCGCGTCGGCGACGTCGTCGTAGACGGCGGGCGGCAGCGACTCGGCGAACGGGCGCAGGCTGAGCAGGTCGCCGTCGCGCACCTGCTGGGCGGCGAGCGAGCGGCCGCCGTCGAGCACGGTGCCGTCGCGACGGACCAGGTGGAACCCGGTGGGGACGCCGTCCGGCTGGGTCTGGCCGGAGAGCCGCAGCACCTCGGGGTAGACGTCCGCGAGCGGGACGTCCTCGGGCAGGGCGACGTCGATCCGGCTGTCCGGGGCGACGACGGTGACCCGGCAGAAGCCGGTGGTGACGGGCGTCGTCATACCCGCACCTCGTTCGCTCGACGCACTGGGCGCTCCCCCTTGGTGACAGTGCCGGGGCACCGGCGGCTGATCGGTCTGGCTGTCGCGCGGGCGCCGGCCGGGCGGAACCGGCCCGGCGGGGCCACGAGTTGGCGCGGCGTTACCCTACCCGCTCGGTTCGTGTCCGGCCCCGTGGAGGGCGGGCGGGCCCGCCGGGACGGGGCCCCAGTAGGATCAGCCCCCTGCGCAAGGCGGCGGGGGCGGCGCGCGCCTCCCCGGGTGCCTGCGGTCGGCGGAGCGGGGGCGGCGTCATACGGGGCGTCCTCACCCGTGCGTATCCAGTTGCGTGAGGGCTGATGCCGTGGTGATCGAGCGAAGCGTTCGTGGTCGGAGGGTGGGGCGCGCATGGGCGTGATCACCGTCAAGCGGCCGCCCCGGGCCTATCCGCCCGCGGTGCCGGACGAGCCGGTGGAGCTGGTCCCCCCGCCCGAGCTGCCCCGGTCGGGCGGCGAGGACTGGGTGATGAGCATCCTGCCGATGCTCGGCATGGGCGGATCGGCGGTGTTCTTCTTCGCCCCGGGCGCCCAGGCCCCGATGAAGATCATGGGCGGTCTGATGATCGTCTCGACGGTCGGCATGGCGCTCGCGCAGATCGTCCGGGCCCGCAAGGGCGGCTCCTCGGCCACCGCGGACGAGCGGCGCGACTACCTCAAGTACCTCCAGCAGATGCGCCGCCAGGTGCGCCGGACCGCCGAGCGCCAGCGCGGCGCGCAGTTGTTCCTCAACCCCGAGCCGGACCAGCTCTGGTCGATCGTCGCGGACGGCCGCCGGCTGTGGGAACGGCGCGGCGGGGACGCCGACTTCGCGCAGATCCGGGTCGGCCGCGGACCGGTGCAGCTGTCCACCCCGCTGGTCGCGCCGCAGACCGCGCCGATGGACGAGCTGGAGCCGCTGTCGGCGGCCGCGATGCAGACCTTCCTGAAGGCCCACGGCACCCTGCAGGACCTGCCGCTGGCGATCTCGCTGCGCGCCTTCTACCACATCACGGTCTGCGGGGACCCGGACACCGTCTACGGCAACGTCCGGGCGATGATCGCCCAGTTGACCACCCTGCACTCGCCGGACGACCTGCTGGTGACGGTCGCGGCCGCGCCCGGCGCGGTGGACGAGTGGGAGTGGACCAAGTGGCTCCCGCACAACCAGCACCGCAAGGAGAGCGACGGCGCCGGTTCGCGCCGGCTGATCGCCACCGGCCTCGGCGAGCTGGAGCTGCTGCTCCAGGACGAACTCGCCGGCCGCCAGCGGTTCGTCCGGGACGCCGCGCCGACCGCCGACCAGCCGCACATCGTCGTCGTGATGGACGGCGCCTCGGTGCCGCACGACTCGCTGCTGGCCGGCGCCGAGGGCGTGCACGGGGTGACCATCGTCGAGGTGGTCCCGGGCGACCTCGACGAGCCGACCGGGCACCTGGTCGTCACGGTCTCGCCGGACGAGCTGGTGCTGCGCTCGGCCTCCGGCGCCACCTACGCCGGCGCCCCGGACACCCTCTCCGCCTGGCAGTCCGAGGCGCTGGCCCGGCAGCTGGCGCCGTACCGGGCCTCGGCCGGCGGCGACGACGAACCGCTGCTGTCCAACCTGGACTTCACCGACCTGATGAACTCCGGCGACCCGGGCTCCTTCGACGTCGCCCGCAGCTGGCGGCAGCGGGCCCAGCACGAGCGGCTGCGGGTGCCGATCGGCGTCGGGGCCGGCGGCGAGCACGTCCACCTGGACATCAAGGAAGCCGCGCTGGAGGGCATGGGCCCGCACGGCCTGTGCGTCGGCGCGACCGGCTCCGGCAAGTCCGAGCTGCTGCGCACCCTGGTGCTGGGGCTGGCGATGACGCACTCCTCGGAGACGCTGAACTTCGTGCTCGCCGACTTCAAGGGCGGCGCGACCTTCGCGGGCATGGCGGACATGCCGCACACCTCCGCGGTGATCACCAACCTGGAGGGCCAGCTCACCCTGGTCGACCGCATGCGGGACGCCATCGAGGGCGAGCTCAACCGGCGCCAGGAGCTGCTGCACCGGGCCGGCAACTACGCGAACATCCACGAGTACGAGCGGGCCCGGGCGGCCGGCGCGGCGCTGGACCCGCTGCCGTCGCTGGTGCTGATCATCGACGAGTTCTCCGAACTCCTCACCGCCAAGCCCGACTTCATCGACATGTTCATCCAGATCGGGCGGATCGGCCGCTCCCTCGGGGTGCACCTGCTGCTGGCCTCGCAGCGCCTGGAGGAGGGCAAGCTGCGCGGCCTGGACACCTATCTCTCCTACCGGATCGGCCTGCGCACCTTCTCGGCGGCCGAGTCGCGGGCGGCGATCGGCGTCCCGGACGCCTACCACCTGCCGCCGGTGCCGGGCGTCGGCTACCTGAAGTTCGGCACCGACGTGATGGAGCGGTTCAAGGCCGCGTACGTCTCCGGGCCGTACCGGGCGCCGGGGCAGCAGCGGTCGACCGGCGGCCGGCTGGTGACCGCGCGGCCGGTGCGGTTCACCGCGGCCGAGGTCCCGGTGACCGAGCCGCTGGTGCAGGAGGTCGAGCCGATCGCCGAGGAGCCGGACGACGCCCTGATGGACACCGTGCTGGACGTCTTCGTGCAGCGGATGGCGGGCCAGGGCCCGGCCGCGCACCAGGTGTGGCTGCCGCCGCTGGACGCCCCGCCGAGCGTGGACCAGCTGCTGCCGCCGCTCCAGGCGACCGCCGAGCGCGGGCTGACCGCGCCGCAGTACGCGGCGCTGGGCCGGCTGCGGGTGCCGGTCGGGATCGTCGACAAGCCGCGCGACCAGAAGCGCGACATCCTCGACCACGACTACGCGGGAGCGGCCGGCCACGGTCTGGTGGTCGGCGGTCCGCGCTCCGGCAAGTCGACGATGGTCCGCACCACGGTGGCCTCGTTCGCGCTCACCCACACCCCGCTGGAGGTGCAGTTCTACCTGCTGGACTTCGGCGGCGGCGGCTTCCAGTCGCTCCAGGACCTGCCGCAGGTCGGCGGGGTGGCCGGGCGGCTGGACGCCGAGAAGGTCCGCCGGATGGTCTCCGAGGTGCACGGCGTGCTGAACCGGCGCGAGGAGCTCTTCCGCGCCACCGGGATCGACTCGATCGGCACCTACCGGGCCCGCCGGGCCTCCGGCGCACTGCCCGAGGAGCGGTTCGGCGACGTCTTCCTGGTGATCGACGGCTGGAACACCTTCAAGCAGGAGTTCGAGGCGCTGGAGCCGGTGATCGGCGACATCGCCCAGCGCGGCCTGGGCTACGGCGTCCACCTGATCGTCACCGCGGCGCGCTACGCGGAGGTCCGCCCGGCGCTCAAGGACCTCCTGCAGAACCGGACCGAGCTGAAGCTCGGCGACGCCATGGAGTCCGAGGTGGACCGCCGGGTGGCGCAGAACGTGCCGACCGTCCCGGGCCGCGGCGTCACCGCGGACCGGCTGCACTTCCTCACCGGCCTGCCGCGGCTGGACGGCTCCGACTCGGTGGAGGACCTGCAGAACGGCGTGGCCGGACTGGTCTCGGCGGTCGCCGGGGCGTGGACGGGCCCGCGCGCGCCGCAGGTGCGGATGCTGCCGGCGGTGCTGGACGGGCACTCGCTGCCGAAGGGCTTCGAGTTCCCCGAGCGGGGCATCGCCTTCGGCGTGGACGAGGCGGAGCTGGCGCCGGCCTTCGTCAACTTCGAGACCGACCCGCTGTTCATCGTCTTCGGCGACACCGAGTCCGGGAAGTCCGCGCTGCTGCGGATGCTGGTCAAGCAGATCACCGAGCGGTACACCCCGGACCAGGCCGGCATCGTGGTCGGCGACTACCGGCGCGCGCTGCTCGGCGCCGTCCCGCCGGAGTACCTGGTGGAGTACGCGGCCGCGCAGCCGGCCATGTCGAGCGTGGTCGAGATGCTGCGCGGGGCCTGCGCGCGCCGGCTGCCCGGGCCGGACGTCACCGCCGAGCAGCTGCGCAACCGCAGCTGGTACAGCGGCAAGGACATGTTCGTGGTCGTCGACGACTACGAACTGGTGGCGACCTCCTCCGGCAACCCGCTGGCGGCGCTCGCGGAGTTCCTGCCGTTCGCGCGGGACATCGGCCTGCGGGTGATCGTCGCGCGCAGCGCGGGCGGCGCCGGGCGCTCGCTGTACGAACCGTTCATGCAGCGGATGCGCGAGCTGGGCGGCCAGGGCGTGCTGCTCTCCGGCAACCGGGACGAGGGACCGCTGCTGGGCACCGTGAAGCCGCAGGCCCTGCCGCCGGGCCGGGGCGTGTTCGTCTCCCGCCGGGTGACCGGCGGGCAGATGGTGCAGACGGGCTGGCTGCCGGCGCCGTAGCCGCCGGTTCTCGTCACGGAGCGTGTCGAAGGGGTCGGGTCCTCGGGATCCGGCCCCTTCCGCCGTCCCGGGTGCTGAAACGTTACCTAGATCTTTCCGCCGGAGGGCTGCGGTTCCCGTACCCGGTCCGCAGCTCGACGGGCGGCGCGGGGGTGTTCGGTCGACCTGCCTCCGCATCCGAGCGGCACCTTTGAATGGGTGCACGCAACACGGCGTTCACCTTGGATTCAAGCGCTATGTGGCGAAAGTAACAAGTCGGACATGCATAGTGATGACGGTTAGTGATCATCAGATCGCATGTTTATGCGTTGTATGGCAACGGATTCCGAAGCAATTCCGCCATTGACGCGATCGATACGGCCAAGGTTCCATGGCGGCCCAGGGAGCGACAGGACCAGAAACCGAGCCAGTCAGCCAGCGGAGGCGATACCGCTCCCTCTCCAGGACCAGCACAGAGCCGATCGGATGCCACATGACCGACACGCTTCGCCCGCCCGCCGCGGCCCCCGCCACGGCCGCCGCAGGCGCGCCCGACACCCAGCAGCAGACGCTCAAGCGCTCGATCGGTGTCGTCGGCGGAACGCTGCTCACGCTGTCCTGCGTCACCCCGGCCTCCACGCTCTTCGTGATCGTCCCGGAGCTGTTCTCCAGCATCGGCAGCGCCACCGCGCTGGCCATCGCGATCGGCTCGGTGCTCTGCATCGCCGTCGCCTTCTGCTACTCCGAGCTCGGCACCCTGATCCCCAGCGCCGGCGGCGAGTACGCGATGGTCGGCACCCTGGCCGGGCGCCTGGCCGGCTGGCTGGTCTTCGTGCTCTCGCTGATCGTGGTGATGATCGTGCCCTCGGTCATCGCGCTCGGCACCGCCGACTACCTCGCCCCCGTGCTGCACGTCGACAAGCCGCTGGCCGGCGCCGCGGTGATGCTCGCCGCCACCCTGGCCGGCCTGCTGGACCTGCGCGCCAACGCCTGGATCACCGGCATCTTCCTGGTCCTGGAGGTCATCGCGGCCGGCGTCGTGTCGGTGCTCGGCTTCGCCCACGCCAACAGCGGCGCGCCCAGCATGCTGCACGGCGTGGTCACCGGCGAGGACGGCGTCACCACCACGGTGAGCATCGGCGCGATCATCGGCGCCCTCGGCATCGCGCTCTTCATCACCCAGGGCTTCTCCACCGCCGTCTACCTCTCCGAGGAGCTGGAGAACCCGCGCCGCAACGTCTCCCGCACCGTGCTGTGGACGCTGGGCATCTCCGCCGCGATCCTGCTCGTCCCGGTCGCCGCCATCACCATGGGCGCCCCCGACCTGGCGACGCTGAGCTCCGGCGACATCTCCGGCATGGTCACCGCCTGGAGCAACTCCGCGGTCGGCACCTTCATCAGCCTCTGCGTCGCGCTGGCCATCATCAACGCCGGCATCGTCATGGTCATCCAGAACTCCCGGGTGCTGTTCGCCTCGGCCCGCGACAAGGCCTGGCCCGGCCCGGTCAACAAGGCCTTCGGCACCCTGGGCCGGTTCGGCTCCCCGTGGGTCGCCACCCTGGCCGTCGGCCTGCCGGGCGCCGCGCTCTGCTACGTCAAGGGCGAGCTGCTCAGCGAGATCACCGGCGTCGCCGTCACCGGGATGTACCTGCTGGTCGCGATCGCCGCGCTGCTCTCCCGCCGCAAGCACCACAAGCACGCCGCCGCCTGGCGGATGCCGCTGTGGCCGGCCGTCCCGGTGGTGCTGATCGTGGTCCTCGGCTACGTCATCACCCAGCTGGACATCGTGCCGCTGCTGTGGACCGGCGGCATCACCGCCGCCGCCACCCTCTACTGGCTGTTCTTCCTGCGCCCCCGCCAGGACACCCACTGGGTGATCAGCCTCCCCGAGGACCAGCAGGCCTGATCCCCCGAAAACCCCCACCCCTCCCCCACACGGCAGTGCCCCGGGCTCCCCCGCAGCCCGGGGCACTGCCGCGTCCGCGGGCTACCCCTTCTTGAGCTTCCACTCCGGGCTGGTCGCGATCGCCTTCATCTGCTCGACGGTCAGCGCCGGGGTGCTCCGCGAGCCCGTCGCTTTCGGACCGCCGCTGTTGTAGGCGCCGACCGCCACCCGCAGGCCGTCCGGGTGCAGGGCGTCGACCACCCACCTCGCCGGGTTGCCCACCGCCTTGCGGACCTTCACCTGCGTCCCGTCCGGCATCGTCTCGGTGCCGCCGAACGGCTCCGTGCTCAAGGGGTTGCTCCAGTCGTCCACGTTGAGCTCCACCATGGACGCGCCCTTGCCGTCGTCCACCACGAAGTTGGCGTAGCCCGTGCTGCCACCGGTGTCGGCCTGCTTGAGACCCGCCGGAAGCAGCTTCGCGGCGGTCGCGAGGATCTCCTCCTTGCTGTAGGGCTCGCTGCGTCGGTGCGACGGCGACGGCCTCGCAGCCGGATCCGGCAGGGCGGCGATCACCCTGTCCCAGGACTTGTCGGTGACGATCGCCGTGAGCTGCTCAGGGGTCAGCGGCGGGGTGGCCCGGGAGACCGGCTTGCCCTTCTCCGCCGGGGAGTTCCACTCGCTCAGCTCGATCCGCCGGCCGTCCTTGCCGGTCAGCTTGGCGTTCCACCACTTGGTGTCGACCCGGCGGTCCGGGTACTCGTAGCCCTGGAAGACGGTCAGTCGGCCGCCGTCCGGCCGCGCGGTCGCGGTGCAGGCGTCGAAGGTGACGAGCTTCTTGTCGGGGCAGTCGTTGTCGCTCCCGCTCGGGTCGTCCTCGCCGGCCTTGAAGAACGAGATGGCGATCCGGGCCCTGCCCTGGCCGTCGTCGAGGACCAGACCGGCACTGGGCACCCCGGCGCCCGGTCGGCCGGCGGTGTCGGTGCCGGACCCCTCGGCGGCGCTGATCTGCCCCTGGGGCAGCAGCGCCCGGAACATCGCGAGCACCTCGTCACCGCTGACCGCGGCGGCGGCGGAGGCCGAGGCGGTCGGCGAGGAGCCGGGCGTCGGCGAGGAGGAGCCCGCGCCGGTGCCGGAACCCGCGTCCGGGGTGGCCCCGGTGGCCGCCGGGGCCGGGCGCGAGGCGGCCGGGGAGCCGTCGGTGAGGTACACGGCGCCGGTGGCCACCAGGGCCAGTGCGGCGGCGCCGCTCACCGCGGCGGCGGCCGAGCGGGTGCGCCAGCGGCGGCGGCCGCGGTCCAGCCCGCCGACGGCCAGCCCGTCCGGGCCCTGCGGGCGGAAGCCCTCGCCCGTGCGGGTCATCGCGTGGAGCAGATCATCCTCGAAGCTGTCCGGTGCGGACATGCGTGATCACCGTTTCCTTCGGTCACGGGACAGGGGCGGTGGCGGACCCCCGCGGCAGGCGGTCGGGTCGTGTCGTCAGCGGGCGGCCAGCTCGGCCAGCGAGTCGCCGAGCTGCCCGCGCAACCGCGCCAGCGCCCGGGAGGTCCGGGTGCGGACCGCGCCCGAGGACAGCCGCAGCGCCTCGGCGGTCTCCTCGACGCTGCGGTCCTCCCAGTAGCGCAGCACCAGCACGGCCCGGTCCTGGACGGACAGCCGGGCGAGCGCGTCGAGCAGGGTGAGCCGCAGCGCCCCGTCCGGCTCCCGGCCCACGGACTCGGGCAGCTGGTCGGTGGGGCGCTCGTCGCTGGAGCGGCGGCGCTTCTGGGCGAGGAACACGCGCACCATCACGGTGTGCGCGTAGGCGCCGGGGTTGTCGATCCGGTGGCGCCCGCCGGTCCACGCCTTACGGCGCCACAGCACGTACATCCGGCCGAGGGCCTCCTGGACGAGGTCCTCCGCCTGGTGGGTGTCTCCGCCGGTGAGCAGACAGGCCGAGCGGTACAGCCGTCCGGTGTGCCCCGAGACGAGTTCCAGGAACTCCGCGTCCTTCGACCTGCGCCTGGCCCCGGTCCGCCCCATCCCCCACGCCCTCCCTGCTCACCGCTGTCGACACTTGTTCGATGCGGTGACCGGGACCGGATGTTACAAGCGGGCACGAAGTTCTTCCGGTGCCCGGGCGGGTGGCTTCCCGGGCCCGTCTCAGGAACGCCGGCGGTGGTCGCGGAGCACCACGCCGCCGCCGATCAGCAGGGCGACCAGCAGGGCGCCGACGCCCAGGACGTAGGTCGCGGTGCGGCCGTCGCGGTCGGCCTGGGTCTCGCCGAGGCCGAGCGGGCGGGGCACGATCGGGGCGGAGGCCAGCTGGACCGGCGGGTCCTCCACCGGGCGCTCGGCCGGCGCGGCGGGCGCGGTGGTCACCGCCTTCACCGGGTCGACCACGCCCCAGCCGATGTACTCGTTCGCCTTGTGGTCGGTGCGCTGCGCGGTCTGCTCGATCCAGGCGCGCACCTGGCTGGGCCTCCAGTCCTTGTGCGCGCCGACCAGCAGCGCCGCCAGTCCGGACACGTACGGCGCGGCGAAGCTGGTGCCGTTGTCCACGCACTGCCCGCCGCGCGGGACGGTGGAGAGCATGTCGACCCCGGGGGCCGCGACGTCCACGAAGTCGCCGTACTGGGAGAAGTAGGTGCGCTCGTTGTTGCGGTCGGAGGCGCCGACGGCGAGCACCGTGCGGAACGCCGCCGGGTAGGTGTCGCCCTTCTTGCCGTCGTTGCCGGTGGAGGCGACCACCACCACACCGCGGTTCTCCGCGTTGTCGATCGCGGCCTTCAGCTCGTCGTAGCCGACGAAGCGGGTGTCGCCGGCGCCGCGCACGTCCTGCGAGATGTTGATGACCTTGGCGCCCTGCTGGACGGCCGAGTTGATGGCCTCGACCAGCGAGTGCACATCGCCGTTGCCCTCGGAGTCGTTCTGCCGGATCGACAGGATGGCGGCGCCCGGGGCGATGCCGACGAAGCCGGTCCGCTCGCTGCGGGAGGCCGCGATGATGCCCGCCACCTTGGTGCCGTGGCCGACCAGGTCGTCCTTGCCGCCGCCCTCGACCCGCTTGCCTTCCTTGTCCTTGAGCAGCGAGCCGCCGTCGACCACCTTGGAGGCGAGCTGCGGGTTCTGGTCGTCCACCCCGGTGTCGATGACCGCCACCAGCACCCCGGCGCCGGTGACCGCACCGCCCTGCCAGAGCTCGTCCAGCACCATCCGCTGGAGCGACCACGGGACGGCCTGCACGTTCTGGGCGTTCTTGCCGCACTCCCCCGCGGCCGCGATGCCCGGTCCGTCCGCCGCCACCGCCGGCACCGTCAGCGGGCCGCCGAGCAGTGCGAGCACGGCCGCCGCCGCGGCCGTCGTCCGGAACCTGACCACCGGCACCCTGCCACCCCTCATGTCGTCCACCTGGTTGCACGCTCGCGCGCCAAAGGCGGGCGCCCGCGAGGGGGCACCCGCCCTTCGGCGCGCCGGGTTCGGCTCCGAGCCGTCAGCCGGTCCAGAGGGTGGCGTTGCGGTTCTCGGTGTTGTGGTAGCTGGTGGCCGCGTTGTCCAGCGACTTGGCGATCTGCTCCAGCACCTGCTGCAGGTGGGCGGCACGCTGGTCCCACTTGGCCTGGTGGGCCTGGTAGCCCTGCTGGGCGGCGCCCTCCCAGCTCGCGGCGATCTTGGTGACGCCGCCCTTCAGCTCCTCCAGCTGGGCCTGGATGGTCTGCGCCGTCCGGCGGACCTCCGCGCTGGCGCTCTTGATGGTCTCGAAGTTGACCAGAATGTGGTCGGCCACGATGTCTCCTAGTCGAGGCTGCGAGGCACCCCGTCACCCGGGGTGCGCGTCGCGGGGTGAACGGACAGAGCTCAGGATCAGGCGCCGGCGGCGGCGGACCCGAAGATCGCCTGCTGGTCGGCATCGGCCTGCGAGTACTTCTGGGTCGTGATCTCGATCGCGTCCTTGATGGCGCGCAGCGACTTGTTCAGCTCCTGGGCGTCCGTGTTGAACTGGCCCTGGAGGTTGGTGTACGCCGTCGCGGCCTGGCCCTGCCAACCGCCGGTGATCGAACCCACCAGGTTGTTCAGGCCGTTGATCTCGGTGTTGATCTTGTTGATGACCTCGTCCATGTGCTTGGCGAACGCCAGCATCTCCTGAGCGGTCGTCTTGAACTGACCCATGCTCTACCGTCCCCCATGAGACAGACCTTGTGACCGGGGGGCGATTTCCGGCCCCCGGGCATCACCGGTGTGATGTCCTGCAGCACTGTAGTCGGCACACGCAGCTCACCCAACACCGGGCAACGGTCGGTTACCAAGCCATGACATCATGGTCAATTCCTTTGCGCCGCGCGGGCCGAGGCTCCTCAGGCGTTCTGCTGCTGCGCCGCGCTCTTCGCGTTGAGCGCCGGACCGGCCGGCACCAGGTTCGACCACTGCTGCGGCACCAGCGCCGGCTGCAGGCCCTGGTAACCCAATCGGGCCTGGTTGCCGCCCGCCTCCTCGGGCTGCGGCGGGGCGGACGGCGTCGCGGGCTGGGCCGTCGGGGTCTTCGACGCCCCGCCCTGGGCCGTCGGCTGACCGGGCTGGGCCGGCGCGGCGGTCTGGCCGCCCTTGCCGCCCTCGCTGCTGGCCGGCACCGCGTAGCGCAGGCCGGTCTCGGTGATGAGGAAGTCGGTGCCGGAGCCGTCCGCCGCGTTGTCCAGCGCGCGGTAGAACAGACCGTGACCGGGCGTCACATGCGCGGTGGCCGCCCCGTTGCTGTAGCGCACCGGGTAGTCGGGGCCCGCCCAGACGCTGCGCCGGGGCGTCCGGCCGTCCTCCGCCACTCCCTCGAACGTGCTGCAGACCACCCGGCGCGCGTCCTTCGGCGCCTGCCAGGTGTTGGACGGCGCGCCCGTCCTGGCGGGCCAGTCGGCGGCGCCCTCGGCCATCAGCGGCACATTGCTGTTGACGACGGCGTGCTCGGCCGGGGTCAGGTCGTCGATCCGCGGGCTCTTGTTGGCGTCCTGGTTGTACAGCGGCTGCAACTGCGGGTTCTGCCGGATGAGTTCCGCCTGGAACTGACTGATCAGCAGCAGCTGGCTCCTGCCCACCACGTAGTGCTTGTCGCCGAACCGGACCAGCCGGCCGACCTTGCGGTCCTCCGGGTTCTGCAGCGGCACCGAGGAGTTGGCGGTCCTGGTGTCCGGGACCAGTCCGTCGATCCTCGGGAAGACGATGTCGCTGCCCGGCGCCAGGGTCTCCAACCAGTCCTTCTTCACCTTCTGCGGAACGGCGGTCGGCCCGAAGACCGCCCCCATCAGCTGGGTGCGGGTGGCGTCCGAGTCGTCCGGCCCGCCGATCGCGTGCCGGCGGCCCTTGTCGTCCACCAGGAACACCTTCAACTTCCCCTGGCCCGCCGCCTGGCCGGACGCGGTGACCTGCGGGTCGTCCGCCAGCTGCACCAGCAGCGCCTGGCCGACGTCCAGCTGGCGGTCCTTCGCACCGAGGACGTCCGCGTCCGCGCCGCCCGCCACGAACACCGCCTGGTCGACGGTGCTCCCCTGGTCGTCGCCCGGGCGGTCGCAGACCGCCCACTTCATCGGCCGGCTCGCGTTCTCCTTGCTCGGCAGCTTGTCCGGCGCGTACGGGATGCCGATCGTCGGACCGTGGTTGGGGTAGCGGTCCAGCACGCCGTCGTCGACCACCACGACCTTGGAGTCCACCGGCAGCACCAGCCGCGCCGAGGCCATGTTCAGCACCTGGTGCAGCCGCTTGGTCTTCCCGTCCGGGTCGGTCAGCACCACGTACCGGGTGGTGCTCTGCTTGCCCTGGACGATGTACTTGCCCTCGTCCCAGCCCACCGGGGCGCTCGGCTTGAACACGCCCCAGAGGCCGAAGCCGCCGACCACCAGCGCGCCCACGATCACGCTCGGCAGCACCGCCTTGACCGGCCGCGGCGCGTCCTCGTCGCTCCCCCCGCCGCCGGGCAGCAGAAAGGCCGCGACCGTGCGCTTGCGGGCGAAGGTGTAGGCGTTCAGCTCGTCCCGGCGCGATGCCATCCTCGTCGTCTCCCCTGTCAGACCGTCCTGCCCCGTGTCCCGCACCCCCCGGGCGAGAACGTGCTCGAACCCTCTACGATGCGGCAGCAGACGGTGAGTACGGTACGGGTACGGTTCACGCACCGGCCAGCCGGGCCGCGACAACCGAACCAGAGAGGGGCACTCGGGGGATGCCAAGCCAGACCGCTCCAGGGCGCCGGAGCACGGCACGGGACGGCGGTCCACGCCGCTCCGCACGACGCGGCCGGACCGACGACGGCGGCTCCCCCGCTCCGGACCGCGCCGCCCGGACGCCCCGCTCCGGCGGCGCCGACGGCCCCGTCCCGGTCCGCGTCCACCCCCGGCCCGGGCTGCTCGGCGGGCGGCTGAGGCTCCAACAGCTCGTGCTGGTCGAGGTCGCGGTGGCGCTGGTCGCGGTCGGCTGGACGATCAGCCGGCCGGTCGCCGCGGGCTTCGGCGCGGTCGCCCTGGCGCTGGTCGTGCTCGCGCTCGTGCCGCTGCGCGGACGCACCATCCCCGAGACGCTGCGGGTGCGCGCCGCGCTCAAGGCCCGCCGCAAGCGCGCCCGCGCGCACGTCCCGCCGCCCGGCACCGACCCGGCGCTCGCCCCCGCCCTGGAGCTCGAACCCGCCCTGCGCACCTGCACCCACGCCACCGAGGCCGACCTCGGCGGCCGCCCGGTGCGCCGGGAGACCGGCATGGTCGGCGACGGCACCTTCCTCAGCGCCGTCCTGCTCGTCCAGGCCAAGGACCTGCCGCTGCGCCCGGCCCGCACCGCCCGGCCGCTGCCGCTGGACGTGCTCTGCTCGGCGCTGCGGGTCGACGACATCACCCTGGAGTCGGTCCAGCTCGTCCAGCACACCCAGCCCGCGCCCGCGCCGCACCTGCCCGAGCAGTCGCTGGCCGCCCGCGCCTACCGGGAGCTCGCGGACGGCACCGCCACCCCCGCGCTGCGGCTCACCTGGGTGGCGCTCAAGCTCGACCCGGAACGGGCGGCCACCGCGGTGCGCGCCCGCGGCGGCGGCGAGCAGGGCGCCCGCAAGGCGCTCCAGCGGGTCACCGACCAGCTCGCCGGGCGGCTGAACAGCGCCGGCTTCAACGTCACCGTGCTCGACGAACGCGAACTGATCGCCGCCCTCGCCATCTCCAGCTGCGTCAACCCGCTGGCCACGGCGGGCCGCCAGGGCACCGGCAGCGGCGGCGGCAGCGGACGGCGCACCCAGGAGACCAACCGGTTCTGGCGGGTCGACGACCGCTGGCACAGCACCTACTGGATCTCCCGCTGGCCGCAGCTCGGCCGCCCCGGCGGCGCCCCCGGCCGGATCGCCGTCCCCGACCTGGTCAACCTGGTCACCGGCGCCCCCGCGCTGGCCAGCACCTTCAGTCTGACCGCCGGTCACGGCACCGGCGGCTCGGTGGCCCTCAGCGGCCACGTCCGGGTGACCGGGCGCAGCGAGAGCGAGGCCGTCGACCTCGGCCGGCAGGTGGAGGCGCGGGCCCAGAGCACCGGGCTCGGCCTGACCCGGCTCGACCTGGAGCAGGCCCCCGGCGTCCTGGCCACCCTTCCGCTGGGAGGTGCTTCCTGATGGTGTACCAGACCCAGCCGGCCGCCGCCCCGCAGGGCGCTACGGAGCCGCAGCCCCGCGTCCGGCCCCGGCTGCTGCCCGGCTTCGGGCTGCGCGGCCCGCGCCGGGAGAAGCACGTGCTGACCCTCGCGGAGCTGGACGCGCTGTCCTTCCCGGTCGGCGACGACGGCGTGCTGATCGGCGAGGACGTGCACCAGTCGCGCCCCGCCGTCCTCGGCCTGTTCCGGCCCAGCGCCTACGAGCTGGTGCTGGTCGGCGGCCTGTGGACGGCGCAGGTCATCGCGCTGCGGGCGGCCGCCACCGGCGCGCGGATCGCCGTCGAGACCGCCCGCGGCCACCTGTGGGGCCCGATGGCGCAGGCCGCGGGCGGCGGCCAGCCGTGCGTGACGGTCCACCAGCCCGGCCGGCTCGGCCCGCAGGGCGCCTCGGTCGGCTCACCGGTGCTCGTGGTGCGCGACCTCGGCGCCCGCCCGCCGCGCAGCCGGCTCTCCGCCGCGCCCTGGCAGACCGTGCTGACGGTGGTGCCGCACCTGGGGCCGAACGCCGTCCGGGTGCTCAACTCGGCCGATCTGGTCGGGGTGCAGCGGGTGATGCCGGAGGAGGCCGAGCTGATCGGCCGGGTGCTCTCGCTCGGCGCGGGCGAGGTGGCCGCGCTGCCCTCGCTGTCGGACGACCTGACGCTGTGGACGACCCGGATGAACCGTCAGTACGTGCGGATCGTGGCCGGCCAGGCGGAACAGCAGGTCCTGGGCGGTCCGCGGCGCCTCGACTGACCCCCGCGGGCGCGGTCGGGTGCCGTGCGCGGCTCGCCCGCGGCCCGCTCGGGAGCCGTCCGGAGATTGCGGCACCGCCTTCAGCCGGGGGTGGCTCACGGCCTAGGCTGTGAGGCGGCAACGGCACCGCGAACGTGCGGCGGCGAACACGAGGGAGCCTAGGTGAGCAGCGATCGGGACGGCGTCTACGTCGGCGACAACGCGGCGGAGGACGACGACGACTGGTCCGACGCGCCCGACTACACTCCCCCGTCCTGGTACGTGCAGACGGACGCCGCGGGTGCTCCGGCAGCGGCTCCGGCGCCGGGAGCGGCCGAGCCGGGTGCCCGGGTGACGCCGCCTCCCGGCGGGGCGGCCGCGGCTGCTCCGGCCCCGGAGGCCGTTCCGGCGCCCGCACCGGATCCGGCGCCGGGCGTCGTGCCGCCCGCGGTTCCGGCCCAGGCCCAGGCGCCCGTTCAGACCCACGTTCAGACGCCCGTTCAGGCTGCGGCGCCCGCCCCGGCCGCGCCGCTTCCGCCGGTCCGGCCGCAGCCGGTCGAGACCGCCGTGCCCGTGCCCGTTCCCGTGCCCGCTCAGGCTCCCGCGCCCGCTCCGGGTGGCCCCGGGGTGGCACCGCACCTGCCCGTCGAGGCGTCCGCCGTACCGCCGGCCGCGCACGCCGTCCCGGCCCCGGAGCCCCTCCCGGCCCCCGCGCCGGCCCCGGCCCCTGCCGCGGCTCCCGCGCCCGCGGCGGGCCACGGTTGGCCGCCGGCCGACCCCGCGGCGCCCCCGCAGCCGTACCCGGGCCCAGCGCAGCCGCAGCCCTACCCGGCGCCGCCCGGCCAGCCGCAGCCCTATCCGCAGGACCCGACCGCCTGGGCCGCCGCCCAGCAGGCGCAGCAGCCGCAGCCGGGCCAGCCCCAGCCCGGCCAGCCTCAGCCCGGACCGCCGCAGCCGGGCCAGGCCGCGCCGCCCACCGCCGCCGACCCCCGCGCGGGCGGCTGGCCGCAGCCCGGCGCCTACCAGCAGCCCGCGCAGCCCCAGCCCGGCGCCCCGCAGTGGGGCCGGCCGCCCGCCGCGCCCGCCGCGTTCCAGCAGGCCGGAGCCCCGCAGCAGACCGCGCACGGCGCGCCGCTCGGCTACACCGCCGCCGTCGAGCTGTCCTCGGACCGGCTGCTGCGCAGCCAGCCGAAGCAGCAGCGCCAGCAGCCGCGCTTCCAGTTCGGCGGCAAGGCGGCCGCCGCGGAGAAGGCCCGCAAGCTGGAGATCATCCGCACCCCGGTGCTCAGCTGCTACCGGATCGCGGTGATCAGCCTCAAGGGCGGCGTCGGCAAGACCACGACCACCACCGCCCTCGGCGCCACACTGGCCAGCGAGCGCCAGGACAAGGTGATCGCGATCGACGCCAACCCGGACGCCGGCACCCTCGGCCGCCGGGTCAAGCGGCAGACCGGCGCCACCATCCGCGACCTGGTGACGGCCATCCCGCACCTGCGCAGCTACATGGACATCCGTCAGTTCACCTCGCAGGACCTCCACTCGGGCCTGGAGATCCTGGCGAACGACGTCGACCCGGCCGTGTCGACGACCTTCAACGACTCGGACTACCGCCAGGTCATCGACGTGCTGGGCCGCCAGTACCCGATCATCCTGACCGACTCCGGCACCGGTCTGCTGTACAGCGCGATGCGCGGGGTGCTGGACCTCGCCGACCAGCTGATCATCGTCTCCACGCCCAGCGTGGACGGCGCCTCGTCCGCCTCCACCACCCTGGACTGGCTCTCCGCCCACGGCTACGCCGACCTGGTGCAGCGGTCCATCACGGTGGTCTCCGGGGTCCGCGAGACGGCCAAGATGATCAAGGTGGAGGACATCGTCGCGCACTTCCAGACCCGCTGCCGGGGCGTGGTCGTGGTGCCGTTCGACGAGAGCCTGGCGGCCGGAGCCGAGGTCAACCTCGACATGATGCGGCCCAAGGTCCGCGAGGCGTACTTCGACCTGGCCACCCTGGTCGGCGAGGACATCGTCCGGGCCCAGCAGGCCGCCGCCCAGCAGCAGGCGGCCCAGCAGGCGAGCTGGCAGCAGCCCCACCAGCAGCCGCCCCACCAGCAGGCCGCGCAGCCGCAGGCGCCCCAGCAGCAGCCCCCGGCGCCGGGCTACCCGCAGCCCCAGCCCGGTCCGCAGGACCAGCCGCCGTACGGCCGGCCGTACCCGTACGGCTACCCGCCGCAGCCCGGCCAGCCGGCGCCCCAGCCCGCGCCGGGCGCGCCCTGGGCCCAGCAGCCCGGCCAGACCCCGCCGCCCCCGGCCGGGTACGGCTACCCGCCCCAGCAGCCGGCCCCGCAGGGCGGGCCGCCCCAGGCGCCGGCCCCGGAGTGGCAGCAGCCGCCCGCGCCGCCCGCCCCCGGGTACGGCTACGGCTACGGCCAGCCCGACGACCACCAGCCGCCGCCCGGCTACGGCTACCCGCCGCCGCCTGCCCCGCCGCAGCAGCAGTAGCGGCCCGCGCGGCGAACGCCGAGGGCCCGCCGACCTTCCGGTCGGCGGGCCCTCGTGCCGTTCTCGCGGCGGTGCCGGTCAGCCGGCCTCGGTCAGCTCGCGGGCGCGCTTCACGTCGTCGGCCATCCGGTCCAGCAGCGCCTCGATGGAGTCGAACTTCTCCATCCCGCGCAGGTAGACCAGGAAGTCCACCGCCACGTGCAGCCCGTACAGGTCCAGGCCGACCCGGTCGATGGCGTACGCCTCGACGGTGCGCGCGGTGCCGTCGAAGGTCGGATTGGTGCCCACCGAGATCGCGGCCGGCATCCGCTCGCCGTCGGCCGTCAGCCAGCCCGCGTACACGCCGTCGGCCGGGACCGCGCTGTGCGGCACGGTCTCCACGTTGGCGGTCGGGTAGCCCAGCTCGCGGCCGCGCTGCGCGCCGCGCACCACCACGCCCTCCACCCGGTGCGGGCGGCCCAGTACCTCGGCCGCCCCCGCGACGTCGCCGGAGCCGACCAGCCGGCGGGTCAGCGTCGAGGAGAACGGCTCGCCGTCCCCCGCCGCGCCGCGCACCTGCAGGTCGACCACCTCGACGCCGCAGTCCGCGGCCCGGCCCAGCTCGGCCAGCAGCGCGACGTCGCCCGCCGCCCGGTGGCCGAAGCGGAAGTTCGGCCCCTCGACGACCAGGCACGCGTGCAGCGCGTCCACCAGCACCTGCCGGAAGAACTCCTCCGGCGACTCCTTGGAGAACTCGGTGGTGAACGGCAGCACCAGCACGGCGTCCACACCCAGCTCCTCGATGAGCTCCGCACGGCGCGGCTGCGGGGCGAGCAGCGGCGGGTGGCTGCCCGGGCGGACCACCTCGCTCGGGTGCGGGTCGAACGTGACCACCACCGAGCGGACGCCCCGCTCGCGGGCGCGCTCGACCACCCGGTTGATGATCAGCTGGTGTCCGCGGTGCACTCCGTCGAACGAGCCGATGGTGACGACGCTGCGTCCCCAGTCATCGGGGATCTCCTCCAGGCCACGCCAGCGCTGCACCTGACCGCTCCTTGTTCCCTACGGCGCGTACCGTCGGTACGCTCAAACGCTCAAAACCCGAACCCCTATAGCGTGCCATGCGCCTGTCCCGAGTTCGGCACCGGAAGGCAGGTTGGGCGCTCCAGCGGGTTCCGGGGCCCGGCGGCGGGCGGCCGCGGCGCCCCGGAACCGCCCGCGCGCTCGGCCTCCGCCGCCGCGTACTGCGGATCCCGGCCGGCCGCCACCAGGGCGCGCAGCCGGTCCAGCCGCGGCCCCACCGGGCGGGCCGGGCGCTCGTCCTGCGGCCAGCGCGCCAGCAGCGCGGCGAAGGCCGCCGACCGGCCGGCGCAGCGCACCAGCAGCCCGTCGGCGTCCGGCAGCCCGGCCGCCACCCGCACCAGCACCGCGCGGGCCCGCGCCGGCCGCTCGGCCGCGCAGTGCTCGGCCAGCCCGGCGACGGCGGCGGCCAGCACCTCCGGGTCCCCCTCGGTGGCCAGCAGGGTGTCCAGCAGCTCGCAGCGCAGCGCGTCCGCGACCGGGTCGGGCACCGGGCGGGACAGCACCTCGGCGAACGGCCGGCGGACGGCCACCGCGCGGGCCGCCAGGGCGCTGCTCAGCAGCGTCCGAAGCTCCAGCCGGGCCACCGCCCCCTCCGCCGCCCCGTGCGCCAGCCGGCGGCCCAGGTAGTCGACGGCGACCGGACCGGCCAGGGCCGGCCGCTCCCGCAGCAGCCGGGCGGCGAGTTCGGCGCCGCGCCGGGCGGCCAGCGGCGCCCGGGCGTCGGCCATCACCCGCAGCGTCCCGGCCACCGGCGCACCGGCCGGGTCCGCGCCGCCCGGGCCTCCCAGGCGGTCCGCCAGCGCCGCGAGGACCGGCTCCGGGTCGCTCTCCAGCGCCGGGGCCAGCGCCCGCGCGGTCAGGAACCGGTCGTCGCCGCGCCGGTACACGGCCAGCGCCGCCGGGAGGTGCCCGGCCCGGCTCCGCTCGTCCCGCAGCAGCAGGGCCAGCGCGGCGCCGTGCAGGGCGGGCTCGTCCTCCCGGGCCAGCAGCGCCAGCGCCGTGAACCGCAGCAGTTCCGCCCCGGCGCCGCGCGCGTACGGCGCGGTGCGCAGCGCGTGCACCGCGGCGGCGACGTGCCGTTCGGGCCGGGGGCCGTGGCTCCAGCGGTCCACCGCCCGGCAGAGCGCCGAGGGCTCCTCGGCGGCCAGTACGGCCAGCAGCGCGTCCGCCCGGGGGTGCGCTGCCCCGGCCAGCGCCTCGGTCAACTCGTCCAGGGCCAGCGCCCGGTGCGCGAACAGCAGGTCGTGCGCGAGGTCGGCGACGGTGGCCCCGGGGCGGCCGGGCAGACCGCGCGGATCGTCGAACCAGGCGCACAGCAGCGGCAGCACGCCCGCCGGATCGGCGCGCTGCCGCTCGGCCACCGCGGCGAGGAACCGCCGGTCCGGGCCGTCGGCGGCCACCAGCCTCCGCAGCAGCGCCAGTTCGCCCGGCACCGGCAGCCCCAGGGCGGCCCAGAACCCCGGTCCGAACCCGCCGAGCCCGTGCGCCGGCAGCCGTTCGAACCCTCCCGCGGCGGCCGACCGTTCGACGATCCGGTCGGCCAACTGCTCCAGCAGCGCCCGGTGTTCGCCGATGTCGGGGCTGGCCGCCAGGCCCGCGGCGAGCAGCGCGCGGGCCCACCGGCCGGGCTCGCTGCCCGGCGGGCGCAGGTCCACGGCGCGCCAGAGCCGGTGCAGCCACGGATCCAGCGCCGGCGCGCCCCAGGTCTCGCCGATCCGCCGGAGCGCGGCGGCCACCGGGCCGATCCGGTGCCGCGGTACGGTGGCGCGCGCCCCGCGCGCCCCGGGCGGCCCGGTCCCCGCGTCCCCGGCCGACGGACCGGGCGTGTCCTCGGCCTCGCCGAGCAGCAGCCGCAGCGCCGCGTCCAGATCCAGGTGCAGGCCCTGCAGCCAGTCGGCGAACTCCCCGTGGGCGAAGCGGTGGCCCGACCCGGCCGGGACGAACAGCCCCTCCGCCAGCACCGCCGTCGCCCACCCGCCGGCCGCCGGGAACAGCTCCTCGAACGCGGCCCGGCCCAGGCCGCCCTCCCCGGCGCCGAGCATCCGCCGCGCCGCCTCGTGCACCCGTCCGGCCACCGCCGCCGCCGTCCGCCGCACCTGCCCGGTGCCCTCCCCGGCCGGCCGGACGGCGCCCCGCCGGTGGGCCCCGGGCCGCCGGGAGCGGCCGTCCTCGGCGAGCCGCTGGGCCACCCGCAGACAGCACAGGTCGAGGTGGGCGGCGAACAGCTCGCTGCGGCGCACCGGCTCCCCGCGCAGCCCCTCCGCCCACAGTTCCCCCGCCAGCCGGACCGCCAACGGGTGCCGGGCGTCCGCCGGCGCCGGCCACCCCGGCGGCAGCCCGTAGCGCCGACGCACCCGGTCCGCGGCCTCGGCCGGCAGCGGACCGAGCCGCCGGACCTCCACCCGCACCGCGTCCGCCCGCCGTCCGGCGCCGCCGACCGGCACCAGGAACGCGCCCGCCGCCCCGTCCGGCGCCAACCCCTCCCAGGCCTCCTCCCCGCAGACGGTCAGCAGCCGCGCGCCGACCGCCGCCAGCCACCCCGCCGACGCCCGCAGCCAGTCGGCGTCGAGCGGCACCGGCGACTCCTCCGGCCCGTCCAGCACCACCAGCAGCGGCCGCCCGGCCGCCGCGCAGAGCGCCACCGCCGCGGCCCCCGGGGGAGGCACCTCCAGCCCGGCCGCCGCCGAGGCGAGCGCCCGCTCCACCGCCCCCGCGAGCGAGAGGTCACCGGCCACCAGATCGGCCCCGCGCAGCCACACCGTGGGCCGCGGCCGCTCCCCGCCCGCGCGGCGCGCGGCCACGGCCGCCGCCTCGGTGCTGCGCCCCGTGCCGGCCGCCCCCACCAGCGCCACCACCCCGGCCTCCGCCGTCCCGCCCGCGTCCGCCGCACCCCCGCCGGCCGGCGGGTCGGCCCACTCCGCCAGGCCGTCGGGGCGGTCCACCCGGTCGGCCGCGAGGGCGGTCACCCGGCCCGGGCCCGCGCCCGCCGCCGCGAGCTGGGCGGCGGTGAGCCGCAGCACCCCGGCCAGGTTGAGCGCGCGCCCGTACGCGGGCACCTCGGCCGCGTTGCGCGCCAGCACCTCGGCGAGTTCCGGCTCGACCGCGCCGGCACCCGACACGGGGACGGCGGCCGGCGGCCCCGACCGGCCCGGGGCGCGCAGGCCGGGCGCGACGACCGCGACCACCGCGCCGCTGCCGGCGTCCAGCACCGGCGCCCCGGCCGGAACGGCCGCCGCGTCCGCCGCCGGGGGCCCGTCGAGCAGCAGCACGCCGCCGATCAGGTGGAAGCGGTCGGCCTGCGGGTACACCGCCCCGGTCGTCGCGGCGGCGGCGCAGCGCAGCAGCACCGTCCGCCCGTCCGCGCGCCCCTCGCCCCGCACCGGGACCGGCAGCAGCAGCCCCTCGCCGCTGCCGGCCTCCGGCGGCGCCGCGAGGGGCAGCGGCGGGTCGGGCAGCCCGCCGGCCGGGTCGGTGCGCAGCAGGGCGAGCCCGTGCCCGGGCAGCGGCCGGACGTGGTCCGGGCCCACCACCCGGGTCTGCCCGCCGGAGAGGTGCAGGACGACCCCGTCGAGGCCCGCGACCACCTCGTGGGCGGTGAGGACGGTGCCCCGCCGGTCGACGACGAAGCCGAGCCCGCGCAGCCGTCCCTCCCGGTCGCTGATCCGCAGCAGCGACCGGCCGGCGTCGCCCGCCGGTTCGGTGTCGTCCTCCCCCGGCCGGCCCCTGAAGCCCCGCAGTCCCGGCATGCCCGCAGCCCTCCCCGCAGGGCCGGCCGGCCCTGGAGCGGACTCGTCGCGGCGACCTGCTCGCCGCCGGGGAGCCTGCCCGGCGCGACCGCGGACCGACCACGCCCACGCCGGTCACGACCGCCGTTCACTTCGCGAGCTCCCCCGTGCGGGTGAACTTCCCCCGCACCGGCCGACGCCGCGGTGCGGTCAGCCGACGAAAACGGCGACCGGACGGGCCTGGCCGCCCTTCTCCTCCACCAGGGCCAGGAAGGTGCCGTCCGGCCCGAACACCGCGATCGGCCCGTCCACGCCCAGCCCGGGCGCCTTCAGCCGGGCGCCGTGCGAGAGCTGCTTGGCCTGGTCGGCGTCGAGGTCCCAGCGCGGGAAGGCGGCCGCCGCGGCCGCGCCGATCGGCAGCACCTCCAGCGGCGCGCCGGGGCCGCCGGAGGCGCCGCCGGTGACGGCCTCCTCCAGCTGCTCCAGGGTCCGCGCCGACTCCACCCCGTACGGCCCGACCCTGGTGCGCCGCAGCGCCGTGAGGTGGCCGCCGACGCCGAGCCCGGCGCCGAGGTCCCGGGCCAGCGCCCGGATGTAGGTGCCGGAGGAGCACTCCACGGTGACGTCGAGGTCGATCACCGGGGTGCCGTCCTCCGCCACCGCCGCGCGCTGCTCGTGCACGGTGAACGCGTGGATGGTGGTCGGCCGGGCGGCGAGCTCGAAGTCCTCGCCCTCGCGCACCCGCGCGTACGACCGCTTGCCGTCGATCTTGATCGCGCTGACCTTGGACGGCACCTGCATGATCTCGCCGGTGAGCGCCGCGATCCCGGCGTCGATCGCCGCGCGGTCCACCGCGTCGGCCGGGGTCGAGGAGGTGACCTCGCCCTCCCGGTCGTCGGTGACGGTGGTCTGGCCGAGCCGGATCGTCGCCTCGTAGGTCTTGGCCGTGAGCATCAGATGGCCGAGCAGCCGGGTGGCCCGCTCGACGCCGATCACCAGCACGCCGGTGGCCATCGGGTCGAGGGTGCCGGCGTGGCCGACCTTCCGTGTCCCCGCCAGCCACCGCAGCTTGGCGACCACCCCGTGCGAGGTGATGCCCTCCGGCTTGTCCACGATGACCAGGCCGTCCGGACCGGTGCCTTTGCGCTTCATCAAGTTCTCTCTGTCAAAGCCCTGCAAACATCAACCGCACCGCAAAGCTACCGAAACCTCGGCGCGGCTACCGAACCCGCAGCGCGGCCCGGAACCGCTCCACCACCACGGCGACGTCCTCCCGGGCGGAGAAGCCGGCCGCGAAGACGTGCCCGCCGCCGCCCAGCGCGGCGCAGGCGGCCGCGACGTCCACCGCGCCCTTGGAGCGCGAGGAGCCGCGCAGCGTGCCGTCCGGGTCCTGCTTGAGCACCAGTGCCACCTCGGCCTCGGCCGGGCGGCGCAGGATGTCGATCAGTCCCTCGATCTCCTCGACGGTCACGCTGAACAGCACCAGGTCCTGGTACGGCACCCAGGTCCACACCAGGCCGAGCCCGCCCGCCGCCGCGGGCTCGTAGACGGCCCGGTCGAGCGCGCCGGCCAGCACCTTGAGGTAGCCGAAGGAGGAGGTGTCCCACAGCTGCCGCGCGATGAGGTCGTGCCGGATGCCGGTGGCCAGCAGCCGCGCCGCGAGCTCGTGCGTGGCCGGGGTGGTGGCCCGGTACTTGAACGAGCCGGTGTCGGTGGCGACGCCGGTGTAGAGGCAGGTCGCCAGGTCCTGGTCCAGCTCCACGCCGAGCCGGCGCAGCAGCTCGTCCACCAGGACGGCGGTGGCCGGGGCGGTCGGGTCGATCAGCTGGTGGGTGCCGAAACCGGGGTTGGAGGCGTGGTGGTCGAGGACGGCCAGCACCGGCGCGGCGAAGGCCTTGTCGTGCAGCAGGCCGAGCCGGCTCTCCGCCGCGACGTCGAAGCAGAGCACCAGCTCGGGGGTGTCGGGCACCGCCGCGGCCGGCACGATCAGCTCCTGGCCGGGCAGGAAGGCCAGCGACTCGGGGACGATCTGCGGGTCGTCGCCGAAGGAGACCCGGACCTCCTTGCCGAGGTCGCGCAGGGCCAGCGCGGCCGCCAGCGCGGAGCCGAGCGCGTCGCCGTCCGGGCAGATGTGGCAGATCAGGTCGACCGAGCGGGCCCGTCCGATCTCCGCGACCACCTGCTGCCAGACCAGCTCGGCCCCGCTCTCCTCGGCGCGCGGTCCGGGAAGCACCGCGAGGGCACCCTCCACCGTGTCGGTGGAGGACGCCCCCGTGGTCGAACCGGTACCGGCCGCCGAACCGGCAGCCGCCGGCTCACCCGCCATGACTACTCGTCCTCGTCGTCACGCTCGGACGCCGGAACCTTGTACGGGTCCGCGGCACCGGCGTAGGTCGCGCCCGCGGCGGTGGTGCGCACCGCGGCGTCGATGGCCCGGGCCCGGTCGAGCAGGTCGTCGATGTTCCGGGCGTTCTCCGGCAGGGCGTCCGCGACGAAGGTCAGCGTCGGGGTGAAGCGCACCCCGGTCTGCTTGCCGACCTCGGAGCGGAGCACGCCCTTGGCGCTCTCCAGCGCGGCGGCCGTGGCCTCACGCTCGGTGTCGTCGCCGAAGACGGTGTAGAAGACGGTGGCCTCGCGCAGGTCGCCGGTCACCCGTGCGTCGGTGATGGTCACGAACCCCAGTCGCGGGTCCTTGATCCGGCGCTCCAGGGTCTGGGCGACGACCACCTGGATGCGGTCGGCGAGCTTGCGCGCCCTTGCGGTGTCGGTCACGTTGCCTCCTCGTGCAGTGGGCCGGGTACTCGGGCGTGCTGCGCGCCCATCGGGGCCCCTGCCCCAAAGTACCGGCCCGCGCCCAGCCTTGTGGGCGCTCTCGGTCCTGATCCGTGTGAGAACGGCGACTCGCGCCGCCCTGCTCCACAGCTCTCATTCGTCGTCGTCGTTGTGGTAGCGCCTCCTGGCGGAGAGCAGCTCTACCTCGGGGCGGCCGGCGACCAACCGCTCACAGCTGTCCAGGATCTCGGTGACGTACCCGGCGTCGCCGGACACGACCGCCAGACCGATCTCGGCCCGGCGGTGCAGATCCTGGTTCCCGGTCTCGGCAGCGCACACGCTGTACTTGCGCTGCAGTTCGGCCACGATGGGCCGCACGATCGACCGCTTCTCCTTGAGCGAGTGGACGTCGCCCAGCAGCAGGTCGAAGGTGAGTGTTCCCACGAACATGTGTGACAGGTCAAGCCGACCTGGAAGGCCTCGGGGAGCGGTCCCGAACCGGACCGCTCCCCGGACCCTACACAGCAGGACCGGGGCCGGTCGACGGAAATTCCATCCGTCGACCGGCCCCGGCAGCCACCCGCTTACGCGCGCGGCTTCTCGCGCATCTCGTAGGTCTCGATGATGTCCTCGACCTTGATGTCGTTGAACGAGCCCAGGGTGACACCGGCCTCGAAGCCCTCGCGGACCTCGGTCGCGTCGTCCTTGAAGCGGCGCAGACCCTCGATGGTGAGGCTCTCCGCCACGACCTTGCCGTCGCGCAGCAGGCGGGCCTTGGCGTTGCGGCGGATGATGCCGTCGCGGACCAGGACACCGGCGATGTTGCCGAACTTGGAGGAGCGGAAGACCTCGCGGATCTCCGCGGCGCCGAGGCGCACCTCCTCGTACTCCGGCTTGAGCATGCCCTTGAGGGCGTTCTCGATCTCCTCGATCGCCTGGTAGATGACCGAGTAGTACCGGACGTCCACGCCTTCCTTGTCGGCCGCGGCGCGCGCACGACCCTCCGCGCGCACGTTGAAGCCGATGATGATGGCGTCCGAGCCCATCGCCAGGTCCACGTCGGACTCGGTGATGGCACCCACACCGCGGTGCAGGACCCGGAGCTCGACCTCCTCGCCCACGTCCAGCTTGACGAGGGCGTCCTCCAGGGCTTCCACCGAACCGGAGACGTCACCCTTGATGATGAGGTTGAGCTGCTCGATGGAGCCGGCGGCGATGGCCTTGTCCAGGTCCTCCAGGGACACCCGGACCCGACGCTGCGCGAAGGCGGCGTTGCGGTCGCGGGCCGAGCGCTTCTCGGCGATCTGGCGGGCGGTGCGGTCCTCGTCGACGACGATGAAGCTGTCGCCGGCGCGGGGCACCGAGGTCAGACCGAGCAGCAGCACCGGGCGGGACGGGCCGGCCTCGGCGACGTTGTTGCCGTTCTCGTCCAGCATCGCGCGGACGCGGCCGTAGGCGTCGCCGACCACGATCGAGTCGCCGACGCGGAGGGTACCGCGCTGCACCAGGACGGTCGCCATGGCACCGCGGCCCTTGTCGAGGTGGGCCTCGATGGCGATACCCTGCGCGTCCTGCTCGGGGTTGGCCCGCAGGTCGAGCGAGGCGTCCGCGGTCAGGACCACGGCCTCCAGCAGCTGGTCGATGTGCAGACCCTGGCGCGCGGAGATGTCGACGAACATGGTGTCGCCGCCGTACTCCTCGGCCACCAGGCCGAACTCGGTCAGCTGGCCGCGGACCTTGGTCGGGTCGGCGCCCTCGACGTCGATCTTGTTGACGGCGACCACGATCGGCACACCGGCGGCCTTGGCGTGGTTGAGCGCCTCGACCGTCTGCGGCATGACACCGTCGTTGGCCGCGACCACCAGGATCGCGATGTCGGTGGACTTCGCACCACGGGCACGCATGGCGGAGAACGCCTCGTGACCCGGGGTGTCGAGGAAGGTGATCGGGCGCTGCTCGCCGTTCACCTCGGTGACGACCTGGTAGGCACCGATGTGCTGGGTGATGCCACCGGCCTCGCCGGCCACCACGTTGGACTTGCGGATGGCGTCCAGCAGGCGGGTCTTACCGTGGTCGACGTGACCCATGACGGTGACGACCGGCGGGCGCGGGGCCAGCTGGTCCTCGTCGCCCTCGTCGGCACCGAAGTCGATGTCGAACGACTCCAGCAGCTCGCGGTCCTCGTCGTCCCGGCTGACGATCTCCAGCTGGAAGCCCATCTCGCCGGCCAGCAGCTCGAGGGTCGCGTCGGAGACCGACTGGGTCGCGGTGACCATCTCACCGAGGTTGAACATGACGGAGACGAGCGCGGCCGGGTTGGCGTTGATCTTCTCCGCGAAGTCCATCAGCGAGGCGCCGCTCGACAGGCGAACGGTCTGGCCGTTGCCGCGAGGCAGCATCACACCGCCGACGGACGGGGCCTGCATGGCCTCGTACTCCTGGCGCTTCGCCCGCTTCGACTTGCGACCACGGGCCGGACGGCCACCGGGGCCGCGGCCGAAGGCACCCTGCGTGCCACCACGGGCACCCGGGCCACCGGGACGGCCGCCGAAGCCACCCGGACGCGGGCCGAAGCCACCGCCACCGCCGCCCGGGGCACCGCCACCGGGACGGGGGCCGCCGAAGCCGCCACCGGCCGGACGCGAGCCCGGACCGGCCGGACGGCCCTGGAAGCCCGGACGGGCGCCACCGGCACCCGGACCACCCGGACGGCCACCGGGGCCACCCGGACCACGGCCACCCGGGCCGGGACGCGGGCCCGGACCGGCCGGACGCTGCGGCATCATGCCCGGGTTCGGACGCGGCATGCCCGACGGGGTCGGACGCGGGCCGGCCGGACGCGGCATGCCGTCGGGGCGCGGAGCACCGGCACCCGGGGCACCCGGAGCGGCCGGACGCGGCGCGCCACCGGGACGCGGGGCGCCACCCGGACGGGGGGCACCGGCACCGGGGGCACCCTGGCCACCCGGACGCGGACGGTCGCCACCCGGACGGGGGGCACCGGCACCGGGGGCACCCTGGCCACCCGGACGCGGACGGTCGCCACCCGGACGGGGACGGTCGCCACCCTGGCCGGCCGGGGCACCCGGACGCGCACCCGGCGCGCCGGGACGGCGGTCGCCGGGACGCGCCATACCGGTGGCGCTGCCCGAGGTGAACGGGTTGTTGCCCGGACGCGGGCCGGCCGGACGCGGGCCCGGACGGGCGCCGCCGCCGGCGGCGGGGCCGGCCGGACGCGAGGCCTGGGCGGCCGGACGCGAGGCCTGGGCCGGGGTCTCACCGGACACGGGGGCCGGCGAGGAGAACTCGGCCGCGGGGGCGGCCGGAGCCGCCGGGCGCGGAGCCGGGCGCGGGCCCGGCGTCGGGCCGGACGCCTTGGGCGCGGCCGGGGCGGCGGCCGCCGGGGCCGGAGCCGGGGCGGCCGGGCCTGCGGCCGGGGCGGGACGGGGACCGGGGGCCGCGGGGCGCGGACCCGGGGCACCCGGCTTGGGTGCACCCGCGGCCGAACCGGCCGCGGGCTGGGGCGCCGCGGGCTTCCGCGGGCCCGGCTTGGCAGCGGAACCACCACCGGTGGGGGGAACACCAAGCGCGTCAGTCAACTTGCGTACGACCGGCGCCTCGATCGTCGAGGACGCCGAACGGACGAACTCACCCAGCTCGGTGAGCTTGGCCATGACGGCCTTGCTCTCCAAACCGAGCTCCTTGGCGAGTTCGTAAACCCGGACCTTAGCCACTTCACTCCTGTCTATGAGTCCGGGGGTCTCGTCCGCCGGACTGTCGCTACTTCATGGGCGTACCCATCGCGTACTCATCGCGTACTCATCGAGTGCTCATCGCAATCTCGACCTACTTCCACATCGCGAGGTACCTGACTGGTGGCACGGCGTACGGCTGCCCGTGCGCCGTGCTTGTTGCGGTGGTTCTCCGCCGCGCGAGCGGCGAGCCGTCACGGGGAGCTGTCGCTCACCCGCTCCTCGATGAACTCGCGGAGCCGCCCGGTGTCGAGCGCGCCCTGGAGCCGGAAGGCCCGGGGGAACGCCCGTCGGCGGACCGCGAGGTCGAGGCAGGCCGGTTCGGGGTGCAGGTGTGCGCCCCGGCCCGGCAGTGCGCCACGGGGATCAGGGACGCAGACGCCCTCGACCGCCGTGACACGCAACAGCTGGTGCTTGGCCGCGCGCTTGCGGCAGCCCACGCAGGTGCGCTCCGGGCGTGCTCGGACATGCGTCCGGCCAGACGAAGGCAAGTCTACCCCTCCGAAGGGACATGGCGCCGCCCCGCCGATCCCGGGGGAACCGGCGGGGGCGGTCGGACGGCAACGACTACTGGGCCGCGGATTCCTGCTCGGCGCCCTCGGTGTCCGGCCGGATGTCGATCCGCCACCCGGTGAGACGGGCGGCCAGACGGGCGTTCTGCCCCTCCTTGCCGATCGCCAGCGACAGCTGGTAGTCCGGCACGATCACCCGTGCGGAGCGCTGGGCGAGGTCCACGATCTCCACGCTGGTCACCCGGGCGGGGGACAGCGCGGCGGCGACCATCTCGCGCGGGTCCTCCGACCAGTCGACGATGTCGATCTTCTCGCCGTGCAGCTCGCCCATCACCGCGCGCACCCGGGAGCCCATCGGGCCGATGCAGGCGCCCTTGGCGTTCAGCCCCTGGCGGCGCGACCAGACCGCGATCTTGGTCCGGTGGCCGGCCTCACGGGCGATCGCCGCGATCTCCACGCTGCCGTCCGCGATCTCCGGGACCTCCAGCGCGAACAGCTTCTTCACCAGGTTGGGGTGGGTGCGCGACAGCGTCACCGACGCCCCGCGCACGCCCCGGCGCACGGCCACGACGTAGCACTTCAGCCGGGTGCCGTGCCGGTAGTCCTCGCCCGGGACCTGCTCCTGCGGCGGGAGGATGGCCTCCAGCTTGCCGATGTCGACCAGCACGTTCTTCGGGTCGTTGCCCTGCTGGACGACACCGGTGACGATGTCGCCCTCCTTGCCCGCGTACTCGCCGAAGGTCTGGTCGTCGGCGGCGTCGCGCAGGCGCTGCATCATCACCTGCATGCCGATGCTGGAGGCGATCCGGCCGAAGCCGCTCGGGGTGTCGTCGAACTCCTTCGGCTCGACGCCCTCCTCCAGCTCCGACGCGTCCTCGGTCGCCCAGACCGTCACGTGGCCGGTCTTGCGGTCCAGCTCGACCCGGGCGCGGCGGCGCGAGCCCTCGGTGCGGTGGTACGCGGTGAGGAGGGCCGACTCGATCGACTCGACCACGAGGCCGAAGGGGATGTTCTTCTCGCTGACCAGCGTGCGCAGGGCACTCATGTCGATGTCCACGGCTACGCCTCCTCGTCTTTCGTCACGTTCATCATGGTGCGGTCGGTGCGCAGGTCGTCACTCCGCACCGTCGTCCCCCTCGTCGAGCAGCAGCTCGTCGTCCTTGCGGTTGAACTCCACCTGGACCCGCGCACGGGCGATCTCGCCGTACTCCAGACGGCGCTCCTTGGGCCGGCCGCGGCCCTTCACCGGCTGCACCTCGACCAGCGCGCCGTCCTCGTCCGCCTCCAGCACCCGCGCGACGATCTCCCCGCCGTCGACCAGGTGGATCTTGGCCAGCCGGCCCTCGGCGCGGGCCCAGTGCCGCGGCGCGCCCAGCGGACGCTCGGCACCCGGCGAACCGACCTCCAGGACGTACGCCCCGGAACCCATCACGTCCGACTCGTCGAGGGCCTCGCCGACCACCCGGCTGAACTCCGCGATGGTGTCCAGGTCCACGCCGCCGTCGGCGTCTACGTCGATCTGCACCTGGCGGCGGCTGCCCGCCTGGGTGACCTTGACGTCCTCCAGATCCAGGCCCGCCTGCGCGGCCAGCGGCTCCAGCAACGCGCGCAGCCGGTCGGTGTGGGTGGTGCTCATCCGGGTGGACTCCTCGGCCGCGTCTGCTGTTGTCAGAAGGTCGCGCCGCACCCCCGGCGCCGGTACGGCGCACGGCCGGGTCACGGCAGCTCGGCCCAAAGCCTAGCCGGTGAACCCCCCAACCACCGATTCCGGCCCCGGCCCCGGCTCACCCGGTGCGAGCAAGCTCACACCGCCCGCACGCCCCCACCGCGAACGCAATCCACGCCCACAGACGTAAGGATTCTGTAATCATTCACGCCAACGAGGGCAGGCGGGCAGGCCGTCCTCCCGTACACGCTCCGGAGTGACACCCATGCAGCCGCCCAGCCGACGGACCCTTCTGACCTTCGGGCTGCTCCTCACCGCCGGCGCGACCCTCACCGCCTGCACCGGCGGGAACGGCACCGACCCCGCCGCCTCGGCCGGCGGCCGCCGCCCCGACCCCGACGAGCCGATCCGCCTGCGCGCCGTCGCCGCCACCGACACCCTCCTCGCCGGCTACGACGCCCTCCTCCCCCAGGCCCCCCAGCTCCAGCCCCTGCGCGCCGAGGTCGCCCAGCACCGCGCCGCCCTCCAGCCCTCCACCACGATTCCCCCCACCACCCCGGCCACCCCGCCCACGGCGGCCCCCACCACCCTCCCCGCCCTGGCCGCCCTCGAACGCCAGACCGCCCAGTCCCGCCTCGCCGACCTGGCCGCCGCCTCCCCCCAGCTGGCCCGCCTGCTGGCCTCCGTCGCCACCGCCGGCGTCCTCCACGCCACCACCCTCGGCGACTCCACCCCCACCCCCGCCCCGTCCCCCGCCACCCCCAGCACCGTCCCCACCCCCGGCGAGGCGGCCACCCCCTTCCAGGAGGCCCTGAGCGCCGAACACGCGGCCATCTACGGCTACGGCGTGGTCGGCGCCCGCCTCCCCGACGACCAGCAGCGCACCGACGCCCGCACCGCCCTGGCCGCCCACCAGTCCCGCCGCGACGCCTGGCAGCGCCTCCTCGCCGGCACCGGCGCCACCCCCACCGCCGCAGCCGCCGGCTACCAGCTCCCGTTCCCGGTCACCGACACCCCCGCCGCCACCCGCCTGGCCGCCCACCTGGAAACCCGCCTCACCACCGTCTACGCCGACCTGGTCGCCGCCGCCCCCGCCCCCCACCGCCCCCTCGCCGCCGACGCCCTCCGCGAATGCGCCCTGCGCGCCCACCACTGGGGCGCCACCCCCACCCCTTTCCCCGGCATCCCCAACACCCCCGCCACAACCCCCACCCCCTGACCGGCCACACCCCCACCCGCACCACCCCACCCGGCCCCACCACCCACCAAACCTCCCTCCCCACCCCGGCGAGAGGGACGCTCTGCGGGAGGGGGCGGCGCAGGGGGTGGCCGCGGAGAGGGGCGTCACGGGTGATTTCCGGACTGCCAACGGCGAGCACCCACCCCCAACAGGGCCGGCAGTCGGAAAATCATCCAGCCCCCGGAGCGGCCACCCCCGGAGCCGACCCCGCACCCACCCTCCCGAGAGCCGCGTTGCACACCCCCGCCCCGCGCTGCCGACCCACCCCATCCCTCCCATACCGGACAATGGACCCGTACCACCCCAGGTCACCCGCGACCGGAAGGCCAGCATGTCGGCACCCGCACCCGGACAGCCCACCGTCCCCGACTGGCTCAGGCGCAGCATCACCGCCGCCCACCCCGCCGAGGCGGCCACCTGGCTGGCCGACCTGCCCGCCCTGGTCGCCGCCCAGCTCACCCGCCTCGACCTCACCCTGGACCGCGTCCTGGACCCCGGCGGTTCCCTGAGCCTGGTCGCCTACGTGCACCGCAACGACGACCTCACCCCGGCCGCCCTGAAGGTCTCCCTCCGCACCCCCGAGACCGCCCACGAGCCCGAGGCCCTCACCGCCTGGGCCGGCCGCGGCGCCGTCCTCCTCCTCGACGCCCACCGGACCGCCACCTCCAGCGTCCTCCTCCTGGAACGCCTCCACGGCGAGATCCCCCTCCGCTCCCTCGCCGAGCCCAAGGCCATGCTGGAAGCCACCAGCCTCCTCCACCGCCTCTGGCTCCCGCTCCCCCTCCCGCACGCCCTCCCCGCCACACTTCCCACCGCTCCCCCCGCCCCCACCGCCCCCGAAGCCACCCCCACCGTCCCCGAAGCCACCCCCCTCCTCACCGAGGCCCGGGAAACCGCCGGCGCCCTCACCGCCTCCGCCACCGAGCAGTTCCTGCTCCACGGCGACTTCCACCACGGCAACGTCCTCGCCGCCGACCGCGCCCCCTGGCTGGCGATCGCCCCCCGCCCCCTGATCGGCGAACGCGCCTACGACCTGGCCCGCCTCGTCCTCGACCGCGCGGACACCCTCATCGGCTCCCCCGGCGCCCCCGCCGCCGTCCGCCGCCGTCTGCACCAGCTCGCCGAGGCGCTGGACGTCGACCGCGACCGCCTCCGCGGCTGGACCCTGGTCCGCGCCGTCGACCTCGCCCTGGCCGCCCTCGCGGCGAACCGCCGCCCCGAGGCCGAGCTCTACCTGGAGTTCGCCGGCGCGCTCTGAGCCGAACCGGCCCCGCCCGGCCCCCGCAACGGCAACGACGCCCCCATCACCGCGTACCGCCGCTCCGTGTTAGGAAAGTGCACGGCCCGCGCGAGATCCCGGTACCCCAGCGCCCGGTACAGCCGCCGGGCCGGCGTCTCGGCGTCGATCGCGGAAAGGATGCTGCGGTCCATCCCGGACCGCCGGGTCAGCGTGCGGATCAGCGCCGAGCCGACCCCCCGCCCCTGGAACTCCGGCAGCACGTGCAGCTCGGTGACCGCGAAGACGTCGTCCAGCCAGTCCCCGTGCCCCCGGGCGACCAGATAGGGCTCGATCACCGTGCTCCACCAGTGCTCACGGTGGTTGGGCATGCCGTACCCGAACCCGATCAGCCGCCCGCCGCCGAACGCCCCGAACGCGATCACCCCGGGCTGCTGGGCGTGCCGCCCGACGATGTGCAGCCGGACCATGACCTCCTCCGGAGTGAGCCCGAACGCCACCGCCTGCACGTCGAGGGCCTGCGGAGCCCACGCCGCGAGGTCGATGGCCTCGACCACCACTCCGACCACCCCGGTCCCCCCGGCACCCCGTGCACCCCCGGCACCCCGTGCACCCCCGGCGCCTCCAGCGCCTCCGGTCCCTCCGGTCACCCGACCCCGCCCCCTCAGAACAGCACGCTCATGAACGCCCCGACCTCCTGGAACCCCACCCGCCGGTACGCGGCCCGCGCCCGCAGGTTGTAGTCGTTGACGTACAGCGAGACCACCGGAGCCACCTCCCGCAGCGCGATCTCCAGCACCGCCGCCATCCCGGTCTCGGAGAACCCCCGCCCCCGGTGCTCGGGCGCCACCCAGACCCCCTGGATCTGGCAGGCCCCCGCCGTGACGGCCCCGACCTCCGCCTTGAACACGACCTGCCCGTCCTCCCCGAACCGGGCGAACGAGCGCCCGGTGGACACGAGTTCGGCGACCCGCGCCTGGTAGAGCAGCCCCCCGTCACCGGCCAGCGGCGACACCCCGACCTCCTCGGTGAACATCGCCACGCAGGCCGGCATCAGGGTGTCGATCTCGCCCCGCCGCACCCGCCGCACCAGCGGATCCGGCTCGATCTCGGCGGACGGCACGCTGGCCGACATCAGCGGCTGATGGCCCCGCACCTCCCGGGCCGGCCCCCAACTGCGCTCCAGCAGCGCCCACAGCGCAGCGGTGGGCCCGGCCGGGCCCACGATGGAGGAGCAGCGGCGCCCCTGCCGGCGGGCGCGCTCGGCGAAGGCCTGGACGGCCTGCGGACCGGCGTCGACCAGCACCAGGTTGGCCCCCGCGTAGCAGAGCGCGTCGAGTTCGCCCTGCTCGTCGTACCAGCCCCACATCTCGCCGCCGAGCCGCCAGGGGTCGAGGCCGACGGCCTCCACCCGGGTGGCGACGAAGGCGTTGGCGACCGGATCGCGGTGGAGGACGGCGAGGGCGTCGGCCAGGTCCGGCGGTTCCAGCACGCGGGTGGTCGCCAGGGCGCGGGCGGCCTGGAACGAGCTGGGGAGCATCACACCTCGATCGAGCATCGAGACAGCACCTTACTGAGACGACTCTGGCCGCACCCTACTCCCCGGCCCCACCCGGACACGGCCGCGGGGCCGTCCGCGCACGGACGGCCCCGCTTCCGGAAGAACTGCGCGGACCTACCCGACACCGGGGCGGTTCACTCGCCGGCGGTGACGGTCGGCGCGCCGGACTCGGCGCCCTCGGCCTCCATCTGCTCGGCGATCTTGAACGCCTCCTCGATCAGGGTCTCCACGATCTTGGACTCGGGGACGGTCTTGATGACCTCGCCCTTGACGAAGATCTGGCCCTTGCCGTTGCCGGAGGCGACACCGAGGTCGGCCTCACGGGCCTCGCCCGGGCCGTTGACGACGCAGCCCATGACGGCGACGCGCAGCGGCACGTTCATGCCCTCCAGGCCGGCCGTGACCTCCTCGGCGAGCTTGTAGACGTCGACCTGGGCGCGGCCGCAGGACGGGCAGGAGACGATCTCCAGGCCGCGCTGGCGCAGGCCGAGCGACTCCAGGATCTGGTTGCCGACCTTGATCTCCTCGGCCGGCGGGGCGGAGAGCGAGACCCGGATGGTGTCGCCGATGCCCTCGGCGAGCAGCGCGCCGAAGGCCACCGCGGACTTGATGGTGCCCTGGAAGGCGGGGCCGGCCTCGGTGACGCCGAGGTGCAGCGGGTAGTCGCAGGCGGCGGCGAGCTGGCGGTAGGCGTTGATCATCACGACCGGGTCGTTGTGCTTGACCGAGATCTTGATGTCGCGGAAGTCGTGCTCCTCGAACAGCGAGCACTCCCAGAGCGCGGACTCGACCAGCGCCTCGGGGGTGGCCCGGCCGTACTTCTCCAGCAGGCGCTTGTCGAGCGAGCCGGCGTTGACGCCGATCCGGATCGGCACACCGGCGTCCTTGGCGGCCTTGGCGATCTCGCCGACCTTGTCGTCGAAGGCCTTGATGTTGCCCGGGTTGACCCGGACCGCGGCGCAGCCGGCGTCGATCGCCGCGAAGACGTACTTCGGCTGGAAGTGGATGTCGGCGATCACCGGGATCTGCGACTTCTTCGCGATGATCGGCAGCGCGTCGGCGTCGTCCTGGGAGGGGACCGCGACCCGCACGATCTGGCAGCCGGAGGCGGTGAGCTCCGCGATCTGCTGCAGCGTGGCGTTGATGTCCGAGGTCACCGTGGTCGTCATGGACTGCACCGACACCGGGGCGTCGCCGCCGACCGGCACGTTGCCGACCATGATCTGGCGGGAGACACGGCGCTTGGCGAGCGGCTTGAGCGGCAGAGACGGAATACCGAGCGAGATCGCGGTCATGTGCGCAGGGTTCCCCGGGGTTGAGGTGTGGTCGGTGCGGCCGCCGCTGGAACGGCCGAGCCCGGACGCGCCGACGATCGCGCGCCCGGGCTCCAACGGTACGGCACGGGAACGGGCGCCCGCGCACCCACCGGCCCGCCCGCCTAACTGATCTTGACCGGGTTCACCAGGTCGGCCACCATCACCAGCAGCGTGAAGCCGATGAACACACTGGCCACGACGTAGGCGACCGGCATCAGCCGGGCCACGTCGAACGGGCCGGGGTCGGGCCGGCGGAACAGCCGGGCGAAGCGGCGGCGCACCGACTCCCAGACCGCGCCCGCGATGTGGCCGCCGTCCAGCGGCAGCAGCGGCAGCATGTTGAAGAGGAACAGCGAGAGGTTGATCCCCGCGAGCAGGTTGACGAAGTAGGCGATCCGCTGGCTGCCCGGGATGTCCAGCGCGAACACCTCGCCGCTGACCCGCGCCGCGCCGACCATGCCGATCGGCGAGTCGGCCTCGCGCGGGGTGCCGTCCACCACCGAGTGCCAGAGGCCGGGGATCTTGCCGGGCAGCGCGGCGAGCGACTTCACGCCGTTCTCCGCCATGTCGTACATCCGGTCGAGGGACTGGCCGAAGCCGAGCTGGACCACCCCGGTGGTCGGGGTGAAGCCGAGGAAGCCGGCCCGCACCGTCTCGCCCTTGACCGGCACCCCGTCGGCGTCGTACTTCTGCACGTCGTTGTCGGCGATGGTCGGGGTGAGGGTGAGCTGCTGCCCGTCGCGCTCGACCACCAGGTCGACCCTCCGGCCGGCCGACTTGCGGATGTCGCTCTGGAGCTGCTCGTAGGTGGTGATCCGGTCGCCGTCGAAGGAGACCACCTTGTCGCCCGGCTTCAGCCCGGCCTGGAAGGCGGGCGCGGCGGGCGCGCCCGCCGGGCAGTTGTCGGTCGGCTGGCCGGCCTTGACGACGCACTCCGAGACGGTGCCGATGGTCGGCACCGACATCGGCACGCCGAAGCCCATCAGCACCGTCAGGAAGAGCCCGAAGGAGAGGATCAGGTTCATGAACGGGCCGGCGAACATGACGATCACGCGCTTCCACGGCTTGCGCGTGTAGAAGAGCCGGTGCTCGTCACCCTCCTTGACCTCCTCGTAGGAGGCCTCCCGGGCGTCCTCGATCATGGTGCGCCAGGGCGAGGTGGAGCGCTGGGTGATCCGCCCGTCGGTGCCGGGCGGGAACATCCCGATCATCCGGATGTAGCCGCCCAGCGGGACGGCCTTGAGGCCGTACTCGGTGTCGCCCTTCTTCCGCGACCAGATCGTCGGGCCGAAGCCGACCATGTACTGCGGCACCCGGATGCCGAACAGCTTGGCCGTGGAGAGGTGGCCGAGCTCGTGCCAGGCGATCGAGAAGAGCAGTCCCAGTACGAAGACCAGGATGCCGACCACCGTCATCACCGTTGCCACCGCTGCTCCTCCGTCATGCCGCTCCGCTCGTCCTGTCGTCGTACCGGTCGTCCGGCGGGTCCGCCCGGGCGGACCCGGATCAGCCCGCGGCCAGCTCGCGGGCCCGGGCGCGCGCCCAGTCCTCCGCGTGCAGGACGTCTTCGACCGTCAGCGAAGTTCCCGCCGCGGGGCTGCCGTGCTCCGCCACGACCTTCGCCACAGTGTCCACGATCCCGGTGAAGGCGAGGCGGCCGCTCAGGAAGGCCTCCACACATTCCTCGTTCGCCGCGTTGAACACCGCCGGGGCGGTGCCGCCCAGCGTGCCGACCTCGCGGGCCAGCTCGACCGCCGGGAAGGCGTCGTTGTCCAGCGGGAAGAACTCCCAGGTCGCCGCCTTGGTCCAGTCGCAGGCCGGGGCCGCGTCCGGCACCCGGTCCGGCCAGCCCAGGCCCAGCGCGATCGGCATCCGCATGTCCGGCGGGCTCGCCTGCGCCAGGGTGGAACCGTCGGTGAACTCCACCATCGAGTGGACGACCGACTGCGGGTGGACCACGACCTCGATCCGGTCGAACGGCACGTCGTACAGCAGGTGCGCCTCGATGACCTCCAGGCCCTTGTTCACCAGGGTGGCCGAGTTGATCGTCACGACCGGGCCCATCGCCCAGGTCGGGTGCGCCAGCGCGTCCGCCGGGGTGACGCCCGCCAGCTCGGCGCGGCCGCGGTTGCGGAACGGGCCGCCGCTCGCGGTCACCACCAGCTTGCGGACCTCGGCCCGGGTGCCGCCCGCCAGCGCCTGGAACAGCGCGGCGTGCTCGGAGTCCACCGGTACGATCTGCCCCGGCTTCGCGACCGCCTTCACCAGCGGACCGCCGACGATCAGCGACTCCTTGTTGGCCAGCACCAGCACCCGGCCGGCCCGCAGCGCCGCCAGCGTCGGGCGCAGGCCGATCGAGCCGGTGATGCCGTTCAGCACCGAGTGGCACTCCGTCGCCGCCAGCTCGGTCGCCGCGTCCGGGCCGGTCAGCACGGCCGGCAGCGCACGGCCCGCCGCCTTCGCGGCCAGCGCCTCGCGCAGCGCCGGCTCCGCCGCCGGATCGGCCACCGCCACGGTGTGCACGCCCAGCCGCAGCGCCTGCTCGGCCAGCAGCTCCACCCGGCCGCCGGCCGCCGACAGGGCCACCACCCGGAACCGGTCCGGGTTGCGCAGGACCACGTCGATGGCCTGGGTGCCGATCGAGCCGGTGGAGCCGAGGATCACCAGCTCCCGGGGGCCGGAGGGGTTGTTCACCTCGGGGGTGAACCGCAGCTGCGGGTGGGCGAGCGAAGTCATGCGCCCATTGTGTCCTGCCCGGCCGTCCGCCCGGCACCACGGGACCGCTCCCGGGGCGCCGGACCCGCTCCCGGGCTACCGTCGGAGCCATGCGCATCGTCATCGCCGGGGGCCACGGACAGATCGCCCTGCGGCTGGAACGGCTGCTCGCCGACCGCGGCGACCGCCCCGCCGGGATCATCCGCCGCCCCGAACAGGCCGAGGACCTCGTCGCCGCCGGGGCCGAACCGCTGCTGCTCGACCTGGAGGCCGCCGCCCCGCCCGAACTCGCCCGGCTGGTCGAGGGCGCCGACGCCGTGGTGTTCGCGGCCGGCGCCGGAGCGGGCAGCGGCACCGCCCGCAAGCTCACCGTCGACCGGGACGCCGCCGTGCTGCTCGCCGACGCCGCCGTGCTGGCCGGCGTCCGCCGCTACCTCGTCGTCTCCTCGATGGGCGCCGACGCCCGGGCCCGCTACCCCTCCGACGAGGTCTTCGAGACCTATCTGCGGGCCAAGGGCGCCGCCGACGACGCCGTCCGGGCCCGCGCCTCGCTGGACTGGACGGTGCTGCGACCCGGCCGCCTCACCGACGGCCCGGGCACCGGCCTGGTCCGGCTCGCGCCGAACGTGCCGCGCGGGTCCGTCGACCGCCAGGACGTCGCCGCCGTGCTCGCCGCGCTGCTGCACGAGCCCGGCACCGCCGGGCAGACCCTGGAACTGGTCGGCGGCGACGCCACCGTGGCCGAGGCCATCGCGGCCGCCGGCGGCCGCGCCTGACCCCGCGCACGCGCGAGGGCCCGGCCGCGTCGTGCGGCCGGGCCCTCGCTCAGGTCACCCTCAGAGGGCCAGGCCGGTGAGGACCAGGACCTTCTCGACGGTGTAGTCGTCCATCGCGTACCGGACGCCCTCGCGGCCGACGCCGGAGTCCTTGACGCCGCCGTACGGCATCTGGTCGGCCCGGTAGGACGGCGCGTCGCCGATGATCACACCGCCGACCTCCAGCTCCTGGTGCGCGCGGAAGGCGGTCTGCAGGTCGTGCGTGAACACGCCAGCCTGCAGGCCGAACAGCGAGTCGTTGACGGCCGCGAAGGCCTCGTCCACGCCGTCGACCTTGTGCAGCGACAGGACCGGGCCGAACACCTCGGAGGTGGCGAGGATCGCGTCGGCCGGCAGCTCCGCCAGCACGGTCGGGGCGTAGGTCGCGCCCTCGCGGGTGCCGCCGGTGAGCAGCTTCGCGCCCTTGGCGACCGCGTCGTCCACCCAGGACTCGACCCGCTTGGCGGCGTTCTCGTCGACCAGCGGGCCGACGTCCGTCGCGTCGTCGTTCGGGTCACCGGTGACCTGGGCCCGCACCTTGGCGACGACCTTCTCCGCCAGCGCGTCGTACACCGACGCGTCGGCGATCACCCGCTGCACCGAGATGCAGGACTGGCCGCCCTGGTAGTTGGCGAACATCGCGATCCGGGTGGCCGCCCAGTCCAGGTCCGCCTCGGAGGACCAGTCGGCGAGCACCACGGCCGCGGCGTTGCCGCCCAGCTCCAGGGTGGTGTGCTTGCGCGGCACCGAGTCCATGATCTGGTAGCCGACCTTGTCCGAACCGGTGAAGGAGATCACCGGCAGACGCGGGTCCTGCACCAGGGCCGGCATCCGGTCGTTCGGCACCGGCAGGACGCTCCAGGAACCGGTCGGCAGCTCGGTCTCGGCCAGGATCTCGCCCAGCACCATGGCCGACAGCGGGGTGGCCGGGGCCGGCTTGAGGATGATCGGCGCGCCGACCGCGATCGCCGGGGCGATCTTGTGGGCGACCAGGTTCAGCGGGAAGTTGAAGGGGGCGATGCCCAGCACCACGCCGCGCGGGAAGCGCCGCACCACCGCGAAGCGGCCCGTGCCGCCCGGGTCGGTGTCCAGCCGCATGGTCTCGCCGTTGGTCCGGCGGGCCTCCTCGGCCGCCCAGCGGAACACCGAGACGGCGCGGCCGACCTCACCGCGGGCCCACTTGATCGGCTTGCCGTTCTCGGCGGTGATCAGCTGGGCGATCTCCTCGGTGCGCTCGGTCAGCCGCCGGGCCACGTGGTCCAGGGCGGCGGTGCGCACGTGCGCGGGGGTCGCGGCGAACACCGGCAGCGCGGCGACGGCGGCCTCCAGGGCCTCCTCGACCTGCGCCTCGGTGGGGATGCTCACCTTGCCGACCAGGCGGCCGTCCCAGCTGTTGTGCACCTCGAAGTCGGCGTCGCCGCTCGCCCGGCGGCCGGCCAGCCAGAAATCGTACGTGGTGGTCACCGTGGTACCGGCCCTCTCCTCGTCGTCCTCACGACCCCACGGACGTGGAGCCAGAACCGAGGGTAGGACGGGCGACGCGCCGACCGGATTGGACACCGAGTAGCGTTCGCCCCCGCGGTCACTCCACCGCGTCCAGCCTCCGAAGGGCCGGCCTCCCAGGGGCCGGCCTCCGAAGGGCCGGCCTCCGAGGGGCCGGCCTCCGAGGGGCCCTCCCTCACTCCTCGCCGGAGCGCAGCGCCAGCCAGAGCTCCATCCGGACGTCCGTGTCGTCCAGCGACCGCCCCAGCAGCTCCTCCACCCGCCGCATCCGGTACCGCAGGGTGTGCCGGTGCACCCCGAGGTCGGCCGCCGCCGCGTCCCACTGCCCGTGCCGCGACAGCCACGCCCGCAGCGAGGCCACCAGATCGCCGCGCGCCGTCCGGTCGTGCTCGCGCAGCGGCCGCAGCAGGCCCTCCGCGAAGGCCGTCACGGCGTCCTCGCCGAGCAGCGGCAGCAGCGAGCCCGCGCCGACCTCCTCGTGGTCCACCGACCGCCGGCCGCCGCGCAGCGCCACCGCCAGCGCCCGCTCGGCCTGCGCGTGCGCCGTCCCGGCATCCTCCAGCGCGGCCGGCGCCGACACGCCGAGCGACAGGCCCTCGTGCTCCTCCACCGCCCCCAGGCACGCCCGGTGCACCGCGCCGTTGTCCAGCGCCAACAGCATCAGCCGCGGCCCGTGCGCACCCTCCTCCCGCGCCGCCAGCAGCTTCTCGCCGACCCGCGACCCGGCCTGCTCGGCCCGGTCACCCAGCTCGCCCAGCGCCTCCCCGGAGTCCGCGCCCTGGGCCGCCCCGGCCACCAGCACCCGGACGGTCCCCTCCGGCAGCCCCCCGAACAGGCCCGCCGCCACCTGCCGCGCGGTCGCCACCTCACCGGCCAGCACCATCCGCAGCAGGGCGGCGCCCATCTTCTCCTCGGCCTGCCGCAGCTCTCGCGACCGCTCCAGGGTCAGCGTCAGCAGCGCCACCGCCGCGTTCAGCACGTACCGCTCGGTCGGCGTGATCCGGTCCTCGGTGCCCACCGCCAGGAAGCCCCGGGCCCGGCGGTCCGCCCCCAGCGACTGGACCACCACGTAGTCCTCGTCCGCCGTGTCTATCCCCGGCGCGCGGCCCTGCAGCGCGGCACTCGACGGCGCCGGGCGCCGGCGCAGCCGGTCCACCTCCGCCGCCAGCCGCCCGGCCCGGCGCGCCGCCCAGTCCGGCGCCACCACCGACAGCGCCCCCGACCCGTCGTACAGCGCCGCCCAGCCGCCCAGCCGGGCCGCCAGCCGCCGCACCACCGCCGTCGTGCCGTCCTTGCCCAGGGCGGCCCGGGTCAGCTCCTCCTGCGCCTCGAAGCTGGTCGTCACCGCCTCGTACTGCTCGGCGGCCAGCGCCGCCGACACCACCTTGCTGATCGCGATGAACGGCGTCGGCTCCGGCACCCGCAGCAGCGGCAGACCGCGCTGCGCCGCCGCGTCCACCAGCGGCTGCGGCACCTCGGTGTGCGACAGGCCCACCCCCAGCCCGAGCCCGACCACCCCCGCGTCGGCCAGCCGGTGCACATACGCCTGGAGCTGGGCGGCCGTACGGCCCAGCTTGATCCCGGTGGTGAGCAGCAGCTCGCCACCCTCGAGGAACGGCGTCGGGTCGTCCAGCTCGCTGGTGTGCACCCAGCGGACCGGCCGCTCCAAATGGTCCGCACCGGCGAGGACCGTCAGATGGAGCGAGGTGTTGCGGACGACGGAGGCAAGTGTGGGGGGCATGGCACCTTCGGGGGAACGACCCGACCGCGCCGTTGCGGCCGGGCGAGAGAGGGCTGGGGGGCCTTGGGGGTCCCACCTCTCATTATGGACGCCCCGGACAAGCCGCACTGCCGAATCCACCTCGAAGGCGAGCTTCGTCCGCGCCCCTCAGTCCCGGAGGTCCACCAGCAGCGGCGGCACCTGCTCCCCCGACACCGCCGTCAGCGACAGCACCGCGTGCCCGGCCGGCAGCGCGTGCGCCAGGTCCGACGGGGACCACCGCAGCCGCTCCACCTCCCGGGTGGTCACCGACTCCGTCTGCGCGGTCGTCCCCGACAGCGCCTTGCGCCCCATCCGCCCGGCCCGCCGCACGATCCCGCCCGAGGTGTCCGGGGCCAGCGTCACCGCCGTCTCCCGCACCAGGTGGGTGCCCCAGGCCTCCGAGAACAGCCGGCCGTCCCACGGCGCGATGCCCGGGAACGCCGCCCGGCAGCCCACCGCCCCGAACAGCGGCGCCCGCAACGCCTCCGGCAGGTCGACCAGCGTCCGCAGCAGCAGCACCACCCCGGCGTTCGCCCCGCGCAGCCGCTGCAGCCCGCGCACGGTCCCGGCGTCCAGCGCCGCCGAGGCGTCGTCCACCACCAGCCCGGCGAACAGCGACCGGTCCCCGCGGGCCCCCGCCGCCTGCACGAACTGGCCCACCAGCAGCCGCGAGAGCATCCGCGCCGCCTCCGGGTGACTGCGCTCCGGCAGCTTCACCCGCACCCGCAGCGGGTGGTCCAGCACCCGCATCGCGAACGGCGGAAGGCCCGTGCCGTCGGTCGCGAACACCCCCTCGAAGGCCGGCCGGTCCAGCAGCGCCAACCGGTCGGCCAGCAGCGCCCCCGGATCGTCCGCCCGTCCGCGCTGGCGCTCCCGGTGCTCCAGGTCCCGCTCGTACGAGCCCAGCCGGCCCGCCGCCCGCAGCCCCTTCACCAGCGACTCCAGTGCCTCCGGCTCCCCGACGAGCAGCGCCCGCAGCTCGCGCACCGCCGGGTAGCGGCCGAACGCGGCGTGGAACGGGCCCACCATCTGCTGCAGCGTCGTCCGCGCGGTCTCGGCACGCGCCGTCAGCTCGTCCGGCAGCAGCGCCTCCGCCAGCCGGGCCGCCGCCTCGTCCGGATCCTGCGCCGCGCCGTACAGGTCCAGCCCGTAGCGGGACGCGGCATGGCCCGGGGCGATCACCACGTCGTACCAGTCGTCCGGCCCCAGGTCCGCCTCCGCCGACCCGATCACCACCGCGCACGCCGTCCCGGCCAGCGCCTGCAGGCACAGCGCCTCCGCCACCGGGCGGGCCAGCCGCGCCGTCTTCCCCGTCCCGGCCGGGCCCACCGCCAGCAGCGAGGTGCCCAGCACCGCCGGATCCAGCGCGAAGCCCGCCGCCCGGTGGGTCAGCGGGTTCTTCGGCACGTCCTGCGCGGTCCCGAGCCGCACCTGGCCCAGCAGCAGGTCGTGCCGCTCCGCCCGCCCCGGGAGCTCACGCGCCTCCGACGGGTGCGCGAACGCCGCCGCGCCGCGCAGCGACACCTGCTCGGCGAAGGCCGGCAGGAAGGCCCGGTCCGCCTGGGCCGACTCCCACGCCCGCTGGATCCGCACGTAGTCGACGTCCCCGACCGCCTCGCCGTCCAGCCGTCCGGCCGCGACCGCCGCCCCGCCCTGCCGCAGCACCGCCCACGGATCCCGCTGCCGCACTGCCTCCGCCTGCTCCTTCACGGACGCGGGCTCCTCCTCCGTCACCGTCCGCGACAGCACCGGCAGCGCGTACCGCCGCCACACCTCCACCCACCGGCCCATCTTGCCGAAGACCTTGATGACGACGGCGATAGCGACAACGTTGACGACCAGCAGTGTGAACATGGCGCCGGCTTCCGAGGGCTCGGCGAGCGGGCCGATCCCGGTCTGGCGACCGAACCAGACGAGCAGGTACATCAGCAGCTGGGTGCCGTAGAGATAGGCGAACCACGCCACCACCGCGTTCAACCCCGCGCGCAGGAGAAGGGGCCAGGTCGGGACCTTGGCGGCCTCGGCGCGGTCGGGGTCGACCTGCCGGTAGCCCTGCCGGAAGACGCCCGGGGCGGCCTCCGGGCGGGGGGCGGCGACCCAGGCGGCGAGGTCGAAGGGCGTGCGGGCCGGGTGGCGGGGGCGCGGCATCGCGGCGGGCGGGTGATGGGGGGTGGCGGTGGTCCGCTCGCTGTGGCTCCGTGCCCCGTCCAGTCCCATGTACGGCCCCGCTCCCTCGCCCGCCGGCCCGACCGCCGTCGGTGCCGCCCATACCCATGCCGCCGCCCCGGCGACACGCCCGCGCTCAATGTAGTGGAGCGGAGCCCGCCGGTCGTGGCGCCGGCCGCGCTGGCCGCCCCGGACAAGTCGGACGGCCCACTGCTACCGAGTGGCGCATGCCTGCCCGGGGAACGCCGCCGTAGCCTGCGAACTACCGAGCCGAGAAGTCTGGAGAAACCCATGAGCGCCGCAACGCCGCTCCCGCAGGAGCGCCGTCTGGTCACCGCGATCCCCGGTCCAAAGTCGCAGGAGCTGCACGCCCGCAAGCTGGGTGCGGTGGCGGCCGGTGTCGGCACCACCCTGCCGGTGTACGTGTCCCGCGCCAACGGCGGTGTGCTGGAGGACGTGGACGGCAACTCGCTGATCGACTTCGGCTCCGGCATCGCCGTGACCAACGTCGGCAACAGCGCCGAGGCCGTGGTGGCGAAGACGACCGAGCAGCTGGCCGCCTTCACCCACACCTGTTTCATGGTGACCCCGTACGAGGGCTACGTGGCCGTGGCCGAGCAGCTGAACGAGCTGACCCCGGGTGACCACGAGAAGCGCACCGCGCTGTTCAACTCGGGCTCCGAGGCCGTCGAGAACGCGGTGAAGATCGCCCGCGCCCACACCAAGCGCCAGGCCGTCGTGGTGTTCGACCACGGCTACCACGGCCGCACCAACCTCACCCTGGCGCTGACGGCGAAGAACATGCCGTACAAGCAGGGCTTCGGCCCGTTCGCCCCCGAGGTCTACCGGGTGCCGGTCGCCTACCCCTACCGCTGGCTGACCGGTGCGGAGAACTGCGCCGCCGAGGCCGCCGCGCAGGCGATCGACACCATCAACAAGCAGATCGGCGCCGAGAACGTCGCCGCGATCATCATCGAGCCGATCCAGGGCGAGGGCGGCTTCATCGAGCCGGCCAAGGGCTTCCTGCCGGCGATCGTGGAGTTCGCGAAGGCGAACGGGATCGTGTTCGTCGCCGACGAGATCCAGACCGGCTTCTGCCGCACCGGCCAGTGGTTCGCCTGCGAGGACGAGGGCATCGTCCCGGACCTGATCACCACCGCCAAGGGCATCGCCGGCGGCCTGCCGCTGTCCGCGCTGACCGGCCGCGCCGAGATCATGGACGCCGCGCAGACCGGTGGCCTGGGCGGCACCTACGGCGGCAACCCGGTGGCCTGCGCCGCCGCGCTGGGCGCCATCGAGACCATGAAGGAGCAGGACCTCGTCGGCAAGGCGCAGCGGATCGGCGAGATCATGCTGGGCCGCCTGCGGGCCCTGCAGGAGAAGTACGAGATCATCGGCGAGGTCCGCGGCCGCGGCGCGATGATCGCCGTCGAGCTGGTGAAGCCGGGCGGCAAGGAGCCGAACACGGAGGCCACCGCGGCCATCGCCAAGGCCTGCCACGCCGAGGGCCTGGTCGTCCTGACCGCCGGCACCTACGGCAACGTGCTGCGCTTCCTGCCGCCGCTGGTGATGCCGGAGCACCTGCTGAACGAGGGCCTGGACATCCTCGAGGGCGCGTTCGCCACCGTCTGACCCGGCCCGCCGGCGCCGCACTGGTCGGCGCCGCACCGAAGACCCGCCGGAGGGATGTCCGGACAGCGCCGAACGGCCCGTGGGGACCTCGTCCCCACGGGCCGTTCGGTTCGAACCCGGCGTGACGCCACCGGCGCGGACGGTGAAGATGGTGTGCGGAATCGCTGAAGCTCCTCGGCCCCGCAAGGAGCTTGACGTAGTGTCATCACAGATGGACAGCGAGCCCCAGCCATGGGCGGATCCGTCCGCGGCACCGTCCTCCGGGACGGCTCCGCGCGAGGGCCGCGAGGACAACCAGGCCGTCCCTCCCGGGGCGGCGCACACCGCAAGCCGATCGACCGGCCGTCCGACCCACACCCCCCGGGGCGCACGGAGCGGCGATCATCAGGGCCGCCCCGGAGCTCTCCCCCCTGCTCCGGGGCGGCTGCCTCGCGTCCTCGGCCACCCGGCGGTGCCGGTGGTCCTCGGGGTGGTCCTGCTGCTGGTGTCCTGGCAGGTCGCGGTGGACGGGCCGCTGCTGGGCCTGGACCGCTGGGCCCGGCACGCCGTCCGGGAGACCCGGCACACGCTGCACAGCACCCTGCTCAACCACCTCGGCAAGGCGTTCTCCGACCTGGGCGGGGGCTCGGTGGCGGTGCCGGTGCTGCTCCTCGGCGGGGCGGTGGCGGCCCGGCGGGAGTTCCGGGCGGGCTTCGCGCGCTGGTGGCTGCCGGTCCCGGTGGCGGTGCTGACGGCCGGGCTGATCCCGCTGCTGGTCGTCCCGGCGAAGGCGTGGTTCGCCCGGCCCGGCCCGTTCGGGCTGCCGCTGGCGGCGGACCAGTGGGGCTGGTACCCGTCCGGCCACACCGCGACCGCCACGCTCGGGTACGGGGTGGCGGCCCTGCTGCTGGCCCGGACGGCCGGCCCCCGGACCCGGCGGGTGCTCGCCGCCGGGACGGCGCCGCTGGTGGCGGGGGTCGGGCTCGGCCTGGTGTGGAGCGACTACCACTGGCTGCTGGACGTGGTGGCCAGCTGGTGCCTGGGCGGCCTGGTCCTGTGGGCCCTCGCCCGGTGGCCGCTCACCGCCCGCCCCGGCGGGCACCGGCCACCGCGGGCGGGGGACTAACCCTCGGCCGGGGCCTCGTCGTTGCGGTGGACGAGACCGGGCTCGCCGTTGTCGCGGTGCCACTCGACGACCAGCTCGTCGCGGGCGCCGAAGCGGACCAGGTGGCGGCCGACGACGTCCTCCAGGCCGGGCAGGTTGTCGCGCTCGCCCTCGACGGCGAGCAGCAGGGCGTCGGGGGCGGCCTCCAGGGTGGCGGTGCCGGCGCCGAAGACGAGGGTGCCGCGGCCGGTCTCCTCGGACCAGTCGGCCTGGATCTTGCGGCCCATGTGGGCGGCGAGCTGCTTGGCGTAGCGGGCGGAGCGGTCGGTGGCGACGCGGGCTTCGGAGCGGGGCACGGGCCCTCCAGGGTCAGGGGAGGGAACTTAGGGTGCCCTCACTCACCACCTACGCTAACCCAGATACTGAGCCTTGCTCAACACTTTTCCGGGCGCCTCGGGACCGGCCGATACCCTGGGTCGGACACCTGCCGAGGAGAGCCGCCCATGACCACCACGCCGACCGACGACGCGGCGAGCTCCTCCCCCGTTCCGGACCCGGCGGCCGCCCCGGACACCGCCGCCGAGCTGGCCGACGCGATGACCCGGGCGATCAAGCGGATCCGCCGCCGCACCAGCGAGCGGCTGGAGCCCTACGGCATCACCCCCGGCCAGGGCCGCGCCCTGCGGGCCCTCGCGCACGCCCCCGGCTGCGAACTCCCCGACCGCGCGATGCGGCTGAGCGACCTGGCCGACCGGCTGCACATCGCCCCGCGCTCGGCCACCACGGTGGTCGACGCCCTGGAGGAGGCCGGTCTGGTCGAGCGGGCCCCGGACCCGGCCGACCGCCGCGCGGTGCGGATCCTGCTGACCGCGGACGGCCGGTCGGCGGTGGAGCGGATCGGCAAGGTCCGGCACGAGGTCGCCCAGGAGTACTTCGGCCCGGTCAGCCCCGCCGAGCAGGAGGCGCTGCTGCGAGCGCTGCGGACCGCCGAGTCCGCGTACGCGGCCACCGCCGTACCCTCCGCCGCGCCGCGCCGGACAGCGCCCCCGGGCGCAGCGCGGTGATCCCGATCCCGGCGACCACCAGGACCGCGGCGACGGCGGCCGCCGGTCCGACCGACTCGCCGAGCAGCAGCCACGCCGAGGACATCCCGAACACCGGCACCAGCAGCGAGTAGGGCGCGACGGCGGTGGCGTCGTAGCTGCGCAGCAGGTAGCTCCAGGCGACGAAGCCGAACAGGGTGGACACCAGTCCGACGTAGCCGATCGCGCCGACTCCGGCGAGGCCGATCCCGCGCAGTGCCCGCAGGTCGGCCTCCGGTCCCTCGACCAGCAGCGAGAGGCCGAGCAGCGGCAGCGGCGGCACGGCGCTGACCCAGACCATCCAGCGCAGCGCGTCCGGCGGGGCGGCCTTGCGGGTCAGCACGTTGGACAGGCCCCAGGCGGCCGCGGCGAGGACGACCAGGGCGAAGGCGCCGAACGGTCCGCCGAGCCCGCGGTCGACGGCGCTCAGGCCGATCCCGGCGAAGGCGACGGCCAGGCCGAGGAGCCGCTGCCCGCCGGGCCGCTCGCCGAGCAGGACGCCGGCGAACAGCGCGGTGAAGACGGCCTGCCCCTGGAGCACCAGGGAGGAGAGGCCGGCCGGCATCCCGGCGTGCATGCCGAGGAAGAGCAGGCCGAACTTGACCACCCCGAGCACCGTGCCGACCGCGAGCACCCAGCGCCGGGCGACCTTCGGCGGGCCGACGAGGAAGACGGCCGGCACGGCGACCACCGCGAACCGCAGGGCGCAGAAGAGCAGCGGGGGGAAGTTCTCCAGGCCGATGTGGATGAGGACGAAGTTGAGGCCCCAGACGGCGGCCACCAGAACGGCCAGGGCGATGTGACGCGGCCTCATGCCGCCGTTCGTGCCGCCGCCCGGGGCGGCCAGCGGGGATGCGCTCATGGCACGAGGATGGCCGCCGGGCACCGTGTAGCACCAGCGATGAATGCTGAAGGCAACGCTTTAGCATGGCTTCATGATGGATCTGGGGCGCCTGCGGGCGCTGCACGCGGTGGCGGTGCACGGCTCGGTCGGCGGGGCGGCCGCGGCCCTCGGCTTCACCCCGTCCGCCGTCTCCCAGCAGATCGCCAAGCTGGAGCGGGAGACCAGGACGGTGCTGCTGGAGCGCCAGGGCCGCGGGGTGGTGCTGACGGACGCGGCGCGCGAACTGGCCGCCACCGCGCAGGCGGTGCTGGGCCTGGTGGAGCGGGCCGAGGTGCGGCTGGAGGAGCAGCGCGGCCAGGCGGTCGGACGGCTGCTGGTGGCCGCCTTCGCGACCGGCGCGCGCGGGCTGATGCCGGGCGTGCTGGCCGAGCTGCGCGAACGCTGCCCCGACCTGGACGTACGGCTGCTGGAGAGCGATCCGTACCCGGCGGCCGAGCTGGTGGCGCGCGGCGAGGTCGACCTGGCGCTCGTGCAGGACTGGCCGACGGTGCCGCTGCCGGTCCAGGACGGGCTCTCCCGGATGGACCTCGGCGAGGACCCGGTGGACCTGCTGGTGCCGGTCGGCCATCCGCTGGCCGGGCCGGCATCGGTACCGGAGGAGCGGCTGCGCGGGCAGCGGTGGACGAGCGTGCCGCCGGGCAACATCTGCCACGACTGGCTGGTCCGGACGCTGCGCGAGGCCGGTGAGGAGCCGGACGTGCGCTACCAGGTCGGCGAGTTCGAGACGCAGATCGCGCTGATCGCGGCAGGGCTGGGCGTCGGGCTGGTGCCGCGCCTGGGCCGGGGCGCGCTACCGCCTGGGGTGGTCGCCCGGCCGGTGGTGCCGGAGCCGGCCCGGCGGGTGTTCGCGCTCTGGCGCTCCCAGGCCTCACGGCGCCCGGCGATCACCGAGGCGCTCGCCGCGATGCGCGCCCGGTGGGATGCCCTGGGCAGTTGACGGACCGGCGCCGCCGACGACCGGTGCGGCTGACGGGCCGCCGCGGTCGGGGGAGCGGCGCGGCGTCAGCCGGCGAAGCCGATCACCAGCCACATGAAGCCCACCCCGCCGAGGGTGCAGAGCAGCGTGGTCCGCGAGGGGTGCGGGCTGTGCGCCTCGGGAAGGATGTCGGAGGTCGCCAGGTAGAGCAGGAACCCGGCGAAGAACCCCAGGTAGAGGCCGAGCACGTGCCCGGAGATGGTGAACAGCAGGGTGATCGCGGCGCCGGTGACCGGGGCGAGCGCGTCCGCCGCGAGCAGGGTCAGCGCCCGCCGCTTGTTGTTCCCGTAGAGCCGGGTGATCGTGTAGGTGTTGAAGCCGTCGGCGAAGTCGTGCGCGACCACGGCGATCGCCACCACCGTCCCGACCGTCGTCCCGGCCTGGAAGGCCGCGCCGATCGCGAAGCCGTCCATGACGCTGTGGCCGACCAGGGCGAGGGCCGCGGTCAGGCCGACGCCCTGGTGGCCGTTGATGCCGGACCCGGTGCGGCCGTGCCCGTGGGCGTGTCCCTGGGCGGGCCGCTGGCCGTGGGTGTGGGCCGCGTACTCCGCCTCGTGGCCGCGGTGGATGGCCACCGCCCGTTCGACGATGTGGATGGCCAGGAAGCCGGCCGCGAACATCAGCAGCGCCTGCGGCACCCCGTGGACCTCCTCGGGGGCCTGGTGCAGCGCCTCCGGGAGGAGGTCGAAGGCGACCACCCCGAGCATCAGCCCGGCGGCGAAGCCGAGCACCAGGTGGCGGCGGTCCCCGGTGCGCTGCGCGACCCAGCCGCCGATCAGCGTCATCAGGAAGGCGCCCGCGGCGACCAGCACCGCAGTCACCGCTCCACCCCCGTGACGGACCGTCTGCTCACTCGTCTCCCCCCGTGTTCCGCCGTCCCCGGGCCGGTCGTCGTCCACCGGTGCCGGACGGCCGTGCCCTCCAGCGTCGTGCAGCCCGCGCACCGACGCCCGCCGGACGGGCCGTCGGGGTGATCCGGCCGGGCGCCACCGCCCGGCGGCCGGCTCGGCGCCCGCCCGACGGCTCGGCGCCCGGCCTACGGCTCAGCGTCCGCCGGCGAGCGGCAGGCCGAGGTGGGTGCGCGCCAGCTCGCGCACGCCGTCCCCGTCGACCAGGTGGATGTGCCGGAGCCCGTCCTCGCCGGTGAGGTCGAGCGCCCCGTCGGTGAAGTGGCCGGTGGTCAGCCGCAGGCCGCGTTCGGCGGACTCCTCGCGGACCGCCTCCGCCAGCGTGCGGATCTCCTCCTCGCCCACCGCTCCGGCGCTCCGCGAGGCCCAGACCACCCAGCGGCCGGGCAGCGCGCTGCCTGTCGGCCCCTCCCCGGTGGCCACCAGCCCGGCCGGGCCGCGCAGCCGCACGCTCCACTGGCCGAGCCCGCCCCGGGTGAGCAGTTCGCGCACCAGCTGGGCGAACTCGTTCGCCGACAGGTCGGGCGCGGCCGGGACGGTGGCGGCCGCCTGCGCGGCCGGCTCGACACCCGCCCGGCCGTACGGGTCGGGGCTGACCGCGGCACCCAGCTGGCGCAGCCGGACCAGGGCCTCGTCCTGCTCGGCGTCCGCGTAGACGCCCTCGCCGTCGGGCTCATCGTCGGGGTCGGCGGGCGGCAGCAGCCTGGTGCGGGCCAGGGCGTCGCGGTCCGCGTCCACGCTCACCAGGCAGAGCGGCTCGGCCCCGCCGGGTTCGCGCAGCCAGCCGTTGAGCACGACCCCGGCGAGGATCTCGTCGGTGTCGACGGCGTCGGCGGCCTGCAGGGCGCGCAGGGCGAGCCGGGCGACCAGCCGCAGGTAGTCGGCGGCCCGGTCGGCCGGCGGGCGCGGCACCGGGAGGATCTCGCCGTCCGCGCCGAGCCGGTAGCCGGTCAGCGAGGGCACCACGTCGAGGGCCGGCAGGTCGAGGTCGAGCACGGCGGTGCGGGTCAGCGGCCGGTAGACGGCGCGGCAGGGTGCCGGGAGGTCCTGGGTGTGGGTCTCGGCGGCGGCGAGGGCGCGCTCCAGCAGCGACTCGACGGCGGCCGGCTCGGCCTGCCGGTAGGCCCGGCGGCACTCCTCCAGGGACTCGTTGTACTCCTGCACCGCGCGCGCCCGGGCCTGTTCGGCCTGGTCGTGGACGCGCCGGGACTCGTCGGCGACCGGGTCGGCGGCGTCGGACTGCCGGGTCCGCCACTCGCGCAGCGCGCGCTGGTGGGCGAGTCGGGCGGTGGCGAGTTCGCGCTGGTAGCCGGAGTCGAGCAGTCGGCGGGCCGGGCCCTCGTCGGGCTCGGCGGCGGGCGGCTCGGCGGGCGCGAAGTCCTCCCAGCGCGGCTCCGGGTCGGCGCCGGCCGCCGTGGCGGCCGGCCCGTCGGCCGGGTAGGGGCGCGGCTCGTAGCTGCGCAGCTGGCTCTCGAAGTCCATGGCCGAGACCGGCAGCGCGGCCCGCCGGAGCAGGTCGGCCAGCCGCTCCTGCTCGGCCTGGACGGTGACCGTGCGGTGGTGGGTGAGCGCGGCGGCGCGGGCGTGGGCGGCGACGGCCTCGTCACCGCCCGCGCCCGGCGGACCTTCGGGTGACGGGCCGTCCGGCGCGCCGTGCGGGGCGCCGGAGGGACGGCCGGACGGGCCGTCGTCCTCCGGTTCGACCCCGAGGTCACGGAAGACCGAGGCCAGGAAGCCCGGCTGGGGGGCCGTGACAGTGCCGTCGGACTGGCCGTCTGCTGAGTACTGCATCGGTGGTCGTTCCCCCATGCTCGTCCGGCGGCTGCCCGGGGCGGTCGGCAACCCGACGGCCACCCCGAGGCCCGCCCCCTTCCGGACATTGTCCACCGAACGGGCGCACCGGTCAGCCAAGCCTCTCAGTTGGTCCTGGTGTTGGTCAGGTGCAGCCCGATGTAGCCGACATAGATCCGGCCACTGCCCGAACAGTCGTCGAGGTAGTGCAGCCGGGGCGCGGTGCGGCCGCCGCCGATCCGCAGGTGGGCGCCCATGAAGGCGCGCCGGGACGCGTCCACGCACTCGGGCACCGGGAGCATCCGCTCGCGTTTCCACTTGGCGTGGCTGTGCACCGTCCGGGACTCGCCGCGCACCGCCTTGCGGGGCGGGAAGCGGTGGCAGCCGACCGGGGTCCGCTCGCACCACTGCTTGAAGTCGCCGCCCGCCTGGCCGCGCACGGCGGCCTCGGCGTACTCCTGGAGCGCGGTGAGGCCGTCCCAGGTGAGCCGGGCCCAGCCGCCGCCGGCACAGCGCAGCTCGTCGAGGGCGAGCGCGGCCTTCTGGTCGCCGGTGAAGGTGAGCAGCGGGAACTCGCCGAGCCGGGCCATCAGCTCGGTGAAGGTGAGCGGGACGCCGCCGCGGCCGCCGGGCGGTCCGGCGCGCCGGCGCCCGGTCCTGCGGGCGGGCGCGATCGGCGCGGTGGCGGTGCCCGCGCCGCCCGGCGCGGCGCAGAGCCGGCCGACCGACACCCGCGCCTGGCCGGGACCGGTGGCCCGGCCGGTGGCCGCTCCGGTCGGCAGGGCCTTGGACTTCGGCCGCTCGCGGTGGTGTTCCCGGCGGCCCTCGTGCCGTCCCGGGTGCGCGGCCCGCTCCCGTTCCTCCCGCCCGTGGGCGGGCACCGGGGCGGCCCACGCGGGGTCCGGGGGCGCGGCGGGGGCGGAGCGGGGCACCCGCAGGGCCGGGACGCCCGCCAGCACCGGCGGCAGCGGTCGTTCGGCGGCGAGTCGGCGCGGCTCGCGGGACAGCAGGGCGGCCGCGCGCCGCGGGTCCTCCTCGATCCGGCTCCGCGCCAGCACCGGGTGGCGGCGGCCGTCCCGGCGCGAGGCCGGGTCGACCTCGGGCAGATAGGTGCGCACCGCGCCGCCGTAGACGGCGTGGTACTCGAGTGCGACGTTGAACCTGGTCCTGGCGTCCGGGTCGAGGACGTACAGGCCGGCCAGTCCGGGCAGCTGGTCGCAGAGCGGGCCGACGACGTCCGCGAGCCACTGTCCGGTGCCGAGGCCGGCCGGGACGCTGGCCACCACGGTGGGCATCCGGCGGTCGGGGTCGCAGAGTTCGTCGACCAGCCGGTCGACCCCGGAGGCGGTGAGCACCCGGGGTGCGGCCGGCACCGCGGCCGGTCCGTCGGAGGCGTCCAGGAGCGGCAGCAGGGCGCGGGCCACCTCGGGCACCGGTACCCGTCCGGGCGTGCGCACACCGCTGCCGGCGGGTTGGGTCGTGGCCTCCAACCGGAGCCAGGTCGGCCCGGTCGGCCCGGTCGCCACGGTCAGGGTGAGCCGGTCGGCGCCGTGCGGCGCGGGGGTGCGCACCCGGCGGCGGTCGTAGCGGCCGCCGGGCGGCGGGCCGTCGAGCGGTCCGCCGTCACGGTCCAGCAGGACGCGCTCGCCGAGCCGGAACCGTTCGGCGAGGGGCGCGTCCGCGCCGGGGGCGGCGGCGGGTTCGGGGGGTGGGGGCTCCTCGTGCCATTCCTGTTTCAGCCAGGTGGCGAGGCACTGGTCGGCCAGGGCGAGGGCGTCGGCGTGCGGGAGGGCGGTGGTGACGGTCATCCGGTAGGGCGTCGTGGGGCCTCCGGGGCCGGAGGGACCGGCCTGGGCGGGCAGCGACGACGAGGAGCGTTCCGCGGTCATGCACATACCTCCGGGGTTCGGTGGTGGGGTCCCGTGTCCTCCATCGATGGGTCATTGGTCCGGTTCGCCGGACCTGTGCCCAGGAAACGCCATGGCCCGGAGCGGAAGTTCCAACTCCGGGCCACGTCACTACATTCGGGTGAATCTGCTCAAGCCGTCCGTCGCGGACGACGAGGATCTGCTCGGCCGGCCGGACCACCGGCCGCGTCCGCGGCCGGGTCAGTCGGCGCGGTGCCCGGCGCCGCTGCGGCTCCACCCGGGGACCGGCACGGACACCGCCAGCGGGCGGCCCGCCGGGGCCTCGTAACGGGCGACCAGGACCACCGGGACGCTCCCGTGGTTGTGGCCGACGTGGATGTGCGCCGACCCGGAGTGCTCCACCAGGCAGTCACCGGCCCGGCTGACCTCCACCCGGCCGTCGTGCAGGGTCCGGGTGAGCGTGCCGGCGAGCACCACGACGTCGACCCGGCCCGGGTGGTAGTGCCAGCCGGTGCTGTCCCCCGGTCCCAGGGTGATGGTCCGGACGACGGGCATCGCGGTGTCGGCTCCCTGGCTGGCCTGATCGGCGGAATCCGACCAGGCTAGGCAGCGCGTCGCGGCCTCGAAACCGGGCGGCCGGAAACCGGCCGAAAAGCTGTCCGGAACCGGCGCGGCCGTCCGGCCGCCCCCACCCGCCGGGCAGGGCGGCGCCCGCTCAGACCGGGACCTCGACGTAGGTGCGACCCGCCGCCACCGCGACCGCCGTCCCGCCGGTCGCCTCGGCCAGCCAGGTGTGGAAGGCCGCGACCTCCGGCTCCGGCACCCCGACCTCGATCCGCACCCCGGCCGCCTCGTACGCCAGGTCGCTCACGGTGAACCCGGCCGCCCGCAGGTCGTTCTCCACCCGCCCGGCCCGGGTGTGGTCCGCCGTCACCGCGAGCAGCGCGACCGGCCGCCGCTCCAGCAGCCCGACCTCGTCCAGCGCCTCCGACACCGCGCTCCCGTACGCCCGCACCAGGCCGCCCGCGCCGAGCTTGATCCCGCCGAAGTACCGGGTCACCACCGCCACCGTGTCGGTGACGCCGCGCCGGCGCAGCACCTCCAGCATCGGCACGCCCGCCGTCCCGCCCGGCTCGCCGTCGTCGCTGGAGCGCTCGCGGCGCTGCTCGTCGCCGACCACGAAGGCGGTGCAGTTGTGCCGGGCGTCCCAGTACCGCTTGCGGATGCCCGCGATGAACGCCTGGGCCTCCTCCTCGTCGGCGACCCGGGCGAGGTGGCAGAGGAACCGGGACTTCTTGATCTCCAGCTCGTGCGTACCCGCGCCCCGGATGGTCAGGTACGGCCTGGGGGTCGGCTCCGGTGTGGCGGACATGGCGCGGCGATTCTCCCGGACGGCGACGTGGGGCGGACGGCGCGGCCCGCGCCGGGCGACAGCTCACCCGGGGACCGCTCCGCCAGCCTAACCCCCGGCCGGCATCCGGCCGGTTCCCCGGCGTCGGCCCGCGAGGGCCTCCAGCCGGGCGCGGTCCAGGCCGGTCGCCCCGCCGACCTCGGCCGGGTCGAGCGCCCCGCAGTCCAGCCCGCGCAGCAGGTACCCGCTGAGCGCCCGGGCGGTCGCCGGCTCGTCCATGACGTCCCCGCCCGCCTCGCCCAGGTACGCCGCGAGCCGCGCGGCGGCGGGGGCGAGGCCCTCCCGGTAGAAGGAGTAGACGGCGGCGTACCGGGTCGGCAGGTGCGCCGGGTGCAGGTCCCAGCCCTGGTGGTAGGCACGGGCGAGCGAGCGGCGGACCAGGTCGTGGTGGAGCTTCCAGGCGGCGTGCACCTGGGCGGTGGTCCCGGCCGGGACCACGTTGGTGGAGCCGTCGGAGAGCCGGACCCCGGTCCCGGCGGCGGCCACCTGCATCACCGCCTTGGCGTGGTCGGCGACCGGGTGGTCCGTGCTCTGGTGCGCCGGGGCCACCCCGCAGGCGGCGCTGTAGTCGAAGGTGCCGTAGTGCAGGCCGGTGGCCCGCCCCTCGGCCGCCTCGATCATCCGGGCGACGGTGGCCCGCCCGTCGGGGCCCAGGACCGCCTGGGTGGTCTCGATCTGGATCTCGAAGCCGAGCCGTCCGGCCGGCAGCCCGGCGCCGCGCTCGAAGTCCTCCAGCAGCCGGACCAGTGCGGTGACCTGCGCGGCGTAGGTCACCTTGGGCAGGGTGAGCACCAGTCCGTCGGGCAGTCCGCCGCGGGCCAGCAGGGTGGTGAGGAAGAGTTCCAGGGTGCGGATGCCCCGGTCCCGGACGGCCGCCTCCAGGCACTTGGCCCGGATGCCGACGTACGGCGGGGCGCTGCCGTCGGCGACCGAGGCGGCGACCAGTTCGGCGGCCCGGACGGCGGCCGCGTCCTCCTCGCCGTCGGGCCGCGGTCCGTAGCCGTCCTCGAAGTCGATCCGCAGGTCCTCGACCGGCTCGCGCTCCAGCTTGGCCCGCACCCGGCGGTGCACCTCGGCGAGCAGCGCGTCGTCCGGCACGCCGAGCGCGCGGGCCAGCTCGGCCGGGGTCCCGGCGTGGGTGTCGAGGGCCTCCAGGGCCTGCCGGCCCCAGGTCCGGACGGTGTCGGCGGCGAAAGCACCGGCCGGCACGTAGACGGTGTGGACCGGCTGGCGGCCGCCCGGATCGCCCGGGTAGCGGCGGGCCAGGTCGGCGTCGACGGGCGCCAGCAACGCGTCCACGGCGGCCCGGGCGCTGGCGGAGAACCCCGCTCCGCCCGTCGATCCGGTCCTGCCCGTCCCGACCTGCGACATCCGTCGCTCCTCACGCAGGCATGCGCGCGCGGCCCGCGTCCGGCCAGCGCTTCAACAGCTTGTTGATGCGAAGGTAGACGGGCCGCGACCGGGCGTCAACGGCGTGCGGGCGGCGTCAGTCCCGCCCGGAGGCGGCGTAGCGGCCGCGCAGCTCAGGCAGGAGCGCCTCGATGTCCTTCGGGTGGACCGACCCGTCGGAACGGCTGCCGGTCACCCCGTACTTCTGGGTCAGCCAGGCGGCCAGCCGCTGCGGGTCCGGCTCGTGCTCGAAGGTCTCGATGTAGCTCACCAGCGCCTCGAACACCTCCTCCGGGTCCAGCCGGTACGAGCCCGGACGCGGCGCGGGGCCGGACGGACGCTGCGGGCGCTCCCCGGCCTCCGGCACCTCCCGCGCGAGCTCGGCCTCGACGTACTCCGACTCCGCGAACCCGGGCTCCGCGAACCCGGACTCCGCCGGGAAGCCCGGCTCGTCCGCGTACTCGGCGTAGGGCTCGGCGCCAGCACCGTGGTCGGCCGCGGTCTGCTGCGGCGGGCCGTCCGGCTGCTCCCCGGGCTCGGTCGGGCGCGGCGCCTTGAACCACGGCGAGACCTGGCCGGGCACCCGGCCTCCCGGCGTCCCGTCGCTCGGGTGACCGGTGGTCCGCACGGCCCGCTCGGTCCACACGTTCAGCTCCTCCTCCGGCTGCGGCGGTGCCTGCGGCTCCTCGCCCGCCGGCTCCTGCGCGTCCCGCAGCCGCACGGCGGCCAGCTTGGCGAGCACCTGCGCGGGCGCCGGCTCGGCCTGGACCTGCGGCTGCTGGGGCTGCGGGCCGACCGGAGCCGGTGCCTGGGCACCGCCCTGCGGAGGCTCCGGCCCCTCGGCCGGTCCCGCGCTCCCAGCGTCCCCGGCCTGCGTCACCTGCCCCGCCGGTACGAGGGCGGCCGCCGCACGGCTCTCCGCCAGGGCCCGGGCCTCCTGGGCGGCCAGCGCCTCCGCGCGGGCCGCGGCCTCGGCCTCCCGGGCCGCCTTCGCCTCGCGCGCCGCCTCGGACTCCTCGTCCATCCGGTCGAACAGCGCCGGGTCCAGCGGGACCCCGTACTTGGCCAGCTTGAGCGGCAGCAGCGCCTGGATCGGCGCCGAACGGCGCCACCCCCGCCCGTACCGGAACCGCAGCTGCGCCCGGTAGACCAGCCGGTTCTGCTCCAGCCGCACGACCTCGTCGTACGAGCGCAGCTCCCAGAGCTTCATCCGGCGCCAGAGCCGGAAGGTCGGCACCGGGGAGAGCACCCAGCGCATCAGCCGGACCGACTCCATGTGCCGGTCCGCCGTGATCGCGGCGATCCGGCCCACCGCGTGCCGCGAGGCCTCGACCACCACGACGAACAGCAGCGGGATGACCGCGTGCATGCCCATCCCCAGCGGGTCGCCCCAGGAGGCCGCCGCGTTGAAGGCGATCGTCGCCACGGTCAGCAGCCAGGCCGTCTGACGCAGCAGCGGGAACGGTATGCGCAGCCAGGTCAGCACCAGGTCCAGCGCGAGCAGCACCACGATGCCGGCGTCCACACCGATCGGGAAGGCGTAGGAGAAGGCACCGAAGCCCTTCTCCTCGGCCAGCTCCTTGACCGCGTTGTACGAGCCGGCGAAGCCGATACCCGAGATGACACAGGCCCCGGCGGCAACCATGCCGAGCAGGCCCCGATGGGCCTTGGTGAGCGATGGGCGTGCCATAACGTCTATCAACCCCTGGATGTCGGCTGCGGCCGTACGCTGCCACGGCTGCCGGTTCCCGCGTGTCGGGGCGCCGGACGGCTGAGGCACCTCCGGGCTCGGCCCACCGGAGTTTACTCGTACACCTGTCTCAGCGTTCTCGCAGCCCGGACCGTCACAGCCCCGCGAACGGGCGCCCGGTCAGGCCGCCCGCCCCGCCGTACCGTTCAGGTACGCGAGCACGGCCATCACCCGGCGGTTCGCGTCCTCCGCGGGAGCCAGCTCGAGCTTGGTGAAGATGTTGGCGATGTGCTTGGCGACCGCGCCGTCGCTCACCGTCAGCCGGGCGGCGATCGCCGAGTTCGAGCAGCCCTCCGCCATCAGCTCCAGCACCTCCCGCTCCCGGGGCGACAGCCGCTGCAGCGGGCCCGGACGGCGGGAGGTGGTCTGCATCAGCTTGGCGATGACGTCCGGATCCATCGCCGTCCCGCCGGCCGCCACCCGGTGGACCGCGTCGATGAACTGGTCGGCGGCGAAGACCCGGTCCTTCAGCAGGTAGCCGATCCCGCCCGTACCGTCGGCCAGCAACTCCCGTGCGTAGAGCTGCTGCACGTGCTGCGACAGCACCAGCACCGGCAGCCCGGGGATCTCCCGCCGCGCCTTGAGCGCCGCCTGCAGGCCCTCGTCGGTGAGCGTCGGCGGCAGCCGGACGTCGACCACCGCGACGTCCGGGCGGTGTGTCAGCAGCGCGTCCAACAGCTCCGGTCCGGTCTCGACGGCGGCGGCGATCGTGAAGCCGTGCGCCTCCAGCAGCCGGATCAGACCTTCTCGAAGGAGGTAGAGGTCCTCTGCGAGGACAACTCGCACGGCAGCTCCAAGGTGATGGTGGTCGGACCGCCCGACGTGCTGTCGATGGCGAGGACACCGTCGAAGGTACCCAATCGCCGTTCGATCCCGCGCAGCCCGGTCCCCCGGGTGGGGTCCGCCACGCCGACCCCGTCGTCCGTCACCGTGACCCGCAGCCGACCGGCCCGGTAGAGGATGTCCACCCAGACCTGCTCGGCGCCCGAGTGCTTGGCCGCGTTCGCCAGCAGCTCGCAGATGCTGAAGTAGGCCGTGGCCTCCACCGGCGCCGGCGGCCGGTCGGGCAGGCTCACGCACACCTCGGTCGGCAGCGCGCAGTCCAGCGCCAGCGCCCGCACCGCGTCGCCCAGCCCGCGCTCGGCCAGCACCGGCGGGTGGATGCCGCGGACCAGGTCGCGCAGTTCCTGGAGCGCCCGCGCGGACGACTGCCGGGCCTCGGAGAGCAGTTCGCGCGCCGCCGCCGGATCGGTCTCCATCAGGTGCTCGATCGTGCCCAGCGTCATCCCGATCGCGACCAGCCGCGCCTGCGCACCGTCGTGCAGGTCCCGCTCGATCCGCCGCAGCTCCGCCGCCTGGCTGCCGACCGCGTCGGCGCGGGTCTCCGTCAGCTCCGCCACCCGCCGGGTCAGCTGGGCGTGCGTGGCCCGGCCGTCCTGGTCCAGCACCCGCCGCGCCACCTCCGCGTACAGCCGCACCGCGTACGGCGCCAGCAGCAGGCCGAGCACGATCAGCCCGATCCCCAGCAGGGCGGAGAACAGCATCGTGGCGGCGCCCGTGGAGGTCGGGCCGTACGACTCGTAGCCGCGCACCCCCATCACCAGGTACGCCACCCCGCCCGCCAGCAGCCCCGCCACCGGCGCGCCGAGCGCGACCACCAGCGGCGGGCTGACCACCAGCCAGAGGATCTCGGAGCGGGTCGCCCGGTCCCGCAGCGACCAGTGCAGCAGCTGTGCCAGCCGGGCCACGTTGTGGGAGCGGTGGTACGAGTAACCCGTCCACCAGTGACCGCGGGCGTCCGCCTCCAGCGCCGGCCGCGGACTGTACGAGACCGGCAGCCGGAGCCCGTACCAGTTGCCCAGCTGCGCCCGCGTCCGGCGCGCGCCCGGGCGCACGAACAGCCCGGCCAGTGTCAGGGCCGCTGCCACGGCGGCGACCAGCGCGAACAACCCCGCCGGGTAGTAGGCGTCGAACATCCAGGCGGCCGTGGCGCCCGCGAAGACCGTGCCGAAGGCCGGCACCGCCACGGTCGGGACCACGCCCAGCACCAGCAGCGACAACCGGGCCAGCCCGAGGCCGCCCGCCGCGAGCGCCGCCTCGGTCCGGACGCGCACGGCGCCGCCCCCGCTGATCCGACTCTCTGTCGCCACGAGCACTCCTGTTGCTGATCCCGCTGATGATGCCGATGCCGCAGGCCGGCTCCGATCGTCCTGGCCAAGTCTCCCCGCGCACCCGGGCGGGTGCACTGGCCGTCCCACCCGACTTCGGGGTGGTGCTAGGTCCACCCCGGCCCTGGCGCGCTCCCTCCGGGGACGCAGAAATGCGAAAAGCCCCCGCCGGTATCCCCGGCAGGGGCTTTTCAGAATGATTGTTCGGCGGCGTCCTACTCTCCCACAGGGTCCCCCCTGCAGTACCATCGGCGCTGTGAGGCTTAGCTTCCGGGTTCGGAATGTAACCG
>NZ_JBHJUI010000033.1:0-74012 GCF_042268405.1 Kitasatospora sp. NPDC056184 | reverse complement strand
CGGCGGCGACGGCGGCGGCGATCGGGTGCTCGGAGGCGTGCTCGACGGCGCCGGCCAGGCGCAGCGCCTCCTCCTCGGTGACGCCCTCGGCGGTGTGCACCCCGTGCAGCGCCATCCGGCCGGTGGTGACGGTGCCGGTCTTGTCCAGGACGACGGTGTCGACGCGGCGGGTGTTCTCCAGGACCTCGGGGCCCTTGATGAGGATGCCGAGCTGGGCGCCGCGGCCGGTGCCGACCATCAGGGCGGTCGGGGTGGCCAGGCCCAGCGCGCACGGGCAGGCGATGATCAGCACGGCGACGGCGGCGGTGAACGCCTCGGTGGCGCTGTCGGCGGTCAGCAGCCAGGTGATCAGGGTGCCCAGCGCGATGAGGATCACCACGGGCACGAAGACGGCGGAGATCCGGTCGGCGAGCCGCTGGGCGGCGGCCTTGCCGCTCTGCGCCTCCTCGACCAGCGCGGCCATCCGGGCGAGCCGGGTGTCGGCGCCGACCCGGGTGGCCTCGACCACCAGGCGGCCGCCGGCGTTGACCGTGGCGCCGGTGACGGTGTCGCCGACGGCGACCTCGACCGGGACGGACTCGCCGGTCAGCATCGAGGCGTCGACGGCGGAGGCGCCCTCGACCACCACGCCGTCGGTGGCGATCTTCTCGCCGGGGCGGACCACGAACCGGGTCCCGACGGTGAGGTGCTCGACGGGCAGCCGGACCTCGCGGCCGCCCCGCAGCACCGCGACGTCCTTGGCGCCGAGGTCCAGCAGGGCGTGCAGGGCGGCCCCGGCGCGGCGCTTGGAGCGGGCCTCCAGGTAGCGGCCGAGCAGGATCAGCACGGTGACGGCGGAGGCCGTCTCCAGGTAGAGCATGGACGAGGCGTCGGTGTCGCCGACCGAGAACGAGAACTCGTGCCGCATGCCGGGCATCCCGGCGTCGCCCCAGAACAGGGCCCAGAAGGACCAGCCGAAGGCGGCCAGGGTGCCGAGCGAGACCAGGGTGTCCATGGTCGCCGCGCCGTGCTTGAGGTTGGTCCAGGCGGCGCGGTGGAAGGGCAGGCCGCCGTAGACGACGACGGGGCCGGTGAGGGCGAAGGCCAGCCACTGCCAGTTGGTGAACTGGAGGGCGGGGACCATCGACCAGAGGACCACCGGGAGGCTGAGCACGGCGCTGACGAGCAGCCGGTCGAGCAGCGGGTCGGCCGCGGGCGGGCGGGTGCCGGCCCCGGCGGGGACCTCGGCACCGGCGGCGGGCACCGGCGGCGGGGGGAGTTCGGCGGTGTAGCCGGTGTTCTCCACGGTGGCGATGAGGTCGGCCACGGTGACGTCCGGCGCGAACTCGACCCTGGCCTTCTCGGTGGCGTAGTTGACGGTCGCCTCGACGCCGGCCATCCGGTTCAGCTTCTTCTCGATCCGGGCGGCGCAGGCGGCGCAGGTCATGCCGCCGATCGACAGTTCGACGCGTTCGCGGACCGCGGTGGGGTCCTCCTGGCCGGTGGTGGCGGTCGCCGTGTCCGGGGAGGTGGAGCCCGAGGTGGAGGTGCTCATGTGCTGATCAGCTCCTAGGGGAGGGCACGGCGGGGGCGGGGTTCGCCGGGCCCCCGTCGCGCGGCGGGGGCTCTCAGGCGGCGCGGCCGACCAGCTCGTAGCCGGCCTCGTCGACGGCGGCGCGCACCAGCTCGTCGTCCAGCGGGGCCGCCGCGGAGACGGTCACCGTGCCGGCCTTGGCGTCGGCGGACACCTCGGTCACCCCGGTGAGGGTGGAGAGCTCCTTGCTGACGGAGCTCTCGCAGTGTCCGCAGCTCATGCCGGTGACGGTGTAGGTGATGGTGCTGGACATCGGGGCCTCCGGAAGGTCGATGCGGCCGCGAGCGCGAGCCCGGGACCGGCTGATAGTGCCACCATACCCCTAAGGGGTATTCTGTAGGGGTACGGATGGTGTGGTGTGGATCGCATTCCGGATCACGCCCGGGTGTCCCCGGGCGATGCGGGTCCGCGCTCCGAGAGCAGAGCGTAGGCGTCCGGACACGATGCGTCGGAATCCGCCTCGCCACCTGGGCGGATTCGGGTTCCCGGCGGGCCCCGGGCGGCCGCCGGGCCGGGGGTGCGCGGGTGGGCGCACTGATCGTCCGTTATGTTCGATATGTGTCCCCGCTCCGCCGTGCCCAGTCGCCGTCCGTTCCGACCGGCGTCGGGCAGCCGCCGGCCCGGCGGCGCAACGCGCTGCTCGCCGTCGACCTGCTCGACATCCCGTTCTGGCGGCGGGCCGTCCCGGCGCTGATCGCGATCGTGCTGGTCGGGATCGCCGACCTGTTCTCCGGCCAGGACCGCTACCTCGCGCCGCTGATGACCGTCGTCCCCAGCGTCGCCGCGCTCACCCTGCGGCCGCTCGAACTGCTCGGCGTCTGCTCGATCGGCCTGCTCGCCGTCTTCGGCCTCAGCCACTACGACCAGGTCGACAACATCAACGACGTCCGCTTCCTGTGGGGCGCGATGGTCAGCTACCTGCTGCTCTCGGTGTTCTCCGCCTGGGTCGCCAGGATCCGGATGCGCCGGGCCGCCGCCTACGCCGCGGTCAGCTCCGTCGCGGAGGCGGCGCAGCGCGCGCTGCTGCGGCTGCCCGGACCGGTCGTCGGGCCGCTGCACCTCGCCGTGCGGTACGTCTCCGCCGCCGACGCGTCGAGGATCGGAGGGGACCTCTACTCCGTCCTGGAGACCCCGCACGGCACCCGGGTCGCGGTCGGCGACGTGCGCGGCAAGGGGCTCGGCGCGGTGCAGACCGCCGCCGTGGTGCTCGGCGCCTTCCGGGAGGCCGCGTACGACGAGCCCGGGCTGCGCGGGGTGGCGGCCCGGATCGAGGCCAGCGTCGAGCGGCACGTGCCGGACGGCGAGTTCACCACCGCGCTGTTCGCCGAGTTCCGCCGGCCCGGCGTGGTCCAGCTGCTCCAGTACGGGCACGTCCCGCCGATCCGGGTCGACCCGGAGGGCGGGGCGCACATCCTGGACGCGCCCGACCCGTGGGTGCCGCTCGGCCTCGGCCGGCTGGCCCGCGGCGAGCCGAGCACCTGGGACCAGCCGTTCGGTACCGACGACGTGCTGGTGCTCTGCACCGACGGCGTGATCGAGGCCAAGCACCGGCACAGCGGCGTGTTCTACCCGCTCGCCGAGCGGGTCGGCCCGCTGGTGCGGGGCGCGGCCCGCTCCGCGGCGGAGCTGGAGGCGGCGGTCGGGCGGGTCTACGCCGACCTGCTGGCGCACACCGGGGGCGAGCTGCGGGACGACGCGCTGCTGCTGCTGATCACCCGCACCGACGCCGCCTGAGGCGCGCCCCGGTTCCCGGTCACCGGTTCCCGGCTACCGGTTCCCGGTCACCGGTTCCCGGCGGCCTCGGCGAGGGCGCGGAAGAGCAGGGCGGTGGAGGTCGCGCCCGGGTCCTGGTGGCCGACGCTGCGCGGGCCCAGGTAGGAGGCGCGCCCCTTGCGGGCCTGCAGCGGCACGGTGTCCAGGGCGCCCCGCTCGGCGCCCGCCGCGGCGGCCGCGGCGGCCTCCGGCAGGCCGGCACCGGCGGCCACCGCCGCCCGGTAGGCGTCCAGCGCGGGCGTCCACGCGTCGACGATGGTCTTGTCGCCCGGCTCGGCCTTGCCGAGCTCCCGCACCGCCCGCAGGCCGGCCGCCAGCGCCTCGCCGAGCCCGGCCGCGTCGGCGGGCGCCTCGCCGGGCTGCGGCAGCGCGGCGCCGATCGCCCGGAAGGCCTTGCCGTAGAGCGGCCCGGAGGCGCCGCCGACCTTGGAGATCAGCGTGGTGCCGGTCCTGGTCAGCACCGCCCCGGGCCCGGCGGGGGCCGGTGCGTCCAGGGCGGCCAGCACGGCGGTGAAGCCGCGCCGCAGGTTGCTGCCGTGGTCGCCGTCGCCGATCGCGGAGTCCAGCTCGGTGAGCCGGCCGTGCTCCTTCTCGACCGCGGCGGCCAGCGCGCGGATCCAGGCCTCGGCCAGCAGGGTGTCGACGTCCATCGCGGGTGCTCCTGTTCCGCCGGTCAGGCGCGCTTGAGGGCGGGGGTGTCCACCGGGGCGTCCCACAGCTCCAGCAGCGGGCCGTCGGCCTTGGTGAGGGTGAGCGAGAAGCCGGCCATGTCCAGGCTGGTCACGTAGTTGCCGACCAGGCTGCGGGCCACCGTGATGCCGCGCTCGGCCAGCCGGGCGGCGACCTCGCCGAAGACGATGTACAGCTCCATCAGCGGCGTTGCGCCCAGGCCGTTGACCAGGGCGATCACCTCGTCGCCGGCGGTCAGGCGGTGGTCGGCGAGGATCGTGTCCACCACCTCGGCGACCAGCTCGCGGGCCGGGCGCAGCCGCTCCCGGCGCCGCCCCGGCTCGCCGTGGATGCCGACGCCCACCTCGATCTCGTCCTCGGCCAGCTCGAAGCCGGGCTTGCCCGCCGCCGGGACGGTCGCCGCGGTCAGCGCGATCGCGAACGAGCGGGAGGCCGCGTTCACCCGCTCGCCGAGGGCGGCCACCTCGTCCAGCGGGGCGCCGCGCTCGGCCAGCGCGCCCGCGATCTTCTCCACCAGCACCGTCGCGCCGGTGCCGCGCCGCCCGGCCGTCCAGGTCGAGTCCTCCACCGCGACGTCGTCGTCGACCAGCACCGTGCGGACCTCGACGCCCTCCTCGGCGGCGAGCTCCGCGGCGAGCTCGAAGTTCATCACGTCGCCGGTGTAGTTCTTCACCACGAACACCACGCCGGCGCCGGAGTCCACGGCCTTGGCGGCGGCCAGCATCTGGTCCGGGACGGGGGAGGTGAACACCTCGCCGGGGCAGGCCGCGTCCAGCATGCCGGGCCCCACGAAACCGCCGTGCAGCGGCTCGTGCCCGGACCCGCCGCCGGAGACCAGCGCCACCTTGGGCTCGGTCGGCCGCACGGCCCGGGTGATCACCCGGTTGGCGATGTCCACCGCCAGCTCCGGATGGGCGGCGGCCACCCCGGCCAGCGCGTCCTCCAGGACGGTCTCCGCGTCGTTGATGAGCTTCTTCACGGCGTACGCGCTCCCCTCGGCAGACGGTGCTGCCCCGACGCTACGCCAGACGGGGGTCGGGGGCACGGAATCCGACACGCCGGAGGTGACTCACCCGGGTGGAGTACAGGACCTAGGGTCGGGGGCATGAGTGGACACGTGGGCATCGTTCTGGTCTCGCACAGCGCGGCGCTGGCCGGCGGGTTGAAGGAGCTGCTGGCGGAGCTCGCCTCGGACGAGGTGCGGGTGGTGGTGGCGGGCGGGACCGAGGAGGGCGGGCTCGGGACCAGCTACGAGCTGATCGCGCGGGCCGTGGCCGAGGCGGACACCGGGGCCGGCGTCGCGGTGCTGCCGGACCTCGGGAGCTCGGTGCTGACGGCGGTGACCGTGCTGGAGGACGCGCCGCGGCCCGGCGTGGTGCTGGTCGACGCGCCGTTCGTGGAGGGGGCGGTGGCCGCGGCGGTCACCGCCTCGACCGGGGCGGCGCTGGCCGAGGTGGTGGCGGCGGCCGAGGAGGCGCGCGGCTACCGCAAGCTGTGAGGGCTCACTTGGCGTCGGCGTAGCACTCCACCACGGCGGTGCTGAGCGGGAACCGCACCGGGGTGTCGCCGAAGACCAGCCGGCGGGCCTCGTCCGCCGCCGCGTCGACAGCCGCCGCCACCTCGTCGGCCAGGTTGGCGGGCGTGTGCACCATCACCTCGTCGTGCTGGAAGAACACCAGGTGCGGGCGGTCGGCCGCGGTGGCCACCGGGAGCTCGGCGAGCCGGCGGCGCAGCGCGGCCAGCAGGGCGAGGGCCCAGTCGGCGGCGCTGGCCTGGATGACGAAGTTGCGGGTGAACCGGCCGCGGGCGCGGGCCGAGCGGCCGCCGGCGTCGCCCGCCGTCTCGGGCGCCTCGGTGAGGTCGAGGAAGTCCGCCGAGGCGGGCGGACAGGGGCGGCCCAGCCGGGAGGCGACCACTCCGCCGTCCTCGCCGGTGCGGGCGGCCGCCTCGACGTAGCCCATCGCGGCCGGGTAGCGGGTGCGCAGGGTGGCCAGCAACGGGCCGATGTCGCCGCTGGTCTGGCCGTACATGGCGCCGAGCAGGCCCAGCTTGGCCTTGTCGCGGTCGCCGTGGAAGGCGGTGGCGGCCAGCGCCTCGTAGAGGTCGCCGCCGGCGGCGGTGCGGGCCAGTCCGGCGTCCTGGGAGAGCGCGGCGAGCACCCGCGGCTCCAGCTGGGCGGCGTCCGCGACCACCAGCAGCCAGCCGGGGTCGGCGACCACGGCGCGGCGCAGGATGCGCGGGATCTGCAGCGCCCCGCCGCCCCGGCTGGCCCAGCGGCCGGAGACCACGCCGCCGACCACGTACTCGGGGCGGAACCGGCCGCCGCGCGCCCAGGCGTCCTGCCAGGCCCAGCCGTGCGCGACGTGGATCCGGGACAGCTCCTTGTAGCGGACCAGCAGCCGGGCCGCCGGGTGGTCGATCGTCTTGAGTTCCCAGGAGCGGGTGGAGCCGAGGGGGATGCCGGCGTCGGCGAAGGCGCGCAGCACCTGGCTGTGCGAGTCCGGGTTGAACGGGCGCCCGCCGAGCGCCCGCTGGAGCTCGACGGCGAGTTCGGCGAGCAGCCGCGGCTGGGTGCCGGGGACGGTGGGGCGCGGGCCGAGCAGCTCGGTGAGCAGCCGGTCGTGGACGTCGGTGCTCCAGGGCAGGCCGTCGTCGGCCATCTCGGCGGCGGCCAGCGCGCCCGCCGACTCGGCGGCGGCCAGCAGCCGGAAGCGGGCGCGGGCGGTCGGGTCGGCGATCGCGGCGAGCCGGCGCTGCTGTTCGGCGTGCACGGCGACCACGGCGGCCAGCGGGTCGGTGCCGGGCGGCAGCTGGAGCCGGTCGGGGGCGAACAGGGTGTCCTGGCCGTCGTCGGCCTCGGCGGAGCCGGGCTCGGGCAGGTCGGCGGGGACGGGCAGGCCGCGAAGCCGGGCCCAGCCGGCGCCGAGCGAGCGCGGGGCGCCGAACCGGCCCTCGTGGGCCAGCAGCAGCGCCTCCACCAGCCGCAGGTCGTGGCAGCGGGCGAGGCGGTCGGGCAGCCGGGGGAGCAGCGGGGCGTAGCCGGAGTCGGCGGCGGCCCACACCCACCGGGGGTGCTCGGCGGCCTCCCGGGCGGCGACGGCGGCGGCGAGGTCGGGTACGGGCTCGGGCGGGCCGAGCGGGGCGCCCGCTTCGTCGAGCGGCTGGAGCCGGCCGCCGGGGCCGTGCGGGTCGGGGGCGAGGGCGATCCGGGGTGCCACGGGGGGCTCCTCCTCTCGTGCGGACTGCGATGCGGACCGCGCTACGGGGTGCGACGCGGATCGCGGTACGGGCTGCGGGTCGGTGGTCGGGGGTCGGGCTGCCGGCCGGGTCGTCCGGGGGCGTACGGCCGGCCGGTGCCGACGGTAGCGGGAGGGTACGACAACCGGAGCCGCGCCGTCCGGAGACGGGCCCGGACGGTGCCCGGGCGGCGTCCCGGAACGCCCCCGCGCCGGGTGCGCCGGACGGCGCGGCAAAGGGTGTGGGCAGCGCCGATGACAGCGCGTAAGGTCGGCGAAATGACCGAGAACCCGTTCTTCAGGCCCAGCACCCTGGCCTACGAACTGCCGCCGTTCGCCGAGATCCGGCCGGAGCACTACCTGCCCGCCTTCGAGCGCGGGATGGCCGAGCAGCTCGCCGAGATCGCCGCGATCACCGCCGACCCGCAGCCGCCGACGGTCGAGAACACCCTGGTCGCGCTGGAGCGCTCGGGGAGGCTGCTGCACCGGGTCAAGGTGGTCTTCGACAACCACTCCGCCGCCGACACCACCCCCGAGGTCGACCGGATCGACGCCGGGATCAGCCCCCGGCTGGCCGCGCACCGGGACGCGATCCACCTGGACGCCGCGCTGTTCGCCCGGATCGAGGAGCTGCACGCCCGCCGCGCCGAACTGGACCTGGACCCGCAGACGCTGCGGCTGCTGGAGCGCCGGCACACCGCGTTCGTCCGGGCCGGCGCCCGACTGGGCGCCGAGCAGCAGGCCAGGCTGCGCGAGATCAACACCGAACTCGCCGCCGCCTCCTCGGAGTTCCGGCAGAACGTGTCCGCCGACTCGCAGGCCCGGGCACTGGTGCTGGACTCCGCCGAGCAACTGGCGGGCCTCTCCGCGGACGAGATCGCGGCCGCCGCCGAGAACGGCCGGGCGCTCGGGCATCCGGACAAGTTCGTGCTGAGCCTGAAGAACTTCTCCAACCAGACCGAGCTCGCCTCGCTCACCGACCGCTCGGTGCGCGAGCGGCTGCTCGCCGCCTCGCTGGACCGCGCCGTCGACACCAACGGCCCGCTGGCGATCCGGATGGCCGCGCTGCGCGCCGAGCGGGCCCGGCTGCTCGGCCACGACACCCACGCCTCCTACGTGGTGGCCGACGAGACGGCCGGCACCGTCGAGGCGGTGGACGCGCTGCTCGCCCGGCTGGTGCCGCCGGCCGTGGCCAACGCCCGCCGGGAGGCCGAGGAGCTGGCCAAGCTGGCCGCCGCCGACGGCGTCGAGGAGATCGCCGCGCACGACTGGGCGTACTACTCGGAGCAGGTCCGGCAGGCCTCGTACCAGGTGGACGCGGCGGCCCTGCGCCCCTACTTCGAGCTGGAGCGGGTGCTGCGGGACGGCGTGTTCTTCGCCGCCAACCTGGCCTACGGGGTGACCTTCACCGAGCGGCAGGACCTCGTCGGCTACCACCCGGACACCCGGGTCTTCGAGGTGTTCGACGCGGACGGCTCGGCGCTGGGCCTGTTCCTCGGGGACTTCCACGCCCGGGCGTCCAAGCGCGGCGGCGCCTGGATGGACGAGCTGGTCAGCCAGTCCGGCCTGCTGGGGCAGCGGCCGGTGGTCTACAACAACCTCAACATCGCCAAGCCGGCCCCCGGCGAGCCGGTGCTGCTCTCCTGGGACGAGGTCCGCACGCTGTTCCACGAGTTCGGGCACGCGCTGCACGGGCTGTTCTCGGACGTCCGCTACCCGTACGTCGCGGGCACGGCCGTGCCGCGGGACTTCGTGGAGTTCCCCTCGCAGGTCAACGAGATGTGGATGGTGTGGCCGGAGGTGCTGGCCAACTACGCCCGGCACCACGAGACGGGCGAGCCGCTGCCGGCCGGGCTGGTCGAGCGGATGGAGGCGGCGGAGTCCTTCGGGCAGGGCTTCCGGACCGTCGAGTACCTGGCGGCGGCGCTGCTGGACTGGGCCTGGCACACCCTGCCGGAGGGCCGGGAGGTCGCGGACGCCCGGGAGTTCGAGGCGGCGGCGCTGGCCGAGGCCGGGCTGGCGGTGGCGGCGGTCCCGCCGCGCTACCGGACCACCTACTTCGGGCACATCTTCGCGGGCGGGTACAGCGCGGGCTACTACGCGTACATCTGGTCGGAGGTGCTGGACGCCGACACGGTGGAGTGGTTCAAGGGCAACGGCCGCGGCGTGCGGGAGAGCGGCGAGGTGTTCCGCCGCGAGCTGCTGGCGCGCGGCGACGGCCGGGACGCGCTGGACTCCTTCCGCGCGGTGGTCGGGCGCGACCCGGAGACCGGGCCGCTGCTGGCCCGGCGCGGACTGGCCTGATCCCGGCGGGACGGTCGAACGGCCCGGCGGCCCGGCGGCCCGGCGGCCCGGCGGCCCGGCCGGTGCCGCCGGGCGCGGGCGTCAGCGCGGTTCGACGGTGACGGTGACCGGGGTGCCCGGGCGGACGTGCGGGAGCCGGACCCGGAGGCGGCCGGCCCGCTCGCCGCTCGGCTGGTCGAGCTCGGCGAGGGCGCCGGCCGGGCGGACGGTGATCCGGGCGCCGGCGGGGAACGCGGCGGCCGGCAGCACGATTTCGGTGGCCCGGCCGGTGCCGTCGGCCTGCCAGCGGACGGTGTGCCGGGCGCCGTCCGCCGTGGTGCGGGCGCCCCCGCCGGCGACCGCGACCGGGTACGGGCCGAAGGCCGGCTCGTCGCCCGGGGCGGGCCGCCCGGCGGGGTCGAGCGCGCAGTAGCCGCCGTTGCCCCGGCACCAGTACCACATCGCCCAGCCGGCCGCGAAGCCGTCCATCGCGTCGACCTGGCGGCGCACCAGCAGGGTGTTGCCGGGCGTGCGGGAGTCCGGCGGGCCCCACTCGCCGACCAGCACCGGCAGCCGGTGGGCCGCGGGGTAGGCGGTGACGGCGGCGGTGTAGCGCTCGACGAAGCCGCCGGACGGGTCCCAGTCGGCCCCGGACTCGACGGCGGTGTCGTAGAAGTGCGGCGCGTAGCCGAGCCGGGGCGCGCCCGGGCGGGGGTCGGTGAAGCCGGGCAGCCGGGTGGGGACGCCCTGGCCGACCAGCACCGTCGGTTCGACGAACAGCCAGGCGCGGGAGTCCGCCCGGCGGACGGCGGCGATCAGCCGGCGGTACATGGCGGCGAGCCGGCCCTGCTCCAGTTCGGCGGCCGAGCGGGCCAGCGCCTCCGGGTCGGCGGGGTCGCCGGCCACCGGGCCGAACGGCTCGTTGAACAGGTCGTAGCCCAGCAGCGAGCGGTGGCCGCGCAGTTCGCGGGCGAGCCGGGTGTAGAAGTCGGCCTGCCAGGCGCGCAGGTCGGGGTCGTCGTAGAGGTGCCGGAAGGCGGCCTGGACGGCGGGCTGGAAGTAGCCGGCGAACCAGTCGTCGGGGTCCGCCTCGAAGGGCAGGCCGTCGTCCCGGGTGGCCCAGGGCGGGATGCCGCCGGTGCCGCCGACGAACCACGGCCCGTAGACGTCCTGGTGGAGGTCGACCAGCGCGAGCACGCCGTAGCGGTCGGCCCAGCCGAGGAGCCGCTGCAGCCGGGCCAGTTCGGCGGGGTCGAGGCGGCCGCGGGCGGGCTCCAGCCTGGTCCAGGAGACCGGCAGGCGGATCAGCGTGAAGCCCTGCGCGGCGATCGACCTGACGTCCTGTTCGGTGGCCTCGGCGTACTTGTCGAGGTTGAAGCCGCGTAACCGGAGCCGGCGGCCGGAGGCGTCGGTGAGGTCGGTGCGGCCGTCCGGGGCGGTGGCCGTCCCGGTGGGGAACGCCGGTGCGGGGGTGGGGGACTGGGCCCTGGCCGGGGCGGCGGGGACGGCCAGGGCGGCGGCGAGCAGCAGGGCGGCGGCGGTGCGGCGTGGGCGCAACGGGACCTCCGGGGCGGGCGAGGGTGGGGCCCGATGATGCCGGACGGTCATGTCCGCCACAAGACGCCGGTGCGGGGCCGCCGCCCGGAGTCCCGCGCCGGGGTCAGTCGGCGGGATCCGGCGCCGGGCCGGCGGGCAGCGCGGCGGTCGGCAGGTCGGCGGCGGCCGCCAGCCGGCCCCAGAGCAGGTCGGCGAGCACCTGGACCATCCGGGTGCGCGAGCACGGCCGGGACTCCAGCCACCAGTCGCCGGCCGCCAGCACCATGCCGGTGATGGCCCGGCCCCAGGCCTCGGCGACCAGCTCGCGGTCGGCGCCGAGGTCGATCTGGTCGGCGACGGCCCGGGTGATCTCCTCGGCGATCTGCTGGAGCGCCGGGGCGAGCGCGTTGCCCGCGCCGCTCGGGTCGCCCGGCTCGGGGTGGGTGAGCAGCCGGTAGACCTGCGGGCGGGCCTCGATCCCGGCGAGGTAGGTGTCCAGGACGTGCTCGACCCGGTCGCGGCGCTCCAGCGGTTCGGCGAGCGCGGCCCGGACGGCGGCCAGCAGCCCTCCGGTGTGGCGCTCGGTCAGGGCCCTGACCAGGCCGTTCCGGTCGCCGAAGTGCCGGTAGAGGATCGGCTTGGTGATGCCGGCCTCGGCGGCGATGGCGTTCATGCTGGCGCCGGGGCCCTCGCGCTGGACGACCCGGTCGGCGGCGTTGAGCAGCTGTTCCCGGCGGGGCTCTGGGTCCATGCGCGGTTCCCTCGTTCCGTGTGTGTGCGGGCGTTGACACCGGTTACCAAGCAGTAGCAGACTCCGACGATGTTACCGCTGGTAACACCCTGGTCGGTCGCACCCTTCATCGGAGGCCCCCACCCATGAGCACCTTCTCGCTGGACCCGGGTCCGGACCAGCTCGCCGTCCGCGACTGGCTGCACGGCTTCGCCGCCGACGTGATGCGGCCCGCCGCCGCCGAGTGGGACGAGCGCGAGGAGACCCCCTGGCCGATCATCCAGGAGGCCGCCAAACTCGGCATCTACTCGCTCGACTTCTACGCCCAGCAGTACTTCGACCCCTCCGGCGTGGGCATCCCGATCGCCATGGAGGAGCTGTTCTGGGGCGACGCCGGCATCGGCCTGTCCATCGTCGGCACCACCCTCGCCGCCGTGGCGGTGCTCGCCAACGGCACCGACGAGCAGATCGGCACCTGGGCGCCGCAGATGTTCGGCACCCCGGACGACGTCAGGGTCGCCGCCTTCTGCTCCTCCGAGCCGGACGCCGGCTCCGACGTCTCCGCGCTGCGCACCCGGGCCGTGTACGACGAGGCCGCCGACGAGTGGGTGCTGAACGGCACCAAGACCTGGGCCACCAACGGCGGGATCGCCGCCGTCCACGTGGTCGTCGCCACCGTCGACCCGGCGCTCGGCGCGCGCGGGCAGGCGTCCTTCGTGGTGCCGCCGGGCACGCCCGGCCTCGGCCAGGGCCAGAAGTTCAAGAAGCACGGCATCCGCGCCTCGCACACCGCCGAGGTGGTGCTGGACGCCGTCCGGGTGCCCGGCCACTGCCTGCTCGGCGGCAAGGAGAAGCTGGACGAGCGCCTGGCGCGGGCCCGCGAGGGCGTCCGCAGGGGCGGGCGGAACGCCGCGATGGCCACCTTCGAGGCCTCCCGGCCGGCCGTCGGCGCACAGGCGATCGGGATCGCCCGGGCCGCGTACGAGGTGGCGCTCGACTACGCCGGGACCCGGGTGCAGTTCGGCCGCCCGATCATCGAGAACCAGGGCGTGGCCTTCCAGCTGGCCGACATGAGGACCCGGATCGACGCGGCCCGGCTGCTGGTCTGGCGGGCCTCCTGGATGGCCGCCACCCAGCAGCCGTTCACCGCCGCCGAGGGCTCGATGTCCAAGCTCTACGCGGGCGAGACGGCCAAGTGGGTCACCGCGCAGGCGATGCAGATCCTCGGCGGCAACGGCTTCACCCGGGAGTACCCGGTCGAGCGGATGCACCGGGACAGCGCGATCTACTCGATCTTCGAGGGGACCAGCGAGATCCAGCGGCTGGTCATCGCCCGGGCCATCTCCGGGCTGCCGATCCGCTGACCGCCGCCCGTCCGCTCCCCGCCCGGCCGCGTCGGCGGCCGTCGGCGCCGGGCCGGGGGAGCGGGGCCGGGGGAGCGGGGCCCGGCGGGGCTCAGAACCGGGGCGGGCGGCGCTCCAGGAAGGCGGCGAGGCCCTCGCGGACGTCGGGCGCCTCGCGGGAGCGGCGCTCCCAGGGGGCGAGGGCGGCCGAGGCCTGCTCCGGCGGGACGGCCAGGGCCGCCTTGACGGCGCCGATGGTCTGCGGCGAGCGGGTGGTCAGCAGCCGGGCGAACTCCAGGGCCGCCGCGTCCAGTTCGGCGGCCGGCAGGACGCGTTCGGCCAGGCCCAGCGCGGCCGCCCGCGGTCCGGGCAGCAGCTCGCCGGAGAACAGCAGGTACTTGGCGCGCGCCGGGCCGACCAGCCGGGCCAGCCGCAGGGTCGGCACCGCCGGGTAGACCACGCCCAGCTTGGCCGGGGTGATGCCGAGCCGGGCGTCCTCGGCGACGAACCGCAGGTCGCAGGCGAGCGCCAGCTGGCAGCCGCCGCCGACGCAGGCGCCGTGCACCACGGCGAGGGTCGGGTGCGGGAAGGCCGCCAGCGCCTCCTCGGCGGCGACGTTGACCGCGTGGTAGGCGTCGGCGCGGTCCGGATCGCCGTAGACCTCGGCGAGTTCGTCGATGTCCGCGCCGGCGCTGAAGGTACCGCCCGCGCCGGTCACCAGGAGGGCGCGCACCCCCGGCTCCTCGGCGAGCCGCTTCAGCACCCCGGGCAGCGCCTGCCAGATCGCCAGGGTGACGGCGTTGCGCCGGTGCGGGCGGTCGAACTCCAGCACCGCGACGCCGTCCTCGCCGAGATGGGCGTTCAGGCCGTCGGTCTCGGTGGGCAGCGGGGCGCGCTCGCGCGTCAGCAGCGGCCGGGTGGCCATGGGCACCTCCGGAGGGTTCGGGTGCGGACACTCTCCCAGAGCGCGGCGGTGGCGGTCGGGGCCGGGTGCGCCGTGGTCACCGAGGCCCCGCTCGACCAGCGCGAAGGCCCGGTGGACGCCGTCCTCCTCCCGGCGGCCGGGGTGCTCGTGCCGACGCTGTTGATCGTGTGGTCGTCCGGCGGGGGGCCGGTGGAGTCGTCCACCGGCCCCGCCCCCGTGCCGTCAGGAGGAGGCGGCGCCCTGCGGCCGCCACTCGTGGGTGAGCAGCGACCAGACCTCGCCGTCGTGGTGGACGCCGCCGTGCAGGTAGCTCTCCCGCATGACGCCCTCCAGCGTGAAGCCCAGGCGCTGGGCGATCGCGCGGCTGCGGACGTTCTCCGGCCGGTTGTGCCACTCGATCCGGTGCATGCCCCGGACGGTGAAGGCGTAGTCGATCAGGTGCCGGACGGCGGTGCCGACCAGCCCGTGGCCCTGGCCGGCGGGCTCGGTCCAGACGCCGATCTCGCAGGTGCCGCTCTTGGCGTCGAACTGCACGAACATCACGCCGCCGACCAGCGTGCCGTCCCGCCAGATGCCGTAGAGGCGGGCGGTGTCGGCGGCCTGGCGGTCGGCGTAGCGCTGCAGGACGGCGCGGGCCGAGTCGAGGTCGGTGGCGAGGGCGGCCCAGCCGATCCAGGCGTCGATGTGGGCGCGGCCGCGCTCGATGTGCTCCAGGTACTCGGGCGCCTGCCAGGGCTCCAGCGGGCGGAGCTCGGCGTTCTCGGCGAGGGGGACGGCGAACATGGGCGGGCCTTTCGCGGCGAGGGTCGACGGTCGTCCATAACAAACGTTTGGTACGTAAGATAACCCCATGACACCGGCACGTGGAGATCATGAAGCCCGCCGAACCGAGGTCTCCGAGGCGGTCTGGCGGGTGCTGTCCACCCGGGGTTTCGAGGGGCTCACGCTGCGTGCGGTGGCCGCCGAGATGGGCGCCTCCACGGGGCTGCTGACGCACTACTTCCCCAGCAAGAAGGCGCTGGTCGCGCATGCGCTGGACGTGCTGGACCGGCGCTCGCTGGCCCGGCCGCGGCGGCTCGCGCCGGCCGACGGGGGGCCGCCGCCGCCCGAGGGGCTGGCGCGGCTGCGGGCGGCGCTGCTGGACGTGCTGCCGTTGGACGGGCCGGGTCGGGCGGGCAACCGGATCTGGGTGGGTTCCTGGGACGTCGCGCTGGCCGATCCGGAGCTGGCCGGGGCGCACGCGGCGCGGTACGCGCGGGCGCGCGGGCTGCTGGCGGAGTGCGTCGAGGCCGCGCGGCGGCTCGGCGAGCTGCCGGCCGGGCCGCCGGCGGCGGAGGTCGCGGCGGCGGCGCAGGCCTTCGTGCTGGGGCTGGTGGTGCAGGCGCTGTTCGCCCCGGCGGAGTTCCCGGCGCGGCGGCAGACGGAGCTGCTGGACGCCTACCTGGCGCAGCTGACGGCGGGCGGGGGCGCGGGCCGGGCGGCGGACCCGGGTGGTTCGCCGGCGTAGGGCGTGCGGGCGCGCGGGCGCGCGGGCGTTCGGAGAGTTTCCGGCACCGGAATTCCCCGGGCGGGTCTTTTCGGAGAGTGCATGACACGGATGGTCACGGGTTAGGCGCGCTCGGTGCCGGGCGTGAAATGCGCGAAGCGCGCGGCGCCGGCCGTGGCGCGGTGTTGCGTGGCGCCCCCAGCAGGATTCGAACCTGCGACCTACCGCTTAGAAGGCGGGTGCTCTATCCGCTGAGCTATGGGGGCGGGACGGGCTGCGCCCGGACGGGCGTGACCGTTGCCGGGATCGGGCGGTGGGCGCGCGGCGCCCGCTGTCCGCTCCCGTACCCGAGGGTTGGGTGTGGGGGTCGGCGGGTCCTTGCCCTGTCGGGGACAGGATAAGGGTGTCCCGTTCCTCGGCCGGCTGTTGCGACACCGCCGTTGGTGTGTCGGCCTCGGTGGAGCGGTCCGATAATCGCAGGTGAAGGCCGTGAGTGCAGCGGTCTGGAGGTGTTCCGCGCCGGACGTTGTGCACTCGTTACGGGGCTGTCTGCCCACCCGTTATGGATTCGGCACGGAGAAAGCGCCGCGGCCGAGGTCGGCATCGACGCGGGTGGGGGGCCGTATTCGGGTTCGTTCGGTCGGATGACGTGCGCGGACGGTCCCCGGGGCCACCCCTGGGGGTGTCCCGGGCCGGAGGGGCGGCCCGGAGATTCTTGTCATGGCCCCGCAGAGCATGGGTGTGATGGTCGCACAAAGGCTGAAATTCACCCCTGCGGGCGACATGGGTTTTCCACAGCCCCGAGTTGTCCACAGGATTTCGGATCTCCTGGGTGCGTATTTCCCGGGAGGCGCACTCTCAACGCGCACCGGTCGATTCCGTACGGTGCAACCGGGAGAGCGGAGCGTGCTGTGAACGAGACCCAGGTGACGGTGATCGGGAATGTCGCCACCGAGGTGACCTACACCCAGACCCCCGGCGGGGTGCCGGTCGCGAACTTCCGACTGGCCTCGACCGAGCGGCGCTACGACCGGGCGCGGGACGGCTGGGTCGACGGCGAGACGCAGTGGGTGACGGTGACGGCCTGGCGGGCGCTGGCGGGGCACCTGATCGACTCGCTGGCGAAGGGGGACCCGGTGGTGGTGAGCGGGAGGCTGCGGGTGCGGGAGTGGGCGGAGGGGGAGGTGAAGCGGAGTCGGGTGGAGATCGACGCCCGATCGGTCGGACACGATCTGAGCCGTGGCACGGCGCGGTTCAGCTGGGCGCCGGGTGCGCGGAACGGGTCTGCGGGCGGATTCTCCGCCGGCTCCCCGGGCGGCCCCCCGGGGCGGGCGGCCGGCGGGGCGTCCGGGCCGGACGGCGCGGCCGAGGCCCCGGCCGGCGAACCGGTGCCCGGGTGGATCGTGGACGCCCTGCGCGGTCGGAGCCCGGCCGGAGCCGGCGTCGGGGCGCCGTCGGAGGGGGAAACCGGGGGTGTCGTCTAGCGGGTGACGGGGTGTCCGGCAGGCGGTATCACTGTCGACAAATATGTGAATCGAGAGGGGTGATGCGACCCGCACGCGCAATCCCGTTCGGTTAGTGGAATGATCCCGAAATTCTGGCTGTCCGTCAGCTTGTGGAGACACTGAGGGGGTTGATAACGATCCAGATACGGAATCGTCCTGATTTCGCATGGGGGTTTCCGGACCTCTGGCGCTCCATAGGATGCGTCTGGTTCACATCGTGAAGCAGCGCCACAGGGGGCGCGGCAAGCAAGGCGGGCTGCCCATCGGCATGGCCCGGCCCGGAGGGATCCCAAGATGTTGCAGAGGCAGGGGCGGACGCTTCCCCGTATCACTACTGTCATGCTCGCGACCAGCGTTGCGCTGGGCGGGAGCCTGTTCGCGGCCGGTGCGGCGGCCGCGGCTGACGCCCCCGGCGGGGCCGTCACGGCGGTGATCCAGCCGACCCTCATGAGCGAGGAGATCGCCATCGAGGGGAGCCACTCCATCCAGGGCGGCCTCTTCACGCTGAAGACCCCGGACGGCGAGATCAAGACGTACTGCATCGACATCGACCACCCGGTCGACATCACCAAGGGCATCGAGTACCAGGAGTCCGACTGGAAGTCGAGCTCGCTGGGCAACCCGGCCAAGGCCGAGGACGCCTCCAAGATCCGCTGGATCCTGGAGAACTCCTTCCCGCAGGTCACCGACCTCAAGAAGCTGGCCGCCGACGCCGGCGTCGAGGGCGAGCTGACCAAGGAGGACGCCGCGGCCGGCACCCAGGCCGCGATCTGGAAGTTCTCCGACGGCAAGAACGCCGTCCCGGTCGACGCCGAGGCCAAGCAACTGCGCGACTACCTCGTCAGCGGGAAGAACAAGGGCATCGCCGCCGAGCCCAAGCCCTCGCTGAGCCTCACCCCGGACTCGGCCTCCGGCAAGCCGGGCAACAAGATCGGTCCGTTCACCGTCAACTCCAGCGCCAACGAGGTGAAGCTCGCCGTCACCGGTGACTCCGCCGACAAGGTCAAGCTGGTCGACAAGGACGGCAAGCCGGTCACCGACCTGGCCGGCCCGATCGCCAAGGACACCCAGCTGTTCCTGGACGTGCCCGCCGGCACCCCCGACGGCACGGCCGCCGTCGACGCCTCCGCCGAGACCGTGGTGCCCAGCGGCCGCGTCTTCCTCAGCAAGGGCTACACCGCGGACAAGCACAGCCAGACCATGATCCTGGCCGGCTCGACCAAGCTCGGCGTCAAGGACTCCGTCAAGGCCACCTGGAGGGCCGGCAAGGGCCCGCTGGTCGACAGCTCCGCGGTCGTCGAGTGCGTCGCCAACGGCGTGAAGGTCTTCGTCTCCAACGGCGGCGACGAGGCCGCCACCGTCTCGGTGAAGCCGGGCAAGGACGTCACCGTCCAGCCGGGCAAGATCGAGACCGTGGTCGTCCCGGTCACCGAGGACAGCCCCTACGACATCACGGTGACCGGCCCGAACGGCTTCACCAAGAACTTCAAGGGCATCCTGGACTGCAAGACCACCAGCGTGACCACGCCGAGCCCGTCGGCGACCCCGACCACCAAGCCGTCGACCCCGGCGCCGACCACCCCGGCCCCGACCACCAGCAAGCCGGCCACCCCCAGCGCCACCCCGTCGGCCACCGCCACCACCGCGCACCCGGCGCCGCCCAGCACCGCCCCCGGCACCACCGGCGGTCTGGCCCAGACCGGTGGCAGTGACGCCACCCCGGTCATCGCCGCCGTCGCCGGCGGTCTGGTCGTGGCCGGCGGAGCCGCGGTCTTCCTGCTGCGCCGCCGCCGCGGTGGCAACGCCGCCTGAGGCACCACCCGGAACACGGCCCGGTAGGGCGTGATCCGAGGGCACCGGCCCGGCTCCCCGCACCACGTGTGCGGGGAGCCGGGCCGCGCCGTGTGCGGGACACCCCGCGGGGCGCCCGGGGACGGGTACCCGGCGGTTCGGGGCTCCGGGTCGGGTGCGGCACAATGGAAGGCTGCAAGCCGAATTACTCCCGACGACGCCGGAGCGATCTCACGTGGCGGAATACATCTACACGATGCGCAAGGTGCGCAAGGCGCACGGGGACAAGGTCATCCTTGACGACGTGACGCTCAGCTTCCTCCCCGGAGCGAAGATCGGCGTCGTGGGCCCCAACGGCGCCGGTAAGTCCACCGTGCTGAAGATGATGGCCGGCCTGGAGCAGCCCTCCAACGGCGACGCCTTCCTCTCGCCGGGCTTCACCGTCGGCATGCTCCTCCAGGAGCCGCCGCTCGACGAGTCCAAGTCGGTCCTGGAGAACGTCCAGGACGGCGTCAAGGAGATCAAGGGCAAGCTCGACCGCTTCAACGAGATCGCCGAGCTGATGGCGACCGACTACTCGGACGCGCTGCTCGACGAGATGGGCAAGCTCCAGGAGGAGCTGGACCACGCCGAGGCCTGGGACCTGGACGCCCAGCTGGAGCAGGCCATGGACGCCCTGGGCTGCCCGCCCGGCGACTGGCCGGTCACCAAGCTCTCCGGTGGCGAGAAGCGCCGCGTGGCGCTCTGCAAGCTGCTGCTGGAGGCCCCCGACCTGCTGCTGCTCGACGAGCCCACCAACCACCTGGACGCCGAGTCGGTGAACTGGCTGGAGCAGCACCTGGAGAAGTACAAGGGCACCGTCGTCGCCGTCACCCACGACCGGTACTTCCTGGACAACGTCGCCCAGTGGATCCTGGAGCTCGACCGCGGCCGCGCCTACCCGTACGAGGGCAACTACTCCACCTACCTGGAGACCAAGCAGTCCCGTCTCAAGGTCGAGGGCCAGAAGGACGCCAAGCGCGCCAAGCGGCTCAAGGAAGAGCTGGAGTGGGTCCGCTCCAACGCCAAGGGCCGCCAGGCCAAGTCCAAGGCGCGTCTGGCCCGCTACGAGGAGATGGCCGCCGAGGCCGACAAGATGCGGAAGCTGGACTTCGAGGAGATCCAGATCCCGCCGGGCCCGCGTCTGGGCAGCGTCGTCATCGAGGTCGAGAACCTCAACAAGGCCTTCGGCGAGAAGGTCCTGATCGACGACCTCAGCTTCACCCTGCCGCGCAACGGCATCGTCGGCATCATCGGCCCGAACGGCGCCGGCAAGACCACCCTGTTCAAGATGCTCCAGGACCTGGAGACCCCGGACAGCGGCTCGGTCAAGGTCGGCGAGACCGTCAAGATCAGCTACGTCGACCAGAGCCGCTCCAACATCGACCCGAAGAAGACCCTCTGGGAGGTCGTCTCCGACGGTCTGGACTGGATCAACGTCGGCCAGGTCGAGATGCCGTCCCGCGCCTACGTCTCGGCGTTCGGCTTCAAGGGCCCGGACCAGCAGAAGCCGGCCGGCGTGCTCTCCGGCGGTGAGCGCAACCGCCTGAACCTGGCGCTCACCCTGAAGCAGGGTGGCAACCTGCTGCTCCTCGACGAGCCCACCAACGACCTCGACGTCGAGACCCTCTCCTCGCTGGAGAACGCGCTGCTGGAGTTCCCCGGCTGCGCCGTGGTCATCTCGCACGACCGCTGGTTCCTGGACCGGGTCGCCACCCACATCCTCGCCTACGAGGGCGACAGCAAGTGGTTCTGGTTCGAGGGCAACTTCGAGTCGTACGAGAAGAACAAGATCGAGCGGCTGGGTGCGGACGCGGCCCGTCCGCACCGGGCCACCTACAAGAAGCTGACCCGCGGCTGACACCCAGTCGTGACGACGGCCCGGCAGGCCGCCCGCCCCGTGGGGGCCGGCCTGCCGGGCCGCGGCCCGACCGGCACGCACCGCCGACGGGCACCGGACGTCGAGGAGAACCCGTGGCACGCCACATCTACGCCTGCCCGCTGCGCTGGTCCGACATGGACGCCTTCGGGCACGTCAACAACGTGGTCTTCCTGCGCTACCTGGAGGAGGCCCGGATCGACTTCATGTTCACCCAGGCCGCCGAGGCCGGCGCGGGCGAGTTCGCGGGCGGCTCGGTGGTGGCCCGCCACGAGATCGACTACAAGCGCCCGCTGGTGCACCGGCCCGAGCCGGTCACCGTCGAGACCTGGGTGACCAGGATCGGGGGCGCCTCGCTCACCGTCTCGTACGAGATCAAGGACACCGCCGCCGACGGCACCGAGACCGTCTACGTCCGGGCGTCCACCGTGGTCGTGCCCTACGACCTCGCCGAGGGCCGGCCGCGCCGGATCAGCCCGGTGGAGCGGGAGTTCCTGACGCGCTTCATGGACGAGGAGCCGGCCGTCGCGGTCTGACCGCGCCTGTCCCCGTCCAGCCCCGTCCCCGTCCAGCCCTGCCCCCGTACGCCCGATGCCCGATGCCCGGATGTGAGCCGAAGCGTTGAACAGCACCGCCGCCCTTCCTCTCGCCGACACCGGGGAGGCCGCCGACCTGGCCGCCTTCCTGGTCCGCCTGCTGCGCTTCGACAAGGCGGCGGCGGTCCGGCTGCAGGGCGTGCCGCGGCCCGACGGCGGCGGCGTGCTGGCCGTCTTCGGGCGGCTGCCGCTGGGCGGTTCGGGCGCGCTGGCGGTGCGCACCGCGCGGCTGGCCCGCCTCGCCGGTCCGCTCGACCTGACCGCCTCGGCCGGGCAGCTGCTGGACGGCGTGGACACGGAGGCGGACACCGTCGCGCTGCCCGCCCCGGTCACCGGCCCGGCCTGGGCCGGGCTGCTGCCGCCGCGTACCGGCTGGCGGCCGGTGGGCACCCCGCCCGCCGCCCAGGTGCGCCTCGAAGTGGCGGCCGCGGTGCGGGAGTTCCGTGAGCGCAGCGAGGCCGTCCCGGCGCACCACCGGACCCGTGCGGTGCTCGACGCGCTGGCCGACGAGATCTGGTCCCGCCCGGTGGCCGTGCTGCCGGAGATGCCGCTGCGGGCCGCCCACGCGGCCCAGGTGATCGGCTTCCTGGCCCCGCAGGCCCCGCTGACCGTGCACCGGGCCGGCGGCTGGCTGCGGCTGTCCGCCCCGGCCGGTTCGGTGGCGGTCCGGACGGCGGCCGCCCCCGGCGCGGGGCTCGGTCTCAGCCCGATCGGGTAGCTCCCGGGGGCAACGCCCCGGTCAGCCCTCGGTGTTGATCATCGAGGCGGCGGCGTAGGTGAGGTACTCCCAGAGCTGCCGCTCGGCGTCCTGCGGCAGGCCCAGCTCGTCGAGCGCCACCCGCATGTGCTTCAGCCAGGCGTCGTGCGCCGCCCGGTCCACCTTGAACGGCACGTGCCGCATCCGCAGCCGCGGGTGGCCGCGCTGCTCGCTGTAGGTGCGCGGGCCGCCCCAGTACTGCATCAGGAAGAGCGCGAACCGCTCCTCGGCCGGCCCGAGGTCCTCCTCCGGGTACATCGGCCGGAGCAACTCGTCCTCCGCGACGCCCTGGTAGAACCGGTGGACCAGTCGCCGGAAGGTCGGTTCGCCGCCGACCTGCTCGAAGAAGGTCTCCTCGCTGAGCGTGCCACGCCGGATCTCGTTCACCCGACCATGGTCGCAGACGGCGGCGGGGCCGTACACCGGGACCTGGGAACCAGGTCCGCGGGCGTACGACCCCGCGCGGGCGCCGGGCGCTCAGTCCTCCCAGCGGAACAGCTTCCAGGAGATGCCGGTCAGCACGGCCGCGAAGAGCAGCAGCCCGCCCATCGCCGGCAGCGCGTCCATCACGCCGCCGCCCCGGGAGAGCACCGACTGGGCGGCGGTGACCAGGTGCTTCAGCGGCAGCGCCTCGGAGATCGCCTTGAGCCAGCCCGGCATGTCGTCGGTCGGGAAGAACGAGCCGGACAGGAAGGACATCGGCAGCACGATGATCTGCGAGAGGCCGTTGGCGGCCTCCTCGGTCTTGGCGATCGAGCCGACCAGCAGGCCGATCGACATGAACGCGATGGTCGCGCAGACCACCAGCGGGATCACCAGCCACCAGTCGCCGGTGAGCTTCAGCCCGAAGAACGGCAGGGTGGCGAGGGCCAGGAAGATCGCGGTCTGGGCGAGCGCGGTCAGCACCGAGACGGCGACCCGGGAGGCGACGATCGCCCCGGCGCTCACCGGGGCGAGCCGCAGCCGCCGCAGCACCTTCTTCTGCCGCCAGCCGACCAGCGTCAGCGCGGCGCTGAACACCGCGCCGGTGGCCACCGCCCAGCCGAGCAGGCCGGGGGTGAGGAACTGGATCGGCTTGAGCGAGCCGTCCTCGACCCGGCTGCTCTCCAGGGTGTACGTGGGCGCCTTGCCGCTGGCGGCCTGGTTGGCCTGCTGGACCACGGAGTTGACGATGCCCTGGACGGTGCCGGCGCGGACCTGGTCGGCGGCGCTGTAGCGGACGACCACGGTGCCGTTCGGGCCCTCCTTGATCATGGCGTCCAGGTCGCCCTTGCGGACCTTCTCCAGGGCGGCGGCCTCGTCGTCGCCCCGGGTGATGGTCAGCACCTCCTCCAGGCCGGTCCTGGCCTCGCCCTGGACCGAGTCCAGCAGGCGCACCGCGCCGATCTGCTCGACCTTGGCGTGCTGCGTGGTGGCCCCCTTGAGCAGGGTGCCGAACAGCATCAGGAACATCAGCGGGAAGAGCAGCACGAAGAACAGCGCGCTGCGGTCGCGGACGAAGGCGACCAGCATCACCCGGGAGAGGCTGACGAAGGCGGAGACCCGCTCGCGCTCGGCGGGTTCCGGGGGCGTGCCGCCCGGCGCGGGGGCGGCCGCGGGCGCGGCCGTGGTGGGCTCGGCACTCATGCGCGGTACTCCCGTCCGGTGAGCTGGAGGAAGACGTCCTCCAGGGTGGCGCCGCGGACCTCCAGGCCGCGCAGCGCGCCGCGCTCGGCGAGCACGGAGAGCACTGGCGCGGGCAGGCGGGTGGAGAGCGACAGCGAGACGCCGTCGTCCTCCAGCGAGCTGATCTCCGCCCCGGCGGCGGTGAACAGCCCGCGCGCGGTGTCGAGGGCCAGCAGGCCGGACTCCACGCTGATCCGGACGGTGTCGTCGATCTCGCGGATCAGCGCGGCGGGCGCCCCGGTCCGCAGGATCCGGCCGCGGTCCATCACCGAGACGCGGTCGCAGAGCACCTCGGCCTCGTCCAGGTAGTGGGTGGTGAGCACGACGGTGCGGCCCTCGGCGTTGATGTCGCGCAGGAGGTCCCAGAGGTTGCGGCGGGCCTGCGGGTCGAGGCCGGTGGTGGGCTCGTCCAGGAAGACCAGCTCCGGGCCGTGCACCAGGGCGCAGGCGATCGAGAGGCGCTGGGCCTGGCCGCCGGACATCTTGTCGGTCATCACCCCCGCCGACTCGGTCAGGCCGACCCGTTCCAGCATCGCGTCGGCCCGCTTGGGGCCGACGCCGTAGAAGGAGCCGAAGGTGCGGATGGTCTCCCGCGCCGTGAGCTTGTTGAAGAAGGCGGAGGCCTGGAACTGGACGCCGATGCGCGGCAGCAGTTTCGGGTTGCGCGGCCAGGGCCTCAGGCCCAGCAGCTCGATCCGGCCCTCGTCGGGCTTGCGGATCCCCTCCAGGATCTCCAGCGTGGTGGTCTTCCCGGCGCCGTTCGGCCCGAGGATTCCGTAGAATTCGCCGGCCTCGACGGTGAGTGACACCCCGTCGACGGCCTGCACGTCCCCGTACCGCTGACGGATTCCGTCGGCGGATATTGCAGCAGTCATAACGACTGAGACTAGGGGTGGCAGGCCGTCACGGGGAGTTCTCCAAGCATCATTTGATGATCAGTTTTACAACGGTGTCGAACGCCGGGTCCCGATCCGGGGCGGTCAGGCGCGGTGGACGGTGATCGTGGTCCAGGCGCCGATGTGGATCCGGTCGCCGTCGTTCAGCGGGATCGCCGTGTGCGGGGCGACCGGCTCCGCACCGCCGTTCACCGTGGTGCCGTTGGTGGAGTCCTGGTCGACCAGCACCCAGCTGCCGTCCGGCTGCTCCGCCAGCAGGGCGTGCTGGTGCGAGGCGCCCGGGTCCTCCGGCGCGACCGAGAGGTCGATCTCCGGCACCGTGCCGCGGTGCTGGCTGCGCCGGCCGATCCGCAGCTGGCCGCGCCCGGTCAGCGGGATCCGCCGCTCGGGGCAGTACGGCGGGAAGAACAGGCCGGCCGCCTCCGGACCGCTGCGGGCCATCATGTCGGTGAAGTAGTCGCGGTCGGCCGCGATCACCGCGAACCAGGTGGTCCGCACCGGCTCGGCGGGCGGGCCCTGCGGGGGCGCCGGCGGGGCCAGGTGGAACGAGGTGCCGAACTCGTCGCCGCGCCGGGCCGGGCCGGGCTGGGCGTAGACCGGGCCGGAGTCCTCGCGCGGCTGCGGCGCCCCGTACGGCCGGTCGGGCCGCGGGTCCGGGTGTCCGGGGGCCGGCTGCTCGACCGGGGCCGGGGCCGGGGCCGGCTGGGCGTGGAGGGGCTGGGCGTGGAGGGGCTGGGCGTGGACCGGCGGCGGGTAGCCGTAGCCGGTGGGCGCGGTGGGCTGCGGCGGCAGCGGCGGGGCCTCGCCCGGGTGGTGGCCGAGGTGCTGGCCCGGGTGCCGGCCCTGGCCCGGGTGCTGCCCCTGGTACGGGGCGGGGTGCGGGGCCTCCGGCGCGCCGCCGTACGCCGCCGGGATGTTCAGCGGTGCGGGCGCGGGCGGCGGCGCGGGGGCGGCCTGGAACGGCTGCGGGGCGCGCTGCGGCGCCGAGAGGTCGTAGTCGTACCCGCACTCCTCGCAGAACCGACCGGTCTGCGGGCTGCGGCAGATCGGGCAGACCGCCAGGCCCTCGGTGAGGTCGGGGAAGCCCTGCGGGGGAGGGGGCACCGACCCCGGGGGCGGCGGCGGGACGGCCCCGGGCTGCGGCAGCGCGCCCGGAGGGAGCGTGGGGTCGTACGGCGCGCCGGGTGCGCCGTGCGCCCCCGGATGCCCGGGAGCGCCGGGGAACCCGCCGTGCGGTGGCGGCAGCGGCTGCGGCGGTGTCATCGGAAATCCGCAGAAGTCGCACCAGTCCTCGGCCTGCGACTCATGGCCCCTCGGGCAGATCGGCATCAGGTCCCCCCTCAATTCCAGCGCGGCCGGGGCTGGGCCCGGCCGGTTCGCGGCCCGGTCGGCGCTTCGGCGGTCACTTCTTCACACGGACGGTCTTGGTCGACCGGGTCTCGACGATCATCGAGTCGGCCTCGCTCACGTTCTTACGGAACCGAACGGTACCCTCCTTCGGGTCCACCACGTCCACCACCTTCTGCAGCAGCCGGAAGGTGCCGTCGTTCCCCGTGGCGTGGGCGATCCGCACGGCGGCCCCGAGCCTGGCGGTGGCCCGGTGGACGTCCCCGGCGCGGTGCGCCTCCATGCCCTCCCGGACGGCCTCGGCGAGCTCCGCCTGGCCGGTGTAGTGGGCGACCTGCGGGCTGATCCGGGTGGACGAGGCCAGGTCGTCCGTCCAGACCGCCTTGACCAGGCCCTGCGACAGCACCTCGGGCGTCCCCCCGGCGACCGACGGCGGCAGGACCAGGCTCACCCGGGCGGCCAGCATCTCGTTGCCGACGGCCGAGGCCGGGACCTCCACGCAGACGTGGTAGTCGCGGCTCTCGTCGCCCCACGAGCCGGTCGGGTAGTCGCCGGCCCGTGGTCCGGCCTCGGAGCGGCGGTCGGTGAGGTCCTCCAGCGCGGGGGCGACCTGCTTGACGAACCTGACGACCGCGTTGGCGGGCGTCCAGATCCGCAGCGCGACATCGGCGACCTGCTTGCTCATCGCGCCGGCCATCATCGAGCGGAAGTCCTCGGCCAGGCCGGACGGCTCGGGGACGATGTCGACGGTGCCGAGCAGCGCGGAGGAGATCCGGCGCAGCTCCTCGACCCGCCAGTCGGTGCCCACGCCGCGGCAGTCGGCCGTGAAGTGGCCGGAGACCCGCTCGATCGCCTGCTCCAGTTCGGCGGCCGTCTGGTGCTCGTTGTTGCCGTCGGTCAGCAGGATCGCGTGCCGGATCGGGATGTCGCGGCGGGTGAGGAAGAGCTGGTCGGCCTTGGTGAGCCAGGTGCCCATGGCGGTGCCGCCGGCCGCGGTGAGCCGGCGCAGCGACTCCTTGGCCCGGGCGCGGGTCTCGGCCGAGGCGACCGCGAGGGTGCCGTCGCCGGGGAAGACCTCGCGGGCCTCGTGGGTGCCGGCGACCACGGCGAAGGCGACGCCGTCGCGGACGGTGTCGATGGCGGCGGCGGTGGCCTCGCGGGCGCCGCGCAGTTTGCTCGACGGGTAGTCCATCGAGCCGGAGCAGTCCACCAGGATCACCACGGCGGCGGACTGCCCGCCGCTTCCCGGCGCGGCGTCGGCGACGCCGAGCGGCCGTCCGCCGGAGGTGCCGCCGCCGGTCGCGGTCACGGTGACGATGGCGTTCACCTCGCGGGCGCCGTCCGCGAGGTACTCGTTCTGGAAGATCTCCACGTCGAACCTGGGCAGGTTCGGCTTCGCCAGTGTTGCCATGGGCCGGTGGCTCCCGTCGGGTGGTCGGTTGGTGCGGGGGCTGCTGTGCTCGGAGGTCGGGTGGCCGCCCCGGGGGCGGGCGCGGTGCGGGCGTGCCGGGGCGGAGCGTGCGGAGCGTGCGGGGTGGAGCGGGGTGGAGCGGGGTGGGGCCCGCGCCCGGGAGGGCACGGGCCCCGACGGGGCGGACCGGTCAGCGGGCCGGGGGCACGGTCGGGCGCGGCGGGACGGCGGGCGGCGGCGGGACCGCGGGCAGCGGCGGGTGCGGGGGCAGCGGGGCGGCCGGCGAGCCGATCACCGGGATGTCCGGCAGGGTCGGGTCGTACTCCTCGTCGTCCGCGGTGACCAGCGGCAGGTCGAGCGCGGTCGCCGTCCGGGCGTCCTCCCCCGGGTCCGCGGCCGCCGGGGGCGGGTCGATCGGCAGCACGGCGACGGTGATGTTGTCGTGGCCGCCGGCCGCGACGGCGAACTTCACCAGGGCCTGCGCGGCGGCCAGCGGCTCGGTCCGGGCGTCCGGCCGGACGTAGTACGCCAGGTCGGTGGCGGCCTCGGCGTAGTTCCACAGCCCGTCGGTGCAGACCAGCAGCACCCCGGGGACGTGCGGGGTGAAGCCGAGGGTGTGCGGCACGACCTCCTCGGCGTCCGCGCCGAGCCAGCCGGTGATGGCGTGGGCGCGCGGGTCCGCGTACGCCTCGGCCTCGCTCATCAGCCCGGCCTCGACCATCCGGGCGGCCCAGGAGTCGTCCTGGGTGAGCCGGAACGGCTCGGCGGCGAACCGGTCGTCGGGGATCCAGTAGGCGCGGGTGTCGCCGACCCAGCCGATGGTGATCCGCCCGCCGGCCGCGATGGCGCTGACGTAGGTGCAGGCGGGCGCGTTGACGTCGGGCCGGCTCGGCCGGGTGCCGTCGGTGGCGAGCGCGGCCACCGCGTCGGCCGCGTCGGCGATGGCCCGGCGCATCGCGCTGGTCGGGTCGGTGCCCGCCTCCAGCGAGCTGAGCAGCGACTCGGAGGCGGCGTCGACGGCGGTCTCGGAGGCCTCGTCGGGGCGGTCGGAGGAGGAGACGCCGTCGCAGACCACGGCCACCACGACCGGCTCGCCGCCGGGCAGCGAGGTGGCGGCGACGGTGAAGGAGTCCTCGTTGCGGTGGTGCCGCAGGCCGCGGTCACTGACCCCGGCGACGCCGGCCAGCGCCTTCTCCATGTGGTCGCGGGGGCGCGGCTGGGCGCCGCCGCAGCCCTCGCAGTAGCCGTCGGCGGTCACCTGGCGCAGGCCGCAGTGCACGCACGCGGCCGCGCCCGGCGCGCCCGGGCCGCCCTGGGCGGGCACCGCGGGCGTGTTCGGCAGGGTCGGCGGATGGTCCTCGCCGTCGGCGGCCGCCCGGGCGGCGGACCAGCCGGCCGGCATCGCGCCGGGGGCGGGCCGGCCGTCCCGGTTCGCCCCGCAGGAGCCGCAGAAGACGTCCTCCGGGTCCATCGGCTCGGCACAGCTCTGGCACACGGTCTGCTGCGGCATCTGTTACACCCACGTCCTGGGACGGGCCCGGTTGGCCCGCTCCACCATCTCGATCCTGGTATCGGCCCGGTCGGCCAACCGGGCGAGTACCCGGTAGGACTGCTCCAGGGCGAACCGCAGTTCCCGTTCCACCGCGGGCCGTCCCAGCACGCTGACCTCGCCGGTCGTCCGGCCGGGGCCGGTCCCGCCGGGGGACCCGGCGGTCACCCAGCCGAGCGCCGCGCCGAGCACCTCGACGGCGAGTTCCTCGCGGCGGCGGTCGTCCAGGCGCAGCGCGGTCAGCTGCTCGGAGCTCGCGCCGAGGTCGGCGCCGAGCGGGTCGGTGGCGGGCCGCTCGCGCAGCCGGGCCCGGACGGCGGCGATCCGGGCGGCGGTGTACTGGCTGGAGGTGGCCGGGACGGACTCCAGGACGGCGACCGCGCCGGTCCGGTCGTCCCCGGCGAGCCGGACCCGGGCCAGCCCGAAGGCGGCGCTCAGGTAGCTCTGGTCGGTGCTCCACACCAGGCGGTAGAACTCGGCCGCGTCGCCGCGGTCGCCGAGGAGTTCGGCGCAGACGGCGAGGGCCAGCTTGGGGGCGGCCTCGCCCGGGAAGGCGTCGTAGACGGCGTCGAAGGCCTCGGCGGCGGCGCGCAGCGCCTGTGCGCGCGGGTCCGCCCCGCCCTCGGGGCCGGCGGCCTCCGGAGCGGCGGCGGGGTCGGCGGCGGCCGGGTCGGCGGCGGCGACCAGCGAGGCGAGGCCGCGGTACCAGACCACCCGCCAGTCGTCCGGGTGGTCCTGCTCCAGCGCGGCGAGCGCCTCGGCGGACCGCCGCCCGTGCCCGAGTTCGAGCAGCGCGCGCAGCGCCCGCAGCCGGCGCTCGATCGAGTCGGTGGGGGCGCCGTCCAGCGCGGCCAGCGCCTCCTGCGCGTCGGTGGCGAGCAGGGTGGCGAGGAAGCCGGCGTTCGGGTCGGCCGGGTCGACCCGGGGGACGGGCAGCGCGAGCGCGGCGGCGGCCGGGTCGACGCCGGTCAGCCGCAGTTCGCCGGGCTGCGCCGAGGGCGCCACCAACTCGGTGTCGACGACGCGCAGTTCGGGGCCGAAGAGGGTGGAGGGCGCGGGCCTGGCGCGGCCGTCCTGGAGCGCCAGCACCTCGCGCAGCACACCGGTGAGCTGGTCGGCCATCTCCTCGGCGGAGGCGAACCGGCGGGCCGGGTCGGGGTCGGTGGCGCGCACCAGCAGCCGGTAGTAGGACTCGTAGGCGGCGAAGGCCGGGACGGACTCCGGGCCGGGCAGGGTGTCGCGGTAGGTGGTGGAGTAGCCCTGGAAGTCGAAGCTGAGGACGGCGAGGGTGCGGGCCACCGTGTAGAGGTCGGAGGCGGGGGAGGGGCCGTCGGTGGCGATCTCCGGCGCCTGGTAGCCGATGGTGCCGTAGATCGGGCCGTCGTCGTCGAAGCGGCGGACGGCGCCCATGTCGATGATCTTGAGGGTGTCGCCGCTCTGGATCACGTTGTCGATCTTGAAGTCGCAGTAGACCAGGCCGCGCTGGTGCAGGTAGCCCAGCGCGGGCAGCGCCTCCAGCGCGTACGCGATCGCCTGCTCGACCGGCAGCGGGTCGCGCCGGCCGTCCGGGGTGCGGCGCTCGTTGGCGATGTCCTTGAGCGACTTGCCGCCGACGTACTCCATCACGATGTAGCCGTCGGTGGCCCCGGTGCGCAGGTCCGGGTGCTCGGCGAAGTTGATGATGCGCACGATGCCCGGGTGGTCCACCTCGGCCAGGAAGCGGCGCTCGGCGACGGCCACCGCCAGCGCGTCCTCGTCCCCGGTGTCCAGCAGGCCCTTGAGCACCACCCACTTGTCGTTGACCCGCCGGTCCACCGCCAGGTAGATCCAGCCGAGCCCGCCGTGCGCCAGGCAGCCCACCACCTCGTACTGCCCGCCGACCAGGTCGCCGCGGCGCAGCTTGGGGGTGAACGAGTACGGGGTGCCGCACTTGGTGCAGAAGCCCTCCGGGCGGCCCTGCTTGCCGTTGCGCTCCCGGCCCACCGGGGCGTCGCACTTGGAGCAGTACCGCTTGCGCTCCGGCACCTCCGGGTTCTCCAGCACCGCCTGCGCCGGGTCGGCGGCCGGGACGGTCGGCACCGTCACCAGGCCGGCGCCGAGGCGGTGCCGGTTGGCGGTGGCGCTGCCGCGGCTGCTGCGCACCGAGACCGAGCGGCCGCTGCCGGTGCGGGTCGAGCGGTGCGAGCGGGAGCGGCCGGACAGCGAGCGGGCCGAGGCGCTGCGGGCCGAGCCGGTGTCCGGGTCGAACACGATCTCCACGGTGGAGGTGTACGCCCGGGAGCCGCTCGTCGCGGAGCGCGGGGCCGGCACCCCGGGCGGGGTGAGGCCGCACTCGTCGCAGTAGCCGTCGGTGTCGACCGTCCCGGCGCAGTCGCGCGGGCAGGGGTCGCCCGCGCCCGCCGGGGCGGACGCCGTCGGCCCGGCGGTGCCCGCTCCGGTGGTGCCGGCCGAGGAGGCGGTCCGCACGGAGGAGGTGCCGCCCTCCGGCGCGAGCCCGCACTCGTCGCAGTAGCCGTCCGCGTCGATCGTCCCGCTGCCGCCGCACTCCGGCCGCACGCACGTCTCGCCCATCACCCTCGGCCCCCCTGTACCCGTCCGTCGACAGCCTGTCCGTCGGCCGGCTCCCCGCCGGCCCGCGCCCCGCCCCGCTCCGCCCCGCCCCGCTCCGCACCGCCCCGCTCCGCCCCGTCCACCGGGCCCGTTCCGGTCCCGTCGTCCGGACCGCCGGGTGCCGGGCGCAGCGCCTGCTGGAAGCGGGCCACCGCGCCCGCCGCCGCCCGCAGGTCGCACGGCGCGCTCCACAGCAGCCAGCGCGCCTTCTCGTACCGCTCCACCACTTCCGGGTCCTCGGCCACCCGCAGCCGGGCCGCCATCGCCTTGTACGCGTCCAGCCGCCCGCGCAGCTCGGCCCGGACGGCCAGCGGCTGGGTCACCTCGGTCAGCGACTGCCGGGCCCGGGCCAGCTCCTTGGCGGCCGCGTCCTCCAGCGCGTCGAGCAGCGGTGCCAGCCGGTACCACTGCCCGCTCTGCCGCAGCTCCAGCGCCACCACGATCCGTTCGCGCAGCGCCGAGGCCGGGCCGGGGACGGCCGGCACCTCGGTGGCGGCGATCTTCGCCAGCACCTCGCCGCGCGCCCGGCGGGCCTCGGCCAGCGTGGCGTCGGCCCGCTGCAGCAGGTCCCCGACGCCCTGCAGGCGCTCCTCGGCGTCGTCGCGCAGCCGCAGCAGGTTCTCCAGCTCCAGCCGGACGCCGTCCAGCGCCCGCCCGGCCAGGTCGAAGCGCTCGGTGTCCACCACCCCGGACGGCGTGGCCAGCGCGCCGCCGTCCGGCACCGTGCCGCGCTGTGCGGGGACCCGGGCGGGCCGCCAGAGCGCCAGCGGGTCGGTGCGCACCTCGGTCCGCAGCCCGCCCAGGTCGGCGTCCAGCGCGTCCAGGTCGTCGCCGAGCGGATGGGTGCCGGTGCGCACGCCGAGCGAGGCCGCCAGGGTCTGCACCCGGCGCAGTTCGGCGATCAGCAGGTCGATCCGGGCGGGCAGCGCCGTCCAGACCGCGTCGGCCGCCGAGACCACCTCCAGGACGGTCGCGTACCAGGCGTTCATCCGGTCCATCAGCCCGTCCAGGCTGACCCGCTCGACCAGCCGGGCGGGCGCGCCGAGCCGCTGCGGGCCGTCCGGCGCGCCGCCGGGCACGGTGACCGCGTCGCCGGTCAGCAGCTCGCTCAGCTCGGCGAGCTCCGGGCCGCCCGGCCGGGCCTTGCGGGCCCGCACCGCGCGGGCCGAGGCGAGCACCTCGGAGTAGCGGTCGAACAGCGCCCAGAGCAGCGGCAGTCCCTGCCCGGCGACGGCCCAGCGCTCCTGGGTCCGCCCGGTCAGGTCGGCGCCGTCGAGCAGGCGCAGGCCCGGGTGGTCCTGGAGCGAGAGCAGCGCCGACTCGACCGCGTCGCGTTCCGCGCCGAGGCGCGCCAGCGCGCGGTCCACCTCCTCCCGGCTCAGGACCGGGCCGGCCGAAGCCGCCATCGCGCTCTCCCCTCCTCCACCTGCTCCGCTCCCGTCACCTGCTCCGTTCCGCGCCCCCGGGGACCGCTCCCGGCCCCGGCGGCCGCCGGACCGACCCTAACGCGTGCCTCCGCCGCCCCCGCCCGTCCGGTCGTCACCGCGGTGTCGGCCAGTGCCGGTCGGCGTCGTCCAGCAGGTACGGCTTGAGCCAGCTGTCGTACGCGCCGCGCCAGGCGCCCCTGGCGTAGTAGTCGTTGATCACCTGGTTCACCCGGGCCGCCAGGTCGGTGCTGTCCTTCAGCATCCCGACGCCCATCACGCCCGGCCGCACGTCGCCGTCCAGCACCTTGACGGTCTGGTCCTGGGCCGCCTGTCCGGCCGCCAGGCCGTCGTCGGTCATCGTGGCGTCGACCTTGCCCAGCTGCATCAGCACCAGGCAGTCCAGGTTGTTCTCGACGGGGACGAGCTGCTTGAGCGGACGGGTCTTCAGCTCCTCCAGGGCGGAGGAGCCGGTCGCCGCGCACGCGGTGGTGCCGTTCAGCGCCTCGTCGAGGGTCTTGGCCGGCGAGGTCCTGGGCACCAGGACCCGCTGGCTGGTGGTGAAGTAGGGCCGGGAGAAGCCGATCTCCGCCAGTCGCTCGCAGGTGATCGACATGGTGCGGACGATGATGTCGACCCGGCCCTCCTTGATGTACTTGATCCGGTCGGCGGTCGGCACCGCCTTGAACACCACCTTGTCCGGGTCGCCCATGATCGCGGTGCCGATCGCCCGCGCCAGGTCGATGTCGAAGCCCTCCAGCTGACCGGTGTTGGGGTTGCGCGAGCCCCACCGGTAGCTGTTCAGGTCGATGCCGACGACCAGGCTGCGGCGGGCCTTGATGGCCTTGACGGCCGCGCCGTCCTCGGTGCTCGGCGGGACGCTCTTGTAGAGGTCGCAGGGCTCCGCCTGCTCGGACCGGCCCGCCTGTTCCTGCTGGTCCTGTTGCTCCTGCTGCGCGGCCAGCGGCACCTGTGCCGGTGCGCCGCCGTCCCGCGGTCCGCCCGCCCCGAGCGCCAGTGCGCCGGAGGCCAGCAGCGCCAGCGCGGCCGCCGTCCGGGCCGCCCGCAGCGCGGTGGCGCGGCCCCGTCCCCGGTCCGTGATCGTGCCCATCTCGTCCGTCCCCCCTCTACCGGTACTCGGCCAGTCGCCGGCCGAGGCCGCCCAGGGCCGCGGCGGCGGCCGCCAGGCCCAGGGCCGCGACCCCCGCGGCGGCGGTGCGCAGGTCCTCGTCGACGCCCAGCGCCGCGTCCCGGAACCGGCCCTCCTCCAGCACGGCGGCCTGGGCCAGTTCCCGGTCGGCGGCGCTGAACGCGGCGTCGGCCGTCTGCGGCGCGTCGGCCTCCTTGGCCGTCACGGTGGCGTCCAGCGCGGCCTGGTAGTCCCCCTGGTTCTCCAGCGCGGTCGCCGCGGTGTGCCGGTCGGTCCACCGCTGGTAGTCGCGCAGCGCCTGGTCGACCGTCGCCAGGGCGTCCGTCGGGGCCAGCGCCCGGGCCTGCGCCAGGGTGCCGGAGGCGTCGCCGGTATCGCCGGGGCGGGCGTACAGCCGGCCGGTGGTCTCCGACCAGAGCTTCGCGTAGGTGGAGCTGGAGCCGCGCGACACGTAGTGCAGGTTCTCCGCCAGCCGGGCGGTCAGCACGTCCACCCGGGCCGCGTTCAGCGCCCGCAGCGGCGCTCCCCCCTCGCGCTCGCCGCGCCCGAGCGCCGAGTCGGCGCCGGTCGCGCTCACGGTCAGCCAGAGCACCGCCGCCAGGACGGACGCGGAGGCGGCCAGCAGCCCGATGTTGAAGACCCGGTTGGTCCGCCGGAACAGCGCCAGCTGGACCCAGACCAGGGCCAGCAGGGCCACCACCCCCAGCGCGTACCCGGCCCACGGGGTGGCCCGGGCGTCCGCGATGTCGCGGGCCAGCACCTCGTTCTGGGCGGCCGACAGCCGGGCGGCGGCCGGCAGCAGCTCGGTGCGCATCTGCTGGGAGGCGTACCGCTGGTAGGCGCCGCCGAGCGGGAAGCCCTGCCGGTTGTTGGCCCGGGCGGTCTCCACCAGCCCCGCGTACTCCGGCACCTTCTGGTTGAGCGTGGAGAGCAGGTCCTGGAGGCCCGAGGAGGTGGTGGCGCGGGCGGCCGCCTCGGAGATCAGCTGGGAGGCCGTCCTGAGGTCCTGCTCGTAGCGCGCCCGGACCGCGCGCGGTTCGGCGCCCGCCAGCAGGAAGCCGGACGCCGCGGTGGCGTCCGCGTCGGCCAGCGAGCGGTTGATGTCGGCGGCGGCCTGGCTGAGCGGCTGGCTGGAGCCGACCACCCGCTCGGCCGCCGCGGCCCGGGAGTTCAGCTGGACGGCGGTCAGCGCGCCGAACGCGAGGGTCAGCACCGCGAGCAGCGTTCCGGCCAGCCGCAGCCGCCCCGGCGCCGTCCGGGTCGCCCGTGCCAGCCGGGCGGCCGGCCCGGGCCGCCGTACCTCCGCCTCCGTGCCGCCGGACCGCGGCGCCGGCGGTGCCGGCCTCTCGATACGCACCGGTGTCGCCACCAGCCTCCCCCTCCCCTGTGGCCCGCCCCCCGTCTCCGGGGCCCGGCCGTTGCCAGCAGTATGGCCGTCACTCCCGGCGGCCACACCCGAGTTGCGCGGATCTTGAGCTGTGCGTCCCCACCGTGCTCCGTGACTCCCGGCCCCCGCTCCGGGCCGCCCCCGGGGCGTGGGGCGGGCGGCGAACGGGTCGACGCGGCACGCACCCTACGCGGTTCCCGGAGGTTCCGGAGGGTCGGGGTCCGTTTCTGCCGGCCGCACACCCCGGCCCGGGCGGTTCATGCGCCGGTGCGACGGCCGGGCCGTCCGTACGATGGCGGCATGCGTCTTCTGGGAACGATTTCCGCCGACCGACCGCTGCTCGTCGTCGCCGTCCGGGAGGAGGCCGCCCACCTCGGCGACCATCTGCCGGTCCTGCTCACCGGCATCGGCAAGGTCAACGCCGCCGCCGCGCTGGCCACCGTCCTCGCCGAGGGCCCGCACCCCTCAGAGATCGTCAACCTCGGGACCGCCGGCGCCCTGCGCCCCGGATGGGAGGGCACCCACACCGTCACCCAGGTGATCCAGCACGACCTCGACACCCCGACCCTCTACGCCCTGACCGGCCGCACCTACGGCGCCCCGCTGGTCGTCGGCAAGGGCGACGGGCCGGTGCTGGCCACCGGCGACCTCTTCGTCTCCGACCCGGCCGCCCGCGACCGCCTCGCCGAGCACGCCGACCTCGTCGACATGGAGGGCTACGCCGTCGCCACCGTCGCCCACCGGGCCGGCCTGCAGGTCCGGCTGGTCAAGCACGTCAGCGACGAGGCGGGCGACGGCGCCGGCCACACCTGGCGGGAGACCGTCGACGGCTGCGCCCGCCACCTCGCCGACTGGCTGCACTCCCAGGGCTGGTGAACCGGCTCCGTCCGCCGGGGGCCCGGGAATTCCGGGCCCCCGTTCTTCGCGTGTCCGTCAATTCGTGGGCGATGCGGTTCGGTTGGACGGCGAACGAACTCCGGCGAACCGCAGGGGGCGTGGCCGGGGGCGGGGGGCGGGTCCTACGCTGGCGGGCGTGACCGATGACACCGCCGACACCGCGCGCGGGCGTACCGATCTGCGTCCGCCGGGGATCAACGCCGACGAGCACAGCACGCTGCTCTCCTTCCTCGACTACCTGCGCACCTGCGTGATCGCCAAGACCGAGGGGCTCTCCGACGAGGACGCCCGGCGGCCCGGCGTCGCCTCCGGGACCAGCCTGCTCTGGCTGGTGCGCCACCTCACCGCCGTCGAACTCAACTGGTTCCTCTGGGCCTACCGGGGCGACGACGTCGAGCTGTGGGACGACGACGCGCCCTCGCCGGGCGACGAGACGGTGGCGGAGTCGGTCGCCGCGTACCGGGCGGCGATCGCCCGTGCCAACGCGGTGATCGCCTCGGCGGCCGACCGCCTCGACCGTCCCGGAGCGCGCTCGCTGCGCCCCAACGCCGAGGCGCCGTCGATGCGTTGGCTGCTGGTGCACATGATCGAGGAGACCGGCCGGCACGCCGGTCACGCCGACATCCTCCGGGAGCGGCTGGACGGCGCGGTCGGCCGCTGACGGGGGCGGGTGGGCGCGCGGCTGACGGACAGTGGAATACTCCCCCGCGCAGTTCCCGGCGCCGCTCCGGCGGCGCCGGGTTTTTCACACAGGGGGAACAGAAGTTCATGTCATCGTCTGACAGAAATATTGGCCGCCGTCGCGGCGTGCGCACCGCCCGGACGGCCCTGGGGGCCTCGGCGCTCGCACTGACGCTGCTGACCACCGCCGCCTGCGGGCCCGACAACAGCTCGGCCGACTCCGCCGTGACCGCGGCGGCGGGCGCCGGCGCGGGGCCGAACCTCGGGCTTCCGGCCAACCTCGACGATCTGAAGAAGTGGAAGTTCGAGGACTGGGAGAAGTGGGCGAAGGACTACGCCCTCCCGGCCGCCGCCAAGGGCTTCTGGACGCTGGACAAGCTGCTCAAGGCCAAGCCCGTCGAGCCGATCGCGCCGCCGGCGCCGCCCGCGGCCCCGCCCGCCCAGCCGCCGGCGCAGCCGGGCGGGCCGACCCAGCCCGGCGCACCGTCCGCGCCGACGTCCACCCCGAGCGGCAAGCCGCCGGCGGGCCAGCCGACGCAGCCGGGCCACCCGACGACGCCGCCGCCCGCGCCGCCGAAGCCGTCCGGCACGCAGCAGCCGGCCTCGCAGGCCCCGGCCCAGCCGCCCGCCCAGCCGCCCGCCCAGCCCGCGCAGCCGAGCCAGGCCCCGGCGCAGCCGTCGGCCCCGCCCACCCAGCCGCCGGCCCAGCCCGCCGACAACGGCAACGACCCGCTGCCCAGGACCGTCAACGCCCAGCCGCTCCCGCACCCGTACACCAAGCCCGGTGTCCACGGGAAGCTGTTCGCCGACAAGCCGGGCAGCGGTGCCGACGCCGCCGCCGGGCTCAACCACTACCAGTGCTCCGCCACCGTGGTCGCCGACCCGGCCCACCCCGGTAAGAGCAATCTGGTGTGGACCGCCGGCCACTGCGTCCACCAGGGCAAGGGCGGCACGTACTACAGCAACATCTCCTTCATCCCGGCGTTCAACAGCACCGGCGCGCTGAGCGGCGGCAAGCAGGCGGAGGAGGCCCAGTACGCGCCGTTCGGCGTCTGGAACGCCACCCAGGCGGTGACCTCCCCGCAGTGGAAGGCCGAGGGCGGCGACGGCGGCTCCCCGGCCACCCACTACGACTTCGCGGTCATCCGCGTGCAGCCCGCCGACGGCGGCAAGTCGCTGGAGGAGGCGGTCGGCGGCGCGGTGCCGGTCTGGTTCAACGCCCCGCGCGACCAACTGGGCATCACCGAGTACGGCTACCCGGCGGCCCCGCCGTTCGACGGCACGGAGCTCAACCGCTGCGAGAGCGGCAAGCCGACCCGGCTGTCGTACGACCCGACCCGCCCGCCGATGCTCGCCATCGGCTGCACCATGACCGGCGGTTCCAGCGGCGGCGGCTGGCTGGCGGTGAAGGACGGCAAGCCGGCGCTGGTCAGCAACGTCTCCGTCGGCAAGCACACCGGCGACCCGAAGTTCCAGGCCGGCCCGTACCTGGACGACGTCGCGGCCGGCGCGTACGACTTCATCTCCAAGAAGGGCTGAGGCCCGCCCGGTCCGGCCGCCCCCGCGCACCCCTCCGGTGCGCGGGGGCGGCCGTCGTTCCGGCGCGGTGCCCCCGCTCAGTCCGCGAACGCCGCCAGGTCGAGCGCGGCCAGCCGGTCCGGGTCGCTGAGCACGTCGATCGCCACGATCGCGCCGTCCACCACGGTGAACGCCATGACCGACACGGGCCGGCCGTTGGCGCCGATCACCACCACGCCCGCCGCGCCGTTGATCAGCGCCGGGCGCGCGTACGGCGACAGGGCGCGGAACATGACCGCCTGCCCCGCGACCGTCCGGGCGCCCCGGAGCAGCACCGGACGCCGCTCCCGGCCGGCGCCGCCGTCGGCCCGCAGCACCACCTCCGGGTCGAGGACGACGAGCAGCGCGTCGAGGTCCCCGGTGCGGGTGGCGGCGAAGAACGCGTCGACGGCCACCCGCTGCCGGGCGAGGTCCCGGTCCGGAGTGGGCGCCCGGCCCTGCACCTTGCGGCGGGCCCGGCTGGCCAGTTGGCGGGTCGCGGCCGCGGTCTTCTCGATCAGCGGGGCGATCTCCTCGAAGGGAACGGCGAACAGGTCGTGCAGCACGAAGGAGACCCGCTCGGCGGGGGAGAGCGACTCCAGCACCACCATCAGCGCCAGCCCGACCGAGTCGGCGAGCAGCACCTCCTGCTCCGGGTCCGGCGCGTCCGCCCGCCCGATCAGCGGGTCCGGTATCCGCGGCGGCGGCTCCTCGCCGCCCGCCTCGGTCCGGGACTCGAAGGACTCCTCGCGGCGCTGCGCGCGCGAGCGCAGCTGGGTGAGGCAGAGCCGCCCGATCACCGTGGTCAGCCAGCCGCCGAGGTTCTCCACCCCGGCGGTGTCGGTGCGGTCGTAGCGCAGCCAGGTGTCCTGGACGGCGTCCTCCGCCTCGGCGAGCGAGCCGAGCATCCGGTAGGCGACGGCCCGCAGGTGCGGCCGGTGTGCCTCGAACAGGTCCGCGGATCCGGCGGCCGGATATTTCTCTTCCACCCGTGTCACATTCCTTCGTCGCCGTCAGTCAAAGCTCCGGAACCACGAAACCTAACGGCTCCACCTCAGGCCCGGCTTCCGGCCGGCGAAGGAGAGACGATCATGACGAACCCGACGAACCCGACCGGCGCCCCCGTCCTGGTGACCGGCGGCACCGGCACCCTCGGCCGGCAGGTCGTGCCGCTGCTGCGGCGCGCGGCGGGCCAGGACGTCCGGGTGCTCACCCGCAACCCCCGCCCGGCCGCCGACGGCGTCGGGTACGCGGCCGGCGACCTGCTGACGGGGGAGGGCGTGGACGCGGCCCTGGCGGGCGTCGAGACGGTCCTGCACCTGGCGGGCGACGCCAAGCACGACGAGGCCACCACCCGCACCCTGGTCGACGCCGCCCGCCGGGCCGGGGTGCGGCACCTCGTCTACATCTCGGTGATCGCCGCCGACCTGGTGCCGCTGGGCTACTTCCGGGCCAAGCACGCCGCCGAGCGGATCGTCGCCGGGTCGGGCATCCCCTTCACCACGCTGCGCGCCGCCCAGTTCCACGATCTGACGCTCAGGACGGCGGCCGCGATGGCCAAGCTGCCCGTCGTCCCGGCGATCGACGGCATCCGCTGGGAGCCGGTGGACGCCCGGGACGTCGCCGAGCGCCTGGTCCGGCTGGCCCTGGACGCGCCCGCCGGGCCCGTCACGGACCTCGCCGGCCCGGCCGTGCGCTCGCTCGGCGACCTGACCCGCGACTACCTGGCGGCCGCCGGCAAGCGCCGCCCGACGCTGCCGCTGCGCGTCCCCGGCAAGGTGGGCCGCTGCTACCGGGAGGGCGTCAACCTGGCCGCGCCCGGGGCCGACCGGGGCGCCCGCACCTGGGAGGCCTTTCTCGCCGAGACCTTCCCGGCGGGTGCGCCGGCGGTCGGCACCGGCCGGGTCAGGACCAGCTGACGGCGGCCGGCTCGCCGGTCTTCGCCGCCGTGACCACGGCCTCGGTGGTCACCACCTTGGCGAACCGCATCGCGTGCAGCACCGTCCCGGTGGCGCGGGCGAGTTCGGCGGCGGGGACGGTCACGCCGTCGGGGCCGGTCAGGTCGAAGGCGTGCATGGCGTCGATCGGGAAGACCGCGTCGTAGCCGAGGTTGCCCGCCATCCGCGCCGTGGTCTCGTTGCACACGTTGGTGATGATCCCGGTGATCACCACCTGTCGGGCACCCCGCTCCCGGAGCCAGGCGTGCAGGTCCGGGGTGCCGTAGAAGGCGCTGTTCACGGTCTTGGTGACGTGCAGGTCGGGCGTGATCGCCGCGACGAAGTCCTTCAGCTCGTACCCGGGCGTGCCCGTCGCGAGCGGGCCGGCCGGAGAGGCGTGCTGGACGGTCACGACCGGCCGTCCGGTGGCCTGCCACACGTCGATCAGCTCGCCGATCCGCTGCTCGGCCGCGGGGTTGTCGCGCTCGCCCCAGAACGCGGTGTCCTCGAAGCCCTTCTGGACGTCGATGACGACCAGGACGGCGTCGGAGTCGATGGTGAGCGGGGCGTCGAGGGCGCTGGTGTTCGTCATGCGTCCATGCTGCGGCGGGCCCGGGCCGCTCCGTGAGCGGCAGTGGAGCCACCCATCGATACGATCCTGCCACTACCATCCTGCCCATGCGGACGGTGGGATGCGTGATCTTCGACGGTGCCCGGCCCTTCGACTACGCCGTGATCGGCGAGGTCTGGGCGAACCGGGAGAGCCGCCCCGGCCTGCCCGCCTTCGAGCTGCGGATCTGCGGGCCGGCCGGCACCCGGGTCCGGTTCGGCGGCGGGCTGGAGCGCGTCCCGGACTTCGGACTGGACGCGCTGGCCGACTGCGACCTGGTCGTCGTGCCCGGCCCGGAGCGGCCCGACGAGCCCGGCGACCCGGCCGTCCTCGCCGCACTGCGCGCCGCCCACGAGCGGGGCGTCACCCTCGCCTCGCTCTGCGCGGGCTCCTTCCTGCTCGCCGAGGCCGGCCTCCTGGACGGCCGCACCGCCACCACCCACTGGGCCTTCACCGACCTCCTGGCCCGCCGTTTCCCCGCGGTGGACGTCCGGCCCGAGGTGCTGTTCACCGGCGAGGGCCGGCTCTGGACCTCGGCCGGGGTGGCGGCCGGCATCGACCTCTGCCTGCACCTGGTCCGCGCCGCCCACGGCGAACGCGCGGCCGCGGCCATCGCCCGCGCCATGGTCACCGCACCGTTCCGCTCCGGCGGCCAGGCCCAGTTCATCCCCTCCCCGGTCCCGCCGCCCACCGGGTCCGGCGACCCCCTCGCCCGGGTCCGCACCGAGGTCCTCGCCGCCCTGGACACCCCCTGGACCGTCCGCCGGATGGCCGCCCTCGCCGTGATGTCCGAACGCACCTTCGCCCGCCGCTTCACCGCCGCCACCGGCACCACCCCGCTGCGCTGGCTCCTCGACCAGCGCGTCCTCACCGCCCAGCGCCTCCTGGAGGACACCGACCTCCCAGTCGACGCGGTCGCCGCCCGCTGCGGCTTCTCCTCCGCCGTCTCCCTCCGCCCGGCCTTCACCGCCCGCCTCGGCGTCCCGCCCCGCGAGTACCGCCGCACCTTCCGGGGGCGGGAGCCGGGGGCCTCCTAGCCGTTCGCGGCGGCCTCGACGCGGGGGGTGAGGCCGTCGAGGAGGGTGGCGAGGCCGAGCTCGAAGAGGGCGTCGAGGTCGAGGTCGTAGCCGTCGGGGAGGCCGGCCGTCAGGCGGGTGAAGACGGGGAAGCGGGTGGCGGCGCCGGGGGCGTCGAGGGCGGCGAAGCGGGTGTCCGTCCACTGGTCGCCGGTGAGGCCGGTGGCGGCCTGGGCCTGGGTCTCGCGTTCGAGGTTGACGGCGACTCCCTCGATGTAGCTGTAGAGCAGGACGTGGAGGTCGAGGGCGGCCGTGCTGCTCAGACCGTGGCCGTCGAGGGCGGCGAGGGCCCACTCGGCGTGGGTGAGCAGGTTGGGGAGCAGCAGCGGGCGGGTGACCGGGCTGAGGTGGGCGAGCCAGGGGTGGCGGCGGAAGAGGGCCCACAGGGTGCGGGCGCCGAGTTCCAGGCGGGGGCGCCAGCCGGCGGGGGGATCGGCGGGGTAGGCGGCCTCGCCGAAGGCGGCGTCGGCGACGAGGAGGACGAGTTCGTCCTTGCTGGTGACGTACCGGTAGGCGGACATCGCGGAGACGCCGAGCCGGGCGGCGACGGCGCGCATCGAGAGGGCGGCCAGTCCTTCGGTGTCGGCGATCTCCAGGGCGGCCCGGATCAGCCGGTCGCGGCTCAACTCCGCCGGTGTGTCGTGGGGTTGGGCTTCCGCGGGCGGCGCGGTGGCGGTGGCGGTGGCGACCACGGTGCCAATCCGGGGGCGGGCCTCGACCAGGCCCTCCTGGCGCAGCACGGTGAGGGCCTTGGTGGCGGTGGCGAGGGCGACGCCCCAGTCCTGGGCGAGCCGCCGGTTCGAGGGGACGCGGTCGCCGGGGGCGAGTTCGCCGTCGGCGATGCGGCGCCGGAGGTCGGCGGCGATGCGCCGGAACGGCGGGTCGGTCTCGGGTGCCATGGTGCCGTCCTTCTCGCCGTCGCGGTGACTGTACTAGCTCAGACGCTACCAGGGCGGATCGTTGGAGAAGGCTGCCTGTACTAGCTCAGAACCTGCTCTGAACTGCGATTTTCCTGCTTGCAGGGCGCTGTATGTACGTCGTACATTCAGAGTGCTTACGGCGTACGAGCACGCCGTACCGAACCCCAGGGGCCCACGCATGCAGAACGTCCTCGTCTCCGGCGGCGGCATCGCCGGTACCGTCCTCGCCCACTGGCTGGTCCGCCGCGGCTTCGCCCCGACGGTCGTCGAGGCCGCCCCCGCCCCGCGCACCGGCGGCCAGGCGGTCGACATCCGCGGCACCGCCCTGGACGTGATCGAGCGGATGGGCCTCACCGGGCAGGTCCGCGCCGTCCGCACCCGGATGCGCGGCATGTCCGTCCTCGACGCCGACGGCACCGAGGTGCACCGCTCGACCGAGGCGACCTTCAGCAGCGGCCGGCTCGACAGCGGGGACGTCGAGCTGCTGCGCAGCGACCTGCTCGGGATCCTGCACCGACACGCCCTGGACGGCGTCGAGTTCGTCCACGGCGACAGCATCACCGCGCTGCGCGAGGACGAGCGCGGCGTGCACGCCTCCTTCACCCGCGGACGGCCCCGCACCTTCGACCTGGTGGTCGGCGCCGACGGCCTCCACTCGCGCGTCCGCCGGCTGGCCTTCGGCCCGGAGGAGGAGTTCCTGCGCCCGCTCGGCACCCACCTCGCGATCTTCTCCGCCGACAACTTCCTCGGCCTGGAGGACTGGCAGGTCTGGCAGCGCGACGGCGACGCCGGCTACGGCGTGTACCCCGTGCGCGGCAACCGCGAGCTGCGGGTCTGCTTCGGCTGGGCGGACGACCGCCCCGCCGAGCGCGACCCCGGGGCGGCGCGCCGGACGGTCGCCGAGCGGATGGGCGCGCTGCGCTGGGAGACGCCCCGCCTGCTGGAGGCGCTGCACCGCTCGACCGACTTCTACGCCGACGTGATGGCGCAGGTCCACCTGGACACGTGGTCCGCCGGCCGCACCGTCCTGGTCGGCGACGCCGGCTACTGCGCCTCCCCGCTCTCCGGCCAGGGCACCGGCCTCGCCCTGGTCGGCGCCCACGTCCTCGCCGACGAACTCGCCCGAGCCCGCGGAACGGCCGACCACCGGGTCGCCTTCGCGCGCTACGAGCACCGGATGCGCCCGTTCGTCGCCCTCAACCAGGCCCTCGCCACCGAGAATCCGGGCGGCCCGGCGGCCGAGGAGTCGGTCGAGCGGGCGAAGCGGGCGATCGCCCTGGACGCCGGGTAGGGAGCCCCGCCGGAGGGGCGGGACGGGGGTGGGTGTGCCGGGCACCCCGCCGCGGCCCGATACCCTTGGGTTTCATGACCGAGGTAGCCCGTCCCGTCCGCGTCCGTTTCGCTCCGAGCCCCACCGGCATGTTCCACGTCGGCGGTGCCCGCTCGGCGCTGTACAACTGGGCGACGGCACGACAGCAGGGCGGTGTCTTCGTCCTGCGGATCGAGGACACCGACGCAGCCCGCAACAAGCCCGAGTGGACCGACGGCATCATCAGCGCCCTCGCCGCGATCGGCATCCACGAGGGCGACCCGGGCTTCGAGGGCCCGTACTTCCAGTCGGCCAACGCCGACAGCCACCGCGCCGCCGCCGAGAAGCTGTACGCGGCCGGCCGCGCCTACTACTGCGACTGCACTCGCGAGCAGGCCGCCGAGCGCTCCGGCTCCGCCCAGACCGGCTACGACGGCTTCTGCCGCGAGCGGGGCCTGGAGTACGCCGAGGGCCGCGCGCTGCGCTTCCGCACCCCGGACGAGGGCACCACCGTCGTGGTGGACCTCATCCGCGGCGAGCCGGCCTTCCCGAACTCCGCGATCGAGGACTTCGTGATCGCCCGCGGCGACGGCAGCCCGGTGTTCCTGCTGGCCAACGTGGTCGACGACCTGGAGCAGGGCGTCACCGAGGTCATCCGCGGCGAGGAGCACCTGTCGAACACCCCGAAGCAGCAGCTGCTGTGGGAGGCGCTCGGCGCCACCCCGCCGGTCTGGGCGCACCTGCCGGTGATCGTCAACGAGAAGCGGCAGAAGCTGTCCAAGCGCCGTGACAAGGTGGCGCTGGAGGACTACCTGGCCGAGGGCTACCTGCCCGAGGCGATGGTGAACTACCTGATGCTGCTGGGCTGGGGCCCGAAGGACGACGTCGAGATCCGCCCGTACGCCGAGCTGGAGCAGCTGTTCCGGATCTCGGAGGTGAACGCCGCCTCGGCCTTCTTCGACGTGCAGAAGCTCCGCTCGTTCAACGGCGAGTACATCCGCGCGCTGTCGGTGGAGGAGTTCATCGCCGCGACCGCGCCGTACCTGGCCGCCGACCGGGCGCCGTGGCCGGCCGAGTCCTTCGACGCCGCGGCCTACGCCGAGCTGGCGCCGCTCGCGCAGTCCCGGATCGCGGTGCTGGGCGAGATCGTCGAGCAGGTCGACTTCCTGTTCCTGGCCGAGCCGGTCCAGGACGAGGCGTCCTGGGCGAAGGCGATGAAGAACAAGGACGTCGCGCTGGCCCTGCTGCGCACCGCCCGCGAGAAGCTCGCCGCCGTGGAGGCCTTCGAGGCCGCCGCGCTGAAGGAGGAGCTGGAGGCCGTGGCCGCCGAGCACGGGCTGAAGCTGGGCAAGGCGCAGGCGCCGATCCGGGTCGCGGTCACCGGCCGCACGGTGGGTCTGCCGCTGTTCGAGTCGCTGGAGGTGCTGGGCCGCGAGCGGACCCTGGCCCGCCTGGACGCGGCGGCGGAGCGCCTGGCCGCCGCCTGACGGCAACGCTGTTCCGAGGGCCGCACCCCGCCGACGCGGGGTGCGGCCCTCGGGCGTTTCCCGGGTGCGTCTCCCGGCGGTGCACGCCGAGCTGCCGCCGTTCCCCGTCACATCGGGAAATTGACCCATGATTTTGAGGGGGAAATGCACCTCAGGGCGGGTCGATCGAGTCCGTAGAGTGATCATCACAAGGTCGCGGCAGGGGAGCCGGGACCGCCCGAAACCGGGGAGAACCACCGTGAACGCCGTCCCGCCGAAGCCGCTGCTGACCCGCGCCGCCACCGCCGAGACCACCAGCGACCCGAGCAGCGTGATGACCCTGCTCGCCGACTGCGGCACCGACGGCAGCCCGATCACCAGCTACCGCTCCACCTTCGCCAAGGGCGCGGTCGGCGCCCCGGCCCACTTCCACACCCGGGCCTCCGAGCTGTTCTTCGTGATCGGCGGCTCGCTCCAGGTCCTGCTGGACGACGAGGTCGAGCTGCTCGGCGCCGGCGACTTCCTGCTCGTCCCGCCGCACACCCCGCACGCCTTCGCGGCCGCCCCCGGCTCCGAGGCCGACGTCCTGTTCGTCTTCACCCCGGGCATGCCGCGCTTCGACTACCTGCGCCTGCTCGGCCGGGTGATGCGGGGCGAGGCGAGCCCGCAGGAGATCAAGGACTCCTCCGAGCTGTACGACAACCACTACGTGGACAGCCCGCGCTGGCGCGCCACCCTGGAGGCGGCCGCAGGCGCCGGCGAGTGAGGCGGCGGCTGCGCGGGAAGTCGGTCCGGCCGACTTCCCGAGCAGCCGAGGTCACCTGACGAACACGGAGGAGCCGAACTCCTGGGTCGTGCCACCGCCGGGGGGAACGACCGCGATCACGCTGCCTGTGCAGTTCGGACCGTCGTAGACCAGGACGGTTCCGTCGGTCTCGTTGAACACGATGAGCGGAACGATCGACGAGTTGTAACAGCCGCTCGGGTTGGTGATGACCGTGCTGGGCGCGAGGACGAGCTTCCCGTTGGCGGCGAGGGCCGTGCTGGGCAGGGCCAGGGCCACCGTCCCGGCGGCGGCGAGGGCGCCGAGGACGGTCGTGAGACGTCGCATGGTGACTCCTTGGGGGTCGGGTGTCGGGGGGCCGATGCCCCGATCACAACTTCTCCGCCGGTAGGAGTGGTCGCAATCCGCGCGCGCCGAGCGGGCGATGCGGATACGCGCGAATGGGTGCGAGGCCCAGGGGGCCTGCGGCTATCGGCTGTGGAGGTGGCTGTCCGGGAAGCCGGCCGGCTCGCGCATCACCAGGGCGGAGAGCAGGGGCCAGTGCGCCGTCAGCCCGGTCACCACGACGCAGCCGGTGTCGTGGGGGAGCCGGGGGAGGCGGGCGGTGAAGCAGTCCAGGTGGTGGTGGACGTGCACGGGGATCAGCAGCGAGTCCAGGCGGATGTCCCGGCCGAGGTGGGGCAGGTCGGCGGCGAGACCGTCCGTGCGGCGTCCGCTGTTGGCCAGGAAGCTCCACAACGCGGTGACCGGGTCGACGAGTTGCCGGGACGTGGACACCGCGGCCACCGGCTCGTTGTCCGGCAGGTGGTAGGTGAGCTCGACCTGGAAGAGGCCCTCGTCGGTACCGTGCCGCCCCATCGCGAGGGGCCAGTCGGCGGGTGCGTCCCGCAGGACGGCCACCGGCTCGCCGAACGCCAGCGCCGTCTCCCGGTCGGTGGGGATGCGGAATTCCTTTGGCGGCCTGCCACGTAACACCTGCGCCTCCCAGAGCAGTTGACCGACCGAAGCAGTACACCACGGCGGCAGGCCCGGCCGAGTGGCCGGGTCCAACGGCCACGCCCCCCCGGGCCAACCTGCCCTGAGGGAAGTGTCGTTCCGGAAGTCCGGCGGGCCCTGCTGTGCGGAGCTTCCGCGGGGCAGGGCCTGTCCGCCTCCGTCGGTTCAGGGCAGGGGGCTTACGGGGCCATCCGGCCGTGAGTGGTCCTGTCTGTGGTGACGGCGGCAGAATGAGTACATGGCCGAGAACGAAGCGGATCAGCTCGCGTTGCTGCGAGAGCTTGACGATCCGGAGTGGCTGGAGTGGCCGCAGTGCTACGACCGGGGCGAGATCGCGGCTCGCTTCGCCGTCTTGGTGACCCGGCTCGAAGGCGACTTCGCGACGAGCTGTACGGCTGAGCAGGACACCCAGGACTCCAGCGAGTACGGTCGCGTCGTCGTACCCGCCGACGCGACCGTCTGCGGAACCCGGATCGTCGTCTGCGTGAGCAAGTTCGGTTCGCTGGCGCTGGTCTGCGCGGACAACCCGGGCGCCTTCCTGGGCACGGATGAGGCCCAGGCCGAGGGCGAGTTGGACGGCGCCGACCTCGCCAAGGTCAACCGGGCGTTGGTCGAGCTCGGCTATGAAGTGGTCGCCGAGGAGCTGATGGAGAGCGACTACGCCGGGCCGAGCAGGCTGCGCGATCACCTTCAGCGGCCCACTTGGTGGCATCGCTTCTTCGGGATCTTCTGACGGATCGCACGAGGGGGCGTCAGGCCGTGACGAGCTTCGGGGCGCGGCCGTGGGTGAGGTCGGTGCAGCCGGGGGCGGGGGCGATCAGGGCCCAGACGAACTTGCCGACGCCGCCGGCGCGGGGGCAGCAGCCCCAGCGCTCGGCGAGTTCGTTGACGAGGAAGAGGCCGCGGCCGTGCTCACTCTCGGGGTGGGTGGGCGGTTGAAGGGTGGGGCGGCCGGTGCCGGCGTCGTGGACCTCGATCCGGAGGCGGTCGGCGACGACGGAGAACCGGATTTCGACGAGGCGGTCCGGCGGGGCGTCGCCGTGCTGGACGGCGTTGGCGAACAGTTCGCCGAGCAGCAACTCGCCGATGTCGGAGAAGCGTTCGCCCCGTGGCATTCCGGTGAGATAGGCGCGGAGGACGGTTCGGGCGAGGGGGGTGGATTCGACCCGCGAGGCGAGCCGGGTGGCGAACTCGCGCGGTCGGCGGGAGGCGCAGTGGAAGGGCATGGGGACCTCCGGGGAGTGAGGGGGGAGTGGAACAGGCGCGCGAGCGGGGCGCAAATATCACGCTGTGCAGGCGAATAACTGCGTTCCGGTGTCAATGATCGAGGGTCCCCGGCTACCGTGACGACCAATTCATGGTGCAGCAGCCCATTGCACAAGAGGGGTGACGGACGTGTCACATCGGAAGGCAGCCGCGGGACCGACGGCGAGCCCGGCGAAGCTGTTCGGGGAGGCGGTGCGGTTCGCCCGGGAGCGGGCGGGTCTCACCCAGGAAGCGTTGGGGAAGCTCCTGCACTGTGACCGCACCGTGGTGACGCGGTACGAGGGCGGTCACCGGCCGATGCCTCTCGACACCGTCCTGGCCTGCGACGAGATCCTTCAGACGGGCGGCATGCTCCACTTGCTCTGGAAGCGGGTGGACTGGCAGGCGGACGTGGAGCATCCGGACTGGTTCCAGAAGTACGTGGACCTGGAGAGCGAGGCACTGGCGATCCGGGTGTATCAGTACGCCCGGGTCAACGGCTTGTTGCAGTGCGCGGACTATGCATACGCTCTGTTCCGGGCCGGGCTCGACAGGGACAACCCGGCGCTGCTGGAGGAGCGCGTGGCCGCGCGCATGAGCCGGCAGAAGCGGTTGCTCGGGCCCGACGGCCCGTTGCACATTGCCGTGCTGGATGAGAGTGCGATCCGTAGTGCCTTCGGCGGGCCAAATGTGATGCGGCGCCAGATGGAACACCTGCTGGAGGTTGGCGAGCGGCCCAACATCAGCATTCAGGTGGCGCCCTTCGGCTGCGTGCCGAGCAGGCGTCCCGCCACTTCAATGTTCTTGATGGAGATGCCGGATGGCAGCGAGTGGCTCTACTCGGAGAGCCTCTATCGCGGGCACTTCAGCGATTCGCCGTCGGTCGTCGCGGAGCATCGCGGTGACTATGATCTGCTACGCGGGCACGTACTCTCGGTGAGCGACTCTCGGGCGCTGATCGCCGATGCGATGGAGGAGTACCGGTATGAGGAGCGTGGATCTCAGCGCGGCGGTGTGGCGGACGAGCAGCTACAGCGCAGATCACGGGGGCGAGTGCGTCGAGGTGGCCCTCGCGTCGCCTCCCCCCGGCATCGTCCCGGTGCGTGACTCCAAGGATCCCTCCGGCCCCGTCCTCCTCTTCCCCGCCGCCTCCTGGCAGTCCTTCCTCACCTCCCTCCGGGACGGCTCCCTCCCCGTTGGTTAAGACCACCCCCAGGGATGGGCTACTATTTACCCATCACCCAGTTGCGCGGGTGGCGGAATAGGCAGACGCGCTGGATTCAGGTTCCAGTGCCCGAAAGGGCGTGGGGGTTCAACTCCCCCCTCGCGCACACAGAGAACGGCCGGTCGATCCTCGGATCGACCGGCCGTTCTGTTGTTCAGCGGCAGAGGGCCGTGTCCACCACCGCTTCGAGATGGGCCGTGGCCGGCGTACCGTCCAGCGGCATGCTGGTCACCGTGATGTTGGCGGCGCGGCCGTCGTCGGTGACCCCGCCCCGCGTCTCGTAGCCCGGGATGTCGCCGCCGTGCCCCCAGTAGACCCCGCCGCACGACAGCGGGCGGCTGATCAGCCCCAGCCCGTAGCCGGCGCCGCTGTTGCCGATGGGAACGGTGGTGCGCATCTGGGCGAGCTGGGCCGCCGGGAGGAGGCGGCCGGCCAGGAGGGCGCTGAAGAACCGGTTGAGGTCGGCGTTGGTGGAGATCATCTGGCCCGCCGCCCAGGCCGCGGACGGGTCCAGTTCCGTGATGTCGCGCAGGGGCTCGCTCGCCGACTCCCGGTGGTAGCCCTTCGGGTGGGGTTCCCGGATGCTCCGGTCACCGGCGGCGGGGAAGGAGGTGTGCCGCAGCCCGAGGGGGTGGAGCACGCGCCGCCCGATCTCCTCGGCGAGCGGGCGGCCGGTGAGCTTCTGGACGATCAGGCCGACCAGCACGTAGTTGGTGCTGCTGTACCCGAACCTCTCGCCGGGGGCGAAGTCGGCCTTGTGCTGGAAGGCGATGTCCAGGATGTCGCGCGGTTCGAAGTACCGGTTCCGGATGTCCGCTTCGCTGATGTAGCCCTCGTACTCGGGCAGTCCGCTGGTGTGCTGGAGGAGTTGTCGGACGGTGATGTGCCGTCCGTCGATCCCGTCCCCGCGCACCAGGCCCGGCAGGTAGGTGTCGACGGTGGCGTCGAGGTCGACCTTCCCTTCGCCGACCAGTTGCAGGGCGACCACCGCGGTGAACGTCTTGGTGTTGCTGCCGATCCGGACCTGGCCGTCCCCGGGCACCTTCGCGCCGGTGGCCAGGTCGCCGACCCCCGCCGTGTAGGTGCGGGTGCGGCCGGTACGGTCCTTGACGCTCGCCAGCGCGGCGGGCAGGCCGTCGTCACGCACCAGCGCGTCAAGACCCCGCTGGACGGTGTCGGGCCGGGCGGCGGCGGATGCGGCGGGCGACGCGAGGACGCCCGCCGCCATGGCGGCGACAGCCATCGCGACGGCGGCCGACCGGGAACGAAGCCTGGGCCTCGACTGCTCACGCATGGGTCAACTCCTGGGGAATCGCTGGGAGAAGTGGTAGCGACACGATCATGGGATCCGGGGCCCGCGGGGCGCATCGCGGGAAAGCGGGAAGCGCGGATCCCTCGATCGGGGGAGGCCGCCGCCGGGCCGCCCGCCCATACTGGCGATCATGATCAGGGGAATCCGGCCGCTGCTGAGCGGCTCCACGTACACGGGTGTGCTGTTCGCCTTCTGCGGTGCGTTGGCGAGCCTTCCGGTGCTGCCGTTCGCCACGCTGCCGGCGCTGCTGTGGGGGCAGGCTCCCTACGCGGTGCAGGCGGTGCTGACCCTGCTGGTCTGGGCGGCCCTGATCGGCCTGCTCGGTCTGGCCCGCACCACGCGGCGGGTGCTGGTCGCGTCCGCCCGCCGGCTGTTGAGGGTGCCGTTGCCGGATCCCGCGGCCGGCCGCCGGTCCGCGGGCCCGCGCGGTCCCGCGGACCGGCTGCGGACCCCGCTCTGGCTGCTGCTGCACGTGGGACTGGGCTGGACGGGGGCGCTGCTGGCCGGGCTGCTGCTGCTCCTGGGCCTGTCACTGCCGGGGAACTGGCTCGGCGGCAGCGCGCGGCTGAACCTGTTCGACCGGTCGGTGGACCTGGCGGGTGGCTGGTGGAGCTGGCCGGTGGCGGCCGGCTGCGTACTGCTGGCGGCGGTGGTGTGCGCGGTGGTGACGGGCGTCCTGCGCCGGGCGGCGCCCCGGCTGCTGGGGCCGTCGGCGGCCGAGCGGCTGGCCCTGGCGGCCGAGCGGGAGCTGCTGCTGGCCGAACGCAACCGGCTGGCCCAGGAGTTGCACGACTCGATCGGGCACACGCTGACGGCGGCCACGATCCAGGCCGCGGTGGCGGGCGAGGTGCTCTCCGCCGACCCGGCGGCGGCGCGGGCCGCGATGCGCAGCATCGAGGAGTCGGCCCGGGCCGCGCTGGAGGACCTGGACTACGTGCTGGGCGTGCTGCGCGAGGAGGAGGCGGGGACGGCGCCGGTCCGGACCCTGGCCGACCTGCCCGAACTGCTGGACCGGCTGCGGCACGCGGGCGCGGTGGTGGAGCCGGTCCTGTCGGGCGAGCTGGCCGGGGTGCAGGGGACGCTCTCCCGGGCGGCGTACCGGATCCTCCAGGAGGGGCTGACCAACGCCCTGCGGCACGGGGCGGGCGGTCCGATCGAGGTCGGGGTGGTGGCGGCGCCGGACGCCCTGGAGCTCCGGGTGGTCAACCGGACCGGGACGGGGACGGGTGGCGGCAAGAGCCCCGGGGCCTTCCCGACGTCCGGGCACGGCCTGCCCGGGCTGGCCGAGCGGGTGCGGCTGCTGAACGGGGAGTTCGAGGCCGGCCCGGACGGGCCGCGGCACTGGCGGCTGGCGGTCCGACTGCCGGTCCGGGTGTCGGCGTGACTCCCTCCGAGGCGGGCGGGGCCGGGATTCCCGGCCCCGCCGCCGTCACTCTCCTGATCGCGGACGACGACGAGGTGACCCGCAGCGGTCTGCGCACGCTGCTCGCGGCCCAGCCGGGGATCGCGGTGGTCGGGGAGGCCGCCGACGGCGTCGAGGCGGTCGAGCGGGCGCGCCGGCTGCGGCCGGACGTGGTCCTGATGGACGTGCGGATGCCGCGCCTCAACGGGATCGAGGCCACCCGGCAACTGCTGGCCGACCGGTCTGCCGAACCGCCGAAGGTCGTGGTGATCACCACCTTCGAGAACGACGGCTACGTCACCGCCGCACTCGGCGCGGGCGCCAGCGGCTTCGTGCTCAAGCGGCTCCCGGTCCGGCAGATCGCGGAGGCGGTGCGGGTGGTGGCCGCGGGGGAGGCGATCCTCTTCCCGGCCGCTCTGCGCCGGATGGTGGCCGCCCGCCCGCTGGACTCCGCCGAGGCGCTGCCGAGGGCGGCGCTGACGGGGCGGGAGGAGGAGGTGCTGCGGCTGATGGCCACCGGCCTGTCCAACCCGGAGATCGCGCAGTCGCTCGTGGTGAGCCCGGAGACGGTGAAGACGCACGTCGGCAACGTGCTGACCAAGCTCGGCGCCCAGAACCGGACCCACGCCGTGGTGATCGCGTACGAGTCCGGCCTGGTGGTGCCGGGGTCCGCGGGCTGACCGCACGGGGAACGGCCGGTCGATCCCCGGATCGACCGGCCGTGTCCGCGGCCCGCCGGGCCGCTCAGCCGAGCGGCAGCTCCAGCAGGGCCTCCTCCCCGCTCAGCGAGGTGACGGTGGTCCTGGTGGTGCTGCCCTCGCTGCCGACGAACGAGTAGAGCCGGTCGCGGCTGTTGACGACCAGGGCGAGGCGGTGGCCGTCGCGCAGGTCGTAGGCGGCGGGCTGGAGCGTCCAGTCGACGGTCCGCTCCGTGCCGGTGCTCAGACCGGTGACGGTCAGGGGCTCGTGGGTGATGATCCGGGCGGAGCCGTCCGGGGCGAGGTCGAAGAGGTAGGCGACCAGGGAGGCGGCGTCGCCCTCGTCGGTGCCCACGGCGAGCCGGAGCCTGGCGGCGCCGCGGATGCGGCGCCCGCCCGCCAGTGCCTCGGTGGACCAGACCAGCAGCCGGTCGCGCTCGAAGCCGGCCGGGTCGTAGGGCTTGGGGTTGCCGAACCACTCCTTCTGCCCGGTCTCCATGATGTCGTCCATCGCGGTGGCGGTGGTCTCGGTCCCGGCGGTGAACGGGCGGCTCCAGCCCGTGGACGGCTTGTCGGACAGGGTGCCGTCGCCGCCGTTGCCGTCGCCGCCGCCCAGGTACCAGGCCTCGGTGTCGGTGGTGGCCCCGGACCAGGAGTCGAGCGGTTCGCGCCGGGCCGCCTTGGTGATCCGCCGGCCGCCGCCGATCGCCGGGGCGGTCTCGTAGGTGAACATGACCTGGCTGTTGACCACCGGCCAGGTCGGCACCTCGTTGGGCTTGTCGAGCAGGTGGTGGTCGAGCCAGGCGTAGGCCTCCAGCATCGGCGTCAGGAAGCCGGTGAAGGGCGCGCCGCTGGGGAAGCCGGTGATGCCGGTGCCTTCCGGGGCACCGTGGTCGCCGATCCACAGGTTCAGGTGCTTGGGGACGGTGAGCTGCTCGAAGGTGGCGATCGCCTCGGCGGCCGGGAACAGGCTCTCGTGCCAGGTGTTCGAGTAGAAGGTCGGGATGTTCCGGTCGTTGGTGAGGCCGACGAAGGTCTCGGGGGAGCGCTGGGTGCCCCAGGCCACCACCTCCTCCATCTCCTCCCCCTTCAGGAAGTTCTGGAGGATGCGCCAGGTCTCCTCGTCGAACCTCTCGTGCTCCTTGCCCTCCTCGGCCCCGGTGAACTTGATCAGCAGCTCGACGGCCTTCAGGTGCCGGGTGCCGTGGTCGTAGAGGCTGGTGGCGAGGTTGCCCCAGGTGCTCAGGGCGGCCACGGCGGCGACCCGGTTCTTCCGGTCGTGCGCGGCGATCAGCTGGCTGATCCCGGAGCCGTAGGACAGGCCGAGGAGCCCGACCCTGCTGGGCGAGAACAGCCCCTCCGCGTGGTCGATCACCAGCGACCCGTCCGCCCGGTCGACCGGTCCGGCGACGTTGATGAACCCGTTGGAGCTGTAGATCGCGTCCGGCGCGCCGAACCCCCGGGGGGTGTAGGCCAGCACGTGGTAGCCGCGGGCGGCCAGCGAGAGGTAGCCGACCATGAACGGCAGCCAGCCGTACGGGTTCCAGCCGGCGGGGACGATCACGACCGGGCGCGGTTCCGAGGTCTTCTGCTGGATCGCGAACGCGGAGAGGCCGACCTCCTCCGTGACGGGAATGCGGGGGAAGGTGACCCCGGCCTCCCGCAGGACCTGCTCCACCAGCTTCCGCAGCTCCTCGGGGAGCGCGGCGGCCGGGGCGGTGCCCTGGAGGGCCGCGAGCAGCGCCCGGGCGACGGCGAGCACCGCCGGGTTGATGTCGAGGCTCGCGCCGCGCCAGACGCCGTTGGCGGCGATGTCGGCGAGTGTCGCATCACTGACCGACGGGGTCGGCTCTCCGCCCGCTGTAGTCATACGAGTTGCCCTTTCCTGGAAGGCCGGGACGCCCGGTGGGGCGCCGTCCAGGCGGATCATGGACCCGGGCGGGGGGGCCGGAAACCGAAGGGCGGTCAGCTGCACCCGAACGAGTGAGGGGAGGCGGGCGGTCCCTGACTCCCTCCCCGCAGCCCGTTCAGCACCAGGTCCGCCAGGCGCTCCGGCAGGTCCGGTTCGGCGACCGGGCGGTGGCCGAGCAGGGCGCGGGTCTGGAGCGGGGAGCAGAGCAGCTCCAGCGCCAGGGCCGTGTCGGTGCCCGCCGGGAGCTCCCCGCGTTCGACGGCCCGGGCGACGACGGCGCCGGCCTGGTTGAGGCGGGACTGCCAGAAGGCCTGCCAGGCCTCGGCGAGGCCGGGGTCGTCGGAGCTGAGCGCGGCCGCCCGGGCGACGGAGCGGCCGGCCGGGGTGGCGAGGTACTCGGCGAGGGCGCGGGCGAAGGCGGCCAGGTCGGTGCGGACGGCTCCGGTGTCGGGGACGGGGATGCCCTCGTTGCTGCCGGCCAGCATGGCGTCCAGCACGAGCTTCTCCCGGCTGCCCCAGCGCCGGTACACCGTCGTCTCGTTGACCCCGGCGCGGGCCGCGACCCCGGCGACGGTGAGCCGGGTGATGCCCTCCTCGGCCAGCAGCTCCATGGCGGCCGTCAGCACCGCCTGGCGGACGCGTGCGGCGCGGCCGCCCGGGCGGCGGCGGATCGGCTCCGGTTCTTCCTCGGTCATGTGTCGATCACCTCGGCCACCACCTTAACGCAGGGTCGCTTGCGTTAAGCGACATCCAGGCGCATAGTCGCTAAGGCAAGAGTTCCGGCTTTAAGAACGGCAGGAGGCACCGCCATGTCCTTCACCTGGCCCCTGGACCCGCAGGACCTGTTCGTCGAGCGCTATCCGCAGATGACCCTCGGCCTGCCCGTCGACGAGGTGGACGCGGTCCGCGCCGCCGTCACCGGGATGTGGCCCGACCGGCCCGGCGGCTGGGTGCACGAGTGGTCCGCCCTCGCCGCCCGGCACGCCGCGGCGGGGCGGCACCGCCTGGCCGCGCAGGCGTACGGCTGGGCCAAGTTCCCCTCGCTGGCCGACGAACCGAAGCGCACCGCGCTCGCCCGCCAGGTGGAGCAGTACGTGCTGGCCGCCGCCGACTTCCCGGTGGAGTTCGAGCGCCGGGTGCTCACCGTCCCGTACCGCGGCGGCGAGGCCGCCCTGCCGGTCCACCTGATGGCCGCCCCCGGCCTGCCCGCCGACGCCCCGGTGGTGCTGGCCAGCGGCGGGGTGGACTCCTGGAAGACCGACCTGCACGGCATGTGGGAGCAGCTCGCGCTCGCCCTGCCGGCGCGGCTGCTGCTGTTCGACCTCGCCGGCACCGGCGAGACCTCCCACCTGCCGATGACCCCGGACGGCGGCGCCGAGGTGATCGACGGCCTGGTCGCGTACGCCCGCGCGCTCGGCAACGGCACGGTCGGCCACTTCGGCATCTCGATGGGCGGCTACTACTCCGCCCGGGCCGGGCTGACCGGGGCGGTGGACGCCTCGGTGGTGCTCGGCGGCCCGGTGGAGCGCTCGTTCGCCGCCGGCCGCGGCTTCGCCTTCGGCATGGACGGCATCGTCGGCAACGCCCTGGGCTTCGACGCCGCGCCGAGCGGGGCCGAACTGGCGCGGGCCTTCGCGTCCTTCGACCTGCGCCCGCTGCTGGACCGGGACGACAACGGGCCGATGCTGGTGGTCAACGGCACCGAGGACGTGCACGTCCCGCTGGAGGACACCACCGTGTTCGAGGGCCGCCGGGACACCCGGGTCGTGCTGATCCCGGACACCGGCCACTGCGCCATCTCGCGCTTCGGCGAGGCGATGGCCGTGATCGTCCCCTGGCTGAAGGACACCCTCGTCGGCTGATCCGGCGCCCCTGCCACGGGAAGCGGCCGCTCGACCCGGCGAAGGCGTCCGAACCGCCGGGTCGACCGGCCGCAGGGTCTTCGGAGGCGGAGGCGGAGGCGGAGGCGGAGGGGAGGGGGCGGAGGCCGGCCCGGCCGGGGGGGCGGTCCCGTTCCTCAGACCCGCAGGAGCACCGCTCCCGCCACGGCGACGGCCGCGAGTACGGCGATCACCAGCACGTGGACGACCACGTCCCACCTCTCCGAGCGCTCCCCGGCCGCGCGGTCCACCGTGAACTCGGCCGGGTCGGCGGCGGTGTAGTGGACGGTGACGTCGCGGCCGTACGCGCCGGCCGGGTCCGGGAGGTTCGCCGTGCAGTGGGCCGTGACGACCGCGCCCGCGCGGGTGGTGAACGAGAGGACCGGGGTGATCGTGGTCCTGGTGTGGCCGTCGTCCTGGTCGACGCTGACGTCCCGCAGGACGGCGACGACCCGGCCCGGCACGGCCTCCATCGCGGCCAGCCTGCCGAGGCGGCCGCGCCTGTCCCGTACCGCCCCGGGCAGGTGGACGGCGCCGAGGACCGCCGCCGGACCGCCGGAGCCGATCAGCGCCCACGGCCAGCCCCGGTCGACCGCGACCAGGGCCACCAGCCCGGCGTAGACCAGGAAGGCCGCGCAGCCGGCCCGGCCCAGCCCGCGCGTGGGCGGCTCGGGGGCGTTGGAGAACCGGTAGGCGTGCGGTCTGCCCCGCGGGTGGCTGACCCCGATCTCCCGGCCCTCCCACGCGGCGGTGATCATCTCGCCGCGCTCGCCGTCGTTCGTCACGGTGACGTCCTGCCCGGAGGCCGGGTCGCGGTAGGAGACCACCACCGATATCCCGCCGGCCCGGGACCCGCCGTGCCGGGGCGCCCGCACCCGCTCGATCCGCCCGGTGAGCCGGACCGTCCGCTGCGCCCGGGTCACGCCGGCCAGCGACATGCCGCACCAGATCAGCGCCGCCACGCCCCATACCGCACACCACAGCACCAGTGAACCGTGCCAACCCATGCGCCCTCCTCCAGCCGGTCGTGGTCGGTCGGGTCAACTGCCGTTGCGCCGCAGCACCTTGCCCTGTCCGTCCGCCTCCAGGATCCCCGTGCCGCGCTCGCCGGTGACGGTGATCCTGAGCGTGGGAGAACCGGTGACGCCGTCGGCGGTCAGCTGCCAGCTCCGCGGGGAGTCGACGCCCAGGGTGGTCCTGGCCTCCTCGACCAGCGCGGCGACGCGGTCGAGGGGCAGCGAACGCGGGTCGAACCCGGCGGCGCCGGCACCGGCGGGGGAGTAGACCACCGTCAGCAGACGGTCCTGCACGACCAGGGTGAGTGCCTGGCGGTGGTCGGCGTCCTGCGTCAACGACTCGACCGACCTGCGCAGTTCGCCCTGGTCGAGCATCGACCGGCCCGGACCGAGGGTGACCGTTCCGGTCGCCGACGTCACGGTGGTCGTGGTCGACGAGAAGGTCGAGGAGAAGGTCGACGACGAGGTGGACGAGGAGGTGACGGACGGCTTCGGGGCGCCGCCGCCCGCGTCGCGGCCGAACAGGTCGGCGCGGAACAGCAGGAGGACGGCGCCGGTGCCGAGCAGCAGGCCGAGCAGGGCGAGGAGCCCGGTTGCGCAGCCGCGCAGGGGATCCTCCTTCATGGCCGGTCCCGGCGCGGAGTCCAGGACGGCGCGGGCCGCCCGCTCCTCCCACGCCGGCGTCGGCCGTTTGACGATCCGCACCTTCCAGGGCCGGTCCGGTGGATACTCGACGACCACGATCCCGCGGGGCCGGTAGTCGGGAAGCTCGACGAGGTTGACGGCCTGCCGGAACTCGACGCGGTACGCGGGTGCTCCGTCCGGCGCGACGGTCAGTTCGAACCGCACCGGGACGTCGCTGTCCTCGCCCCCGAGGGCCTGCAGATTCTCGATCATCGCGAGCGCCGTGCGCGGCGCGACGGCTCGCTCACGGGCCCGGCGCGGCCGGGTGCCGAGGTAGCGGAGCAGGCCGAAGACCGTGGGCAGGAGCAGGCCCAGGACGATCAGCGGGGCCTTCGCGGTGGCGCACCCGCCGATGAAGGCGGTCAGCGAGGCCCCGATCACCCCGCCCGTCAGGAGCCCCAGCGCGAGGCGGCCGGGCGTGGTTCGCGTGGGTGGAGCGCCCGGGGTGATCGTCATACGGCTGATTGTGCACGTCCCGGGTGACGGCCGACAGCCCCGCGGACGACCTTCTCTCCCACGGCGAACGGCCGGTCGATCCTCGGATCGACCGGCCGTTCGGCACGCACCGGTCACATGACTGCGGACCGCCGGGCTCCGACGGTCGGCGCGTCGTCCCGGGAGACGGCCCAGAAACATGGGATGTCGCCGCACCGGCCGCTGCCGCGAGGATTCGGTCCACGGCGTCGGCCACCGGAGGGAGGTGCCGGGCGCCGGCGATGCCGTTCCCCCGAAGGAGGGTTCTTCCCATGAGTCTTCGCCGACCGGTCGCCGCGGCCGCCACCGTGGCCGTGCTGGCCCCACTGCTGGCCCTGACCGCCGCCGCCCGGGCGAACGCGGACCAGGGCGGCACGCCGCAGCCTCCGCCGCACTCCCACGTGGTCTCGCACTCGCAGTACGAGCAGTGCGAGGCGGCGTGGAACGTCAACTACTGGTCGGGCGGCGTAGCCTTCGCCACCACCCAGTGGAACCTCTGCATGAGCGCCCCGGCCTGACCGGCCTCCCGCGGACAGCTCCGTACGGATCGGGGGCGGGGCTGTCCGCGGCCCGGTGGCCGGAAGCCCGGCGGTCGGAACCCCGGCCGCCGGGCTCCTGCGTGCCGGGACGCCCGCGCCCGACACGCTCTTCCGGTGCCGAAACCGCCCGGCTGCTCCGCTCGTCGGGGATCGCGGACCGGGCTCCCCAGGCGTCCGGATCCCGGGGTCCCTCCGAATGCCGGATGTCCTTCCGGGCAGAGATTCGACCCGGGCGGACACAAACAGCCCGCCGATCAACTGAGCTGTCGATCCGTCAGCCATGATGCGACCCCGTACCGAATTGGTACAGACCACATGGGGTTCGCTGTGGTAGAACCTCAACTCCGCGTCCCGGCCGGTGCCGTGGCGCGGTGCGCCCCTCCGGTGGGGAGGGCGGCGAGGGGAGCGGTGGATGGCACTGGCGGAGGCGGGGCGCCGGATCGGGCGCCGGGCGGGGCGGCACGGGCTGGTGCTGACGGCCGCCGCCGTGAGCGTGCTGGTGGCCACGGCGGTGCTCGCCGCACTGGCCGGGCTGGCCCAGTCGGCCGCCACCACCGGGGTGCGCCAGCGGCTCGCCGCCGATGCCGGAAGGTCGGTGGAGGTCACCGCGCGCTGGCAGGCCGAGGGCCTTCCGGCCGCCGACCGGGCGGTGCACGCCGCACTGGTCAGGACGATGGGCGGCATCCCGTTCCGCACCGAGAACGCCCTGCGCGCCACCGGCACGGTGGACCTGCCGCTGCCGCCCGGCGGCCGCCGGTGGGCCACCGACACCGCGCTCACCGTCCTCCCGGTCGCGCTGCCGGACACCGGGCGCTACGGCGAACTGCGCAGCGGGAGCTGGCCGGACGCGCCCGAAGCGTCGGACAGGCCGGACGCGCCGGCGACGGCCCCCGCCGCCGGCGGCGGACTGCGCGTCGCCCTCCCCGAGGACGCCGCCGACCGGCTCGGGCTGGACACCGGCGGCAGCGTGGTCATCGGCTCCCCCGGCACCGGCGAGCCGCTCACGCTCACCGTGACCGGCGTCTACCGGCCCGGCCCGGACGCCGCCGCGGTCTGGGCGGGCCTCGGCGGCGGTGTCGGCGAGGGATTCGCCCTGATGCTGGTCGACGGCCGGCAGCTGACGGCGCTCCCCGCGTACAGCAGCCGCACGGTGGCCCTCTGGCTGGCCCTGCCCGACCCCGCCGGGTCGAGCCTGGCCGAACTCGCCGGGCTGCGGGACCGGGTGGCCGCCTTCACCCGCTCGGACCCCGCCCGCTCGGTCCACCGCGGCGGCGGGCCCGCGCTGACCGGCACCGAGGTGCACAGCCTGCTGCCCGCCGCCGTCGACCGCCAGGTGGTGCCGGCCCTGACGGCCAGGTCCCAGATCGCCGTGCCGATCGCCCTGCTCGCCCTGCTCGCGGCCGTGGTGCTCGTGCTGACGGCCCGCCGGCTGGCCGACGCGGTCGCCGCCGAACAGGCGCTCCGGCGCACCCGCGGCGCCGGAGCGCCGTGGCTGCTGGCGACGGCGGCGGGCGAGTGGGCGGTCGCCGCGGTGCCGGCGGCGGCCTGCGGGCTGCTGCTGGCCGAGCCGCTGCTCGCCGTCGTACTGCGCGCCGTCGGGGCGCACGGGCTGGCCGCGGACGGCGGCCGGACGGTCTGGTGGGCCGCCGCGTTCGCGCTCCTGGTGCACGGCGCGGCCCTGCTGCTGCCGCTCGCCCGGCAGGCGCTGGACCCGGGCGCCCTGCGCGCGCTGCGCGGCCGGAGCCCGCGCCGGCTGGGCCTGCAGCGGGCCGGCGCGGACCTGGCGCTGCTCACCGTGGCGCTGCTGGGCTTCCTCCAACTGCGCCGCTACGGGGGCGTGGTGGTGACGGACACCGGCGCCGGGTTCGACTCCCGGGTCGATGCGACGCTGGTCCTCGCGCCGATGGCGATGGCGGTGGCGGGCGCGGTCCTGCTGCTGCGGGTGCTGCCGGCGGCCGGGCGGCTGCTGGAGCGGATGGCCGGCCGGGCCCGCGGCCTGGTCCTGCCGCTGGGCGCCTGGCGGCTGAGCCGCGACACCGGACGCCAGGCGGTGCCGGTGCTGGCCACCCTGCTGGCGGTGGCCTGCGGCAGTCTCGCCGCCGGGGTGCTGGGCGCGCTGCCGGACAGCGACCGCGACCGGGCGGCCCACGCGGTCGGCGCCGACCTGCGGCTCACCGGGGTGCCCGGAGTCCAGGTGCGGCAGCGCGCCGAACTGGCCGCGCTGCCGGGCGTGACGGGCCTCACCCCGGTGGCCGAGCAGTCCGTGTTCGTGGGCAGCACCCTGGTGCAGGCGATCGGCCTCGACAGCACGGCCGCCGCCGCCGCGAACCTGCCGACGCTGCGCGGGGACCAGGCCGACCGCCCGCTCCCGGAACTGCTCGCCCCGCTGGCCGGCGCGCCCGCGCCGGGGATCGGACTGCCGGACGGGTCGAGCGCCCTGGAGGTGACCGTCCAGGCGGGCACCGACCTGCCGGTCCCGGAGCCCGGCCTCGGCCTGCGGCTGTGGATCCACGACGCCGCGGGCCTGACCGAGCAGGTGACGGTCCCCCTGCCGGCCGACGGCCGCCCGCACACGCTGACCGTCCCGCTGGCCGGCGACGACCGGCCGGCGATCGGCCGGCTCGGCGTCCACTTCCCCGGCACACTGGGCCGGCGCGTCACCCTCGACCTGCGCGTGCCGCGGATCACCGCCCTCGCCGACGGCCGGCGGACCGACCTCGCGCTGCCGCCGGGGCAGGCCTGGGCCCGCCCCGGCACGGCCCCCGTCGATCCCGCCGCGCTCGACTGCCCCGGCACCACGCGCGGGCCCGAGCAGGAGACCTCCGACCGGGCCGACGCCTGCACCTGGCAGAGCGACGGATCCGACCTGCTGCGCACGGTGCTGCGCTCCAACGAGCCGCCGCAACCCCTGACCCCGGCCGGCGCGGACGCCGTCCTCGCGGTGCTGCCCGGGTCCGGCACCGGCACCCTCCCGCCCGCGCTCCCCGTCCTGCCGGTGCTCGCCGACCGCGCGCTGCTCGACGCCGTTCACGCCCGGGTCGGCGACACCGTCCGACTCGACTGGGAGCGCGACGGGCACAGCACCCAGAAGGTCCGGATCACCGGGGTGGTCGACGCGTTGCCCGGCTACGGCAGGCGCAACGGCCACCTGGTGCTGGACCTGCGGGCCCTCACCGCGACCCGCACGGCCCTGGGCGGACCCCCGCCCGTCGCCGCCCGCTGGTGGCTGGCCAGCGACGACCCGGCCGCCACCTGGGCCGCCGTCGACGGCCGCGGCGGGCTCGGCCGACCGGAGAGCGTCCTGAAGGCCGCCGCCGCCCTCGCGGACGACCCGTTCCGGGTCGGCCTGCGCTGCGCCTGGCTGCTCGTGCTGGTCACCGCCCCGCTGTTCGCGGTCACCGCGCTCACCCTGCACACGGTGAGCACGGTCCGCGCCCGCCGACGGGAGTTCGCGGTGCTGCGCGCGCTGGGCGTACGGCGCGGCGAACTGACCGCGCTGCTGCGCGCCGAACAGGTGGCGGTGACCGCGCCGCCGGTCCTGCTGGGCGGGCTGCTGGGAGTGCTGCTCGCCGCCCTGCTGCTCGTGTTCACCGTGCTGGACGACACCGCCGGCCCGGTCTTCCCGTCCCTGGCCGCCGGCCCGGGGCGCCCCGCGGCCCTGCTCACGGCGCTGGCCTCGGGTGTGCTGCTCGCCCTCGCCGTGCTGGTCCTCACCCGGCTGCTGGCCCGGGTCGACCTGGTCCGGGCCCTGCGCGCGGGGGAGGACGGATGAGCCCGGCGGACGGCGTGCCCGCCGACGGACGCTTCGACGGGGGGAGCCCCACATGCTGACCCTGCGCCTGATCCGGCGCGAGGCGCGGATCGCCTGGCCGGTGGCGGCCGTGCTCGCACTGCTCGCCGTCCTGCTCACGGCGATCCCGCTGAGCTGGCCGCCGCGGTTCGACCGGCTGGCGGCCGGCACCTTCGCGGACCGCGTCTCCCGGGCCCAGCTGGAGCGGCCGCTGGTCTCCGCCGCGACCGTCGCCGTCCCGCGGTCGTGGCTGCCGCCCGCGCGGCCGGGCACGCTGGACCGGGACCTGGACCGGATCGGCGAGGGGCTGCGCGCCGCCGGCGGCCCGCGGACGGCCGCCGCATTCGGCAGATCGCGGGCCGCCGTCACCACCAACGCCGGGTTTCCCGCGGGGCCGGGCGCACCCACCGCCACCGACCTGCCGCAGAAGCTGAGCCTGGTCCACGCGCAGCCCGCCACCGGGGACACGCCGGTCGAGTACGTCGAGGGCCGGGCGCCGGCGCAGCCCGAGGACCGCGCCGCGGACCGGGCCGGGTCCTCGGAGCCGATCGAGGTCGCGGTCTCCGAGGCCACCCGGGACCGCTTCGGGATGGCCGTGGGCCGGCGGTTCGACCTGATCGGGGGCGGGATGTCCGTCCCGGTGATCCTGGTCGGGGTGTTCCGCACCGACCACGGCGCGGACCGGCTCTGGCGGCGCAACCCGATGCTGGTCGTGCCCGTGGTCCTGACGGAGCGGGTCGGCCAGGTGCTCTACGGCGAGATGCTGACCAGCGCCGGGGGCATGGAACTGGCGGCGAACCGCGGCGCCGGCCTCGCGGTGGACTGGGAGCTGCCGGTGGCCCTCGACCGCTCGGGGCCGACCGCCACCCCGGCGGGCCTGGCCGGCCTGCGGTCCGACCTCGCCGGTCTGCGCTCGGCGCCGCTGGAGAAGCTGTGCGGGAGCGGGGCGTGCGAGCTCGCCGGCCGGCCGGTGGAGGTGATCGACGTCACCGAGCAGCTCGGCCGGGAGGCGGACGCCTTCGCCGGCCAACGGCGGCGCACCGAGCAGCTCCAGGGCTTCGCGCTCGCCGGGCTGCTCGCCGTGGTGGTGGCGACCGCCCTGGCCGCCGCCCGGCTCGGCAACCGCCGCCGGGCCGGTGCCTTCGCGCTCCAGCTCACCCGCGGCGCGGGCCTGTCGGGGATCGCCGGCCGACTGCTGGCGGAGGCCGCGGTCGCGGTCGGCGCCGGCGCGGCGGCGGGCTGGGCGGCCGGCCGCGCGCTCGCGCCACCGGGCGCCGCCCTCGGATCCCCGGTGCCGGTCCTGGTCGCCGCCGTACTGGTCTGGTGCGCCCCGGCCGCGGTGCTGCTCGCCTCCGCCGGGCGGGCCCGGCCCGTGCCGCGCTCGCGCCGGCTCGTCCTGGAGGCCCTGGTCGTGCTGCTGGCCGCCGGCGGGCTGGTCGCGCTGCGCACCCGCGGCGCCTACGCGGGTTCCGGCATCGACCCCCAACTCGCCCTCGCGCCGGTCCTCCTGGCGCTGGTCGTGGTGGGGGCGCTGGTCCGGCTGCTGCCCCCGCTGCTGCTCGGGGCCACGCGCTGGGCGCGCCGCTCGCGCGGCCTGGTCCCGCTGGTGGCGCTCGCCCGGGCCGGCACCCGCAGCGGCGCGGCCGCGCTCGCCCTGCTGGTCCTGGTGCTCGCCCTGGGCTACGGGGTCTACGGCGGGCTGGTTCCGCGCACCCTCGGGGACGGCCAGACGCAGCTCGCCGACTGGCACACCGGCGGGGCGCCCGCCGCCCTGGTCGGACCGAAGGCGCGGCTGACCGGGGAACTGCCGCCGACACCCACCGCGCCGCTCCGGGTGACCGTCACCGGCGCGACCGGCGACCTCGTCTCGCAGGACGACGGCACCGGCTACGAGGGTGTCCGGCTCGTCGGGCTGGACGCCGCCGCCCTGGGTTCCGCGAACCCGTCCTCCCCGCTGGCCCGAGCCCTGTCCGCCACCGGACTCGACGCACGGGTCAGGCCGGTCGGGAACGACAACGCGGTGCCCGTGCTCACCGCGCTCGCCGATCCCGGGCTCGCCGCCCGGTTCCCCGACGGCGGCTTCGACCTCTCCGCGCTGGGCATGGACCACGCACTGGTCCACGTGGTCGGAGCCCTGCCCGAGGAGGCCCTGCGCGACCCGGTGCTCGGACCGGTGCTCGGCGACGGGCGGCGGTCGGGCCCGCTGCTGGTCTTCACCGGTCCGTCCGCCGAGCGGCTGCCCGCGCAGCACCGGATGCCGTCCGCCGTCCTGTTCTACCCGGCCGCCGGCGGGCCGCCGCCGGACCCGGTCGCCCTGCGGAGCGCCCTCGCCCCGCGGCTGTCGCCCGGCGGGAACGCCGGGCCGCCGGCCGAGTTCCGCGACCGGGCCGGCGAGCTCCGCGCGCTGCGCACGGACGGGCTGGCCCGCTCGGCGCAGCTGGCCTTCCGGATCACCACCGTGCTCGGCCTGCTGCTCGGGCTCGGCGCGTTCGCCCTGGACCTGCTGCTGAGCGCCACCGAGCGCGCCCGGACCACGTCCTACCTGCGCACCCTGGGGATCGGCGGCCGGGCGGTGCTCGGGCTGCACCTGCTCCAGCTGGTGCCGCTGGTGCTGGCGGCGGCGCTCGGCGGCACCGCGCTCGGCCTGCTGCTGCCCGCCGCGCTCGGCCCCGGGCTGCGGCTGGGGGCGATCACCGGCGGGCCGTTCGAGCCCGCCGTCCACATCGACTGGACGATCACGGCGGCGCTCGGCGTCGCGCTGGCCGTGCTGATGACGGCGACCGCCGTCCTGGAGGCGGCGATCGCCCGCCGCCGCGGACTGGGCGCCGTGCTGCGACTGGGGGAGGCCCTGTGACCGTCCGTCCGACCGACCGGCCCATGGTGGCGTGCGAGAGCCTGGTGCGGATCTTCCGCACCGGCACCCGCGCCCGCGACGGGGTCGAGGTGCAGGCCCTGCAGGGGCTCGACCTGACCGTGCAGGAGGGCGAACTGCTCGCGCTGGTCGGCGCCTCCGGCTCCGGCAAGTCCACCCTGCTCGCCATCCTGGCCGGCCTGGACACCCCCAGCGCCGGCACCGCCCGGGTGGCCGACACCGACCTGGGCACGCTCAAGGGGCGCGCGCGGACCGCCTACCGGCGCCGCACCGTCGGGACGATCCAGCAGCAGACCGCGGCCAATCTGCTGCCCTATCTGACGGCCCGCGAGAACGTGCAGCTGCCGATGGGCTACGCCGGGGTGCCGCGCCGGCGGCGGGCCGAGCGGGCGAGGGAGCTCCTCGGCCTGATGGGCATCGCCGAGGCCGCCGACCGCACCCCCGCGATGCTCTCCGGCGGCGAGCAGCAGCGGGTGGCGATCGCCGTCGCACTGGCCAACGAACCGCGGCTGCTGCTCGCCGACGAGCCCACCGGCGAGCTGGACACCGCCACGTCGGAGGAGATCTTCGACGCCCTGCGCACCGCCAACACCGAGCTGGGCACCACCGTGCTGATCGTCACCCACGACGCCCTGGTGGCCGACCAGGTCGGGCGCACGGTGCGGATCCGCGACGGCCGGACCTCGGCCGAGGTGCTGCGCCACCCGGCCGTCGCCGGGGCTGATGGGGCGGACGGCGTGGGCGGCGAGCAGGAGTACGCCGTGCTGGACCGGGTCGGCCGGCTCCAACTGCCGCGCGAGTACACCGAGTCGCTGGGCCTGGCGCACCGGGTGCGGCTGGTCCTGGAGGCCGACCACATCGAGGTGTGGCCGGACCGGGACCAGCCGCGACCGGAGGGCGCGGGGGGCTGAACGGCGCTGCGGACCCGACGGCGCCGGTGGGTCGGGCTTCGACGGCCCGGGCGGCGGGCGGCTCGCGGCGGCCGGCTCGCGGAGAACAGCTCGCGGAGGTCAGCCCGTAGCGGTCAGCTCGCGGTGGGCGGCGACCAGCCGGTCGATGTCCTCGGGCGTCACGCTGGCGACGAACGCCGGGATGCGGCCGATCGGCAGGCTCGCGCCCATGGCCGAGGCGAGCGGGTCGTCGACGGGCATGCCGACGGCGTCCGCCGCCGCCCGCATCGCCGCGCCGATGATCCGCGCCCCGACCGGGTCGGCCAGCCACTCGCCGAGGGTGGACTCCGCGGTGAGCGCCGGAACGTAGCCGTCGCCGGGGCAGTCGACCGTGGTGCGCAGCCGCAGGTCCCGCGAGGAGGCGCCGATCCGCAGCTCGAACTCGCCGCCCTCGACCCGCCAGCGGTGGTCGCGCACCGACCAGTGGGCGAAGGCCCGTTCGTCGAGCGCGACGGTCACCCGGGCGCTCTCGCCGGGCTCCAGGCGGACCTTGGCGAAGCCCTTCAGCTCGTGCTCGGGTCGGCGCAGCCGCGGCGCGCACTCGTGCACGTACAGCTGGGCGACCTCGGCGCCGGCCCGGTCGCCGGTGTTGGTGACCGTGAACGAGACGTCGTAGCGGTTGTCCCCGGTGGGCGTCACCTCCAGGCCGTGGTAGCCGAAGGTGGTGTAGCTCAGGCCGTGGCCGAACGGGTGGGCGACCGGCAGGCCGAGGGTGTCGTAGTACCGGTAGCCGACGTACAGGCCCTCGCCGTGGTGGACCTTGCCGTCCGCGCCGGGGAAGTGCAGGTGGCTGGGGGTGTCCTCCAGCCGCAGCGGGATCGTCTCGGCGAGCCGGCCGGAGGGGTTGTCGAGGCCGAACAGCAGCCGGGCCAGCGCCGAGCCGCCGGCCTGGCCGAGCAGCCAGCCCTCCAGGACCGCCCCGACCCGGTCCTGCCACGGGGCGAGCCGCACCGGCGCGCCGTTGGAGAGGACCACGGCGACGTCCGCGCCGGCCGCCCCGGCGGCGGTGGTGACGGCGTCGAGCAGGGCGAGCTGGTCGGCGGGAAGGTCGATGTCGGTGCGGTCGTAGCCCTCGGACTCGTGGGTCTCGGGCAGGCCGAGGAAGAGCACGACGTGCCGCGCGGTGCGCACGGCCTCGACGGCCTCGGCGACGAGGGCCGGGTCGGCCACGCCGTCGAGGGTGAAGCCGGGGGCGAACCGGATCCGCTCCGGGTCGGTGACGGTCGCGCGGATCGCGTCGAGCGCGGTGTCGAGCCTGGTGGGCACGACGTGCGAGCTGCCGCCGCCCTGGAACCGCGGGGTGCGGGCGAACTCGCCGATGACGGCGAGGGTTTCGGCGCCGTCGGGGGCGAGCGGCAGCAGGCCACCGTCGTTCTTGAGCAGGACGGCGCACTGCGCGGCGGCGGCGCCGGCCAGCGCGTGGTGCTCGTCCTCGTCGAACCGCCCGCCGGGCACCCGGGCGGCGGCGGTGCGCGCCAGCAGCTCCAGCACGCGCCGGGCGGCGGTGTCCAGGGCGGCCGGGTCGAGCCGGCCGTCCTCGACGGCCGCGACGACCTCCGCCTCCCGGCGGGAGGGCGGCATCTCCAGGTCGAGTCCGGCGGCGAGCGAGGCGACGCGCTCGCCGACCGCACCCCAGTCGCTGACGACCGCGCCGTCGAAGCCCCACTCGCCGCGCAGCAGTTCGGTCAGCAGCCAGTGGTTGCGGGCGGCCGGGACGCCGTTGACCGCGTTGTAGGCGGCCATCACGGTGGTCGGGCGGGCGGTGGTGACGATGTGCTCGAAGGCGGGCAGGTAGATCTCGCGCAGGGTGCGCTCGTCGACCTCGGCGCTGACCCGGAACCGGTCGGTCTCCTGGTTGTTGACGGCGAAGTGCTTGAGCGAGGTGCCGACGCCCCGGGACTGCACGCCGTTCACCAGGGCGGCGCCGATCCGGGCGGTGAGCAGCGGATCCTCGGAGAGGTACTCGAAGTTGCGCCCGCCGAGCGGGGAGCGCTTGATGTTGACGCCGGGGCCGAGCACGACGGAGACGTTCTTGGCGACGGCCTCCAGGGCGATGGCCCGGCCGACGCGCTCGGCGAGCTCCGGGTCCCAGGAGGAGCCGAGGGCGCAGGCCGGCGGGTAGCAGGTGGACGGCTCGCTGGTGCCGATGCCGAGGGCGTCCCCGCCCTCGGGCTGCTTGCGCAGGCCGTGCGGGCCGTCGGTGAGCATGATGCTCTCGACGCCGGCCTCGGGCAGGGCGCGGGTGTGCCAGAAGTCGCCGCCGGAGGTCAGCGCGGCCTGCTGCTCGGTGGTCAGGGCGGGGTGGTGGCTCCGGTCGGTCATGGGTGTGCTCCTTAGCCGCTTCGCGCGGGGGGTGCCTCGGGGTGCCTCGGAATGCCTCACCCTAAGCACGAAAACATGACAGGGCAATGCTTTCGCCGTCGAAAACCTGGCGGCGACATGTTTTTGTGTCGGGCCCGGTAGACTCCGCCCATGAGCAAGCCTCGGGGGCCGTACGCCAAGACCTCGGCCAAGCGGCAGCAGATCATCGACGCCGCGCTCGCCGCCTACGCGGAGGCCGGCGGCCGCAACGTCTCGCTGCGCGACATCGCCCAGCGCGTCGGGATGACCTACGCCGGCGTGATGCACCACTTCGGCAGCAAGGAGGCCCTGCTCACGGCCGTCCTGGAGGCCCGCGACGCGGCGGCCGAGGAGCGCTTCGGCCCCGCCGCCGGGAACACCGAGCCGCCGCACTCGGCGGTGCTGCGGCACAACGCGTCCACCCCGGGGCTGGTCAAGCTCTTCGTCGACCTCGCGGCGGCGGCGGCCGAGCCCGACCACCCCGCGCACGACTTCTTCGAGCAGCGCTACGAGCGCCTCCGCGCCCGGCTCGCGGAGCGCATCGAGCACGGCGTCGCCGACCCGGCGGCCGTGGACGCGGCCTGGCTCGCCCGGATCTTCATCGCCGCCGCCGACGGCCTCCAGCTCCAGTGGCTGCTCAACCCTGACATCGACATGGCCGCCGACATCGACCGCCTCGGCGAGGCCCTGGTCGGCCAGGGCTGGGCCGCCGGATCCGCGCCGCGGCGCCCGGCGCCGGACGCTCCCGAGGGGGAGGGCCCGGCGCCGTCACCGTGAGGGCGGCCCCGCCCCGGCGGACCGGCCCCCGGCGCGGCGGGCCCGCTCAAGGGCGCCGAAGAAGCGCGGCGGCGGGCTCGTCCCGCTCCTCGCGCTCGGCCTCGAACCGCGGCCGCCCGTCCCGCAGGTGACGGCGCGCCCGCACCGCCGGCTGACGGCAGGCCGCCTCGGGACGGTCCACCGCGGCGGCCGCCTCGGTGTAGCCGGAGCCGGACACCTCGCGCGGCCCGGGGCCGTCAGGCCTTTGATCGGCGTGCCGCCGGTGCGGGTGGCGAAGAAGGCGAGTCGCGCGCCCGTGACGGGCCCTCCGTCGTGGTGGCCGGTGCTCTCACCCCCGGGACGGGCCGTCGCTCTGTGGCATGCGGGGGCGGGACGCGCACCCGGGCGAGGTTCCGGTCGGGCCGTTCGGTGAGGCCGCTCCGATCGGCCCGTTTTGCAAAACCTTTGCCGAACTCCGTTGACAGGAAAGGGCCGTGGCGTGTTGAGTCGTCGCCGCCCAGTACGGGTGCACCCTGCGGACTCCCTGTGCCGTCCACCGTTCCCACGATCGTGCGGCCCCCACCGCACAAGGGGTGATCTCGTCCATGCGTCACAGATTCCCGACCCGCTTGACCTTCGGCGCCGCGGCCGCGGCCGTCCTGGGGCTGCTGGTCCCGCTCGCCCCCGCCGCGGCGGCGGCCGACTTCGACGGGGCGGCCGACTCCTCGCGGCACGGCTCCGCCTCGTACAAGCGGGTCGGCTACTTCATCCAATGGGGCATCTACGGCCGCGACTTCCACGTCAAGGACCTGGAGACCAGCGGCACCGCCGGCAAGCTGAGCCACATCAACTACGCCTTCGGCAACGTCGGCCCGGCCGGCACCTGCCAGATGGGCGGCCCCGGCTCGGACCCGTACGCCGACTACACCCGCCCGGTCGGCGCGGCGGAGTCGGTGGACGGTGCCGCCGACACCGCCGGGCAGGCGCTGGTCGGCAACTTCAACCAGCTGCGCAAGCTCAAGGCCGCGCACCCGGGCCTCAAGGTGATGATCTCGCTGGGTGGTTGGAGCGGCTCGGCGTACTTCTCGGACGCCGTGCGCACCGACGCCGGGCGCAAGGCGCTGGTCGCCTCCTGCGTGGACCTCTACCTCAAGGGCAACCTGCCCGTGAACGACGGCCGGGGCGGCCCGGGCGCGGCGGCCGGGCTCTTCGACGGCATCGACCTCGACTGGGAGTGGCCGGGCTCCGACGGCGCCCCCGGCAACGTGATCCGCCCCGAGGACAAGCAGAACTTCACCAAGCTCGTCCACGAGTTCCGCACCCAGGTCGACGCGTACAGCCGCACGCTCAAGGGCCGCAAGCACTTCGAGCTCAGCGCGTACGTGCCGACCGCCCCCGCGAAGATCGACGCGGGCTTCGAAGTCGCCAAGATCATGCGGGACTTCGACTTCGTGAACCTCCAGGGCTACGACTTCCACGTCTCCGGTGAGAAGACCACCGCCCAGCAGTCCGCGCTGTACGCGAAGAACGACTTCAGCGTCGACCAGACCGTCAACGCCTGGCTGCGGCGCGGCGCCCCGGCGCGCAAGCTGGTCACCGGTATGCCGTTCTACGGCCAGGGCTGGACGGGTGTCACGGGCGGGGGCGACGGTCTCGGGCAGCCCGCCGCCGGTCCCGCCCCGGCGACCTGGGTGGCCGGCACCGAGGACTACAAGGCACTGAAGAAGCTCGCCGACTCCGGTGCGTACAAGCTGTACCGCGGGCCGCGCAACGGCAGCGCCTGGCTGTTCGACGGCAGCACGCTGTGGACGTACGACGACGCGACGGTGCTGCGCACCAAGGCGGAGTACGTGCGCCGCGAGGGCCTCGGCGGGGCGATGATCTGGTCGCTGGACGGGGACACCCCGGACGGCGAGCTGATCACGGCGATCGACCGCGGGCTGAGCCGGCGGTGACGCGCTGAGGGGTGCGCCGCCGGTCAGGCTCGGCCCGGCGGTGTGCCCCCGGCCGGCCGGTCGGCCTCGGATCCTGAACCCGGCCACGTAGCACCGTGGTTCGCGAGGCAGGCCGTGTTCCCGGCGGTCGGCACACTGCTCGACGGAGGTCCGTCGGGTGCAGCGCCTCGTCCAGCGGGTCGAGGAGGTCCAGCACCTGCGGCGGCTCCCGTTCGGCGTCCACCCGGGCCCGCAGGCCGGCCCGGGCGAGCCGGACCGGCTCGGCGGCGAGTTGGAGGACGCGCTCGCCGCCGAGCATCGTCCGCAGGCCCTCGGCCGACAGTGCGGCGGTCGCCGCCCGGCGCTGGTCGGCCGTGAAGCCCTGCGGCAACTCCCATGCGGCGGTGCGGGATTCGCGGTGGTGGCCGAGTCCGGTCCAGAGCGCGGGCGCGGCGCCCGCGGCCATTCGGAGGCGGCGACGCGCGGACGCGGGCCCGCCCGGCTGGGCGGACCCGCGACGGTGTGCCGGCCGGGCCGCTCGCGGCCCGGTCACGGCGGGCGGCCTACTTGTTGATGCAGGTGTTGCCGAAGGCCGGGTTGAGCAGTCCGATGATGTTGATCGAGTTGCCGCAGACGTTGACCGGGATGTGGACCGGGATCTGGATCTGGTTGCCGGACAGGACACCGGGGGAGTTGGCGGCGACGCCCGAGGCGGTGGAGTCGGCGACGGCGGTGCCGCCACCGGCCAGCAGGGCGGCGCCGGCGAGAACACCGGCAGCGAGGGCGGTACGAGTACGCATGTCTCTCCTCAGGGGGTGAGTTGGCAGATCAGAGCACCAATCACACCGGTGAGGAGCGCGGATTCCTCCGGATTGGTCGAATCGAGGGCGTGTCCGAGGAGCGGCTCGGCGGGATATGTAGACCGGTCTGCATATTCCTCCCGCAGTGCCGGGGGAGGTGTGGAGTGGAAAGTCGGACGGGCCGACTTTCCACTCCCGCGTGTTGTTCCGCGGGGCGCTATGTAGACCGGTCTGCATATTCGTGGGTGTGGGGTGGGTGGGGCGTGGGGGGGGGGGGGGGGGTGGGGGGGGGGGGGGGCCCCAAATCGGGCCCGCCCCCCCCGGGGAAAGACAGGAGTGGAGTTTAAATAGAGGGGGGGGTGGGAGGGG
>NZ_JBHJUI010000032.1:0-85727 GCF_042268405.1 Kitasatospora sp. NPDC056184 | reverse complement strand
CCCGCTCACCCCCAAATTTCAGCGCGCGGGTCAGAGACAATAACCCCCACACACGGCGGCCCCCCGCCCGCGCCCCGCATTCCGGCCCCCCCCACGGCCGGTGAACGGCGCGCCCGCGCCGGCGGGAACGGGCGCGGCGCGGTTCAGCCGCCGGCGACCGCCGGGATGATCGAGATGTTCGCGCCGTCCTTGATCTCCGTCGCCAGGCCCTCGGCGAAGCGCACGTCGTCGTCGTTCACGTAGACGTTGACGAAGCGGCGCAGCTTGCCGGTGTCGTCCAGGATCCGCGCCGCGATCCCGGCGTGGTTCTTCTCCAGGTCGGCGACGACCTCGCCCAGCGTGGCGCCCTCGGCGGGCACCTCGCTGGCGCCGCCGGTGTAGGTGCGCAGGATGGTCGGGATGCGGACGTTGGCGCTCATGGGGGTCTCCTCGGTGCGGGCGCGCGGGCGGTACGGGGCGGTGCGGGTGGGGCGCGGGGGCGCGGGGGTCAGACGGACGCCAGGCCGGCGTCCCGGAAGGACTCCAGGTTCGGCCGGATGACGGCGGTCATCCCGGCCTCCGCGACGGCGTCGAGGGTCTTCAGGCCGTCGCCGGTGTTGATCGCGACGGTCTCCTTCGACGGGTCCAGCTGACCGGTCTCGACCAGCTTCTTGAGCACGCCGATCGTCACGCCGCCCGCGGTCTCCGCGAAGATGCCCTCGGTGCGGGCCAGCAGCCGGATCGCGGCCACGACCTCCTCGTCCGTCACGTCCTCCACCGCGCCGCCGGTGCGCCGGGCGATGTCCAGCACGTACGGGCCGTCGGCCGGGTTGCCGATCGCCAGCGACTTGGCGATGGTGTCCGGCTTGACCGGTCGGATCACGTCGTGGCCGGCCTTGAACGCGGCCGAGACCGGCGAGCAGCCCGCCGCCTGGGCGCCGAAGATCCGGTACGGCCGGTCCTCGACCAGACCGAGCTTGATCAGCTCCTGCAGGCCCTTGTCGATCTTGGTGAGCTGCGAGCCCGAGGCGATCGGGATCACGATCTGCTCCGGCAGCCGCCAGCCCAGCTGCTCGCAGATCTCGAACGCGAGCGTCTTGGAGCCCTCGCCGTAGTACGGCCGCAGGTTGACGTTGACGAAGCCCCAGCCCTCGCCGGCCGGGTCGCCGATCAGCTCCGAGCAGAACCGGTTCACGTCGTCGTAGTTGCCCTCGATGCCGACCAGCTCGCCGCCGTACACCCCGGCCATCACGACCTTGCCCTGCTCCAGGTCGTGCGGGATGAACACGCAGGACCGGAAGCCCGCGCGGGCCGCCGCCGCGCCCACCGCGCCGGCCAGGTTGCCGGTCGAGGAGCAGGACAGCGTGGTGTAGCCGAACGCGCGGGCCGCCTCGATGGCGCAGGCCACCACACGGTCCTTGAAGGAGTGGGTCGGGTTGCCGGAGTCGTCCTTGACGTGCAGCTGCGCGGTGAAGCCGAGCTCGCGGCCGAGGTTGTCGGCCTTCACCAGCGGGGTCCAGCCCGGGTTGAGGTTCGGCTTGGTCGCGACGTCCGCGGGGACCGGCAGCAGCGGCGCGTAGCGCCAGATCGACGCGGGGCCGGCCTCGATCCGCTTGCGCAGCTCCTCGGCGCCCTCGCTGCCGAAGTCGTAGGCGATCTCCAGCGGGCCGAAGCACTCCAGGCACGCGAAGCTGGGACCGAGCGGGAACTTGGTGCCGCACTCCCGACAGGACAGCTGGGCTGCGGGACCGAGGTCAACGGTGACGGGTGCGGCGGTGTCGATAGCCATGTGGCGAGGCCTCTCTCCTCATCTTCCCCGTGACGCGGTCGCGCCCGGGCCGGAATTGGCACCTGTCCCGCCGGGGCCTGAAGCCGACCGTGCGAGAAGGTTGCCGGGACGTCAACGGGCCGTTCCCTCAGTCCCTCTGGATGAGCTCTGTGAAGTTGTGGTCCTGCTCAGCGGTGACCCCGGCGTGCGAAGGTCCGACCGCTGTACGAAGACTGTATCCGAAGGCGTCAACCCCGAACGGCACTGTCCGCCACGCGAGATGCCCCGTCCCACCACGACCCGTACCCGACCCCGCCGAGGAGCGCACCGTGCCCGCCGAACCGACCCCCGAGCTCCTCCCCGAGACGGCGTCCTGGCTGCGCCGGCGCTCGTGGAGCGCGGCCGACCGCCCGGTGCACACGCTCCTCGCGGCCAAGCGCGCGCTCGGCCCGGCCGGCACGGTCAGCGTCGTGCTGCCCGCCCTGGACGAGGAGGCCACCGTCGGCGAGATCGTCCGGGTCATCCGCCGCGAGCTGATGGAGCGGCTGCCGCTGGTCGACGAACTGGTGGTGGTCGACTCCGGCTCCGCCGACGCCACCGCCGCGGTCGCCGCCGGGGCCGGCGCCACCGTCGTCCACCGCGACGCGATCCTCCCCCGGATACCGGCCGCCCCCGGCAAGGGCGAGGTGCTCTGGCGCTCGCTGCTGGTCACCCGCGGCGAGATCGTCTGCTTCGTGGACGCCGACCTGCGCGAGTTCGACCCCGCCCTGGTCTCCGGCATCGTCGGCCCGCTGCTCACCGAGCCGGACATCCAGCTCGTCAAGGCGATGTACGACCGGCCGCTCGAAACGGACGGCGCGGTCGTGCCGGCCGGCGGCGGCCGGGTCACCGAACTGGTCGCCCGCCCGCTGCTCAACCTGCACTGGCCGGAACTCGCCGGTTTCGTCCAGCCGCTCGGCGGCGAGTACGCGGCCCGGCGCTCGCTGCTCGAACGGCTGCCCTTCCCCACCGGCTACGGGGTCGAGCTCGGCCTGCTGGTCGACGCCCTGGAGACGGCCGGCCTGGACGCGCTCGCCCAGGTGGACGTCGGCGTCCGCCACCACCGGCACCAGGACGGCCAGGCGCTCGGCCGGATGGCCGCCACCATCTACCGCACCGCCCTGGAGCGGCTCGACCGCGCCCACCGGCTCAAGGCCTCCGCCGACCTGCTCCACCCCCGGCTCACCCAGTTCACCCGCGACCCGCGGACCCGCGCCTTCACCGCCCACACCCACCCGGTCACCGCCACCGAGCGCCCGCCGATGCACACCGTCCCCGAGTACGCCACCCGGCACTGACACGTTTGCCGCCCCGGACCCCCGGCAACCAACCAACCATGGGCCCTGACACGACCGAACGTTCGAATCCGACCGGCGCCGCCGCCGTCCTGGTGGCGTCCAACCGGGGGCCGGTGTCCTTCGGCACCGCGGACGACGGCACGCTGACCCTCCGCAGAGGCGGCGGAGGCCTGGTCTCCGGGCTCTCCGCCATCGACGACCCGGACGCCGTCTGGGTCTGCGCCGCCCTCTCCGACGCCGACCGCCTGGCCGCCCGCCGGGCCCCGGACGGCCGCCTCGACCGGGCCGGCCACGACGTCGGCGGGCAGGCCGTGCGGATGCTCGACATAGACCCGGAGACCTTCGCCCGCGCCTACAACGGCATCGCCAACTCGACCCTCTGGTTCGCCCACCACCTGCTCTGGAACACCCCGACCGCCCCCGCCTTCGACGCCGGCTTCCGCACCGAGTGGCAGGCCTACGCCGCCTACAACGGCGCCTTCGCCGAGGCGCTCGCCGCCGAGGCCGCCCCCGGCGCCGCCGTCCTGGTGCAGGACTACCACCTCTCGCTCGTCCCGGCCCTGCTCCGCGCCGCCCGCCCCGACCTGCGGATCGGCCACTTCTCGCACACCCCCTGGGCGCCGCCCGAGTACCTGCGGCTGCTGCCCGACGACATCGCCGAAACCGTCCTCACCGGCATCCTCGGCGCCGACCGCGCGGGCTTCCTCACCCGCCGCTGGGCGCTCGCCTTCGCCGACTGCTGCGAGCGGTTCCTCGGCGCGACGGTCGACCGCGAGGCGCTCACCGTCACGCACGCCGGCCGCACCACCGCCCTCGGCGTCCACGGCCTCGGCGCCGACGCCGACTTCCTGCGCGAGCGCGCCCACCGCCCGGACGTCGACGAGCGGCTCGCCGCCCTGCGCGCCGCCGTCGGCGAGCGCCGCACCGTCGTCCGGGTCGACCGCACCGAGCTGAGCAAGAACATCGTCCGCGGCTTCCTGGCCTACCGGCACCTGCTGCGCACCCGCCCCGAGTGGCACGACCGGGTGGTGCACATCGCCTTCGCCTACCCGTCCCGCACCGACCTCGCCGAGTACCGGGCCTACACCGACCAGGTGCGCGCGCTCGCCGCCGAGATCGACGCGGAGTTCGCCACGCCCGACTGGAAGCCGCTGATCCTGCACGTCGACGACGACTTCCCGCGCTCGCTGGCCGCCTACCGGATGGCCGACGTGGCCCTGGTCAACCCGATCCGGGACGGCATGAACCTGGTCGCCAAGGAGGTCCCGGTGGTCTCCGACCGGGGCTGCGCGCTGGTGCTGTCCCGGGAGGCCGGCGCGCACGCCGAGCTCGGCGAGGACGCGCTGAGCGTCAACCCGTTCGACGTCGTGGCCACCGCCGAGGCCCTGCACGCCGGGCTCACCATGCCGGCCGGGGAACGCGCCGACCGCACCGAGCGGCTGGCCGCCGCCGCGACGGCGCTGCCGCCCCAGCAGTGGTTCCTCGACCAGCTCAACGCCCTGCGGCCGGGCGGCTGAGCTCCTCCCCCAGCGCGCCGAGCAGCTCCACCACGCCGGCCGGGCCCGGGACCACCAGGTCCGCCCGGTCGGCGAGTTCGCGCACCGGCGCGTCCGGGACGTCGCCCACCGCGCCGCTGCACACCAGCAGCCCGGCCAGGCCCTCCCCGCGCAGCTCCTCCACCGCCGCGAAGGCCGGGACGTCCCCGAGGTCGTCGCCCGCGTAGAGCACCGAACGGGCGCCGCGCTCACGCAGCAGCCCGGTCAGCGCCGCGCCCTTGTCCACCCCCGGCGGCCGCAGCTCCAGCACCAGCCGGCCCGGTTCCACCACCAGCCCGTGCTCGGCCGCCAGCGCGTCCATCGGCCCGCGCAGCAGCGCGAACGCGGCGGCCGGCTCCGCCGTGCGCCGGGTGTGCACGGCCACCGACCGGCCCTTGTCCTCCACCCAGGTGCCGTCCGGCGCGCCGAGCGCCGCCAGCACCTCCGGCAGCCGCTCGCGCACCGCGGCCACGCCCGGGTGCGGCGGCGGCGCGGTCAGCTCGCCGTCCTCCCAGCGCTCCGCGCCGTAGTGCCCGAGCACCACCACCCCGGCGAGCCCGGCGAGCCCGCCGTACTCCACGGCCAGGGCGGCCGGGCGGCCGGTCACCACCGCGACCGCGCCGACCCGCGGTGCCAGCGCGCGCAGCGCGGGCACCACGCCCGGGTGCGCCCGGGCCCGGCTCGGGTCGGGGACGATCGGGGCGAGCGTCCCGTCGAAGTCGAGGGCGATCACGGCGTCCCGGGGCGCGTCGAGCAGCGCCGCCAGCCCCGCGCGCCCGGCATCCGTCAGCGGTCGCGTCATGTCGGCAAGGCCCATGCCCGGCACCGTACCCACCCCGGACGGGGGTCACCCGTCGGGCCCGGTGTGCCTGGAGGCGTGTCCGAACGGACGCGCCCTAGCGGGCCGCCCGGCGGGCGTCCCGGACCCGGCGCAGCCGGTTGACCAGCACCGGCGCGTGCGCCAGCGCCTCCGGCCGGTCCAGCAGTGCGTTCAGCAGCTGGTAGTACCGAGTACTGGAGAGCCCCAGTTCCTCCCGGACGGCGCGTTCCTTGGCGCCGGCCGTCCGCCAGGAGCGGCCCTCCAGCTCCAGCACGGCCCGGTCCCGCTCGTCCAGGGCGCCGGGCGCACCCGGTCCCCGTGCCGCCCCGTCGTCCGCGTCCATCCGGGCCCACCTCCGTCCATCGCTACGGAGTGTCATTCTCCCCCGGGGACCCGACACACTCTGCGTCCTGTGCGGCCGCGGCCCCGCGACTAGCGTCACCCCCATGACCAGCATCCCGACCGCCGCCTTCACCCTGCACGTCCCGACCGCGGAACTCGTCGCCGACCCGCTCGACCCGGCGCAGATCGTCTCCGGCACCCCCGAGGTGTCCGGCCTGGTGCTCGCCGAGTCCGCCACCGGGGAGACCGGCATCTGGCAGATCACGCCGGGCACGGCCACCGACGTCGAGGCGGACGAGGTGTTCGTGGTGCTGAGCGGCCGGGCCACCGTCGTGGTCGACGGCGGCCCGGTGCTGGAGCTCGGCCCGGGCGACTGCGGGGTGCTCCGGGCGGGCGACCGCACCACCTGGACCGTCCACGAGACGCTCCGCAAGGTCTACACGATCACCTACTGACGCCCCCCGACGCCCGCCCCGCCCGGCCCGGATTCACTTGCGGATCCGGGCCGCCTCCTTCACCGCCGCCTGCTGGAGGTCCTCCAGCACCGGCTTGGGCTCGGCGGTGACCGCCGCCCCGATGCCGGACTTGATCCGGTTGGAGACCTCCGCCCAGGCCGGGTCGCCGAACGGGTAGAAGCTCGCGTTGCCCAGCCCGACCGCGAACTGCTTGAGGTCCTCGTGCTTCGGGTCCTTGGTCATCGCGTCGAAGGCGTCCTGGGTGACCGGCAGCAGGTTGTAGGTCTCGTCGAACTTGAGCTGGTTGTCCTTGCCGTAGACGAAGGACAGGAACGTGCGGATCTCGTTGCGGTGCCCGTTGGCCTTGAACGCCATCATCCAGTCGGCCACGCCGAGGCTGCCGGTCTTCGCCAGGCCGTCCTTCCTGGGGATCGGCGCCGTCCCGAAGTCGATCTTGCCGTTGGTGGCCATCCGCAGCAGCGTCGGGTGCCCGTTGAGCATCGCCACCTTGCCGGACGCGAAGTCGCTGAACACCGGGGTGCGGTTCATCTTGCCGGGCTCGGGGTAGGTCAGACCGGTGGCGACGAGGTTGGACCTCAGCCAGCTGAAGGTGGCCTGGTTCTGGGTGCTGTCGATGGTGTAGTTGCCGACGTCGTCGGAGAGGCTGCCGCCGCCGCTCAGCGTCCAGAGCATCGACTCGGCGGGCGCCTCCTCGGGCCCGAGCGGCAGACCGTACGGCACCACGCCCGGGACCTTGGCCTTGATCTTCTCGGCGGCGGCCTTGAGCTCGTTCCAGGTGGTCGGCGGCTGGGCGATGCCGGCCTTCTGGAAGATCGCCTTGTTGTAGAAGAGCACCCGGGAGGAGGAGACGAACGGGATGCCGTACTGCGTGCCGAGCACCTGCCCCGCGTGCGAGAACGAATCGATGATGTTGGCCTGGGTCTCCAGGGACAGCACGTCGGCGGCGGGGTACAGCCGGTCGGCGGCGGCCTGGTCGGCGAAGCCTCCGGTCTGCAGCAGGTCGGGCGACTTGCCGCTCTTCACCAGCTCGTCGACCCGCTTGCCGATGTCGGTCCAGCTCGCCACCTCGACGTCCACCTTGATGCCCGGGTTGGCGGACTCGAAGCGGCGGGCGAGGTCGTCCCAGTACAGCTTGGAGCTGGTGTCCGCGCTCTCGCCGTAGTCGGCCGCGACCAGCCGGAGGGTGACCGGGCCGTCGCCCTGGCCGCCGCAGCCGGTGAGCACCAGTGCTCCGGCCAGGGCTCCGGCCAACGCGACGCCGAACAACCGGGTGGGGACCTGGGCGCGTCTGTCCAACGCGGGTACCGCCTTCGAGGGGGATCCTGGGGTGGAACGGACCGGATCGGAGGGAGGGATCCGGCCGGGGGGAGGCCGCAAGGCTGCCAAACCGGGCGCACGGCGGTCCACATCTCCGGCGCCCTGGCGCCGGGTAGTTATCGAAGTGCGGGATTTGTTGCACACCGCGCAACAAAACCGGCGGATCCGACCCCCGGCCCCCGCCCGGGGGGCTCGTGCAAAGTGCCGCACACCACACGCTTCTGCGACAAAGCTCACCCCGTTGGACCAGACCAATCCGACAACTGGACTAGACCTCTTAGACCTGGCCAAGGGAAACTGTCCTCCGTGAAGCACGTCATCGCACTCGATGTGGGGGGCACCGGCATGAAAGCCGCGCTGCTCGCCCAGGACGGCTCCGTGCTGTTCGAAGCACGCCGCCCGACCGGGCGGGAGCACGGCACGGACGCCGTGGTCGCCGCCATCCTCGACTTCGCCGCCGACCTGGCGGACGAAGGCCGCAGCCGTTTCGGCGTCGCGCCCCTCGCGGCGGGCGTCGCCGTCCCGGGGACGATCGACGAGAAGCACGGCATCGCGGTCTTCTCCGCCAACCTCGGCTGGCGCGACCTGCCGCTGCGCAAGCTGCTGGGCGAGCGCCTGTCCTCCCCGGACGGCGGCGCGATGCCGGTCGCGCTCGGCCACGACGTGCGCACCGGCGGCCTCGCCGAGGGCCGGCTCGGCAGCGGCCGGGGCGTGGGGCGCTTCCTGTTCATCGCCCTCGGCACCGGCATCGCCGGCGCCATCGGCATCGACGGCCGGATCGAGGCGGGCGCCCACGGCTTCGGCGGCGAGATCGGCCACGTGGTGGTCCGCCCCGGCGGACCGCCGTGCGGCTGCGGCGCCCGCGGCTGCCTGGAGACCCTCGCCTCCGCCTCCGCCGTCTCCCGCGCCTGGGCCGAGGCCGTGGGCGACCCCGACGCCGACGCGGCATCCTGCGCCGTCGCGGTGGACGCCGGGGACCCGCGCGCGGTCGCGGTCTGGCAGAACGCGGTGGAGGCCCTGGCCGACGGCATCGTCCTCGCCCAGAGCCTGCTCGACCCGTCCCGGATCATCGTCGGCGGCGGGCTGGCCGAGGCCGGGGACACCCTCTTCACCCCGCTGCGGGCGGCGGTCACCGAGCGGCTGACCTTCCAGATGCCCCCCGAGGTCGTACCCGCCATGCTCAAAGACACCGCCGCGTCACTGGGCGCGGGCCTGCTCGCCTGGGATCTGCTCTCCATGGAGGTGACCGCGTGACCGCGGACCGACTCGCTCTGGCCGGCGCCCGGCTGGTCCTGCCCGGAGGCGTCGTCGAGGGCGACCGCCTCGCCGTCGAGGGCGACCGGATCGCCGGTCTCGGCGGCTCCGCCACGCCCGGCGACCTCGACCTCACCGGGTACACCGTCGTCCCCGGCTTCGTCGACCTGCACGTGCACGGCGGCGGCGGCGCGTCCTACGCCTCCGGCATCGCCGAGGAGGCCCTCAGGGTCGCCCGCACCCACCTGGAGCACGGCACCACCACGACGGTCGCCTCCACCGTGACCGGCGAGATCGACGACCTGGCCCGGCAGGCGGCCGTGCTCTCCGAGCTGGTCGAGGACGGCGTCCTCGCCGGCATCCACTTCGAGGGCCCGTTCATCTCGCACAACCGCTGCGGCGCCCACCGCCCGGACCTGCTGCGCGACCCCGACCCGGCGCTGGTGCGCAAGCTGGTCGACGCCGCCCGCGGCCACGCCAGGATGGTCACCCTGGCGCCCGAACTCCCCGGCGGCCTCGACTCCGTGCGGATGCTCGCCGACCTCGGCGTGATCGCCGCCGTCGGCCACACCGACTCGGACTACGCCAAGACGCTGGAGGCCATCGAGGCCGGCGCCACCGTCGCCACCCACCTCTTCAACGCGATGCCCGGCATCGCCCACCGCGCGCCCGGCCCGATCGTGGCGCTGCTGGAGGACGAGCGGGTGACCGTCGAGCTGATCAACGACGGGGTCCACCTGCACCCGTCCGTGCTCGACCTCGCCTACGGCACCGCCGGCGCCTCCCGGGTCGCCCTCATCACCGACGCCATGGGCGCGGCCGGCATGGGCGACGGCCTCTACCCGCTCGGCCCGCTCCAGGTCGAGGTCAAGGACGGTGTCGCCCGCCTGGTCGAGGGCGGCGCGATCGCCGGCTCGACGCTCACCCTGGACGTGGCGTTCAAGCGCTCGGTCACGGTCAACGGCCTCGGCCTCAACCAGGCCGTGGAGTCGCTCTCCACCGTCCCGGCCCGGCTGCTCGGCCTCGCCGACCAGGTCGGCAGCCTGGAGCCCGGCAAGCTCGCCGACCTCGTCGTCGTCGACTCCGCGAGCTACGACCTGGTCGCCGTGATGCGCCGCGGCGAGTGGATCACCGGCGGCGACCGCTTCGCCCCGACCGCGGCGGTCTGACCCCACCCGCACACGACACGGCCGCCCGCTCCCCTCGGGGGACGGGCGGCCGTCGTGCGTCCGGGGCCGGGGCGGCTAGCTAGCCCGCCGCCTCCAGCGTCACCTGGTCCACCAGGATCGTGGGACTGCCCGGCGCCAACGAGAGCACGATCGTGTTGCTGCCCGCCTGGAGCGGCGGGGTTATGTAGCTGGTGTACCAGGACGAGGCCGGGTCCTTGCCGGGCGAGTAGTTCTTGAGCCCCAGGCCGCCCGGCCAGTCCTTGCCGTTCACCGCCGCGATCGCCTTGGTGTCGGCGCCCGGGTTGTTGAAGTGCACGGTGAACTTGAAGGTCCCGGCCGCCGGCACGTCGCCGGTCCAGGTGATCGTGCCGCCCGGGTTGAGCGTCAGGTAGCTGCCGTCGGCCGACTTGGTGCCCTTGACGGTGTTGCCGGCCGGCGCGTTCTGGCCCTGCAGCTGGGTCGCGTCCACGGTGCCCGGCCCGGCCGAGGCGCTCGCCGCGGGGGTCGCCGACGCGGAGCCGCTCGGGCTCGCGGTGCCGGTGGCGCCGCCCGGGGCCGCCGGGGCGCTCGCCGTGCTGCCGCCCTTGGCGTCCTTGTCCGTGTCCTTGTCCGGATCCCCGGACAGAGCGATGCCGGCGCCGATCGCGATGGCCGCGACCACGGCCACCGCCCCGATCACCGCGCCCTTGCTCCGGCCGCCGCTCGGCGGCCGCTCCTCGCCCGGCTGCGGGCGGGAGTGCTCGGCGTAGCGGGTCTGCTGGGTCGGGGCCGCGCCGAAGTCGCCCTGCGGCGGGTACGGCTGCTGGGGCGGCTGGGCCTGCGGGTAGCCCGGCTGCTGCGGCGGGTAGGGCTGCTGCGGCCGTGGCGGCTGGCCGTACTGGGCGCGGCCGACCTCCATCGGGCGGTTGTACGACGTGCGCGGCACGCCCTGCTGAGGCTCGGCCTGCTGACCCGAGCCGCCGTCGGCCGGGCGGTAGAGGTAGCCGAACGGATCGTCTTCCTGCGGGGCGCCGCCCTCCGGGTCCTGGGGCGCTCCGCTGCTGCCGGCGGTGGTCACGGTGGTCAACTCCCCCATCGCGGTCGCGCCGCCGGGCTGCCGTGCCGCCGGCGCTGGTCGTGGTCGCTCGTACCCCGGAACCCTACCTGCCGCCGAGCGCGCCCCGGACAGGCCCCTTGACGACCCGCGAGTAGCCCCGCCCCGAGCCGCTACCCGGCCCGCCGGTGCGAGCGCTCGCCGCGGGCCCCGCGCACCGCGCCGCCGCGGGCCCGCTTCTCGTCGTACATCCGCTCGTCGGCGGTGTGCAGGACCTCCTCGATGCTCATCCCGCACCCGGCCCAGCCGATGCCCAGGCTCACGCCGACCCGCATCGCCCGTCCGTCGATCCGCATCGGCGGGATGATCGCGTTGCGCAGCCGGTGGGCGAGGTCCTTGGCCTCGTCGCGGCCGATGCCGTCGGCGAGCACCACGAACTCGTCGCCGCCGAGCCGGGCCACCGTGTCGCCGTCGCGCACCGCCGCGCTGAGCCGGCGGGCGACCTCGACCAGGACGGCGTCGCCGGCGTTGTGGCCGAACCGGTCGTTGACCGACTTGAAGCCGTCGAGGTCGCAGAAGAGCACCGCGAGCCCTTTCTCGACGGCGGCGGCGGCCGCCGCCGCCGCGCCCGAGCGGAACGGGCCGGACCGCAGCTCCCCGCTCGGGCCGTGGTCGGCCGGGACCACCGCGTGCACGTGCTCCCCGCAGCCGTTCGGGCCGGCCGGCGTGCCGTCGGCGGCGGGCGCCGGGTAGCCGTCCGGCAGGCCGTGGCCATGCACCGTCTCCGGGTCGTGGCCGCCGGCCGGGCGGTAGGAGTCGCCGAACAGGCTCTCCGGGTACCCGCCGAAACCGTCGGTGCCGTACCCGGCGTGTCCGTTGCTCCCGTACGCCGTGCTCCCGTACGCCGTGCCGCCGTGCCCGCCGCCCGCGTGGCCGGCCTCGGCGGGCCCGGCCTGGTGCCCGGCGGCGGCGGCCTGCGGGAGCGCGCAGAGCCGGCGCCCCAGCCGGGCCTTCAGCTCGGCGCCGTTCGGCAGGCCGGTGAGCGCGTCGTGGCTGGCCCGGTGGGCGAGCTGGAGTTCGTGCCGCTTGCGGTCCTCGATGTCCTCGACGTGGGTGAGCAGGAAGCTCGGACCCTCGGCGGCGTCGGCCACGATCGAGTTCCGCAGGCAGACCCACTGGTAGCCGCCGTCCCGGCGGGAGAGCCGCAGTTCCGCCCGGCCGCTCTCGGCGCTGGTGCGCTCCAGCAGCGCCCGGTCGTCCGGGTGGACGAGGTCGGCGAAGCTCTGCTGGCGCAGCACCGCCCGGGGGCGGCCGAGCAGGCGACAGAGCGCGTCGTTGACCCGGGTCAGCTGGCCCCGCCCGGCACCGTGCAGCTCGGTGATGGCCATCCCGCTGGGGGCGTACTCGAAGGCCTGGCGGAAGCTCTCCTCGCTGGCCCGCAGCGCCTGCTGCTCCTTCTCCAGGCGGGCCAGCGCGCGTTGCATCTCGGCGCGCAGCCGGGCGTTGCCGATCGCGATGGAGGCCTGCAGGGAGAACATCTCCAGGGCCTCGCGGGTCCAGGCGCCGGGCCGCTTGCCGCTGCGCGGGCGGTCCACCGAGAGGACGCCGAGCAGGTCGCCGCCGGCGCTGTACATCGGGGCGAGCAGACCGTCGGCGGGGTGCCAGTCGTTGGCGTAGACGGGCATCGGACCGTCCCCGATCCAGCGCGGGATGTCACTGGCGACCGCCCAGCCGCGGTCGTAGGGGAGGAAGCGCAGGGTGCCCCAGTGGTCGCTGACGCCGAGCAGCCGGTCCCAGGACTCGCGGGAGCCGACCTGGCCGAGCAGGACGGAGGGCCCGCCCATGGCGCTCTCCTCCAGCTCCCAGACGGCCGCCACCACGAGGTCGCCGTCCGGCCGCACCAGGCTGACCGCGGCGGCGTCGAAACCGAGTCCGTGCACCGCGCCCTCGACCACGGCCTGCAGCGTGCCCGCCAGGCTGCGGGCAGCGTTGAGGTCCGCCACGACCCGGTGCAAGGTGCGGAGGGTCGCGAGACGGACGTACGGCTCCGACTCGGCTTCCATGCGGGGGCTCCCCGGCTGCTTCGGATAGGTCTTGATTGGTTATCGTCCGATTGCCAGAAGAACTGAATCACAGGGAGCACAGCGTTCGGCACGCTCGGTCAGCAATAGGTCAGCACTTGTGACTTAAATCACACAAGACTAATGCGCCCTTAATCAGTTCATCCGCCCCATACCGGGGCACAAAGCCCCATCGGAACATTTCTCCTGGTCGGTCGCATTGGCCGCGCGCTGTAGCCGGCTGCCCGCCGGGCAGCCCGTCCCCTTCACCCCTGCGAGTGAGGCCGGACGCGGACCGTAACCTTTCCACTGCTCCGACGGGCCGATCGGCGCTGCGCCGCTGGTCCTACGACCAGGGCCCGATGTCGCTTCCCCCGGTCGCGGGCTACCGTGCGGTACGTGTACCCGTCCCCGCAGCCCGAAGCTGCCACCCAAGCGACCCCCGACGAGTTCCGGGCGGCGCTCTCCCAGCTCGCCTCCGGTGTGAGCCTGGTGACCGTCCACGACCCGGACGACGGCGAGGACGTCGGCATGACCGCCACGTCCTTCCTCTCCGTGTCGCTGGAGCCGCCGCTGGTCCTGATCTCCGTCCGGGAGGACTCCCGGATGGACGAGGTGCTCTCCCGGGCCGACACCTGGGCGGTCTCGCTGCTGTCGGAGGAGCAGAAGGCACTCGGCTCGCGGTTCGCCATGAAGGGGCGGCTCAGCGACCGGCTGCTGTTCGCCGACGCCCCGCACCGCCGCGGCCCGTTCAGCGGAGCCCCGCTGATCGACCGCGCGCTCGCCACCGTCGAGTGCCGCACCGAGCAGCGGATGGCCGCCGGTGACCACACCCTGCTGCTCGGACGGGTCCTGGAGGCGACGGTGCCCGACCCGGGCGGCCGCCCGCTGCTGTACTTCCGCGGCGGCTACCGCGCCCTGGGCTGAACCCGCGCGCTCGCGCTACCCCTCGCCGCGCGGGGAGCGCCGCCCCTGCTTCAGCTCGGAGCGGTGCCGCTTGGTGGAGAGCCGCCGCTCGACCATGCCCCGGCTCGGCTTGGTCGCCCGGCGCGCCTTCGGCGGCGGCGCGGTCGCCTCACCCAGCAGCGAGGCCAGCCGGGCCGCGGCGACCTCCCGGTTGCGCCACTGCGAGCGGTGCTCGGAGGCCCGGACCACCAGCACCCGTCCGTCCACCAGCCGGCCCGCCAGCCGCTCCAGGGCGCGCTGCTTCCACGCCTCGGGCAGCGCGGCGGAGGCCGCCAGGTCGTAGCGGAGCTCGACCTGGGTGTCGGAGGTGTTCACGTGCTGGCCACCGGGGCCGGAGGAACGGGAGAAGCGCCAGACGAGCTCGGCGTCGGGGACGACCACCGATCCCCGGACGCGAATGGGCTCGGGCATGCGCCCATCATCCCGCGCCGGGGCCGCGCCGGTCACCCGGTTATCCGGCCAGGACCGGGGAGCCCCGACAATGGCCTGTGTGATCGAGCTCGGCTACTCCCTCTCCAACCGCTTCCCCGACCCCCCGCAGACCGACTACCGGACCGCGGGCGTGCGCGAACTGCGGTACGACCTCTTCTGCGGCGACGTCTACCTGGACGCCGAGGGCGCGGAACTGTCCACAGCCTGGGGATGGGTCCCGGTGCTGGACTTCGCCTGGGCGCTCTGCGACACCGTCGAGGAGCTCGACCGCGACCCGGCCGGCGGCCGCGCGGCCCGGGTGCAGACCGCCGACCTCGACTTCACCCAGAACACCGAGCTGCTGCGGTTCGCCCGCCGCTTCAACTGGGTCGAGGTCACCGCCACCTGGCTGCCCGACGAGCCGCCCGCCGTGGTGCGCCACGGCGATCTGCGCCGCGAGGCCCGCGATTTCCTCCAGGACACGCTCGCCGACCTCTTCGACATGCACCCGGACCTCGCCGACAATCCGGTGATCTGGGAGCTCCAGGGCCGGTTCCGACGGGTCTGACGTGGGAATACCCGAAGCCGTGCCGGTGACGGAAAAGGCCCCGCCGCGCGGAACCAACTCCTGCGGTTCCCGCGTTATCCCCGGCAACAAGCAATCGAAGGGACTGCACACACCATGCCAGTGAGCCTCTCCAAGGGTGGCAACGTCTCGCTGACCAAGGAGGCCCCGGGCCTGACCGCGGTCACCGTCGGCCTCGGCTGGGACGTCCGCACCACGACCGGTGCCGAGTTCGACCTGGACGCCAGCGCGATCGTGCTGAACGCGGACGGCAAGGTGCTGTCCAACAGCCACTTCGTCTTCTTCAACAACACCAGCACCCCGGACAACACCGTCGTCCACACCGGTGACAACCGCACCGGCGAGGGCGCCGGCGACGACGAGGCGATCAACGTCAACCTCGCCTCGCTGCCGGCCGAGGCCGCCCGGATCACCTTCCCGGTCTCGATCTACGACGCCGTCGCCCGGTCGCAGAACTTCGGCCAGGTCCGCAACGCCTACATCCGCGTGGTGAACGCCGCCGGTGGCGCCGAGATCGCCCGCTACGACCTCTCCGAGGACGCCGCCACCGAGACCGCCATGATCTTCGGCGAGCTCTACCGCAACGGCGCCGAGTGGAAGTTCCGCGCGGTCGGCCAGGGCTACGCCTCCGGCCTGGCCGGCATCGCCCAGGACTTCGGCGTCCAGATCTGACGCTCCGGCCCGCCGTGCCGTTCCGGCGCCCGTTCCGCCACCCGGCGGGGCGGGCGCCGTTCGCGTTCCCGGACCGGCCGCTCCCGGGAACGCGAACGGCGCCGGGCGGACGTCCCCGTCCACCCGGCGCCGCTCCTCGGCCGCCGGCCGCCGCCTCAGCGCGAGGCGCGCAGCTCCGGGACCTCGATCTGCTCGGTCTCGTCGTGCGGGGTCAGGTCGACCACCTCGGGGGCGGCGTCGCCGACCTGCGGCAGCACCCGGGTCTCCGCCTCCGCGCCGGCCGCCCGCTCCTGCTCCCGGCTCTGCTCCTCGGCCTGCACCAGAGCCTGCGCCTGGGCCCGCTCCTGGGCCCGCTCCTGCGCCTGGGCCGCGACCGCCTCGTCGCCGACCACGTCCGCCAGGTCCGCCCGCTCACCGAGCTCCGCGACGCTGCGCACGGCCGGCGCCGGAGCCGCCGGGCGGACCGCCGCGCCGGAGCCGCGGCCGAAGAAGCTGAAGCCCTGCGGACGCGGGGCCGGGGAGACCGCCGGACGCGGACGCTGCCGCTCGGCCGCCCGCGCCGGCGGCGCGGCGGGCGCCCCGCCGAGCTGCCCGACGGTCGCCGTCAGCCCCGGCCGGGCCGGGGCCGCAGGGGCCGCGGGAGCGGCCGCGGAGGGCGCCGTACCGGGCTCGGGCACCGAGGGAGCGGCCGGCGCCGGAACCGCCGGCGCGACCCGCTGGGGAGCCGGCGCGGACGTCGTCGCGGGGGTCGCCCGGGCGCGCAGCGCGACCTCCGCGCCCGCCGCGCGCTCCGCCTCCCGCCGGGCCTCCTGCTCCCGCCGCTCCTCGGCCTGCGCCGCCCGCCGCTCCAGCTGCCGCAGCACAGCCGCGGCGCGGACGAAGGCGGCCGGGCTGGCCGGGTTCCTGGGCCGGCTCGCGGCGAGCGCCCGCTGGGCCGCCTCGGCCTCCTTGAGGGCCTGCTCGGCGACCGTCACGGCCCGCTCCTTGAGCAGCCGGGCGATCTCCGTCTCGGCCTTCGCCAGCCGCGACTTCTCGGCGGTCAGCCGCCGCCCGAAGCGGGTCGCCCGCTCCTCGGCCACCTCGGCCGCGTACTCGGCCTCGGCGAGCTGCTCCTCGAACCGCTCCTCGGCCCGCAGCCGCTGCGCGACGGAGACCTCGGCCGCCGCCCGCGCGGCCCGGTCGCGCTGCCGCAGCAGCACGGCGAACCCGAGGGTGGCGAGCACCGCGGCCGCGCCCACCGAGCGGACCAGCACGGTGTCCTGACTGAAAAGCAGCGCCCCCAGTGCGGCGACGATGAGCACGCCGGCGGCGGTGGGGGGAAAGACCCGGCCGAGGACGGAGGAATGACGGTGGCGTCCGCGAGACATGCCAAGAAACTAGCGTGCGAATTGGGGCCGTGTCAGCCCAGGGTCCGGTTCGGCCCTTGACAGCGCGGCGGTTTTACCGGACGCATCCGGGAAATCACGCAAGATCACCGGAAATGCCCTGGTCAGCGATGGGTGGCCGCCGGGCCGTGCCCGCCCGGGTCGTCGTGGTTCTCCGGCAGTCGGCAGACGTGCTGCAGCCAGAGCGCCGCCGCGATCACGGCCGCGCCGGCCAGCACCGCGAAGCCCGCGGTGATCGCCTGGTCCTTGCGGGCCGGCACGTCCAGCTCGCCCAGCAGGTAGATCCCGGCGCCCGCGTAGACCCCGGTGACCACCGCCGAGACCAGCGCGCTGGCCTGTCCGAGCACCACCGCCCGGGCCGCGCCCAGCGGGTCCACCCGCTTCGCCCCGGGCTGCCGCTCGCGCGCCGCCTTCAGCCGCGAGCGCAGCGAGAGCGCGGTCGCGAGCAGGATCACCGCCACCGCGGCCAGCACCACCGGCGCCGCGCCCGGGACCGCGGGCAGCGTGTCCAGCGCGGCCCACAGCTTGGCGCCGGCCCAGGACAGCGCCGTCGTGGCGGCGGTGATGCCGATCAGCAGGCGGAGGCGGAGCAGCTTCACTCGGACGGGGTCCTTTCCCGGGCGGCGGGGTACGACGGCGTCCGGCCACCGTACCGGGGTCCCGGGCCGGGGCGGACACCTATGGGTACGGCCGGCGGCCCCGCGCGAGTTCCCCGGCCCGCGCGGACCCGGCCGGGCCTGCTCCGGGCCGCCCCGGAGCGACGGCCTACTCCGGCAGCGTCAGCTTGATGTCCTCGCGCCGCCGGACGCCCTGGGCGTCCGGGCCGCCGAGCGCCGCCAGCAGCTCCGCCACCGGCCCGTGCCCGGGCACCTCGGCGTCCGGCTGGGCGTCCAGCCACGGGGCGAGCACGAAGGCCCGCTCGTGCGAGCGCGGGTGCGGCAGCAGCAGCCGCGGGTCCTCGCTGACGACGCCCTCGTAGGCCAGGATGTCGACGTCCAGGGTGCGCGGGCCCCAGTGGACGGTGCGGACCCGGCCGAAGGCGTCCTCGATCGCGTTGCCGCGCTCCAGCAGGTCGTGCGGCGGCAGCGTGGTGCGGAGCACGACCACCGCGTTGTAGTACGCGGGCTGCTCGGCGGGGCCGCCCACGGCCTCCGTCTCGTACACCGCGGAGACGGCCTTGATCCTGAGCCCGGGCGTGTCCGCGAGGGCGTCCACGGCCCCCTGGAGGGTGTCCAGGCGGTTGCCGAGGTTGGAGCCGAGGGCGACCACGGCGAAGCGCTGGCTGTGCAGGGTGGTGTCGACCGAGTCCACCCGCTGCTCCAGGTCGAAGGCGCTCGGGGCGGCGGTCGGGTCACTTGTGGTCATCGGACTTCCCCTATGGCTGAGACGGGCCCTACGGCGGGCACCGGACGGATGGCGCGGGTCATCCGCGGGTCCGGTGGATGGTCACGGTCACGTCGTCGAACGGCACGGTGATCGGGGCGTCCGGCTTGTGCACGGTCACCTCGACCTCCTCCACCGGCTCGTGCTTCAGGCACTGGTCCGCGATCCGCTGGGCCAGCGTCTCGATCAGCTCGACCGGCTCCCCGGCGATGATCGCGGTGACCTCCTCGGCCACGATCCCGTAGTGCGCCGTGCGGGTCAGGTCGTCGTCGGCGGCGGCGGGGCGGGTGTCCAGGTACAGCACCAGGTCCACCACGAAGGTCTGGCCCTCGGCCCGCTCGCGCTCGAAGACGCCGTGGTGGCCGCGGGCGCGCAGGCCTCGCAGGGTGACGCGGTCCAGCAAACGAATCACTGCTCCCAGTCGGACGGGCCCCACCCGGAGCAGGGCTGCGGGCAGGGCGGAGACGGGCGTCGCGCCCGCCGCTGACCTTTTCGAATCTACCCGCGCGGGCCGACAACACCCGACCGTCCTACCCGGCACGAACCGTCGCCACGCGCACCGGAATGGCGATTGACGTGAACGTTCGGTGACCTGCCGGGAATTCCCCGGCCACCGTCCGGCGACGTTTTCCCGCGTTTTCCCGCCGCGGCCCGGAATCAGTCCTCTTCGTCCTCGTCGGCGCTGGTCAGAACGGGTGAACCGTGATGGGACCACAGTTTCCACCCGGCCGGAGTGCGCCGGAAGAGATTCGTGGACACGACCTTTCCGCCGACCAGCGGTCCGAGCTCCCCCTCCTGTTCGGCCTCGCCGCCGGAAAGGATGTTCTCGGTGCACGTGACAAGGGCCACATCGCCGTGCACCTCCGCCTCCTCGTCGGTGAGGATGAACTGGATGTACTCGGTGTTCGCCATGATCAGCATGTAGGAGCGGGTCACCTGGGCCCGTCCGCGCAGCACCGGCCACCCCGGGTGGACGCAGACCACGCCCCCCTTGTCGTCCGCCTCGCCGGCGCCCAGCCAGGCGTCCTCCACCGCCGCGAGGTCGCCGGTCTCCAGCGCCTCGTAGAGCGCCCGGTTGGCGGCCAGGACCGCCTCGCGGTCCGCCCCGCCGGCCCGTCGGCCCGCCGTCTCCCCGCTCAACCTGCCGTCACCCGCCATGACCCTCCCGTCATCGCCAACCGCTCACCCCTGCCGCGCCGCGCGCTGCCAGGCCGCGACCACCCGGACGGCGTCCGCCGTGCCGGACACGTCGTGCACCCGAACCGCCCAGGCGCCGGCCCGCGCCGAGAGCACCGACACCGCGGCGGTGGCGTCGTCGCGCTCCCGGGCCGGGCGCAGCTCCCCGGTTTCCGGGTCGGCCAGCAGCGTACCCAGGAACCGCTTGCGCGATGCGGCGACCAGCACGGGCCGGCCGAGCGCGGTGAGCGCGTCGAGCCGGCCGAGCAGCGCCCAGTTGTGCTCGGCGGTCTTGGCGAAGCCGAGCCCCGGGTCAAGGATCAGCTGGTCCTCCTTGACCCCGGCGGCGAGCAGCGCGTCGACCCGGGCGGTGAGCTCGCCGACCACGTCGGCGACCACGTCGCCGTAGACGGCCAGCCGGTCCATGTCGGCGGACTGCCCGCGCCAGTGCATCACCACGAACGGCGCGCCGGTCTCGGCCACCACCCGGGCCATCGCCGGGTCGGCCAGGCCGCCGGAGACGTCGTTGACGACCAGCGCGCCGGCCTCGACGGCCCGCTCGGCCACCGAGGCCCGCATGGTGTCGACGGAGACCGCCACCCCGGCGGCGGCCAGCTCGCGCACCACGGGGACGACCCGGCGCAGCTCCTCCTCCTCGGGGACGCGCTCCGAGCCGGGGCGGGTGGACTCGCCGCCGACGTCGACCAGGTCGGCGCCCCGGGCCCGCAGCGCGAGCCCGTGGGCGATCGCCTTGGCGGGGTCGTGCCACAGCCCGCCGTCCGAGAAGGAGTCGGGGGTCACGTTGACCACGCCCATGACGGCGCAGCGGTCCAGCCGCGGCAGTCCGGGCGGCAGCGGGAAGGGCACCGAATCGCTCATACCCCCATTATCTGACCGTCCGCTTCCGGCCACCCGGGCCACCCCCGGGGACACGTCGAGGACACGTTCCGGACACCTCGCCGCAGCCCGCGGAACGCGGCCGGCCCCCGCCGAGGAGCGTCCTCGACGGGGGCCGGCCGCGCGGTGGCGGGGGTCAGGCGGCCTCGGTGACCGCCGGCCGGGCGTCGCCCGGCAGCAGCCCCTGGCGCTGCGGCCTGCGGCCGAAGCGGGGCATGCCCAGGGTGATGAAGGCCTCCGCCTGCATCGCCGCGAAGCCGATCCGGGGCAGGTCGCGGTTGTTCGGGAAGACCAGGAACCGGGGCTCCCACTCCGGCTGGAACTTCGCGTTGAACTTGTACAGCGACTCGATCTGGAACCAGCGCGACAGGAACACCAGCAGTCCGCGCCAGGCGCGCAGCACCGGCCCGGCGCCGATCCGCTCACCGCGGGCCAGCGCGGAGCGGAACATCGCGAAGTTCAGCGACACCCGGCGCACCCCCATCGCCGGGACGGCCTGCAGCGCGGCGACGATCAGCAGCTCGTTCAGGCCCGGGTCGGCCGCCCGGTCGCGGCGCATCAGCTCCAGCGAGATGCCGTCCCGGCCCCAGGGCACGAAGTGCAGCACGGCCTTGAGGTCGTCGCCGCCCTCGCCCTCCTCGGGCGCCTTGTGGGCGGTGACCACCACGCAGTCGTCGTCGCCCGGGTCGCCGAACCGGCCGAGCGCCATCGAGAAGCCGCGCTCGGTGTCGGTGCCGCGCCAGCGGGCCGCGGCGTCGGCGATCCGCTGCTTCTCCTCCAGGGTCAGCTCGGCCACCCGGCGGACCTGGCAGGAGTAGCCGTTGCGCTCGATCCGCTTGACCATCTGGCGGACGTTGCGCATGGCCCGGCCGGCCAGCGAGAAGGTCGCGGTGTCGACGATCGCCTCGTCGCCCAGCTCCAGCGCGTCCAGCCCCGCCTCGCGGGTCCAGACCTCGCCGCCGACCTCGCTGCAGCCCATCACGGCCGGCACCCAGGCGTGCTCGCGGGCCTCGGCCATGAACACCTTGATCGCGCCGGGCCAGGCCTCGACGTCGCCGACCGGGTCACCGGAGGCGAGCATCACGCCGGAGACCACCCGGTAGGAGATCGCCGCCTTGCCGGTGGGCGAGAACAGCACGCTCTTGTCCCGGCGCAGCGCGAAGTAGCCGAGCGAGTCCCGCTCGCCGTGCCGGTCCAGCAGCGCCCGGACCTTCTCCTCGTCCTCGGCGGTCAGCTCCGGCTTGGGCTTCTCCGGCCGCAGCGCCAGGTAGGTGGTGGTGAAGGCGGTGATCAGGCCCATCCCGCCGAGCAGGTAGCCGACCAGGTCCTCGATCCGGTCCGCGTTGTAGTGCACCGGGCCCTCGAAGCCGAAGAGCCCGTAGACCACGTGCTCCAGCCGCTGGTACAGCCCGGGGTGGCCCAGCTCGTACTTGGTCCGGGTGCTGACGATCAGCAGGCCGAGCAGGACGCTGAAGGCTCCCAGCACGACCAGGTTGACCACGGCGCGCCAGCGGGTGCGCGGGTCCGCCTTGGCGTAGAACTCGCGCCGGTGCACCAGCATGACCGCGAACAGCACCAGCGAGACGACGGCCGGACCGAGCTGGTGCCAGCGCAGCAGGTGCAGCGCCGCGCCGACCGGCAGCAGCACGCACACCGCGCGCCAGGCGCGCCGCTTGCGCCGGCGCAGCGCGTGCGCGAGCAGCACCAGCAGCAGGCCGATCATCAGGGTGCCGGCGGCGGCCAGCGTGGTGGTGCCGCCGGGCAGCTGCCCGGCGAAGGTGTGCACCTTGGTGTGCCGGAGCTTGGGGAACACCGCGCTCGCGATGTCCACCAGCCCGATCAGCAGACAGGCGTAGCCGACCGCGCCGGGGAGCCAGGCCCTCGGAACGGCGGCCGCCTGGGTACGCAGCGACTGCAGGCCGCGGCGGCGCGGCGGCTGCTCGGGGCTCGGCTCAACGGACACGGGAACGCTCATGGGGGTTCAGCGTAGAGGCTGTGGCGGGGTCTCCGGTCACTCCGGGGTGGGAGCCGTGATGGACCTTCATTCCTTTTCCTTCATCGAGCAATACGCACACCAAGGAACCGGAAAAGAAGGGTAAACCGGCACCCTTGGAGCACTGCGAACTGAGCCGAGGGGCGGGTGCCGGAGCCCCTCACCGCGTGGCGCGACGGCCCCCCGCTTGCGTCCTACGTACGGTGGACGCCGCATTTTAGGGCGTCGGTTGCGCACGAGCGCAGTCGGCCTCCCGGGCTCTCCCGGCGCCCGGACAGCCTAGCCGCGCTGGCCCGGGCTGACGGACCGCCAGACGATGAAGCCTGCACCGACAGTGTCCCACCGGAAGGCCGACGGTATGGAACTGACCAGCGACGCACTGATGAACTCGCTGCTCGCCCTGGGTGCGGCGGCGCTCGCCACCACCCTCTGGGTCTGGCCCAGGCTGGCGCGGCAGCGGCCACTGCCGGTGCTCGGCCGGGTGGGGCTGCTGACGGTGACTCAGGCCTCGGTGCTCGCGGTGCTGGCGCTCAGCGTCAACAACTCGTTCGGGTTCTACACCTCATGGGACGACCTGCTCAGCCCCGGCGGCACCAAACTCGCCCTCACCAGCAGCGAGAACCACCGGGGCGGCGCCCCGGCCGACGACACCCTGCTGGAGCCGACCGCCGAGGGGGGCATGGAGACCGTCGGGGACCTTCCCAAAGGGGCACCCGAGGAGGTCGGAAAGGTCGAGTCGGTCCGGATCACCGGCAAGGAGACCGGACTGTCCGACCAGATGTTCGTCTACCTGCCGCCGGAGTACTTCGACCCGAAGCTCGGCCTGACCCGCTTCCCGGTGCTGCTGGCCATCGCCGGCTACCCCGGCACCACCCTCAACCTGATGAAGGACCTGCCGGTCATCCAGACCGCCGCGGAACTCCAGCGCACCGGGAAGATGCAGCCGGCCATCGTGGTGCTGGCCCGCCCGACCCTCACCCCGCCGCGCAACACCGAGTGCGTGGACGTCGCAGGCGGGCCGCGCACCGAGACCTGGTTCACCAAGGACGTCCCCGAGGCGCTGCACTCCGCCTACCGGATCGGCCGCTCCCCCGCCTCCTGGGGCGTCTTCGGCTACTCGACCGGCGGCAGCTGCGCGCTGCGGCTGGCGATGCGCTTCCCGACCGTCTTCGGCAGCGCGGGCGGGCTGCACGCCGACTTCAAGGTCAACGAGGACCAGTTCACCGGCGGCAGCCTGTTCGGCGGGGACCGCGCGCCGGCCGAGCAGAGCGACCTCACCTGGCGGCTGCAGAACCTGCCCGCCCCCGCCCTGTCGATGCTGGTGGTCTCCACCCGCAAGGAGGGCGACTACCCGCAGACCGTCCAGTTCGTCGAGCTGGCCCAGCAGGTCGCCGCCGCCAATCCGCAGTTCCGGGCGGAGTCGATGTACCTGGACGACGGCGGCCACAACTTCGAGAGCTGGGTGCGCGAGCTGCCCGCCTCGCTGGAGTGGATGGGCCACCACCTCGGCTGACCCCCGAGCGCCCCCAGGAGGGTGAATACCGGCCGGTCGGGCACAGGGCCCGCCGCCGCGGGGGACGTATCTCGACCGCTCCGGCCGAACGACGGCCGGGGCCGCCCCGGATCCGGGCAGGAGGCCCCATGCTCAGCACCCGATCGCTCTTCGACGAGATCTACCGGAACGACGAGGCCTACCAGCTGTTCTGCAGCATCGCCGCCGGCGGCGAGGACCAGGGCGGGTGGGAGAACGAGCGGATCACCGAGCTCACCCGCGACCCGGTGCTCGCCCCGAAGATCGCCCGGCACGGCGCCGACGAGCGCAAGCACGGCCGGATCTTCACCCAGCTGCTCCACAAACGCGGCCTGCCGAAGGTCGGCGTGCCCGCCGAGGCCGACTACTGCATGCTGCTGGAGCGCCAGGGCGTCGGCCTCGCCCACGAGCGGCTCACCACCGCCGTCCCGCTGACCGACCGCGAGATCATCACCTACCTGGCGCACAGCCGGGTCACCGAGCAGCGCGCGGCCGAGCAGATGCGCCGGCTCGTCAAGGTCTACGGGGGCAATCCCGACCTCGGCCGGGCGATGCGGATGATCTCGGCGGACGAGGACAACCACCTCGCCTACTGCCACGAGGAACTGCTGCGGCTGACCTCCGAGGGCCACGGGCCGTACATCCGGCACGTGCTGGAGACCAGCGCCCGCGGCGAGATCCGCACCCACCGGGACGTCGGCCTCGCGGTGACGTCCCGGATGGCGAGGATCCTCGGGTGGCCGCGCTGGCAGCTGGCCGTGGTCGCGGCCGGGGTGCACGCGCTCTACCTGTACGACCTGCTGTACGGCTGGCGGCGGATGGTGCGGCTGCGGATGCCCGCGCGCCGCAACGCGCTGGGCACCCCGGCGCCGCCGCACACCGAGCCCGAGCACGAACACGAGCGCGAGCCGATCTGATCGGCCCGCGCCCGCCCGGCCCGGCGGGGGCCGCGACCCGGTCAGCGCCCGATGATGAGGCTCATCGCCTCGGCCCGGGTGGCCGGGTCGCGCAGCTGCCCGCGCACGCAGGAGGTGATGGTCTTGGCACCGGGCTTGCGGATGCCGCGCATCGACATGCACATGTGCTCGCACTCGACCACGACGATCGCCCCGCGCGGCTCCAGGATCCGCATCAGCGCGTCGGCGACCTGGCTGGTGAGCCGCTCCTGCACCTGCGGCCGGCGGGCGTAGACGTCGACCAGCCGGGCCAGCTTGGACAGGCCGGTGATCTTGCCGCTGGTGGACGGGATGTACCCGACGTGCGCGACGCCCCGGAACGGCACCAGGTGGTGCTCGCAGACGGAGGTCAGCTCGATGTCCTTGACCAGCACCATCTCGTCGTGGCCGAGGTCGAAGGTGGTGGTCAGGACGTCCTCGGGCTCCTGCCAGAGGCCCGCGAATATCTCCTTGTAGGCCCGCGCCACCCGGGCCGGGGTCTCCAGCAGGCCCTCGCGGTCCGGGTCCTCCCCGACGGCCAGCAGCAGCTCGCGGATCGCGTTCTCGGCGCGCTTCTGGTCGAAGGTGCCGACGGCGGGCGAACCGTCGAGCGTCACCGGGTCGATCATGCGGGCCTCGCTAACTGGTTGACGAACAAGGGTTGAACAGCACGGATGCCGCGCCTCCAGGGTACAAACCCCGGTGGCGCGGCATCCATTCCGTCGGGTGCCGGAGCTCCCGTCAGTCCTCGGTCGGCGGTTCGACCGGCAGCGGCGGGAGCTTCACCACGTCGGCCGGGGCGGCCTCGGCGGTGGCGGTGGCGCCGTTGGTGAGCGCCAGCTCCTTGGGCGACTGCACCGGCGGGCGGGTGGACGGCGTCCGGCGGGCGGAGCCGGTCCACGCCGGACGGGCCGGGCGCTTGACGATCGGGGCGAAGATCTCGGCGATCTGCTCCTTGTTGAGGGTCTCCTTCTCCAGGAGCTCCAGAACCAGGTTGTCGAGCACGTCGCGGTTCTCGACCAGGATCTCCCAGGCCTCGTTGTGCGCGGACTCGATGAGCTTCTTGACCTCCTCGTCGACCAGCCCGGCGACCTCCTCCGAGTAGTCGCGCTGGTGACCCATCTCACGGCCCAGGAACGGCTCCGAGTTGTCGTTGCCGAACTTGATCGCGCCCAGCCGCTCGGTCATGCCGTACTGGGTGACCATGGCCCGCGCGGTGGCGGTGGCCTTCTCGATGTCGTTCGAGGCACCGGTGGTCGGGTCGTGGAAGACCAGCTCCTCCGCCGCGCGCCCGCCCAGCATGTACGCCAGCTGGTCGAGCATCTCGTTGCGGGTGGTGGAGTACTTGTCCTCCTCCGGCAGCACCATGGTGTAGCCGAGGGCCCGGCCGCGGGACAGGATGGTGATCTTGTGCACCGGGTCGCTGTACTGGCAGGCCGCCGCCACCAGGGCGTGACCGCCCTCGTGGTACGCGGTGATCTTCTTCTCCTTGTCGGACATGATCCGCGTGCGCTTCTGCGGACCCGCCACGACGCGGTCGATCGCCTCGTCCAGGATGTTGTTGTCGATCAGCTTCTTGTCCGAGCGGGCGGTCAGCAGCGCCGCCTCGTTCAGGACGTTCGACAGATCGGCACCGGTGAAGCCGGGGGTGCGCTTGGCGACGGCCGAGAGGTCGACGTCGGGCGCGATCGGCTTGCCCTTCTGGTGCACCTTGAGGATGTCCAGACGGCCCTGGAGGTCGGGGCGCTCGACCGCGATCTGCCGGTCGAAGCGGCCCGGGCGCAGCAGCGCCGGGTCCAGGATGTCCGGGCGGTTGGTGGCCGCGATCAGGATGACGCCGCCCTTGACGTCGAAGCCGTCCATCTCGACCAGCAGCTGGTTGAGGGTCTGCTCGCGCTCGTCGTGGCCGCCGCCGAGGCCCGCGCCGCGGTGCCGGCCGACCGCGTCGATCTCGTCGACGAAGACGATCGCCGGGGCGTTCGCCTTGGCCTGCTCGAAGAGGTCGCGGACGCGGCTGGCGCCGACACCGACGAACATCTCGACGAAGTCCGAACCCGAGATCGAGTAGAACGGCACGCCGGCCTCGCCCGCGACGGCGCGCGCCAGCAGGGTCTTGCCGGTACCGGGCGGGCCGTAGAGCAGCACGCCCTTGGGGATCTTGGCGCCGACGGCCTGGAACTTGGCCGGCTCCTGCAGGAACTCCTTGATCTCGTGGAGCTCCTCGACCGCCTCGTCGGCACCGGCGACGTCGGCGAAGGTGGTCTTCGGGGTGTCCTTGGTGAGCAGCTTCGCCTTGGACTTGCCGAACTGCATGACGCGCGAGCCGCCGCCCTGCATCTGGTTCATCAGGAACAGGAAGACCAGCACGATGATCACAATGGGCAGCATCGACAGCAGCAGGCTGACGAGGGTGCTCTGCTTCTCCGGGCTGACGGTGTAGCCCTCGGAGAGCGTGCTCTGGTCGTTGTCGTTGATCTGGGCCTGCAGCTTGTCGGCGATCGCGACGCCCTGGTCGCCGATGTACGAGGCCTGGAACTTGCTGCCGGACTGCGCCTTGCCGCTGCTCACGGCGGGCAGCTTGGCGCCGTCCTTCAGCTGGATCTTGATGGTGTTCGAATCACCTGTGGTGATCTGCGCCGACTTGACCTGCTTCGCGTCGATCGCTGCGACGACCTGACCGGTGTCCACCGTCTTGTAGCCGTTCGAGTCCGAAACGACCTGCATCAGCACGATGACGGCGAGGACGGCCAGCACGATCCACATGATCGGCGCACGGAAGTATCGCTTGACGTCCATCCATGCGGGGCGTTGCCGCCCCGTCCCTCCTGCCACTCAACGGCGCCGCGTGGCTGTGGGCCGCCGGCGCATTCGGTCACTGCTCATGTGAAGAGCGGTTCATTGGACCGTACCGCAGTACGACCGCCCTAGGGCGGGAGCACGGCGATACGGCGTTCTTCTATGGTCCCCCGGATCCAACGGGCGGGAACAGGCTGCTGTTCCCGTCCGTCGTCCGAACGGGTCTCAGCCGCCGTAGACGTGCGGGGCGAGGGTGCCGATGAAGGGCAGGTTGCGCAGCTTCTCCGCGTAGTCGAGGCCGTAGCCGACGACGAACTCGTTGGGGATGTCGAAGCCGACGTACTTGACGTCGATCTCGACCTTGGCGGCGTCCGGCTTGCGCAGCAGGGCGCAGACCTCCAGGGAGGCCGGGCCGCGCGAGCCCAGGTTGCCGAGCAGCCAGGACAGGGTCAGGCCGGAGTCGATGATGTCCTCGACGATCAGCACGTCGCGGCCGGCGATGTCGGTGTCGAGGTCCTTCAGGATCCGCACGACGCCGGACGACTTCGTGCCCATCCCGTACGAGGAGACGGCCATCCAGTCCATGGTGACCTGCGAGTGCAGGGTGCGGGCGAGGTCCGCCATGACCATCACGGCCCCCTTGAGGACGCCGACGATCAGCAGGTCCTTGCCTGCGTAGTCCCGGTCGATGCGCTCGGCCAGCTCCAGGAGCTTGGCGTCGATCTCGTCCTTGCTGATGAGCACCTTCGCGAGGTCAGCGCCCATGTCGTTCTGGTCCACCGGGGATACGTCCTCAAACGTGTCGGGGTCTGGATGGCCGGCGGCCGGCTCCCCCGGGGCATGCGCGCCCGTCAGTCGCCCTGTCGCCGAAAGACCAGCGTGCCACACCGCCGGGTCGCTTCGACGCCCCCGGGTAGGTGCAGCGGCCCCTGGCCGCGCCATCCGGTGACCAGCAGGTCGATCGTTTCCAGGTGCCGGGCGAACAGGTCGCCGGCCGGACAGCCCGCCCGCAGCGCCGCCCGGCGCAGCACCCGGCGGCGCACGGCGGGGGGCAGTTCGGCCAGCTTGACGGCGTCCAGGGCGCCCTCGCCCGTGCGGATGTCGCGCTCGGCCAGCGCGGCCCACTGGTCGAGCGCGTCGGCGTCGTCGCGGAAGAGCCGGGCGGTGCGGGCCAGCGCCTCGACCACGCCGCCGCCCAGGTGCTTCTCCAGCACCGGCAGCACCTCGTGGCGGACCCGGGAGCGGGTGTAGGCCGGGTCGCAGTTGTGCGGGTCGTCCCAGACCGGGATCGCCTGGGCGGAGCAGGCCTGCCGGGTGGCGGCCCGGTCCAGCTCCAGCAGCGGCCGGCGGTAGCGGCCCTTCTGGGCCGGCATGCCGGCCAGCGAGCGCGAGCCCGAACCTCGGGCCAGGCCCAGCAGGACGGTCTCGGCCTGGTCGTCACGGGTGTGGCCGAGCAGGACGGCGACCGCACCGTGCCGCTCGGCGGCCTCGTCCAGCGCGGCGTAGCGGGCGTCCCGGGCGGCGGCCTCGGGCCCGCCGTCCCGGCCGACCCGGACGGCGACCGCCTCGACCGGGTCCAGGCCCAGCTCGCGCAGCCGGCCGGCGACCTGGGCGGCGCGGTCGGCGGAGCCCGTCTGGAGGCCGTGGTCGACGGTGACGGCGCCGACCCGCAGGCCGATCTTGGGGGCCTCGAAGGCGGCCGCGATGGCGAGCGCCATGGAGTCCGCGCCGCCGCTGACGGCGACCAGGACCAGCGGGGAGCCGGGCGCGGCGGGGGTGCGGGGCAGCCCGGACGGGTGGCGGTGGGCGTTGCCGATCAGCGTGGTGCCGACGGCGGCGGGCAGCGCGGCGGCGGCCAGCGGCACGCCGCCGGTGCGCTCGCGCGGCTCCCGGACGGGCGCGGTGAAGGTGGAACCGGCCTCGGCGGCGAGGTCGGTGAGGGTGCGGCGAACGGCCAGGCGTATCGCGGCGACGGCGGGGTGAGGGCCCACGGCGACGACTCCTCGCGGAGGGGGGACAGGACGGCGGTGGGCGCGGCGGGGGACCGCGCATCCGTGTGCGCCCTGTTACCGGGCGCTCACAGATGGTGGCAGAAAGGAGGCACCCGCTACGCCACCCGCGCCACCGGTACGACCACCGTCCCACGTTCGGGTGAATGAAGAAACGTATCTTCACCCGCCATGTGCACGGCTGGACCACCCGTACGAACGGGTTTGAGCGCACTCCTCCCCGCTCTCACCGCGCGACGCGGGCCACCCAGGCGGCGGGGTCGTGGATCTCCTCCTTCGTCGGCAGGGTGTTCGGGGACGTCCAGACCCGGTTGAAGCCCTCCATGCCGACCTGCTCGACCACGCCCCGGACGAAGACCGCGCCGTCCTGGTACTGGCGGAGCTTGGCGTCCATGCCGAGCAGCCGGCGCAGCACCAGGTCCAGCCGGTTGGCGCCGCGGTCCCGGCGCTGCTGGAACTTCTCGCGGATCTCGGCGACGCTCGGCACCACGGCCGGGCCCACACCGTCCATCACCACGTCCGCGTGCCCCTCCAGCAGGGACATCACGGCGGTCAGCCGGCCGAGGATCTCCCGCTGGGCGGGCGACTGGACGATCTCCAGCAGGCCGGCCGACGACGCCGCGCTGTCGCCCCGGCCGCCGCCCAGGCCCGGCAGTCCGGCGCCCAGCGAGCCGGCGGCGTCGCGCAGCCGCTCCAGCAGCGCGCCCGGGTCGACGTCCGTCTCGGCCAGGAAGGACTGCACCTCGGACTGGATGTGGTCGCGCAGCCAGGGCACCGCGGTGAACTGGGTGCGGTGGGTCTCCTCGTGCAGACAGACCCAGAGCCGGAAGTCGGCCGGGTCGACGTCCAACTCCCGCTCCACGTGCACGATGTTGGGCGCCACCAGCAACAGCCGCCCGGGGCCGGGGCCCTCGGGGCCGAGCCGGGGCTTGTCGAACAGCGCGGCCGGGCTGTCCGGCGCCTCCAGCGAGGGCTCCCCCGGGGCGAAGGTCTCGTACTGGCCGAGCACCTTGGTGGCCAGGAACGCCAGCAGCGCGCCGACCTCGATGCCGGTGGCCTTCTCCCCCACCGTGCCGAACACCGCGGAGGCCGACCCGTTCGTCCGGCGCGCCTGCAGCTTCTCCACCAGCGGCTGCACGATGGTGCGGAAGCCCGCCACGTTGGCCCGCACCCAGCCGGGCCGGTCCACGATCAGCACCGGGGTCGCGGCCGCCTCGGCCAGGCTGCTGGAGCGCATGCCGGTGAACCCCCGGACGTGCTCCTCGGCCGCCAGAGCGTGCCGGCGCAGTTCGGCGACCACCGCGGCCGCCTCGGCCCGGCTCACCTCCGGCCCCGGCCGCACCAACCTGGTCGCGGTCGCGACCGCGAGATTCCAGTCGACCATGTCGGCACCGCCGCTCGCGCTCGTCATGCCCTCACCGTACGTGCTCCCGCCCGCCTGGGGGAGCCGGAACGGCCGGTCAATGGCCGGTCAATGGCCGCCCGGCAACGCCGCACCCGCCCCGGCGCCCGAAGCGCCCGCCCCGAGGCGCCCCGTCGCGAGGCCGCAGCGGAGTTGCCGCACTTCCGACGCGGAACGTCCCCACCCGGGCCGACCCGGCCTCAGCGGGACACCGCACGCGAAGCGCCCACCCCGAGGCACCCCGTCGCGAGGCCGCAGCGAAGTTGCCGCACTTCCCACGCGAAACGTCCCCACCCGGGCCTCGCTACCGGCCACGCAAGCCGTGGAAAGGAGTCGCCCCGTCTCCTGAGAGTTCCGCCGCCACCAAGGCGCCACCCCGAACCACAGCGCAACGGGCCGCCCCACCCGCCGCACACACCGAGCCGCCTCTCCCCCGGAGCACCGCGGCAAAGCCCCCGCCTCCTGCACGCACCACCGCACCGAGGCCGCCGGCGACCACACACCCGAGAGCCGCAATGGAGTCACGCCATCCTCCGCACACCTCACCCGGCGCCCACGCCCGACCCGCCGGCCGCGCTGTGCGAATCCGGGCCTGGGCGAGCCGCCTTGGACTCCCGCCCCCCGCCCGGAGGGCGGGCCGGCCAGGGAGTTTCTCGCTGGGCAACTGCACCGCAGGGCGAAGCTTCTCAGCCGAAGGCCGAAGGCCAGGGGCCGGGATCTCCCGGCCACCCTCGCTCGGGTGTGGTGGGCCGACTGCAGGGGTCAGTGGCAGCCGCAGGCGGCCAGGCGGGCCACTACGCGGTCCATCGCGGTGCGGGCGGTGTCGGCGGGGGCGGTGGTGCGGGTCATCAGGGCGAAGGAGAGCAGACGGCCGTCGGCGTCCACGACGGTGCCGGCCAGGGTGTTGACGCCGCTCAGGCTGCCGGTCTTGGCGCGGACCAGCCCGGCCGCGTCGGCGGCGCCCGAGGCGGAGCCGAAGCGCTTGCCGAGGGTGCCGGTGAATCCGGCGATCGGCAGGCCGGTCAGCACCGGACGCAGCGCGGGGTGCTGCGCGGAGGCGGCCAGCGCGAGCAGCTTCACCAGGACGACCGGCGGGATCGCGTTGCCGGTGTGCAGGCCGCTGCCGTCGTTGATCACCACGCCGGCCGTCGGCACGCCGAGCCGGGCGAGTTCCTGGGTGACGGCGGTGGCGGCGCCCTCGAAGCTGGCCGGCTGGTGGGCGGCGATCGCGGCCTGCCGGGCGATCGCCTCGGCCAGGGTGTTGTTGGAGGTGGTCAGCAGCCGCTCGACCAGCCGGGCCACGGTCGGCGACTCGACCCGGCCGAGCACCGGCGCGTCGGCGGCGGCCGGTGCGGTGGCCTGCTTCGGCTTGCCCTGGACGGTGATGCCCTGGGCCTTGAGCAGGTTGGCGAAGGCCTCGGCGGCCGCCGACGCCGGATCGCCGACCCGGGCCGGCGCGTCGTCGCGGCTCTTCGGGTCGACCTTGCCCTCGTCGACCATCAGCGGCGTCACCGCGGCGATGTTCTCGTTGTCGTGGTTCTTGTGCAGCGGGGCACCGGTGTAGAGGGAGACGTCGTAGTCGAGCGCGACGGTGGTGGTTCCCGCGGTCTTCAGCGCGGCGGCGGTCTGCCGGGCCAGCGCGTCCAGCGAGGCGGGGGCGGTGTCCGGGTCGGCGGGGACGCCGCCGATCTGCACCTGGTCGGCGGGCAGCCCGGTCAGCGTCGGGTCGCCGCCACCCACGAGGGTGATCCCGCCGGTGGCCGCGTTCTTGACGACCCTGGTGGTCAGCCGGGTGTCGCCGGGGATCAGCGACAGGGCCGCGATCGAGGTGGCCAGCTTGGTGGTGGACGCCGGGGTGGCGGCGGTGTTCTCACCGTTCCCGTAGAGGAGTTGGCCGTCGGCGGCGTCCGCGACGGCGAGGCCGACGGTGCCGAGGTTCTTGTCGGCGAGCACGGCGGCGAGCGCCTGCTGGAGGCCCTGGGCGGTGGGCAGGCCGGTGTCCGGCCCCGCCCCGGCGGCGGCCAGCACCGTCCCGGCGGGAGCCGGCTGGGCAGCCCCGGTGGACTTGGCGGCGGGCGGGTTGGCGGCGGTGCCGGTGGGGCCCGCCGTGCCGGTGGCGGCGGGCGTGGTGCCGGTGGCGCTCGCGGTCGGGTGGGGCGACTCGCCGGTCCGGTGCCCCGGCCGGTTGCCGTTCCGGTCCCCCTTGTCACCCTTGCCGTCGTCCCGCCGGCCGTTGCCCTCGTCCTCGTCCCCGTGGGCGTTCCCGGCGGTCCGGCCGCCCGGCGAGGCCGATCCGGTCGGCGTCGGGGACGGCTGCGCGTACGCACCGCCCGCACCGAGCACCGTTCCGGCGACCAGCAACGCCGCCCCGAACAGCCCGGCGGCCGTCCCCCCGCGTCGGTCTCCCGACCCAGCCCCTGCACGCACCGACCCGGCCCCTTTCCTGAGCACTCACTCCCGTAGGAGACACTTGGATTCTGTCAGTCCCTACCTTGGAGGAACCGTTGGAGTTCGACGTCCTTATCGAAATCCCGAAGGGCTCTCGTAACAAGTACGAGGTCGACCACGAGACCGGCCGTCTGCGGCTCGACCGGATGCTCTTCACCTCGACCCGCTACCCGGCCGACTACGGCTACGTCGAGGGCACCCTGGCGGACGACGGTGACCCGCTGGACGCCCTGGTCATCCTGGACGAGCCGACCTTCCCCGGTTGCCTGATCAAGTGCCGCGTCATCGGCATGTTCAAGATGACGGACGAGGCCGGCGGCGACGACAAGCTGCTCTGCGTCCCGGCGACGGACCCGCGCTGGGAGCACCTGCAGGACATCCACCACGTGTCGGAGTTCGACCGCCTGGAGATCCAGCACTTCTTCGAGGTCTACAAGGACCTGGAGCCCGGCAAGTCCGTCGAGGGTGCCAACTGGGTCGGCCGCACCGAGGCCGAGGCCGAGGTCACCGCGTCGATCAAGCGTCTGGCGGAGCAGGGCGGTCACTGAGCCGTCGTACCCGTCTCGTCCGTCCGGCGGTCCGTCCGCCGGGGCGCTTCGAGGTAGGTCGAGGCAGTCGGAGGCCGGGGTTCGCGGAGTTTTCCGCGGACCCCGGCCTTCGCCGTTCCCGGGGGCGCGCGATTCTTCCCGACACCCTGTCGGCATGACGGGAGATTAGGTTAGGCTAACCAAAGCAATCGGGGGTGTACTCGATCTCTGGAGGCCCGCATGCCCATACCCGAGCAGCCCGTCGTCCCGTTCTCCACCGTGCTGCGCACCGCCAGCAGTGCCGAGCACGAGGCCGCGGAACAGTCGTCCTTCATGAGCAGGCTGCTCGGCGGGCACCTCGGCGTCGAGGCCTACGCCGACCTCACCGGCCAGCTCTGGTTCGTCTACCGCGCCCTGGAGGAGCGGGCCGCCGAGCTGTCGGAGCACCCGGTGGCCGGGCCGTTCATCGACCCCGCGGTGCTGCGGACCGAGGCCATCGAGCGCGACCTCGCCCACCTGCGCGGCCCGGACTGGCGCGAGGGGCTCGCGCCGCTGCCCGCCACCGCCGCGTACGTCACCCGGCTGGAGGAGCTCGCGGAGCAGTGGCCGGCGGGCTACGTCGCCCATCACTACACCCGCTACCTGGGAGACCTGTCGGGTGGCCAGATCATCCGCGGCATCGCCGAGAAGACCTGGGGCTTCGAGCGCAAGGGCGACGGCGTGCGGTTCTACGTCTTCGAGGGCGTGGACAACCCGGCCGCCTTCAAGCGCGACTACCGCGCCAAGCTGGACGCCGCCGGCCTGGCCCTGGACGAGGTCGAGCGCCGCCGGGTGGTCGAGGAGTGCAAGCGCGCCTTCCAGCTGAACGGCGCCCTCTTCCGCGACCTGGACACCCGGTACCCGCTGAGCGCCTGAAGCAGCTGAACGGGAGCAGGAAGTCGGCCCGGCCGACTTCCTGCTCCTTGCGTATCAGCCCAGGCCGAACCAGGGAAGGCACTCCCCCAGCCCCTCGGTCTTCACCGCGACCCGCTCGCCCTCCCGCCACCGGTCGGCGGTGAGGCGGAGCCTGCGCAGGACGACGGACTTCCCGCGGACGACGTGGTGCTCGATGCCGTCCTCGCGGTACCCCAGCTTGCCCGACACCCCCAGCGAAGCCGCGTTGTCCGCGTAGGCGCCGGAGACGGCGTGCCGCGCACCGAGTCCGGCGAAGGCCAGGTGGAGGACGGCGGCGCGCATCTCGGTCCCCAGGCCCTGCCCGTGGTGGCTCCGGCCGAGCCACGACCCGGTGTGCACTTCGCGACGGATCGCGAAGTCCCGCGCGCTGATGCCCTGGGTGCCGACGACGACGCCGTCCCGCAGCACCACGAGGTTCAACTCCCAGTCCTCCGGCTGCCACACCCCCCAGCAGCGCCAGTGGTACTGCAGGACGCTCCGGGCCCGCTGCTCGGGCTCGACGTCCGTCCAGGCGACGGTGAAGGGCTGCACGGCCGGGTCGTGCACACCCTCGGCCGCCAGCGAGGCCAACGCGGACAGCTCGTCGGGGTTCGGCAGCCGCAGTTCCAGGCGCGGGGTGGTCAGCCGCAGTCCGGCGAGCGGCCAGTGCGTCATCAGGCTCATGCAGGGCGATTCTCCCGATCCATCGCGCCCGGGACCACTGGATATCGCCGGCACGAAGCGGCGTGGAGCAGGAAGTCGGCTGCTCCGACTTCCTGCTCCGGGGTCGTTGTCACCGGCGCGCGCGGCGGTTGTCGGGGTTGGTTTCGGGGCTGAAGTGGCGGGCCTGGCGGGCGATCCAGGTGTATTCGGGGGTGCCTTCGGGGGAGGTGCGGAGTTCCCAGCGGCCGTGGCGGGTGATGGGCGGCGGGGGCGGGCCGATCTTGAGGGTGGTGAGGACTCCGGTGATCACGGTGGCGAGGGCGAGGGCGAGGAGGACGGCGAGGGCGCCGATGCAGAGGGTGGTCATCACCGGCTCGCTTCACGGAGGAGTTCGAGGAGGTTGAGGAGGGTGGCGACGGAGGTGTCCCCGAAGTCGACGAGGAGACGGCCGTCAACGGTGGCGCCGTTGACGCGGGCGGAGCCCCACTGGACGCCGAAGGGCTTGCCACGGTCGTGGAGTTCGCGCAGGAGCGCGGTGACCTCCGGCTCGGTGTAGGTGCGCAGGTAGGTGTCGTGGGGTTCGAGGGGCATCTTCACGCGGCGGCGTCCAGCTCGAACCAGGTGACCTTGCCGGACTTCACGGGGTCGACACCGAAGCGGTCGGTGAGGGCGCGCACGAGGTCAAGTCCTCGTCCGGAGACGGCGTAGGGATCGGCGCTCGCGCTGGACTCCGGCAGGTCGGGGCACCCGTCGCAGACGGCGACGCGGAGCACGGCGGGCTGGAGGGAGACCAGGACCGCCGGGGACGGGGAGCCCGCGTGCTGCCAGGCATTGATGTAGAGCTCGTGGAAGGCGAGTTCGGCGTCGGCGATGACGTCGGGCGGCCAGCCGGCGGACCGGAGGATGGCACGGAGTTCGGTGCGGGCGATGGAGCAGTCCGGCGGGTTGAGGGCACGCATGACAGACCTCCATGGGAGTGGGAGGGGGGAGCAGAGGGAACGTCGCCGCGGACGAGGCCGGCCCGGACCTGGCCGCTCCCGGCGCGAAAGGGCAGCATGCGCCTACTGCCCTGGGAACAAGCGCCACTGACGATCCGCTAAGTGATCGAGGCAACACTGACGGTAAGTCATTAGGTTCCACGCGTGCAACACAATCCGGGGAGATTGACCCGCAAGGCGAGGGGCCTCACCCGCACGAGTGGCATCCCGAGCCCTTACGGCGGGAGACTGCTCGGACACGGAAGGGAATCCCTTGGCACTCAGGACCCACATCAGTGAGAGGCAGCGGCGCTTCGGCGCTGAACTGAGGCGCCTGCGCGAGGGCGCCGGGTTGGCGGTCAAAGATGCCGGCGCGCTCGTCGGCATGGGCGGCCCGCAGCTCAGCCACATCGAAGCCGGGCGAACGGGGCTGGATCCGGACCGGCTGGCGATCCTGCTGGAAGCTTTCGGTCTCACGGATGAGACCTATGTGAGCGCTCTCCATCAGATGGGGCTCAGCAACGGGAAGGGCTGGTGGAGTGCCTTCAAGGGCTTCGTCAACCAACCGGCCCTCGATCTGGCCGAGTCCGAGTCGACCGCTACGTTGCTTTCCAACTACGAGACCTTGTTGATTCCTGGGCTGCTTCAGGTTCCCAGCTACAGCGAGGTCATACTCAGCAGCGACCAGAAGAAGGTGGCGTTCCGCCAAGGTCGCCAGCGGGCACTGGAGGGAACCGGAGCTGTTCCCTTTCATGCAGTGATCCACGAGGCCGCTCTACGCACCCGATTCGGCGGCCGGGACGCAATGAGGGATCAGCTGGACCATCTGGTCGAGGTCAGCGAACTCCCTCACGTCACCATCCAGATCCTCCCCTTCCGCTGCACCGACTACGTCTCCACAGGAACGCCGTTCATGATCCTGCACGGTCCGCACCGGGATCTGGACACAGTGCTGACGGAGCATCCCAGCGGCACTTCCTACTTGAGCGAGCCGGCGGACATCACGGCTTACCACTCAAAGTTCGAGCGGCTCAAGTCCCTTGCGCTCCCCGCGCTGGATGCATCCCGCCCTCTACGATCTCGTGTCGAACCCGACTCCTGGGGACTGGTTCAACACCTCCGCTACACCCTCTAAGGAAGGCGCACATGTCACGGATCGACTGGCAGAAATCCAGCTTCAGCGGAGATGATTCCAACTGTGTCGAGATCCGCACGGGAGCCGGTCTGATCGAACTCCGGGAGTCCGACGACGGCCACGTCGTCCTCCGCACCACCGCGACCGCCTTCACCGGACTCCTCGGCGCCATCAAGGCCGGCGAACTCGACTGCGGCGCATAGCCCAAAAAGCCGGAGTGGGAAGTCGGCCGGTCCGACTTCCCACTCCGGCGTTCTTGATCAGGCGGTGGTGGACTTGCGGTGGCGGGCCAGGGCGGTGGCGCCGCCGCCGAGGAGGAGCAGGCCGCCGGCCGTAGCGAGAAGCGGGGCCACCGGGGTGGAGGAGCCGGTGGAGGCCAGCATGCCGGAGCCGCCGACCGCAGCGCCGCCGGTGGTGGTCAGGGAGGCGCCGCCGACCGAACCGGCGCCCCCGGCCGAACCGGTGCCTCCGGCCGTGCCGGTGGTGGTTCCGCCCGCCGAACCACCGGTGCTCGGCCGGGTGGTGGGCAGCTGGGCGTTCTTGTCGAAGGCCAGCGAGACGGTGACCGGGTCGAGGGCCTCGCCCGCCTTGTAGTTGGCGAAGGCCGGGACGCCCTCGGCGGTCAGGGTGGCCGGGACGGCGTTCAGCGTCACCACGCCGTTGACCGGGGCGAGGCTCGCCTTCGACACGTCCAGCTTGGCGATCCGGGCGGCGGACAGCGTGGTCGTCTTCCCGTCCAGGGACTTGGCGTTGACGTCGGCCGTCAGGAACGCGCCGTCCTTGTCGATGCTCAGGCCCAGCTTGGAGAAGGTGGTGTCCAGCTGGTAGCCGCCGCCCTCGGCCGGGTGGCCGAGGAAGCGCACCGAGCCGGCGAAGCCCGCCGACAGGGCGTGGCTCTTGGTGTTGTAGCTGCCGTTGGCGCCGCCGAAGCGGTAGTCGGCCGCGCCGCCGCCGAACTCGACCTTGCCGTTGGCCACCGGGCTCTGCAGGTACTTGCGGAAGCTCTCCTTGACCGACCAGTCCAGGGTGCCGTTGACGACGGCGAGTTCACCGTTGCCGCTCGGCGCGGTGGACGGGCTGCCGGTCGCAGACGGCGTGGTGGTCGCGGTGGCGCTGGCGGTCGGGGACGAGGTCGCGGACGGCGAGGAGGTGGCCGACGGGGACTGCGTCGCGGAAGGCGTGGCGGTCGCCGTGGGCGAGGCGGTCGCGGACGGGGACTGCGTCGCGGACGGCGTGGCCGTGGCCGACGGCGAGGCCGTGGCCGTGGCCGTGGCCGTGGTGGACGGCGTGGCGGTCGGCGACGGGGTGGCCGGGCTCTGCTTGAGCAGCAGCGCCAGCGGGTCCATGTCCGCCCCGGCCTGGTAGAAGCCCGCGAACGCCTTGGCGCCCTCCTCCGTCAGCTTCGCCGCCGTCGGCACGCCCGTCGTGGTGTCCCGGCCCACGGTGAAGGTCACCAGCGGCACGTCGTCCCGCTTGGTCACCTCCGTCGCACCCATCGACTCCTTGGAGGCGGTGTCGGCGGTGAGCGTGCCGGCCGTTCCCGCAGTGGTGATCTTCAGATCGCTGAGCGCCACGTCCAGCGCCCCGTGGTGGGCCGTGAAGTGCACGCCGCCGGTGAAGGAGGAGCTGAGCGTGTGGGTGGTGAGGTCGTACTTGGCGCTCGCCAGGCCGAAGTGGAAGGTGCCGTCGGCGTTGCGGGTCGCGCCGTCGGTGAGCTCGATCGCTCCGCCCTGGGAGGCCGGGCTCTCGATGTAGGTGCGGAAGCTGGCCTTCACGCCCCAGTCCAGCGCGCCGGTGTCGTAGGTGACGCTGCTCGGCGCGCCGGCACCGAAGGCCAGGGCCGGGGCGCCGAAGGCGGTCAGACCGAGGCCGGCGGTGACGGCGGCCAGGGCGGCCATCCGGGTGCGGTTGCGGGACATGGGGGAACTCCGATCGATGAACAGGGGGGAAGGGGGAGCGGTCAGGCCGCGTCGGTGGGGGTGGCGCGACGACGGCGGACGACGAACAGGCCACCGGCCACGGCCAGCGCGGCGACGGCCAGGCCTCCGGCCACCACGGCCGCCGTCGGCACGCCGTCCGAGCCGCCGGCGTCGGTGGTGGCGGCGACCGGCGTGGTGGACGGGCTCGGCGCGACGGCCGGGGCGCTGCCGATGTCGGGCAGCGGCGGGAGGGCGGCGGCCGGGTCCAGGGCGACGGCGAAGCTCAGCGGGTCCATCTCGGTGCCCGCCGGGTAGAGGCCGCCGAAGGCCTTGCCGCCCGGCTCGGTGAGCGTGAGCGGGAGCTCGACGGCCTTGAGCAGCCCGCCCTCGGACTTGAGGCCGGCCGGGTCGAAGGTCGCCAGCTCGACGCCGGTGAGCTGCTGCGCGGCGCCGTCCGGCGTGCGGCCGGAGACGTCGGCGCGCAGCACGCCCTTGCCGTCGGCGACGGTGACGCCCGGGTTGGCCAGGGTGAGGTCCAGGTCGTAGGCGTCGCCGTTCTTCAGGCCGGTGAAGCGGACGCTGCCGGAGAACGCGGCGCTCAGCGCACCGCTCGCCGGGTCGTAGCTGCCCTTGGCGGGCGTCCAGCGGAAGAACGCGCCGCCGTCCGCCGCGCCGGCGGTGGGCTCCCAGCGGCCCTGGGCGATGGAGCCGGTGACGTAGTCGCGGAAGGTGCGGCGCACGCCCCAGTCGAGCGCGCCGTTGCCGAACTCGGTGGCGGCGGCCGGAGCGCCGGTCGGGGCCGGGGTGTCGGTCGGAGCCGCCGGAGCGGTCGACGGTGCGGCGCTCGGCGACGCGGAGGCGGAGGCGGAGGCGGACGCGGACGCGGTCGCGGTCGCGCTCGGGGCGGCGGTCGGCGTCGCGGTGGCACTCGGCGCGGCCGGGGTCGGCTGCGCCGCCGGAAGGTTGACCGACAGGCTGACCGGGTCGAGCGCCGTCCCCGCGGTGTAGAACCCGCTGAAGGCCTTGGCGCCCGCGTCGGTCAGCGTCGCCGGGACGTTGCTGAGCGTCAGGGTGCCGGACGCGCCGCGCAGGTCGACGCCGGCCAGCGAGAGGTCCGCCAGCTTGGCCTGGCTCGCGCTGCTGACCTGTCCGGTCTCCCGGGACTTGCTGCTGACGTCCGCGTAGAGCCCGGCCGAGCCGCCCGCCGCGGCCCGGAAGGTGAGCCGACCGATGCTCAGGTCGAGCGCGTCGGCGCCGTTCTCCTGGTGCCCGGTGAACCGGACCCCGCCGGAGAACGCGGCGCTCAGCGCACCGCTCGCCGGGTCGTACGTGCCGGCCGCCGAGTGGAACCGGAAGCCGCTGCCGGCGACCGTGGCCGCGCCGCCGGTCAGCGACCACCTCCCCTGGGCGATCGGCCCGGTGACGTACGTCAGGAAGGACTGCTTGATCCCCCAGTCGAGCCGCCCGCCGGACACCCGCCCCTCGGCCGCCACCGCCTGGCCGGGCAGCAGGGCGACCGTCAGCAGGGCCGCCAGGGCGGCCACCAGGCCGGCGGTCAGACGGCGGAGCCGATGGGGCAGAGGCACGCGGATCACTCCTCGGCGCGACAGGGGGAAAGCGGGGTCGGCGCATCGCCGACCCCCTTGCGGTCTTTAGGTAAGGCTAACCTAATATATGAGTCAAGAGCCCCGCCGGGCACCCCCGCACCCCACCTACCGGCGGCGACAACTCCCAATGAAGGGAACGACGTTGAGCAGCAGTACCACCCGACATCGGGCCGCCCGCGGCCCCGCGATCCTGCTGCTCCTCCTCGGTCTGCTGCTCGCCCTGACCGCCTGCGGCTCGGCCATCGGCGCCGCCGGCTCGGCCTCCGGGCCCGGCGCCTCGCGCGCCCCGGACACGGTCGAACCGCTGCCCGACGCGCCGACCCCACAGCTCCCCGCCACCGCGACCTCCGCCGACGGCCGCACGGCCACCGTCACCAGCGCCGAGCGGATCATCCCGCTCAACGGCAGCCTGGCCGAGATCGTCTTCAGCCTCGGCCTCGGCCCCAAGGTCGTCGCCCGGGACGTCTCCACCACCTTCGAGCAGGCCTCGGCCCTGCCCGTGATCACCCAGGCCCACGACGTCTCCGCCGAGGGCGTGCTCTCCCTGCACCCGACCGTCGTCCTCGCCGACCGCTCCACCGGTCCGGCCGAGGCGATCGCGCAGATCCGCTCGGCCGGGATCCCGCTGCTCGTCCTGGACGACGCCAAGCGGCTGGAGGACGTCGGCCCGCGCATCGACACCGTCGCCGCCGCCCTCGGGGTCCCCGACGCCGGACGGCAGTTGAAGGAGCGCACCGAGCAGCGGATCACCGAGGCCAGGGCCGCCCTGCCCGCCGTCGAGCGCCGCCCCAAGGTCGCCTTCCTCTACCTGCGCGGCAGCGCCTCGGTCTACCTGCTCGGCGGCCCGGCCTCCGGCGCCGGCTCGCTGATCGAGGCCGTCGGCGGCGAGGACGCCGGCACCGCCGCCGGGCTCAGCGGCGACTTCACCCCGCTCACCAGTGAGGCCCTGGTCAAGGCCGCCCCCGACGCGATCCTGGTGATGAGCAAGGGACTCGACTCCGTCGGCGGCGTCGACGGCCTGCTCAAGCTGCCCGGCGTCGCCCAGACCCCCGCCGGACTCGACCGCCGGATCGTCTCCATCGAGGACGGCCAACTGCTCAGCTACGGCCCGCGCACCCCGCAGGTGATCCGCGAGATCGCCAAGCAGCTCTACCCGAAGGCCGCCCGGTGACCGCCGCCGTCACCGACCGGAGCGTTCCCGCGCCCGGGCGCACCAGCCGCACCGCCCTGATCACCGCCGGCCTCGCCGCCGCCCTGCTGCTCTGCGCCCTGCTCGCGGCCGGCATCGGCGCCTACCGCATCCCGCTCGGCGACATCCTCGCCTCCGTCGGCCACCGGCTCGGCCTCGGCGGCCACGCGCTCGACCGCGTCCCCGAGTCGGTGCTCTGGAACGTCCGGCTGCCCCGGGTGGTGCTCGCCCTGCTGGTCGGCGGCTCGCTCGGCTGCGCGGGCGCGCTGATGCAAGGCGTGTTCGGCAACCCGCTCGCCGAACCGGCCGTCATCGGCGTCTCCTCCGGCGGCGCGGTCGGCGCGGTCGGCTGCATCGTGCTCGGCCTGGACGCGCTCGGCACCTGGACGGTGACCGCCTCCGCCTTCGCCACCGGCCTGCTGACGGTCTTCGCGGTCTACGCGATGTCCCGCTCCGGCGGCCGCACCGAGGTGGTCACGCTGATCCTCACCGGCGTCGCGGTGAACGCCTTCTGCGGCGCCCTGATCGGCCTGTTCCTGTTCACCGCCGACTCCGCGGCGATCAGCCAGGTCACCTTCTGGCAGCTCGGCTCGCTCTCCCAGGCCACCTGGGGCAAGGTGCTGGCCGTCCTCCCGTTCGCGCTCGTCGGCCTCGCCGTCGCACCCCGCTACGCCCGCCCGCTGGACCTGCTGGCGCTCGGCGAACGGCCCGCCCGCCACCTCGGCGTGGACGTCGAGCGGATGCGGCTGGTGCTGATCACCCTGGTCGCCCTGCTCACCGCCGCCGCCGTCGCCGTCAGCGGCATCATCGGCTTCGTCGGCCTGGTCGTCCCGCACCTGCTGCGGATGGTCGCCGGCCCCGGCCACCGCTTCCTGCTGCCCGCCTCCGCGCTCGGCGGCGCGCTCGTCCTGGTCGCCGCCGACCTCGCCGCGCGCACCCTGGCCGAACCGGCCGAGCTCCCGCTCGGTGTGCTCACCGCGCTGATCGGCAGCCCGTTCTTCTTCTGGCTGCTGCGCCGCACCAGGACCAAGCAGGGAGGCTGGGCATGAGGCTCCGTACGCTGCGCGGCCGCCCCGAGGTACCCGAACGGCCCGCCCCGGGCACCGAACTGCTCACCGCCGAGGCCGTCCGGCTGACCGTCGGCGGGCGCGACCTGCTGGCCGGCGCGGACGTCCGGGTCACCGCCGGCGAGGTGGTCGCCCTGCTCGGGCCGAACGGCGCGGGCAAGTCCACGCTGCTCTCCGTCCTGGCCGGCGACCTCCTGCCGACCGCCGGCGAGGTCCGGCTGGACGGCCGCCCGCTCGCCGGCTACCGGCCCGCCGACCTCGCCCGGCGCCGGGCGCTGCTGCCGCAGGCGGCCGCGATCTCCTTCCCGTTCCCGGCCGACGAGGTGGTCCGGATGGGCCGCGCCCCCTGGGCCGGCACCGCGGCCGCCGCCGAGGACGAGCGGGTGGTCGCCGAGGCGATGGCCGCGACCGAGGCCGCCGGCTTCACCGGCCGGCCGTTCACCGCGCTCTCCGGCGGCGAACGGGCCCGGGTGGCGCTGGCCCGGGTGCTCGCCCAGCGCACCGCCCTGCTGCTGCTCGACGAACCCACCGCCGCGCTCGACCTGCGCCACCAGGAACTGGTGCTGCGCCTCGCCCGCACCCGGGCCGCCGCCGGGGACGGCGTGGTCGTCGTGCTGCACGACCTGTCGCTCGCGGCGGCCTACGCGGACCGGGTGGTACTGCTGACCGACGGCGCGACCGTCGCCGACGGGCCGGTCGCCGAGGTGCTGCGCGGGCCGCTGCTCAGCGAGGTGTACGGGCACCCGGTCGAGGTGCTGCCGCACCCGCGCACGGGGCTGCCGCTGGTGCTGCCGGAGCGCGGCCAGGAGGTCAGCTCTCGTCCTCCAGCCGGAACCCGACCTTCATGCACACCTGGAAGTGCTTGATCTGCCCGTCCGCGAGGTGGCCCCGGACCTGCGAGACCTCGAACCAGTCGAGGTGGCGCAGCGTCCGGGAGGCGCGCTCGACGCCGTTGCGGATCGCGGCGTCGATGCTCTCGGTCGAGGACCCGACGATCTCGGTCACCCGGTACACGTGCTCGCTCATGGCGGACTCCCTCAGCTGTGCGACGGCCCCCGGTCCACCGTGCACCGGGGGCCGTCCGTCCGCATGCGGAGACGGGCGCGCGAGTAGCGGCCGACAGCGGGTGGCGGCTAGAACGCCGCGCGGACCTCGCCGACGGGCACGCCGCCGCCGAACAGCGGGACGGTGGCGATCCGCTCCAGCGTGCCGTCGCCGGTGCTCACCCCGAGTCGACGCAGCGCGGCGGCCAGCACCGGGCCGCGGGCCCGCTCGGCACCGTCCTCGATCTTGAAGGCGAGCGCCCGGCCGTCCGGCAGCGCCACCACCTGGACGGCCTCCGCGCCCATCTTGGCCAGCGCCCCGGGCACCGCCCGCATCAGCCGGGTGTCGGCCCGGCGGGTGCCGGCCACGTACTCGGGGTGCGCCCGCATCGCGTCGGCGACCCGGCGCTGCGGGGTGCCGGGCTCGGCCAGCACCAGGCCGCGGTAGGCGCGGGCCAGGCCGGTCAGGCTCACGGCCAGCAGCGGCGCGCCGCAGCCGTCCACCCCGGCGTGCGCGGCCGGCTCGCCGACGGCCTCCTCCAGGGCCTCGCGGGCCAGCCGCTGGATCGGGTGCTCCGGGTCGAGGTAGCTGTCGGTGGGCCAGCCGTTGGCCACGGAGGCGGCCAGCCAGCCGGCGTGCTTGCCGGAGCAGTCCATCAGGATCGGCTCGTGGTCGCCGCCCCAGCGCAGGTGCAGCTCCGCCTCGGTGCCGTCGAGGGGGAGGTCGGCCGGGGTGCGCAGGGCGGACTCGTCCAGCCCGGCGTCGGCGAGGATCCGCCGCACGCCGTCAAGGTGAAACGATTCCGCAGAGTGGCTGGAGGCCGCCAGCGCCAGCAGCTCCCCCTCGATCGCCAGGCCGGCCCGCAGCATGGCCACCGCCTGGAACGGCTTGGCGCAGGACCGCGGGAAGACCGGCGCGTCCGGCGCGCCCAGGGTGAAGTCGACCGAGCCGTCGGCGGCCAGCAGCACCAGCGAACCGTGGTGCCGGCCCTCGACGAAACCCGAGCGAACCGCTTCGGCGAGCACGGGCAGAGGGGCGGAATTGGACATGGCGAAAGCCTTCCGGAGGTGAGGGTGAACCGGGGGCGAGCCGGGCCCGTCCCCGCCCCCGGCGGCCCTCGCACCTGTCAGAGCGGGCCGCCTGCGAGCAGGTCGTCGACCCGTGCTTCCCCATCACGGTACCTGCGGGTGATTTCGGCGTTGCAGCCGTCCGCCGTCCTCAGCAGTCGCTGCCGCCGGCCGGAGACCTCGCGCTCGTGCTCCCGCAGCCGCTCCAGGGCCGCCAGCAGCTCCTCCGCCGGGTGCGCCGCCAGGTCGGCCAGCTGGACGTCGCCCATCAACGCGTCCGCCTCCAGCTGGGACTGCTGCCCGCGCGGCGGCCCCAGCGTGACGTGCCGGGCCGAGCGGCGGACCGTGGACGGCGCGTCCGTCAGGATGGCCGGCAGCCGCTCCAGCAGGGCGCCGGCCGGCTCCGCCGCGTCCGCCGGGCGGGCGGCCCCGGCTCCCGGCCTGCGGTCCAGCTCGGCCAGCAGGATGTCCATCCGGCCGTGCAGCAGCCGCCGCAGGTAGGAGAGGTCGGCCTCCTGTTCCAGGGTGTCCCGGCGCAGGGTCCGCAGCTGCTCCAGGCCCAACCGTCCGAGGTCCGGCTCGGGGCCGGCCCCGGGCCCCTCGGGCAGCCGCCCGTACCGGTCCTGCGCCGCGCTGATCGCGTCCATCAACCAACCCACCTGCCGTCGTCCCGATCCCACCCACTCGCGGCGCCCCGTCGCCTGCCGCCGGTCCGGCCCGTCAACCGCCGCGCGCGCCGGTGGCGCGTTCCCGTCCGGAGGCACGCCCGGACGCCCGCGGAGGTTCCCGCCCCCGGCCGTGGCCACCCGCCGGGGCGACACGACCAGAACGCCTGCCCTACCGGCTCGGCCGCCCGGGCCGAACCGGGCCCGGCGCGGCGGACCTCGGCGCCCCGGACCTCGGACGCGTCCGACCGCCCCCGCCCTGTGCGGCGGAGCGGCGGGACCGCCCTCGTACGGTCCCCCAGCGTGCCACCCCGCCCGCCGCCGCCGCACCGCCCGTGCACCCGAACGGCCCCCTGGCGAAGAGGGGTGGTTGATACGACCGAAGCTTTTCGCCGGGAGAACACCGCCATGCCGCACGCAGGCGCACGCTACCCGGCGTGGGCTACGGCTTTGCGCGCCCCGGGTGCCTGCTCACGCCCCTCGCCGGCTCCGGCAGAATGGCCGCATGCGAGCAGTGGTGCAGCGAGTGACCGAGGCCCGGGTGACGGTGGCCGGGGAGACCGTCGGCGCGATCGAGGAGCCCGGGCTCTGCGTCCTGGTGGGCGTCACCCACGACGACACCCCCGCCAAGGCGGCCCAGTTGGCCCGCAAGCTGTGGACGCTGCGGCTGCTTCCCGCGGACGGGAACGGCGTGGAGCAGTCGTGCTCGGACATCGGGGCGCCGCTGTTGGTGATCAGCCAGTTCACGCTCTACGGCGACGCCCGCAAGGGCCGCCGCCCCACCTGGAACGCCGCCGCGCCCGGCCCGGTCGCCGAGCCGCTGGTGGACGAGGTGGTCGCCCAGCTGCGCGCGCTCGGCGCCAAGGTCGAGACCGGCCGCTTCGGCGCCGACATGAAGGTCGCCCTGGTGAACGACGGCCCGTTCACCGTGCTCGTCGAGGTCTGACCGGGGCCCGGCCCTACTGCGGGACGATCACGTCCTGGGTCCCCGGCACCGTGCCGGCCAGCAGCACCGCGTCCACCGCGACGTTGCGCTTCACGACGGCCAGCGCGATCGGCCCCAGCTCGTGGTGGCGCGCCGAGGAGGTGACGAAGCCGAGCGCCCGCCCCTCCGGGTCCGAGGCGAGCCGCACCTCCGCCCCGTGCGGGGGCAGCACCTCCTCGGTGCCGTCCAGGTGCAGGAAGACCAGCCGGCGCGGCGGCCGCCCCAGGTTGTGCACCCGGGCCACCGTCTCCTGTCCCCGGTAGCAGCCCTTCTGCAGGTGGACGGCGCTGGTCAGCCAGTCCACCTCGTGCGGGATGGTCCGGTGGTCGGTCTCGAAGCCGAGCCGCGGCCGGTGGCCCTCGATCCGCAGCGCCTCGTACGCCCAGACGCCGGCCGCCGGGCCGTAGCCCGCCGTCCGCTCCGCCAGCTCGGCGCGCGGCAGGAAGAGGTCCCGCCCGTACGGCAGCTCGCGGACGGCGGCCGCGCCCTCGGCGGAGGCGGTGGAGCCGGCCGGCAGGTGGACCACCGCGTAGTCGGCGGTCGCGTCGGCGACCTCGACCCGGTACATGAACCTCATGCTGTCCAGGTAGCCGACCAGCGCCTCCTGGGTGCCCGGCTCGACGTGCGCCCAGGTGGTGGTGCCGTCGTCGACCAGGTAGAGCGCGTGCTCGACGTGCCCGTTCGCGGAGAGCACCAGCGCGTCGGTGGCCTGCTGCGGCGGCAGCGCGCTGACGTGCTGGGTGATCAGCAGGTGCAGCCAGCTCAGCCGGTCCGCCCCGGTGACGGTGATGACGCCGCGGTGCGAGAGGTCCACGAAGCCGGTGCCTCGGGAGAGGTTCCGTTGCTCGCGGAAGAGGTCGCCGTAGTGGGCGGCCACGCCCTCGTCGGCCCCCTCGGCGGGGACGGCTCCGGGCAGGGCAAGCAGCGGGCTCTTCAGACCGGTCATACCGGCAAGCTTACGACCGCCCCGAGGCGCGCTCGGCGGTGCAGTCGGCGCAGCGGCCGAAGATGGCGAAATGCTTGAGGTCGGTGTCGAAGCCGTGCCGGGCGCGGAGGCTGTCGATCAGCGGCTGGGCGATCTCGGTACCCGTCTCGGTGACCTTCTCGCAGTCCCGGCAGACCAGGTGCAGATGGTGGTGGCGGCCGGCCAGGTGGTAGGTCGGGGCGCCGTGGCCGAGGTGGGCGTGCGAGACCAGGCCCAGCTCCTCCAGCAGCTCCAGGGTCCGGTAGACGGTGGAGATGTTGACGCCGCTGGCGGTCTGCCGGACGTGGCAGAGGATGTCGTCCGGGGTGGCGTGGTCGAGCGCGTCGACCGCCTCCAGCACGAGCTGCCGCTGCGGGGTCAGCCGGTACCCGCGCTCGCGCAGGTCGGCCTTCCAGTCGCCGGAGAGCTGCCAGTCGGTGGTGCCGGTGTCCGCCACGGTCCTGTCCCTGCCATACGTCGGGGGTCCTGGACCAAGTGTAGGGACCGGCCGGGGGCCGGTCCCTACCCGTGTGCGCGCCGCCGCGGGCGGCCGCGCCCGTTCGACGGCCTACTTGAAGAAGGCGATGCCGTCGTCCGGCAGGTCGTTGATGTCCTTGACCAGCTGGGCCGGCGAGAGCACCTTCCTCAGCTGGGCCGACATGTACGGACGCAGCGGGACGTTCGGGGCGGCCTTCTCACCCACCCAGAGCAGCTCCTCGTTGACGAAGCCGTAGAGCCGCTTGCCGCCCGAGTACTCCGGCGAGCCCTCGATCCGGGCCACCGCGTCGGTGGAGACGTCGATCTGCGGCTTGCCGTCGGCCAGCTCGCCGTACCAGATCTCCACCGTGCCGTCGTCGCGGACGGACGAGATCTCGACCCCGCGGACACCGCTGGTGCCGTGCTGGTTGCTGGTGATGCGCCAGAAGGCGTGCTCGTTCTCCAGCGGGCGGACCTTCTCGCCCTCGCTGTTCAGCACCCAGGTGCGGGAGCGGAACTCCAGGAAGGGCCGTCCGTCGTGGCGGATGACGATCTCCTGGCCGAAGTTGCACTTCTCGGCGCCCGGACCCCCTTCGCCCGGCAGAGGGGCGTAGACGCCCGCGCCCTCCCAGGTGCCGAGGAGGAAGGCGAGCGGGACGACGTCCTTGTGGAGGTCAGAGGGGATCTCGATCATGTTCCTGGTCGCTGTCGTCGGTGCGGGAGTACTTCAACCGTACGGCAGTGCTCAGCGCTGGCCCTGGTAGAGCTTCATCACGGAGAAGATGGCGAACCAGGTGATCAGCACGGCCATGAGGGCCAGCAGACCGTCGAAGAAGATTTCCAGACCGGACACGGGTGGCTCCCATTGCGGCGACAGTGTGGTGGATTTTGCTGCCGCTCACTCTATCCGGCGGGTGGGGAAGGGTCTCGGTGAGCCCCGCCACGTCGGCGATCTAGGGTGTCGGCATGTCTTCGAAGAAGCTCGTCATCAAGGTCACCGCCGGGGCGGACGCCCCCGAGCGGTGCTCGCAGGCGTTCACGGTGGCGGCGGTGGCCGTCGCCAGCGGTGTCGAGGTGTCGCTCTGGCTGACCGGGGAGTCGTCCTGGTTCGCCCTGCCCGGGCGGGCGGCGGAGTTCGAGCTGCCGCACGCCGCGCCGCTGCCGGACCTCATCGAGGGGATCCTGGCGGGCGGCGGCGTCATCACCGTCTGCACCCAGTGCGCGGCCCGGCGCGGGATCGAGGAGAAGGACCTCATCGAGGGTGCCCGGATCGCGGGCGCGCAGGTCTTCGTCAGCGAGGTCATGGCCGACGGCGTGCAGGCGCTCGTCTACTGACGGGGTTCGTGGTCGGGGCGGTCCCGGTCGTGGCCGGGGTCGTCCCACTTCGGGTCCTCCCAGCGCGGGTCGTTCCACCAGTCGTCCTCGGGGTCGCGCTTGTTGGCGAACACCGCGGCGGCCGGCGGGATGACCATGGCGAACACGCACAGCGCCACGGCCGCCGGGACGGAGACGAACCGCACCGCTCCCCAGGCCAGCACGAAGAGGCCCAGGCAGACGCCCATCATGGCGTAGTAGTAGCGGCGCCGCCGTCGGGACTGCACCCCTCCACGGTATGCCCGAGGGCCCCCGCGCGGCAGGGGCCCCCGGTACTGCTGTCGGTCGTCGCCGGTCAGACGGCGATGGCGACCTCGGTCAGGTTGCCCTGGGAGGCGACCACCTGGCGGTCCACGGTCTGGCCCGGGATGAGCGCGCGCAGGGTCCACTTGCCCGGGCGGGCGAAGAACCGGAACTGGCCGGTCGCCGAGGTGGGCACCTCGGCCGTGAACTCGTTGTTCTCGTCGAGCAGTCGGACGTAGCCGTTGACCGGCTCGCCGTCGCGGGTCACCGAACCCTGGATGATCGTCTCGTTCGCCACGTCAACTCCTGCCAGGTCCGGGCCGCCGGCCTTCGCACCGCACATTGTCTTGTTTCCCTTCTGCCTTACGGGTGGAGCCGGTGCTCAGTTGCCGAGCTCGATCGGCACGCCGACGAGGCTGCCGTACTCGGTCCAGGAACCGTCGTAGTTCTTCACGTTCTCCTGGCCGAGCAGCTCGTGCAGCACGAACCAGGTGAGCGCGGAGCGCTCGCCGATGCGGCAGTAGGCGATGGTGTCCGTCGCCAGGTCGACGCCCTCGGCCTCGTACAGGGCCTTGAGCTCGTCGTCGCTCTTGAAGGTGCCGTCGTCGTTGGCGTTCTTCGCCCACGGGACGTTGCGCGCGGTCGGCACGTGGCCGGGGCGCTGCGACTGCTCCTGCGGGAGGTGGGCCGGGGCGAGCAGCTTGCCGGAGAACTCGTCGGGCGAGCGGACGTCGACCAGGTTGAGGGTGCCGATGGCGGCGATCACGTCGTCGCGGAAGGCGCGGATCGAGGAGTCGGCGGCCTGCGCCTTGTACTCGGTCGCGGCGCGCTGCGGCACCTCGACGACCAGGTCGCGGGAGTCCAGCTCCCACTTCTTGCGGCCGCCGTCGAGCAGGCGGACGTCGCCGTGGCCGTACAGCTTGAAGTACCAGTAGGCGTAGGAGGCGAACCAGTTGTTGTTGCCGCCGTAGAGCACCACGGTGTCGTCGTTGGCGATGCCCTTGGCGCTGAGCAGCGCCTCGAAGCCGGCCTGGTCGATGAAGTCGCGGCGGACCGGGTCCTGGAGGTCCGTCTTCCAGTCGATCCGGACCGCGTTGCGGATGTGGTTCTTCTCGTAGGCGGAGGTGTCCTCGTCGACCTCGACGATGACGACCTTCGGGTCGTCCAGGCGGGCCTGGACCCAGTCGGCGTCGACCAGGACGTCGCTGCGGCTCATGGTGATGTTCTCCATCCGGGGGCGGTTGGCGGAAGGTGCTCGCTGCTTCGGGTGCTGCTGCTCAGCGGTGGTGCGGGTGCCCGTCGGCCATCGGTCCGAATTCCTGTCCGAATGGTGGGACGGACGGCGGTGCGCGGCGCGACCGGGCGAGATGTGGCGGAGTACGGCGGCGACGCCCGGCCCGGAGGGCCCTCGGCGGTCACCGGGGAATTCGGCGATGGGGGCAACTGCCCTGCCTGAACGCCGAGTCAGCGCATTCGACACAGACAGGCGGACACGCGGCACAGGTCTACCGCCCGCCGCTTGGTGAGGTCCGTCTGTCGCTTCATGCGGACGATGCTAGGGACACCCGGCGCCCGCTGTCATCAGCGTATCGAATGGCGAGACCAGATGGCTCGCATCGTGGGATTTGACCATTTCATGGGCGTCGGGAACCGGCCGGGGGACGGACGGCGGGGGCCCGGAGGGCGGCCGACGGGCGGGAACGGCACCGCTCCGCGGCCGGCGCTGGACAGCGCGTCTCGCGGAGCGGAACGGAGGGAAGGACGAGAAAAAGGGCTGCGGGAAGGGCTGCGGGAAGGCGGTGGCGTCAGCCGATGAGCTTGACGCCCTTGCCGTCGAAGGCCAGCTGGAGGCCGTCCTCCCGGGGCGTGACCGAGGACAGGTCCAGCCCGGCGGGCAGGGCGGAGAGGGTGAAGCTGATCGGGGCCAGGCTCTGGTCGGACACCCCGGCCAGCAGCGAGGCCATCGAGCTCAGCTTGAAGCCGTCCACCGTCACCGTGTCGCCCTGGCTGTGCACGGCCGCGTCGCCGACCGGGAACGGCCCCATCGAGGCCTTGACCTTGCCCGGGCCGCCGTAGGAGAGGCTCAGCCGGGTACCGGCGCCGAGCGAGAGCCGGCCCGCGTTCGGCACCAGCTCCGAGGCCGGCGGCAGCAGCCGGGAGAGGTCCTCGTAGGTGATCAGCGCGGAACCGCTCCCGCGGTCCACGACGGCGCTGCTCATGTTGCCGCTCACCTCGACCCCGGACAGCTCGGCCCGGAACGCGTGCAGGGCCACCTTGTCCTTGCCCTCGCCGACGGTCAGCCCGTCCGAGGAGATCCGCACGTCGTCCAGCTTCCGCGAGACGACCTGGGTGAGGAACGGGAAGCCCTCGATCGAGACGTCCGGCTTCCCGCTCATCCGGCCGCTCTTCAGGATCTGCTCGGCCGCCTCGTCCTCGGCGACGCCGACGGCGATCCGGTCGGCGCCCACCAGCACTCCCGAGAGCACCACCACGCCGATCGTCGCCTTCAGCCAGCCGCGCATCGCTCTCCCCCGTCGTCGCCGGTCGCCGTCGTCCGTCCTCGCCGGTCCCGGTGTGCCGCCGCCACGGCGGGCCGGGCCTTCCGGTGCGGCCGCTTCCGCACGACCGTACGACGTCCCGCCCCGGAGCATGGTTCCGGGGCGGGACGGGGCGGCGGTCAGCCGAGCAGCGCGGTGGCGATCCAGACCAGCGGCGCGGACACCGCGAGCGGCAGGGCCACGCCCGCCGTCATGTGCACGAACCGGGACGGGAAGTCGTACCCCGCCACCCGGCGGCCGATCAGCGCGCCGAGGCCGGCCGCCACGCCCAGGAACGGCGGCGCGCCGACCGCGAAGCCCAGGCCGACCGCCGCGAGCAGGCCCAGCAGCGGGCCCGCCCAGCGCGGTCCGGGCAGCGGCGCGGCCGCCAGCAGGGTCGCCAGGGCGACCGCGCCGACCGCCGCCGGCACCCAGTCGGCCAGCAGCAGCGTGGTGCAGAGCACCGTCACGACGGTGGCGGAGCCGAGCACGGTGAGCGCGTAGAACCGTTCCTTCGGATCGGCCGGCCGGAACGTCTGCAGCACCAGGACCAGCAGGAAGAACCCGCCGAGGGTGCCCACCACGGCCGCCGTGCCGCCGTCCTCGTCGGCCAGCAGCACCGACACGTCGGCCACCACACCGGACAGCGCGGCCAGCGCGATGCCCTGGCGGGCGGGCCACATGCCGTTCAGCCGGAACCAGCCGGCCGCCGTCAGGCCCTGGAGCAGGACGAGCACCAGCGCGAGCGCCACCTGGCCGAGCGCCGCGCCGCCGGCCAGCAGGGCGGCGGCGCCGGCGGTGATCAGGGCCGGCTGGAGGCCCGGGTCGTTGATCGGCGAACCGGTCCGGACGGGCGCGGCCGGGGCCGGCGCCCGCACCGGGGACGGCTGGACGGCCGGGGCCGCGGCCGGGAACGGCTGCGCACCCAGCGACGGGGCCGGGCCGGGGAACGGCGCGGCCGGTCGGGCGGGCGCGGCGTGGGCGTTCTGCGCGGCCCGGGCGGCCCGGGCGGCGCGGGCCGCAGCCGGGTCGGTCAGCACGGGGGCCGGGGGCTCCGGGCGCTTCAGCGTCATGGTCGGCTGGTCCAGGCCCTGCCCCTGGTCGGGGGTCGGCACGGGGGCCTGGGCGTAGGCCTGGGCGGGAGCCTCGGCGGGGGCGTGCGACCCGGCGGGCGGGGCGGGCTCCGCCCGGCGGTGCGAGCGGCCGCGCCGCGGCCCGGTGGAGGGGCCGGTCGGCCCCTGGGGCGACGGCTGGCCCGGCTGCCCGGCCGGCGGCTGCCCCGGTGCGACCGGCGGCATCGGGCCCGACGCCGGAACGGGCGGCAGCAGCGTGGTGGCCGCCACGTCGTCCAGCGGCGGGACGGGCGGCAGGAGCGTCGTCGCCGCCGCGTCGTCCAGCGCCGGCACCGGCGGGAGCAGCGCCGTGGCGGCGTCGTCCACGCCCGGCCCGGCCCCGTACGGCTGCGGGTAGGGCTGCCGGCCGTACGGCTGGCCGTAGGGCTGCTGACTGTACGGCTGCTGACCGTAGGGCTGCTGACCGTAGGGCGCGTGGCCCGCGCCGGGGGCGTGCGGCTGCGCCGCGTGCCCCTGCTGCGCATAAGGATCCGGCGCGTACGCCTGCGGCGGGGCGTACGGATAAGGCGCCTGCCCGGGCTGGTAGCCCTGCGGCGGCTGCTGCTGAGGCTGCGCCTGCTGCGGCTGCGGCTGCGGCTGCCCGTACGGGTACTGCGGCTGGTACGGCGGCTGCGGCTGCTGCCCCTCGGGAGTTCCGGTCATCCCGCTCACCCGCCCGCGAACGGGGGAAGGACCTCGACCGTCCCGCCCTCGGTGAGGGCCACGGTCGCGCGGTCACGGCCACCCACCGGCGAGCCGTCCACCAGGTAGGAGCAGTGGCCGAGCAGCCGGACCAGCTTCGGCCGGTCCGCGTGCCGCTCCGCGGCCTGCGCCAGCGCCTCGGCCAGGGTCGCCGCCAGGTACGGCTCCTCGGCCACCCCGGCCTCCGACTTCGCCGCCGCCCAGTAGCGGATCGTCCCGCTCACCCGAACGGCGGCCGCCGGGTCGTGCCCGGTGGTCGCGCCCATGGCAACCCCTTCTCGTCGTCCTCGCCCGGGCCCGGGTGTCCCGGCCGGGTCCACCACCGGAGGCACCCCCGCCTCCCCCGAAAGGTGGACGCGCACGGTGCCGCCGATGCGTCCCCCATGATGGCGTGTTCGCCCGCGCGAGCGGCAATCGCCCTGGCCCGACGCCCGGCGGCGCCGTCGCGAAGCTGTGGCGGGGCTCACCCGGGGCGCGCCCGAAAAGGCCGAACCGCCGGATTCGAGCCCTCCCGGTGCGGGGGCCGGTCGGCTATCCTCGGTCCCCGAGGGATCCGGGCAGAGTCGCCCCCGGATCCTTTTGTGCTTTCAGGACGCCAGTACGGACGTCCTTGCGAATCGTCGGCCCACCCCCGGCGTGTCGCAGGGACCGCCCCGCCAGACGCGGCACGACGATGTGCCGGGACCGGGCCGGGGCGTCGGACACCCCCGGCTCCGGGCCGCCGCCCGGGACGGGCCAGGACCGGAAGGTTCGCGGATGAGCAGGGCAGAAACGGTGCACCGGGGGTTGCGGGACCCCCAGGGCGTGCCCCGTTCGGCCGCGCGCGCCACCGTGTCCCCCGCCTCCCCTCGGACGTCCTCCTCCCCCCTACCAGCACGTGCGCCCTCCGGCTGTGGCGGCCGGAACGCGACCGCGACGACCCGGAAAGGGGACTACCGGGTATGAGTTCTCTGCTCCTCCTCACCAACGCGCTGCAGCCCTCCGCGGAGGTCCTGCCCGCACTCGGCCTGCTGCTGCACAGCGTCCGGGTGGCCCCCGCCGAGGGTGCCGCCCTGGTCGACACGCCCAGCGCCGACGTCATCCTGGTGGACGGCAGGCGCGACCTGCCGCAGATCCGGAGCCTCTGCCAGCTGCTGCGCTCCACCGGCATCGGCTGCCCGCTGATCCTGGTGGTGACCGAGGGCGGCCTGGCCGCCGTCACCGCCGACTGGGGCATCGACGACGTCCTGCTCGACACCGCCGGCCCCGCCGAGGTCGAGGCCCGGCTGCGGCTCGCCCTGGGCCGGCTCCAGGTCACCACCGACGACAGTCCGATGGAGATCCGCAGCGGCGACCTCTCGGTCGACGAGGCCACCTACTCGGCCAAGCTCAAGGGCCGGGTGCTCGACCTCACCTTCAAGGAGTTCGAGCTCCTCAAGTACCTCGCCCAGCACCCCGGCCGGGTCTTCACCCGGGCGCAGCTGCTGCAGGAGGTCTGGGGCTACGACTACTTCGGCGGTACCCGGACGGTCGACGTGCACGTCCGACGGCTGCGCGCCAAGCTCGGCGTCGAGCACGAGGGCCTGATCGGCACCGTGCGCAACGTCGGCTACCGCTTCGTCATCCCCGACAAGGGGGACAAGGGGGAGCGCGCCGAGCGGGCCGAGCCGCCCGCCCGGCGCTCCCCGGCCGTCCTGGACACGTGACCGGCCGACCGGGCGGGGCCGCCGTCGCGCCGCCCCGTCCGGTCTGCCCGGATTCGCCCCGACCGCGCCTCCGGCGCCCGCGCCGCACCCGCCGGGCGCGGGGTCCCCCACTGCCCGGGCGCACGCCACACGCGTAGACTCCCCCCGTGGCCAAAGTGACGCGCGACGATGTAGCCCGACTGGCTGGTACCTCGACCGCGGTCGTCAGCTACGTGATCAACAACGGACCGCGCCCGGTCGCGCCCGCCACCCGGGAGAAGGTGCTCGCCGCGATCGAGCAGCTCGGCTACCGGCCGAACAGCGTCGCGCAGGCGATGGCCTCCCGCCGCACCAACCTGATCGGCATGGTCGTCCCGGACGCCCGGCAGCCCTTCTTCGCCGAGATGGCGCACGCCGTGGAACGGGCCGCCTCCGAGCGCGGCAAGCTCGTGCTGATCGGCAACTCCGACTACGTCGACGACCGCGAGGTCCACTACGTCCGCGCCTTCCTCGGCATGCGGGTCTCCGGCCTGATCCTGGTCAGCCAGGGCCCCTCGCAGCGGGCCGCCGAGGAGTTCGCCGCCATGGAGGGCGCGAAGGTGGTGCTGCTGCACCGCCGGCCCGAGGCGATCGACGACGTCGCGGTGGTCACCGACGACGTGGCCGGCGCCGAGACGGTCGTCCGCCACCTGCTGGAGGTGCACGGACACCCGTACGTGGCCTGCTTCGGCGGCCCGGTCGAGTCCCCCGCGCCCGGCGACCCGGTCATCGACCACGTCGAGGGCTGGCAGCGCGCGATGGACGCGCACGGCCTGCCCACCGAGCCGCACCTCGTCGACGCCCCCTTCCACCGCTACGGCGCCTACGACGTGGCGCTCGACCTGCTGCGCTCCGAGAACCGCCCGCCGGCGATCTTCTGCTCCACCGACGACCAGGCCATCGGCGTGCTGCGGGCCGCCCGCGAGCTGGGCCTGCGGGTGCCGGAGGACCTCGCGGTGGCCGGCTTCGACGACGTGCCGGAGGCCGCGCTCGCCGACCCGCCGCTGACCACCGTCGCCTCCGACCGCGACGCGATGGCCCGGGCCGCGGTGGACCTGGTGCTGGACGACTCGCTGATGGTGCCCGGCTCGGACACCGAACGGGTCCGCATCTTCCCGTCGCGCCTGGTCGTGCGGCGTTCCTGCGGCTGCTCGCCGGACGGCGCCGGCTCCTAGCCTGACCAGGCTTTATGAGAAGTCAACGGGCTTCTCGGGGCCTTCTGAGCGGGCTCTCATCGGATTCTCATCCGCCGGGCGGACGTTGGTCGCCATGAGCGATCACCAGCAGTGGCGGCACCGCACCGACGGCGAGCAGTACGACGGCCCGTACGGGTCCCCGCAGCCCCGGATCATCCCGGGCACCGTCCTCGACAGCACCCCGCAGGACCACGCCGGGTACGAGGGCAACGAAGGGTACGACGGGTACGACGGCACCGGCTACGGAAGCACCGGGCACGGAAGCGCCGCCCACCCCGCCGCCGGCACGCCCCCTCCCCCGGCCCCGCCGTTCCCGCCCGAGACGGGCACACCGGGCACCCCCGGCGGCCCCGGCCACCGCGCCCGGAACGGCCTGCTGCGCGGCCGGCTCGCCCTGGTCACCGCCGTCGCCGCGATCGCCGCCGTCCTCGGCGGGGTCACCGGCGGCGTCGTCGCCGCCCGGGACCACGGCTCCGCCACCCGCACCGGCACCGTCGCCGGCCCGGTCGCCGCCCGCACCGACGGCAGCGCCGACGTCGCCGCCGTCGCGGCCGCCGTGGCGCCCAGCGCCGTCCAGATCGCCGTGCAGACCGCCAACGGCACCGCCACCGGCACCGGCGTGGTGCTCACGACGGGCGGGCAGATCCTCACCAACTACCACGTGGTCTCCGGCGCGGCCGGCGGCGGCCGGATCACCGTCACCTTCCACGACGGCTCCACCGCCGCGGCCTCCCTCACCGGCACCGACAAGGCCCTGGACGCCGCCGTGATCACCGCGACCGGTGCCAAGGGCCTCACCCCCGCCGTCCTCGGCGACTCCTCCGCCGTCGCGGTCGGCGACCCGGTCGTCGCCATCGGCAACCCCGAGGGCCTCACCGGCACCGTCACCTCCGGCATCATCAGCGCCGAGCACCGCGAGGTCACCGTCCAGCTCGACGAGGGCACCACCAGCGGCAACGGCGGCTTCGGCTTCCCCAACCTGCCCGGACTGCGCGGCAGCACCCCGCCGAGCGGCGGCGAGACCGCCACCTACCAGGCCTTCCAGACCGACGCCGCGCTCAACCCCGGCAACTCCGGCGGCCCGCTGATCAACGCCAACGGCCAGGTGATCGGCATCAACTCGGCCATGTACTCGCCCAGCGGGTCCAGCGCCACCGCCGGCGGCAGCGGAGCCGGCAGCGTCGGCCTCGGCTTCGCCATCCCGATCGACGACATCAAGCAGGTGCTGCCGAAGCTGCAGTCCGGCCAGAACGTCTGAGCACGTCCGACAATTGACCCGAGCAGGCCCTCCCGCCACCAGAAAGGGCAACCGCCGATGACCCCGTCCGCCGACGACCGCACCCCCGCCGAGCCCGGGCAGCAGACCACCGCCCGGCTCCTCGTGGTCGACGACGAACCCGCGCTCCGGGACGCCCTGGAGAGCAGCCTCGCCTTCGAGGGCTACGAGGTCGCCACCGCCACCGACGGCTACGAGGCGCTGGAGTCCGTCGAACGCGACCGACCGGACCTCATCCTGCTCGACATCATGATGCCCCGGATGGACGGCCTCACCACCGTCCGCCGGATGCGCTCGCGCGGCGACACCGTCCCGGTACTGATGCTCACCGCCCGGGACGCCGTCGGCGACCGGGTGACCGGTCTGGACGTCGGCGCCGACGACTACCTCGCCAAGCCCTTCGAACTCGACGAGCTGCTCGCCCGGGTGCGCGCCCTGCTGCGGCGCAGCGCGCTCGCCACCGAGGCCGCCGCCCGGGCGGCCGCCGTCGAGGAGGAGACCGACGTCCTCGCCTTCGCCGACCTGCGGATGAACACCGCCACCCGCGAGGTCACCCGGGCCGGCCGGACGGTCGAACTGACCCGCACCGAGTTCATGCTGCTGGAGATGTTCCTCGCCCACCCCCGCCAGGTGCTCACCCGCGAGCAGATCCTCAAGGCGGTCTGGGGCTTCGACTTCGAGCCCTCGTCCAACTCGCTGGACGTGTACGTGATGTACCTGCGCCGCAAGACCGAGCAGGGCGGCCTGCCCCGGCTCATCCAGACCGTCCGCGGAGTCGGCTACGCGCTCCGCCCCGCCGCCGGCACCACCGCGTGAGCCCCACCGTCCCCCCGCCCCCGCTGACCCCGCCCCGCATCCCGCGCCGCGGCCGCCTCACCACCTGGTACCGCGCCCGCTCCCTGCGCTCCCGGCTCACCTTCCTGACGGCGGCGGCGGTGGCGGTGGCGATCGCGCTGTCGGCGCTGGCGTGCTGGTTCATCGTGGAGGAGCGGATGTACGGCGTGGTCCGCAGCGATCTGGAGAACGCTCGCGGATTCGGTCCGCCCGCCGCCCTCGACAACTGCTCCACCACCCCGCAGAGCGCGCTCAAGAAGATCCAGAACTTCGCCCCGCAACCACCGGCCGGCGCCGCCGCCCCCCGGGACACCCAGTACGTCATCACCGGCCAGATCCCGCTGTACTGCCTGCCCGACATCGCCGCCAAGGCCATCGTCCCGGATCCCGACGACACCGCGGTCCTCAACCTCCAGCAGAACCAGTTCGTCATCCGCGACGGCCACTACACCAACGGCGAACCCGCCCTCGTCCGGATCTCCTGGATCAAGCCCCAGGCGTTCCCGCCCACCCTGGTCATGGTCGCCGCCTCCACCAAGGCCGTCGACGAATCCCTGCGCCAGCTCGCCTTCCTCCTCGGCGGAGTCGCCCTCGGCGGCATCATCCTCGCCGCCGTCGCCGGGCGGCTGGTCGCCCGCTCCGCCCTCAAGCCCGTCGACCAGCTGACCGACGCCGTCGAGCACATCGCCCGCACCGAGGAGGTCGGCACCACCATCCCCGTGCAGGGCGAGGACGAGATCGCCCGGCTCTCCACCTCGTTCAACTCCATGAGCACCGCGCTCGCCAACTCCCGCGAGCGGCAGACCCGGCTGATCGCCGACGCCGGCCACGAGCTGCGCACCCCGCTCACCTCCCTGCGCACCAACGTCGACCTGCTGATCCGCAGCGACGACACCGGACGCCCGCTCCCGCCCGCCACCCGCACCAAGCTGCTCGGCAACATGAAGGCCCAGATGCAGGAGCTCACCGTGCTGATCGGCGACCTGCTCCAGCTCTCCCGCCCGGACTCCCCCAAGCCGGTCCGCACGCTCGCCGTGGTCGCCCTGCACGAGATCGCCGAGCGGGCCGTGGAGCGCGCCAAGCTGCGCGGCCCGGGGCTGGTCTTCGAGACCGCCGCCGCGCCCTGGTACGTGCACGCCGACGCCGCCGCCCTGGAGCGTGCGGTGATCAACCTGCTGGACAACGCGGTGAAGTACAGCCCGCCCGGCGGCACCATCGACGTCCGGCTCGACGGGGGCGTGCTGACCGTCCGCGACCACGGCCCGGGCATCCCGCCGGACGAACTCCCCTACGTCTTCGACCGCTTCTGGCGCTCCCCGTCCTCGCGTCAGCTCCCCGGCTCGGGCCTGGGGTTGTCGATCGTCGCGCAGAGCGTCCGGGAGGCCGGCGGCGAGGTGTCGCTCGGCCCGGCCCCGGACGGCGGCCCGGGCACCCTGGCCACCGTCCGCCTGCCGGGCGGCCCGGCGCCCGCCTAGGAGGCCCGCCGGGGGAACGGAGAAGGGGCGGGGCGCCCCGACAGCGTCCCGCCCCCGACCGGCTCACGGCCGGCGACCCCCGGCTCAGCCGGTGGTGCTGCCCGCGGTGATGACCTTGATGCGGTCCTGCGCCGGAGCCTTCAGCGGCGCGGCGGCCGAGCTGTTGGCGCCGAGGTAGGCGGCGAAGACGTCCAGGTCGGAGGCGCCGACGAGCTTGTCGGTGCCGGCCGCGAAGGCCGGGAAGCCGTCGCCGCCGCCGGCCAGGAACTCATTGGCCGCGACCCGGTACTTGGCGGCCGGGTCGACGGGCGCGCCGTTGAGGCGGATCGAGTCGACGACGATCCGGTCCGCGCCCTTGTTGCGCATGTCCAGCGTGTAGCTGAGCGACTTGGACGGCTGGAGGATCTTCGGCGAGGCCTCGTTGGAGCCGCTGACCTGCTGCTGGAGCAGCTGGACCAGCTGGGCGCCGGTCAGCGTCTTGACCTGCATCATGTTGGTGAACGGCTGGACGGTGAACGCCTCGCCGTAGGTCACCACGCCGTCGCCCTCGGCGCCGCTCGCCTTGTGGACGAGGTCGGAGCGGATGCCGCCGGGGTTCATGAAGGCGACCTGCGCGCCGCCCTTGTCGGCGGGCGCGAGGCCGGCCAGCTGGGCGTCGGCGATGACGTCGCCGAGCGGCTTCTCCGGGTCGTTGTTGCCGCGGCCGTTGATGTCCGAGGCGATGTAGCCGATCGGACGGTTGGCGATCGGCGCGGCCAGCTTCGAGTAGCGGTTGATCAGCTGGGTCATGTCCGGGGCCTTCTCGACCGTCCGGCGCACGATGTGGTTCTCGGCCTTGACCGACGGGCGCACGATGGTGCCGCTGGTCTTGTCGAGCTTCAGGTCGATCTCGGTGTAGAGCCGGCCGAAGGAGGCGGCGCTGGTGACCGAGCGCGGCACGCCCTGCGGGTCCGGGATGGTGCAGGCGTACGCGTTGTGGGTGTGGCCGGTGACGATGGCGCCGACCGCCGGGTCGATGTTCTTGGCGATGTCGACGATCGGGCCGGAGATGCCCTGGCCGGCCGCGCCGCAGTCGTAGTTGTAGGTGCTGCTGGCCGGCAGGCCGCCCTCGTGGATCAGCGCGACGATCGAGTTGACGCCCTTGGCCTTCAGCTCGGCGGCGTACTTGTTGATCGTGCTGACCTCGTTGGCGAACTTGAGGCCCTTGACGCCCTCGGCGGTGACGATGTTCGGCGTGCCCTCCAGGGTGACGCCGATGAAGCCGATCTTCACGCCCTGGGACTTGGTCACCCAGTACGGGGCCAGCAGCGGCTTGCCGGTCTTCTCGCTGGTGACGTTGGCCGACAGGTAGTTGAAGTTGGCGCCCTTGAAGGTGCGCCCCTCCTCGTAGCAGCCGTCGGTCGGGTGGCAGCCGCCGTTCTGGAGGCGGAGCAGCTCGGCCGAGCCCTCGTCGAACTCGTGGTTGCCGACCGAGGTGACGTCCAGGCCGAGCTTGTCCAGCGCCTCGATGGTGGGCTCGTCGTGGAAGAGCGCCGAGGTCAGCGGGGAGGCGCCGACCAGGTCGCCGGCCGCGACGGTGATCGAGTCGTCGGCGGGGACGCGGGCCTGGCGCAGCGCGGTGGCGAGGTACTCGACGCCGCCGGCCGGGGTGCTGACCGGCTGGCCGGTGGCCGGGTCGATCTCCCGGATGGTGCCGGACGAGCCGGCCGGGGGCTCCAGGTTGCCGTGCAGGTCGTTGATGGCCAGCAACTGGAGGTTGACGGTCTTGGGCTTCTTCGCGGTCGCGGCCTGGGCCGCGGACGGCATGGCCACCGTGCCGACGAGACCGGCCGCGGCGACGACGGCCAGCGCCGACCGTCGGGTTCTGACGGAGAGCATGTAGGGGGTCCCCTGCACCTGTGAGAGCGCCCAGCTGTGGACAGGCCCGGGCGCGCGAGACGAGTGTCGTTGCGCGAGTGCAGCCTAGAGTCAACGCGCGTAGCTGTCAGGACCCCGGACGTAACGACAGGGTTACCTACGGACGAATCGTCGTCGGACTTTCTCCGCCGGGCCGCCCTCAGACGCCCGGCTCGGCCGCCAACTGCCGGTCTGCGCGCACCCGTTCGGCCACCGCGTCCTCGGTCATCGCGCGGTCGGTGTAGACCAGCGGACGCTCCGCCTCGGTGATGATGTGCTTCACCACCTGGACGTTGCCGTTCACGTCCCAGACCGCGATGCCCGGCGAGAGCGTGGGGATGATCTCCACGGCCCAGCGCGGCAGGCCGAGCACCCTCCCGGTGGCCCGCGCCTCCTCGGCCTTCTGCATGTAGATGGTCCGGGTGGAGGCCATCTTGAGGATCGCCGACGCCTCCTTGGCCGCCGCCCCGTCCACCACGTCCGACAGGTGGTGCACCACCGCGACGAAGGACAGGCCCAGCCGGCGGCCGAACTTCAGCAGCCGCTGGAACAGCTGCGCCACGAAGGGGCTGTTGATGATGTGCCAGGCCTCCTCGACCAGGAAGATCCGCTTCTTGCGGTCCGGCCTGATCCAGGTGTGCTCCAGCCAGACCCCGACGATCGCCATCAGGATCGGCATCGCGATCGAGTTGCGGTCGATGTGCGACAGGTCGAAGACGATCAGCGGCGCGTCCAGGTCGATGCCCTCGGTGGTCGACCCGTCGAACATGCCCCGCAGGTCACCGTCGACCAGCCGGTCCAGCACCAGGGCGACGTCCAGGCCCCAGGACTGCACCTCGTCCACCGCGACCCCGAGCGACTCCACCGAGGACAGCTCGGGACTGCGCAGGGTGTCGATGATGTCGTCCAGCACCGGCTGGCGGTCCCGCACCGTCGCCACCACGTGCGCGTGCGCGGCCTTCAGCGCGAAGCCGGCCCGCTCCTCCAGCCCGCGCCCCATCGCCACCTCGACGATGGTGCGCAGCAGCGACAGCTGCCCGGTCTGGGTGATCGCCGGGTCCAGCGGGTTGAGCTTCACCCCGCCGTCCCGGGCCGCCATCGGGTCCAGCCGGATCGACTTTATGCCCAGCGCGTTGGCGATCAGGTTCCACTCGCCGACCCCGTCCTCGCCCTGCGCGTCCAGCACCACCACCTGCCGGTCCCGGAACCGCAGCTGGCGCAGCACGTAGGTCTTCTCCAGCGCCGACTTGCCGTTGCCGGACTCCCCCAGCACCAGCCAGTGCGGGGCCGGCAGCTGCTGGCCGTACAGCTGGAACGGGTCGTACACGTACCCCTTCCCGCTGTACACCTCCCGCCCGATGATCACCCCGGAGTCGCCCAGCCCCGGCGCGGCGGTCGGCAGGTACACCGCCTGCGCCTGGCCGGTGGACGTGCGCACCGGCAGCCGGGTGGTCTCCACCTTGCCGAACATCAGGCTGGTGAACGCGTCGGTGAGGTTGCCGATCGCCATACGGGGGCCTCCAGATCAGTCGCTCGGCCGGTGCCCGCTCAGCGGCGGATACCGGTGGCGAACGGCAGGGTGTTGACGAACGCGCGGTGGTGCTCGCGGTCGCACCACTCCAGCTTCAGGTAGCTCTTGCCCGCCGACGCCCGGATGGTCCGCTTGTCCCGGGCCAGCGCGTCGGGGTTGCGCGAGGAGACCGTGATGTACCCGACCAGGTTGACGCCGGCCGCGCCGGACGCCAGGTCGTCACCGCGCTGGTCCACCCGGCCGCTGTGGGCCAGGTCGCGCGGGTCGACCGTGCGGTTCATCTTGGCGGCGCGGCTGGCCTCCGCCTCGTCGTTGGTCTTCTCGGTGAGCATCCGCTCGATGGCGACGTCGGTGGGCTCCAGGTCCATCGTCACCGCCACCGTCCGGATCACGTCCGGGGTGTGCACCAGCAGCGGCGCCAGGAAGTTGACGCCGACCGGGGTCAGCGGCCACTCCTTGATCCACGCGGTGGCGTGGCACCACGGCTCCCGGGTCGCCGACTCGCGGGTCTTCGCCTCCAGGTACTGCGGGTTGGTGGCGTCCAGCTCGGCCGGCCAGGCGTTCCGCTTCGACATCGCCTGGATGTGGTCGATCGGGTGGTCCGGGTCGTACATCGAGTGCAGCAGCGAGGAGAGCCGGGCCTGGCCCAGCGGCTGCCGCACCCGGATGTCCGCCTCGGCCAGCCGCGCGCAGATGTCCGTCAGCTCACGGGCCATCACCGCGGCCAGCCCCTCGTCGTCCCGGGCCCGCCGGTCCGTCGCGGTGCGGCCCATCGCGTGCGCCTCGGCCGCGAGGTCCCGGGTGTAGTGCATGCACGCCACCAGGTACGCCCGGTGCTGCTCCGACGAGGTCGACACCATCGACTGCAGCTGGTCGTACGACTCCATCAGCCAGCGCGGCGCGTCCGGGTCCCCGCGCCGCTCCACGTCCTTGGCGTGCGCGTCCGGGTCGGCCGGCAGGGTGCGGGCCAGGATCTGCAGCCGGGTCACGAAGCCGTCCCCGTTCGCGACGTGCTTCAGCAGCGTCCCGAACCGGTCGACCAGCGCCTCCTGGTCCTCCGAGTCGCGCAGCCCGACGCCCGGCCCCTCGATCTCGATCGCCGCCGTCACCGTGCGCCGCTCCAGGTGCATCAGCACCCCGACCTCGTCCGGCCCGAACGGCGCGGACAGCCAGCGCAGCCGCCCCACCCCGGGCGGCGGCCCGATCTCCACCTCGCGGCCGTCCAACCGCGTCCCGGCGTCCATCGCGTCCGACTTCCACACCGCCCGGCCGCTGCGGACCGTCCGGCGGTAGGTCCGGTTGATCTCCACCCACTTGTAGAACGTCCGGCGCCGGTACGGCACGTACACCGCCGCGATCGCCAGCGCGGGCAGACCGACCAGGCCGGCGATGCGCAACGGCAGGATCGGCATCATCAGGCCCCAGACCATGCCGAGGAAGGCCCCGAAGATGATCAGCACGATCTCGCCGGACTCCCGGTTCCGGCCGATCGGCGCGTTCGGGCGGGCCTTGCCGATCAGGTAGGTACGGCGCTGGTGCACGTACGGCTGGGCGTACGGGCCGCCGTACTGGCCGAGTGGTTCGCTGCTCACTTACCCGTCACCCTCCCTTCGCTGGATTGCTGTCGCGGATCGGAGCCGCGGCCTGGGCCGGCGGCCCGGCCTGCGGCGGCGGCGCGGGCGTGCGCGCCGCGTGGGCGGCGATGCCCGGGGCGACCGAGCCGCCGCCCGCACCGCCCCCGCCCCCGCCGCCCGGTTGCGGGCCGCGGTCGCCGTGCGTGCTGATGCCCTGCCGCATGAAGTTCGCGGTCCCGTTGATCATCGCCGATCCGGCCGAGACCGCGCTCGCCCGGGCACTGCGCATGTTCATGATCTCGTCGCCGAAGCCCGGCACGAACCGGTACACGGCAGCGCTCGCGAAGATCGACAGGAAGAGGATCGCCAGCCCCGAGAGCACCCGGGCGAAGTCGTCGCCCGCCCCCGCCCCGGCCGACACCGCGCCGGCCAGCCCGAGGATGATCACGATGATCGGCTTCGCCAGGTCCACCGCCACCATCACCCCCGCCCAGCGGCGCACGTGCTTCCACAACTGCTTGTCCACCAGCCCCGCGTACACCGCCGTCCCCAGCAGCGCGCCCACGTACAGCATCGCCGCCCGGATCAACAGCTCGATCCAGAGCACCGCCGCCGCCAGCACGGCCACCAGCGAGGTGATGATCAGGATCAGCGGCCCGCCGCCGATGTCGCCCTTCTCCAGGGTGTCCGCGAACCCGCCCAGGTACGTCCCGGTGTCCGACTTCGTCCCCACCGCGATCGCCTTGGTCAGCCCGTCGGTCGCGCTCACCACCGTGTACAGGATCAACGGCGTGAACGCCGACGCGATCACCGTCAGCCACAGGAACCCGATCGCCTCCGAGATCGCCGTCGTCAACGGCGCCCCGCGCACCGCCCGCTTGGTCACCGCGAGCAGCCAGAGCACCAGCGTGACGATCGTCGACGCGGCGAACACCACCGCGTACTGCTGCAGGAACGACGCATTGGTGAAGTCCACCTCCGTCGTCCCGTCGATCGCCCCCGACAACTTCCGCACCACCCACGACGCCGCCTGCGCACACCCCTTCGCCAGCGCCCCCAGCGGATCCGCCACCGTCCCCACTGTCCCACTCCCGGGGAGCGACGCCCCACCGCCACCAGGGGAGCAGTAGACGTCGTTGCCGGGGAGGGGGATCCCGGGGCAGTTCGAGTTCGGGGTACTGGGAGTCGGGGTCGGGGTCGCCGTGGGTGAGGGCTCGCCAAACGCCTGCTGTGCCGTCAGGACGACCGTCAGCAGGCCCAAGGCCGCCCCACCGGAGACCCTCGCCAGCGCACGCGGAATCATCGTCCGGCCACCGTCAGCGCGCATAGCGGAAGCCTCCGAACTGCTCGACGGCACCTGTGATCTCCTCAGCGGTCGCGGCCTGCTGGTCCGGCGGGACAGGTGCCGGGCCCGAGGCCCGGCTGTAGTCGGTGAGTTTCCAGTCCTCGCCCACCCACCGCAGGCTGAGGGTGAGCGTGAACCACTCCTCCGAGACGGGGCGGACCGAGCGCTCACCGGCGATCCCGTAGAGGCCCGTGCACCAGACCTCCACCTTCACGTTCTCGGCCGAGTAGGCACTGCTCTTCGTCCCCACCGGCACGGTCCGGCTGACGAAGGTCATCCCCTTCGGAGCGCGCCCCTGCGCGTCCACTCCGAACCTGGCCGCCGTCTCCGGCGAGAACCCCTGGTCCAAGCGGGACTGCAGGGTCGGGGCGGCGGCGGGGTCGGCGATGGTGGTGACGATGGTGTGGCGGGTGTCGGTGCGGAACATGTCGGCGGAGCCGATGGCGACCGCGTAGTTGGCGGCGGCGGACTGGGCGCCCTGGTCGGTGTGCGGGAAGCCGGAGGCGATGCCGTTCACGGTGGTGGCGACGGGCTGGTCGCCGCTGGGGGCGGGGCCCGCGCCGGAGGCGGCGGTGGCGGCGGCCCGGTCGGCGGAGCGACCGGCGCTGCCGTTGCCCGGGTCGGGCTTGCCCCGGTTGGCGATCGAGATGGCCAGCACGAGCAGGGCGATGACCAGCACGACGGTCAGCAGGGTCCGCAGCGGGCGCGCCTGACGGGGGCTCGGCTGGGAGGAGGGCTGTTCGCCGACCGGCAGCCGCGTACGGGTGTGCGGCTGGTCGTCGGACAACGGCACGGCGGCCCTCCTGGTGCGGGGAGCCGGCTGGCGGCTCCGGGGGCCCCTCCGGCCGTGGGCGGGCGCGGAGGGAAGGGGTGATGGATGGATTCCCGGCGGGGCTCCGGACATTCACACGTGCCCGGACAGGAGGTCGGACGGTCAGACGATCGGACAGGCCCGCGGGCACGAACATCCCGCCGTCCACCGCAACGTCACGTCACGGCGCCCGAATGTCCGATCCGCCCTGTCCGCCCGATCTGCCAGATCTGCCAGATCTGCCTGAACTGTTCGACCGTCAGATCGCCATGCCGTACACAATGGTGAACAGAGTGCCGAGTGATCCAATGATGAACACGCCGGTCAGCCCGGCGATGATCAGCCCCTTGCCCTGTTCGGCGCCGAAGCTGTCGCGCATCGCGGTGGCGCCGATCCGCTGCTTGGCCGCACCCCAGACGGCGATGCCGAGGCAGCCCAGGATGGCCACGGCCATGACGACCTCGATCATCACCCGGGCCTCCGACCCGAGGCTCGCGAACGGGCCCCAGTCCGGGGCGATCCCGCCGATGATGGTGTCGATATTCGGCTTCTTTGGAGGGTCCTCGGCCAGGTGGCCGATCGCGATGCTGTGCACGCTGCTCTGGTTCATTTCCATCTCACCGCCCGATCAGGCAAATTCAAGGGCCCAGACCCCGCCCGCGCGAAGGGTCGATACCTATTCTTGGCCAGATCTGATGTCGACTTGGCTACTTCTCGCGGATTGGTCGTGAGGCATCGGACACGTACGCGAGGATGTCCACCGTACGAAGGATAGCGCTCACTCTTTGTATCTCTGATGATTGCGGTGAGCAACGCCTTCCGGGACACTTCGACTGACGATTCGTCGGGATGGTGCTGATGGTACTCCGGAAGGGCGGTACGGCCGCCGCTGCTGCGGGAGTTGTCCTCGCCGGCTTCGTCGGCCTGGTGACCCTCGGGACGTATGCGGCGAGCGGGACGCCACAGCAGCAGGGCAATGCCGCCGGACTCTCGCCGGGAACCGTTCCGGCCGCGTACCAGGGGCCGATCGAACAGTGGGGTCGGCTCTGCCCCGATCTCTCCCCCCCGTTGCTCGCCGCGCAGTTGTACCAGGAAAGCGGTTTCGACCCGCGAGCCCGTTCCGGTGTCGGGGCGGAGGGCCTGGCGCAGTTCATGCCGGGCACCTGGGCGTCGTACGGCACGGACGGCAACAACGACGGCCGGCGGGACCCCTGGGACCCGCTGGACGCCATCGCCTCGGCGGCCACCTTCGACTGCGCGCTCGCCAGGGACGTCGCCAAGGTCCCGGGCGACCGCCAGTCCAACATGCTGGCCGCCTACAACGCCGGGCCGGGCGCGGTGGCGAAGTACCAGGGCGTGCCGCCGTACCGGGAGACCCAGGGGTACGTGCGGAACATCCTGGCGACGGCCCGCAGTTTCGCCGCCCCGGCCAATCCGGCCGCCCCGGTGGAGGTCTCGGCGCAGTCGGCGGCCGCGATCTACTTCGCCCAGACCAAGCTCGGCACCCCGTACCTGTGGGGCGGCGACGGGAAGCCGTGGCAGAACGGGCGCTTCGACTGCTCCGGGCTCACCAGGGCCGCGTTCGAGAGCGTGGGCATCATCCTGCCGCGGGTCGCCAACGACCAGTGGTACGCCGGGCCGCACCCGTCGCGCGACCAGCTGCGCCCGGGGGACCTGGTGTTCTGGGCGACCGACCTGACCGATCCGCGCAGCATCCACCACGTCGGCATCTACGTGGGCGGCGGATACATGATCAACGCGCCGCACACCGGCGCGGTGATCCGCTACGACAAGATCGACACCCGGGAGTACATCGGCGCCACCCGGGTCACCTCGGACGGCGCCCAGGCCCTGCCGGACCGCAACGACAACGGCACGGTGATCGCCCCGAGCCGCCCCGGCGAACCGGCCCCGACGCCCACCCCGGCCCCGCCCGCCCCGGCGGCGCAGGCGGCGGTCCAGGCCGCCCCGCCCGGCCGCCCCACCGCCGCCGCCGCGGCCACCGCGACCGGCGCCGGGACGGCAGGTTCAGGTCAACTCCCCGCAAAGAACTGAGCCCCGCCCGCCCGCCGGGTGTGCGCGCGGTGTGGACGCTGAGTCAAGTTTCGATAACCGCGCGTTTCCGTGGAACGCTGTACACCGGTGATGACGTTGTGTCCGTTGGTCCCCCGTCAACCGCCCCGCGCCGGGCGGCGGCACGCGGGGCCACGGCGCAACGACCAGGTGCAGCGGACCCAGAAGGAGGTGCGGCGTGTCGACGCCGCTTGCCGACACGACCAACCCCGACCTCGGCCTGCTCTACGCCGTCAACGGCCTGGCCCGGCACGCCCCGGCCTCGCTGGACCGGCTGGTCTCCTGGACCGGCGAGTACGGCATCCTGATCGGCCTCGCCCTGCTGGGCCTGGCGGGCTGGCTGCAGGCCCGGCGGCGCCCGGACGCCCCGGTGGCGGTCGCCGGGCTGCTCTGGGCCCCGCTCGCGGTCGCCATCGCCGAGCTGGCCAACCTGCCGATCTCGGCGATCGTGGACCGCCCGCGGCCCTTCGTGGACCACTCCGGCCTGGAGGTGCTGGTCGAGGGCAAGGCCGGCACGCACTCCTTCGTCAGCGACCACTCCACGATGTCGATGGGCATCGCGGTGGCGCTCTTCCTGGTCAACCGGCGGCTCGGCTGGATCGCCGGCGGGCTGGCCCTGCTGCAGGGCTTCTGCCGGATGTACATGGGCGTCCACTACCCGACCGACGTGATCGGCGGCTTCGCGCTCGCCACCGCGGTGGTGCTGCTGCTGGCGCCGATCGCGATGGCCGTGCTGGTGCCGCTCTGCCACGCGATCGCCCGTACGCCGCTGGCCCCGCTGATCCGCGCCGGACGGGGCGCCGAGCGGGGTTCCGGACCGGGCGGGGGCCGCTCCGGCCGGCGGGGTCGGCGCGGCGGCGGCCGGGGCGCGGTCCGCGCCGAGGAACAGCCGCGGGAGTCCGACCTGGCCGCGTGAGGCGGGCGTCCGGCGCGGGGGCCTACCCCGGGTCCGCCCCTTCGCCGGCGAGGTGGTCGTCCGCCTCGCGCCGGGTGAGGTCGCGCGAGCGCCGGGCCGGGGAGTACCAGCCGCAGACGCAGGTCGCGTAGCAGAAGGAACCGCGTTCGCTGATCGCGACGCGGTGCTCGGGCATCGGGGTGGTGCCGGGAACGGCCGGCAGCTCACTGTGCACGTGCTTCACCGTAACGCGCCGGGGCACCGGTGCGCGACGCCTGTGACGCGCGGGACTGCGCGTAACTCCCGGCGCCCCAACTCGTTTGCCCGTCAAGAGCTCTGCCCGCCCGCTGGTGGTGGCCGGCGGGGCAGTCGGGCCCGAGGGGGTTGTCGCGAGGATGAAGATGACCGACCAGCAGCGCACCGGACGGACGGGCGGCCGCGCCGAGCGGCGGACGCGTCCGGCGGCCGGAGCCGCCCTGCTCGCCGCCGTGCTCGCCGGGGCGGCCGCCCTGGCCGGCTGCTCGCCGGACGCCGCGGGCGGCGTGGACGCCGCCTCGGCCGACCAGCAGGCGAGCAGCGCCCCCGAGCAGCTCTCCGCCGACCCGCTGACCGCGGTCCGCGGCGCCGCCGACATCACCGGCCGGTCCGGCTCGGCGCACGCCGTCACCGAACTGGTGACCGAGTCCGCCGAGAAGAAGGCGGTCTTCACCGGCACCGGCGGCTACGACTACGTGAAGCGGATCGGCCGGCTGGAGGTGCAGGTGCCACCGGGCGCCGCGACCACCGGCAAGATCGTCGAGGTGCTCCTGCCCGGCACGGTCTACCTGCAGAACAGCGGCGCCAAGGTGCCCGAGGGCAAGTGGGTCAAGCTGGACGTCCGCCAACTGCCGGACGGCAACCTGGTCAGCGGCGGCGCCACCGACCCGTCCTCCGCCGCGGGCGCGCTGCGCGGCGCGCAGAAGGCCGAGCTCGTCGGCGCGGAGACGCTCGACGGGGTGGCGCTGAAGCACTACCGCGGCACCCTGGACCTCGCCAAGGCGGCCGACGCCACCGGCGGGCGCGGCGGGGACGGCCTGCGGATGGGGGCGCAGACCTTCACGGTGAAGGAGGTCCCCTACGACGTCTGGCTGGACGACCAGGGCCGGCTGCACAAGGTGGTCGAGGTGTTCACCTTCGCCGGGGTGGCCGGCTCCAAGGAGGCGAAGGACCAGGTCAAGGTGGTCTCGACCACCACCCTGAGCGACTTCGGCGCGCCGGTGGAGGCCGCCGAGCCGCCGGCCGCGGACATCTTCGCGATGAAGCCCTCCGAGAGCCCGAAGTAGCCCGCCACGGCGATCCGGCCCGGGCGCGACGGGCGCGGACCCGCGGGGAGGCCGCCGGTCCGGGTGGGCCCGGACGCCCCCGGGCCCACCCGTTTCGGCGGCGCCGAGATGGCCCGTCCGTGCCATGTGGACGGGCTCCGAAGTGCCTAGGCTGGACGTCGGGTGGCTGCCGCCCGGGCTGGCGAGGCGCTGAAGGGGTGGTGCAGGTGATGGCGTCCACGGGCGGCCGCAGCGGCGGGCACGACGACGCGGCCCTCGACGAGATCGAGCTGGCCGGCGAGCTGATGATCGCCGCCACGGCCAGCAGCGGCGACCGGCTGCCGACCGAGCGGATCGACGAGGTACTGCTCGACCGGACCGACGGCGGTCCGGCCGCCGGTCCCGCCCGGGACCCGCAGGACCGGGCCCCCCGGGAACGGGACCCGCAGGACCGGAAGCACCGGCAGGACCGGGAGGACTAGCCCCCCGGACGGGCGGGCCGACGGGCCGGTGGCGGGGTCAGCTGCGCAGCAGCCGGCCGATCGCCGCGGTGGCCTCGGCGACCTTGGCGTCCAGCTCGGTGCCGCCCTCCTCGGCGGCGAGCGCGACGCAGTGCCGCAGGTGCTCCTCCAGCAGTGAGAGCGCGAAGGACTGCAGGGCCTTGGTGCCGGCCGAGACCTGGGTGAGCACGTCGATGCAGTAGACGTCCTCGTCGACCATCCGCTGGAGTCCGCGGATCTGGCCCTCGATCCGGCGCAGCCGCTTGAGGTGCGCGTCCTTCTGGGCGCTGTACCCGTGCGGACCGTGGGCGGCGTGGGCGGTCTCGGCGACCGGCGCCGTCCCGGGTGCAACGTGCTCGCCGTGCGGTTCCGCGCCGGGCGCCTGCTCCGGCCCGGTGCGCGCTTGCGTGGTGGTCATCGGCCCGCCTTCGTCTGAGTGCCTGCTGGCTGCGTCGGCTTCCAGTGTCCAACACCCGGGCCCGTCGTGGTGTTCCTCCGGCAGGGCCGACCGGCAGCGGCCGCGTCCGGCGCGGTTCCCCCGTCCGGGGAACACCCCGCTCTTCCCGCCGCACGACAGGGGCAATCCGGGCGAGGTTCCGTCAGACTGGGGGCTCGTGCCCGCACCTGCGGTGCGGATCGGATCCACTGCTGCGGCAACCGAACGGAAGGGGAGGTTCCGACTCCTCTTCGAGTACCCCGTTTGCGCCCCGGTGCTCGGTTGGACCTAGCATCGTTCAGTCCCCTACCCCGCACATCGGAGATTTCCGTGCGTTTTAGCCTGACCCCGAAGGAGACGAGCTTCTACGACATGTTCGCCGCAGCCGCGGAGAACCTGGTCGTCGGCTCGAAGCTCCTGCTGGAACTGCTGGGATCAGACGTGTCGGCCCGCGCGGAGATCGTCGAGCGCATGCGCGCCGCCGAGCACGCCGGAGACGACACCACCCATGCGATCTTCCACCAGCTGAACTCGTCCTTCATCACGCCCTTCGACCGCGAGGACATCTACAACCTCGCCTCGTCGCTGGACGACATCATGGACTTCATGGAGGAGGCCGTCGACCTGGTCGTCCTCTACGACATCCAGACCCTGCCGAAGGGCATCGAGCAGCAGATCGAGGTCCTGGCCCGCGCCGCCGAGCTGACCGCCGAGGCGATGCCGAACCTGCGGAGCATGTCCAACCTCACCGAGTACTGGATCGAGGTCAACCGGCTGGAGAACCAGGCCGACCAGATCCACCGCAAGCTGCTCGCCCACCTCTTCTCCGGCCAGTACGAGGCCATCGAGGTGCTCAAGCTGAAGCAGGTCGTGGACGTCCTCGAACAGGCCGCGGACGCCTTCGAGCACGTCGCCAACACGGTGGAGACCATCGCGGTCAAGGAGTCCTGACCCCCGTGGACATGGCAGCACTCATCGCCGTCGTCGGCGTTGCCTTCTTCTTCACGTACACCAACGGCTTCCACGACTCGGCCAACGCGATCGCCACCTCGGTCTCCACCCGGGCGCTGACTCCCCGGGCGGCGCTGGCGATGGCCGCGGTGATGAACCTGGCGGGCGCCTTCCTGGGCAGCGGGGTGGCGCACACCGTCTCGCAGGGCATCATCGAGACCCCGACCGGCGACCAGGGCATGGTCATCCTGTTCGCCGCGCTGGTCGGCGCCATCGCCTGGAACCTGGTCACCTGGTACTTCGGCCTGCCGTCCTCCTCCTCGCACGCGCTGTTCGGCGGCATGGTGGGAGCGGCGCTGGCCGGCGGCACCGAGGTGATCTGGAGCGGCGTCATCGACAAGATCATCATCCCGATGATCGTCTCTCCGGTGGTCGGCCTGATCGGCGGCTTCCTGGTGATGCTGGCGATCCTCTGGCTCTTCCGGCGGGCCAACCCGCACCGGGCCAAGCGCAACTTCCGGGTCGCCCAGACGGCCTCGGCCGCCGCGATGGCGCTCGCCCACGGCCTGCAGGACGCGCAGAAGACCATGGGCATCGTGGTGATGGCCCTGGTCATCTCGGGCCACCAGAGCCAGGGGGACCCGATCCCGGTCTGGGTGAAGATCTCCTGCGCGACCATGCTGTCGCTGGGCACCTACGCGGGCGGCTGGCGGATCATGCGGACCCTGGGCCGGAAGATCATCGAGCTGGACCCGCCGCAGGGCTTCGCCGCCGAGGCCACCGCCTCGACGGTCATGTACATCACCTCGTTCGTCTTCAAGGCGCCGATCTCCACCACCCACGTGATCACCTCGGCGATCATGGGCGCCGGGGCCACCAAGCGGATCCGCGCGGTGCGCTGGGGCGTCGCCAAGAACATCGTGCTCGGCTGGTTCATCACGATGCCGGCGGCCGCCCTCGTCGCGGCGCTGGTGTACTGGTTCGTCCACCTGTTCTGGGGCTGACGCCCGGACCGTCCGGACGCGGCAGGGCCCGCCCCCCCACATCTCGGGGGGCGGGCCCTTTTGCTCCGCGGCGGCACCGCCATGCAGCACCGCGAAGCAGCTTGTGAAGCGCCGCCCGCGGGTCGGGCGGACCGATCAGCCGAAGCGGCCGGAGATGTAGTCCTCGGTCGCCTGCACGGACGGGTTGGAGAAGATCCGCTGGGTGTCGTCCAGCTCGATCAGCTTGCCCGGCTGGCCGACGCCGGCCAGGTTGAAGAAGGCGGTGCGGTCGCTGACGCGGGCCGCCTGCTGCATGTTGTGCGTCACGATGACGATGGTGAACTGGGCCTTCAGCTCGCCGATCAGGTCCTCGATGGCGAGGGTGGAGATCGGGTCGAGGGCGGAGCAGGGCTCGTCCATCAGCAGGACCTGCGGCTCGACCGCGATGGCGCGGGCGATGCAGAGGCGCTGCTGCTGGCCGCCGGAGAGGCCGGCGCCCGGCTTGTTCAGCCGGTCCTTGACCTCGTTCCAGAGGTTGGCGCCCTTGAGCGACTTCTCCACCACGTCGTCCAGCACGGACTTCTTGCGCACACCCGCGAGCTTCAGCCCGGCGACCACGTTGTCGTAGATCGACATGGTCGGGAACGGGTTCGGGCGCTGGAAGACCATGCCGACCGAGCGGCGGACGGCGACCGGGTCGACGGCGGAGCCGTACAGGTTCTCGTCGTCCAGGAGCACCTTGCCCTCGACGCGGGCGCCGGGGATCACCTCGTGCATCCGGTTGAGGGTCCGCAGGAAGGTGGACTTGCCGCAGCCGGAGGGGCCGATGAAGGCCGTCACCGAGCGGGGCTCGACGGACATCGAGATGTCCTCGATGGCCTTGGTGGAGCCGTAGTAGGCGGACAGTCCGCTGACGTCGATGCGCTTGGCCATGATCGTTCGTCTTCTCTCAGTCTTCGTCGTACGTCAGTCGGTCGCTCAGTGTCCGGCCTTGGGCGAGCGCCAGCGGGCGATGCCCCGGGCGATGAGGTTGAGCCCCATCACGAAGGCGATCAGCACGAGCGCGGCACCCCAGGCGCGGGCATAGCCGTAGTCGTTGTTCACCACGGCGTACTGCTGCCAGATGTACATCGGCAGCGACTGCTGCGGTCCGTCGAACGGGTTGTTGTTGATGTAGGCGGCGCCGAAGACCAGCATCATGACCGGGGCGGTCTCACCCGTGATGCGGGCGACCGCGAGCATCACACCGGTGGTGATGCCGCCGATGGCGGTGGGGAGGACGATCCTCAGGATGGTCTTCCACTTCGGCACGCCGAGCGCGTACGACGCCTCGCGCAGCTCGTTCGGGACGAGCTTGAGCATCTCCTCGGTGGAGCGGACCACGACCGGCATCATCAGGATCGCCAGCGCGAGGCTGCCCGAGAATCCGGAGTAGTTGAAGCCGAGGGCGATGTTCCACAAGGACAGGATGAACAGACCGGCGACGATCGACGGGACACCCGTCATGACGTCGACGAAGAAGGTGACCGCCTTGGCGAGCGTGCCGCGGCCGTACTCGACCAGGTAGACGGCGGTCAGCAGACCGATCGGGGCGGCCATCAGGGTGGCCAGCAGGACCTGCTCCAGGGTGCCGATCAGCGCGTGGTAGATACCGCCGCCGGGACCGGCCGAGCGCACGCCCATCATGGAGTGCGTCAGGAAGTTGCCGTCCACGACGCCGATGCCCTTCTGGACCGTGTAGACGGTCAGCGAGAGCAGCGGGACGACGGCCAGGATGAAGGCGACCCAGACCGCCGAGGTGGCGAACCGGTCCTTGGCCTGCCGGCGGCCCTCGACCTGGGCGGCGAGCACGTAGCTGATGAGCAGGAACAGGGCCGCGGAGATCAGGCCCCACTGGAGCTTGCTCTCCAGGCCGGCGACCAGGCCGATGCCGCAGCCGAGGGCGATCGCGCCGACGGCCACGCCGGCCGGGGCCCACTTGGGCAGCCGGTTGGCGGTCAGCGGGCGGCCCACCGGGCGGGCGTCCGCCGGAACCGAGGTCGTAGCGGCACTCATGCGTTGGCCCCCGAGTACTCCTTGCGGCGGGCGACGATCAGCCGCGCGGCACCGTTCACCAGCAGGGTGATCACGAACAGGACGAGGCCGGAGGCCATCAGCGCGTCCCGGCCGAAGGGCTGGGCCTCGTTGAACTTCAGGGCGATGTTCTGCGCGAAGGTGCCGCCGCCCGGGTCGAGCAGGTGCAGCGAGAGCACGTTGCTGGAGGAGAGCACGACGGCGACCGCGATGGTCTCGCCGAGCGCGCGGCCGAGGCCGAGCATCGAGGCCGAGATGATGCCGGGGCGGCCGAACGGCAGCACCGCGGTGCGGATCATCTCCCAGCGGGTCGCGCCGAGCGCGAGCGCCGCCTCCTCGTGCATCCGGGGGACCTGCCGGAAGACCTCACGGCTGACCGCGGTGATGATCGGCAGGACCATGATCGCCAGCAGGATGCCGACCGTGAACAGGTTGCGCGGGGTGGTGCCGGCCCTGGACTGGTCGAAGATGTACGTCCAGCCGAGGTACTCGTCCAGCCAGCTGTTCAGGCCGCTGAGGTGCGGCACCAGGAAGAGCGCGCCCCACAGGCCGTAGATGATGCTGGGCACGGCCGCCAGCAGGTCCACCAGGTAGGCGAACGGCTGGGCGATCCGGCGCGGCGCGTAGTGCGAGATGAACAGCGCGATCCCGATGGCCACCGGGACGGCGATCACCATCGCGATCAGCGCGCTGACGATGGTGCCGAACGCCAGGACCGCGATGCCGAAGACCGGCTTCGGGGCGTCCGGCGTCCACTCGAAGGTGGTGAGGAAGTTGCCCTCGTTCTTGCTCAGGGCGACGCCCGAGCGCCAGGTCAGGAAGCCCGCGATGGCGGCCATGACCACCAGCAGCAGGATGCCCGACCCGCGGGACAGGTTCATGAAGATCTTGTCGCCGACCCGGCTGTCGCGCTGGCGGCGTTCCCTGCCCCGCGGGGCGGCAGGGGTGGATGAAGTCATTGGTCTTCTCCGGTCTGGTGGTGCGGCCCCGAGGGGGCGGCACCCTGGCGGCGGTGCCCCGGACGTGGTGCGTTTCGTCGGTACTTCCCGCGGGGGCGGCCCCGGCCCCCCTCGTTCACGGGGCCGCCCCAGCGGAGGTTCTCCTGGGTCAGGCGAGGGAGCCGATGACGCCGTTCACCTTGTCGGTCAGCGACTTCGGCAGCGGGACGTAGCCCGCGTCGCCGATCGCCTTCTGGCCCGCGTCGCTGGCGCTGTAGGCCAGGAAGGCCTTCAGGGTGTCGAGGGTGTCGGCCTTGTTGCCCTTGTCGCAGGCGATCTCGTAGGTCACCAGGACCAGCGGGTAGGAGCCCTCGTCCTTGGTCGCGTAGTCGAGGGTCAGCGCCAGGTCGCTGCCGGTGCCGGCCATCTGCGCCTTGGCGAAGGTGTTGGCGGCGTTGGCGGCGGTGGCCTCGACCGGCTTGGCGGCACCGGTGTTGATGGCGGCGCTCTTCAGGTTGTTGGTCTGCGCGAAGGAGAGCTCGGCGTAGCTGATCGAGTTCTTGACCTGCTTCACCTGGGCCGAGACGCCGGCCGAGCCGTTGGCGCCCTGGCCGCCCTTGCCCGCCCAGGCCTTGCTGGCCGGGTAGGACCAGGCGCCGCCCGAGGTCTTGGCGAAGTACTTGGTCAGGTTCTCGGTGGTGCCCGAGTCGTCGGTGCGGTGGAAGGCCTGGATGTCGGCGTCCGGCAGCTTGGCGCTCGGGTTCAGCGCGACGATGGCCGGGTCGTTCCACTTGGTGATCTGCGAGTCGAAGATCTTCGCGATGGTCGGGGCGTCCAGGACCAGGTTGTCCACGCCGTCCACGTTGAAGACGATCGAGATCAGGCCCGCGACGATCGGCAGGTTGATGCCCTGGCCGCCGGTGCAGACGGCCTTGCTGGCCTCGACCTCGGCCGGCTTCAGCGCCGAGTCCGAGCCCGCGAACTGGATCTTGCCCTGGTTGAACTGCTGGACACCGGCGCCGGAGCCGCCGCCACCGTAGTTGACGGTGGCGCCCTTGCAGGCCGCCTCGAAGTTGTTCTTCAGGATGTCGATCGCGTTGCCCTGAGCGGTGGAACCGGCGGCGACCAGCGCGGTGGGCTTCGAGCCGCAGTTGATCGCGGCGGGGGCGGCGGCGGAGCCGCTGCCCGACGGAGCGGCGGCATTGTTGTTGTTATCGTCCGAGCCGCAGGCGGCGAGCGACAGCGAGCTGACGAGCGCCATGGCACCGATCGCGAGGGCCTTGGAGCGGCCGTTCCGCTGGAGCTTCACAGGGTGTCCCTTTCTGTGGCATTGCCCGGCACGCGGGCCCTGCCGAGCAGGGCGGTGCACGGGTTTTGCTGAGGTCCGGGGCCCGTTCGGCCCGCCGGTGGTACCGAAGTTAGGCCGGGTAGGTGACACGTCAGCCGGTCGTAAGTGAACGGCGAGTGAACCTCGAACGGATGACAGGAAACTACGTCAGGTAGTAACGGTTGCGTCACGGCGAGGGCGCGGGGAGATCACTTCCACTGTTCCTTCACGCCTGCGCGTCCCGCAACCGCACTGGCCTGGCCTCCAGCAGCTCCAGCAGGGCGTCGACCAACCGCCGGTCCTGCTCCCGGGTCAACCGCGCCCGCGCCTTCCCCGCCGGCAGCCACTCCAGGAGGTCCACCTCCCGGTTGGGCCGGAACTCCCCCACCGTCGGCACCGCCGCCCAGTACCGGACCTCCTTCGGACGGCCCTGCGCCACGTAGTGCTGGGTCGGCAGCTCCGCCCCGAGCACGCAGCAGAACCCCGTCTCCTCCCGCACCTCGCGCAGCGCCGCCTCCACCACGCCCTCGCCCGGGTGCAGCTTCCCCTTCGGCAGGCTCCAGTCGTCGTACTTCGGCCGGTGGATCACCGCGATCCGCGGCCGGCCCAGCCGGCCGCTCTTCTTCGGGCGGCCCGGCAGCCAGAGCACCGCCCCCGCCGCCAGCACCACCGGCCCGTCGGAACCCGCCCGGCCGGACACCGCCCGCCCGGACGACGTCCGGTCGACCGGTCTCGATCCGCCCCGCCGGCCGTCCTCCGGCCCCCGCCGCCCGCCCACCTCAGGCCGTCCGCGATTCCGCCGCCGCCCCCCAGCCCTCGGCCGGCGGCAGCTCCAGCCACGCCTCCGAGCCCGGCGGCAGCTCCGGCCACCGCCGCCCGAAGGCGTACCGCGCCGCCTCCACCTCCAGCCGCTGGTCGGCGTGCACCACGCCCAGCACGTACGCCGTCGCCGGGGTGATCCGCGGCGTGCGCGCCGCCGTCGCGGCCGTCACCGCCGCCTCCGAGGCCTCCTGGTGCCGCAGCAGCACCCGGTCCAGCTCGTCCAGCACCGCCGACGGCCGCCCGCACACCTCCAGCGCGTACCGGGCCCGCTTCACCAGCACCCCCGTCCGGTGCCACGGCGCGTCGTCCGCCGCCAGCGCCGCGTCCGCGTCCAGCGCGCCCCGCGCACCCGGCACCGACCCCAGCCGGCGCAGCCCGTCCCCGCCGTACGGCGTCGCCGTCCGCTGCAACGGCAGCTGCTGGGCGCTCGCCGCCAGCGCCCCGAACACGGCCGCCGCCTGCGGCACCAGTACCGCGCCCGCCCGGTCGTGCGCCGACTCCAGCAGCGGCGCGTCCGCCACCAGCAGGGTCATCCGGTCCGCCAGGGCGTGCAACCGCGCCGAGCGCAGCTCCTGCAGCACCGTGGAGTGCGCCCTGGTCCGGGCCAGGGTCAGCTGCCGGTCCAGCAGCGCCCGCGCCTTCGGCGCCCCCGCGTGGCCGGCCAGCATCCCCGGCCCCTCCGCCTCGCTCCCGCTCAGCCCGTCCAGCGCGCCCAGCAGCCGGGCCGACCGCCGCACGTACCCCGGCTCCAGCGCCAGCAGGTTCAGCAGCCAGGCCAGCTCGGTCCGCGACTCCTGCGCCCAGACCGGCTCGAAGGAGGCGGAGAAGGTGTTCAGCAGCCCGCTGATCCGCCGCACCGCCCGCAGCAGGTCGGCCGTCCCCTCCGACGGGACCACGGACGCACCCGGTCTGGCACCGACCTCGCCCACCGCCAGCGGCAGGGCACGCAGGAACGCGCCCGCCAGGGCGGTGAGATGGCTGGAGAGGATGTCCCCGGCGGTCGCGGTGGAGGCCGCCCGGGCCGTCATCGGCGCATCGGTCATGGCTAGGTAGATCCCCGTTCCCCCGGGGCCGTCCCCGGGGCTGGTGGCCGACCGCTCAGCGGGTCCCTACCGCTCAGCGGCTCGCGTCGGTGGGTCGCGCGGTCTCGTCGTCGAGTCTCGTGCGGTCGTGCCCCCCGGCGGCGGGGCCCGCACCGGTCGGTCCGGTGCGGGCCCGCCGCGCGGTGTCGCGGCTCACGTCGTCACGTCTGGCGTCAGCGGGGTCGTGGCGGCGACCGGCGGTCATCGGGCGACGACGGCCCGACGACGCTGACGCGAGTCGATGAGCAGGTCCTGGACGTGTCGCAGCGGCTTGCCGTCGTCGTCCTGGGCGTGCCGGGACCAGGCCCCGTCCGCCCCGAGGTGCCAGGACTCCGTCTCGTCCGACATCCCGAGGTCGAGCAGCCCGGACAGCTCGGCCCGGTGCGCCGGGTCGGTGATCCGCAGCAGCGCCTCGATCCGGCGGTCCAGGTTGCGGTGCATCATGTCGGCGCTGCCGATCCACACCTCCGGATCGCCGTTGTTGCCGAAGACGAAGATCCGGGAGTGCTCCAGGAAGCGCCCCAGGATGCTGCGCACCCGGACGTTCTCGCTGAGCCCCGGCACGCCCGGCCGGATCGCGCAGATGCCGCGCACCCACACGTCCACCGGCACGCCGGCCTGCGAGGCCCGGTACAGCGCGTCGATCACGACCTCGTCGACGATCGAGTTGACCTTGAGCTTCACGTGCGCCGGACGCCCGGCCCGGTGGTTGGCGATCTCGTTGTGGATCCGCGCCACCAGGCCGTCGCGCAGCCCGCGCGGGGCGGTCAGCAGCCGGCGGTACGACTCGCGGCGCGAGTAGCCGGAGAGCCGGTTGAAGAGGTCCGAGAGGTCCGCGCCGACCTGCGGGTCCGAGGTCAGCAGGCCGAGGTCCTCGTACAGCCGGGCCGTCTTCGGGTGGTAGTTGCCGGTGCCGACGTGCGAGTACCGGCGCAGGGTGTCGCCCTCCTGCCGGACCACCAGCGACAGCTTGCAGTGCGTCTTCAGCCCGACCAGGCCGTAGACCACGTGGCAGCCGGCCTCCTCCAGCTTGCGGGCCCACTTGATGTTGGCCTGCTCGTCGAAGCGCGCCTTGATCTCGACCAGCACCAGCACCTGCTTGCCGGACTCCGCCGCGTCGATCAGCGCGTCGACGATCGGCGAGTCGCCCGAGGTCCGGTACAGCGTCTGCTTGATCGCCAGCACGTCCGGGTCGGCCGCGGCCTGCTCCAGGAAGGCCTGCACCGAGGTGGAGAAGCTGTCGTACGGGTGGTGCAGCAGCACGTCCCGCTCGCGCATCGCGGCGAAGATGTCCGGCTGCGAGGCCGACTCGACGTCGGTCAGGCCGCGCGCGGTGCCCGCCACGAACTTCGGGTACCTCAGCTCCGGCCGGTCCAGATCGGCGATGCCGAACAGCCCGGTCAGGTCCAGCGGCCCGGGCAGCGGGAAGACCTCCGCCTCGGTGATGTTCAGCTCCCGCACCAGCAGGTCCAGGATGTAGGGGTCGATCGACTCCTCGACCTCCAGCCGCACCGGCGGGCCGAAGCGCCGCCGCATCAGCTCCTTCTCCAGCGCCTTGAGGATGTTCTCGGTGTCGTCCTCCTCCACCTCCAGGTCCTCGTTGCGCGTGACCCGGAAGGCGTGGTGGGCGAGCACCTCCATGCCCGGGAAGAGCTCCTCCAGGTGCGCCCCCATGACGTCCTCCAGCGGAACGAACCGCTGCGGGGAGGCCTCCAGGAAGCGCGCGAGCGACTGCGGCACCTTCACCCGGGCGAAGTGCTTGTGCCCGGAGACCGGGTTGCGCACGACGACCGCCAGGTTGAGGGAGAGCCCCGATATGTAGGGGAAAGGGTGCGCCGGGTCCACCGCCAGCGGGGTGAGGACCGGGAAGATCTTCTGCCGGAACAGGGAGTGCAGCCGCGCCTGCTCCTTCTCCGCCAGCTCGGACCAGCGGACCACCTCGATCCCCTCGGCGGCGAGGTCCGGCAGCACCTCCTGCTGGAACGCGGCGGCGTGGCGGGCCATCAGCTCGCGCGAGCGGGTCCAGATGAGGTCCAGCACCTCGCGCGGCTGGAGCCCGGACGCGCTGCGCTGGGCGACGCCGGTGGCGATCCGGCGCTTGAGGCCGGCCACCCGGACCATGAAGAACTCGTCGAGGTTGCTCGCAAAGATCGCCAGGAACTTGGCGCGCTCCAGCAACGGGATCCCCGGGTCCTCGGCGAGTTCCAGCACGCGTTCGTTGAACGCGAGCCAGCTGCGCTCACGGTCCAGGAAGCGGCCCTGCGGCAGTTCCTCGAGGTCCTGCTCGTCGGCGACCGTCAGTTCCGGCGGTATCCCGAGCGCGCTGGACATCCGCGCGGGCGGGGACAGCGGGGCAGGGACGGGGCGGGGGATGCTCATGGGCTCCAGCTCCTCCAGCAGGACGGCGTCCGGACGCGAAATGCTTTTCGGGCCGTCGCCCTCGCCCGTCACCGACGCCCACTCACCCGGCGCGGTCGTCACAGAACCGGTCGACACGTGCCGACCGATGCTGCACGAGCGAGACACTACGGACTTCATCCTGTGATCTTCACGGCATTAATTGAATCCACGGTAAACACCGCATGGCCAGGAGGAAAGCTGAGGCGGTCAGGGCTGCGGCGACGGGCGCACGCCCGTTGCCGCAGCCCCGTTTTCTCCGCTAGGCACCGCCGGGGCGCCCTGATCGCGTAGTCACTCTCGGTTACCGGGAGGCGGTCACCGGAAATTCGGGTGGGGGACCCCGGCGCGATACATCAGATCGACTTCGTGGACGCTGAATCCGAGCCTTTCGTACACCCGCACCGCCGCCGGATTGTCCGCGTCGACGTACAGCAGCACGGTCTCCAGACCGCGCTCGCCGGCCGAGGCGTCACTGCCCGTCAGGTGGCGCAGACCGGCCGCGGTCAGCGCCCGGCCGAGGCCGCTGCCCTGCTCCGCCGGATCGACGCCCACCACGTACACCTCGCCGAGCGCCGGCTCCGTCGCGGTCGCCGGGTGCACCTTCGTCCAGTGGAAGCCGACCGGCTTGCCGTCCCGGGTGGCGAGGAAGAAGCCGGCCGGGTCGAACCACGGCTCGCCCAGCCGGTCGGCGAGGTCGCGCTCGGTCCAGGAGCCCTGCTCCGGGTGGTGCGCGAAGGCGAGGGCGTTCAGGCGGAGCCACTCGGCGTCGTCCTCACCGGGCCGGAAGGTCCGCAGCTCGATGCCGTCCGGGAGCGGGACGGCCTCGGTCTGCGGCCCGGTGCGGCGCATCTGCCGCAGCTCGCGGACCAGCTCGGCGCCGTATCCCTCGGCCAGGTGCCGGGCCGCCGGGTGTCCGCCGTGCACCCAGAAGTCGACGTGGTCCCGGCCCGCGCGCCCCGCTTCGGCCAGCACCGCGTCCACCAGGGGCCGCCCGTGGCCCCGCCCGCGGGCGGCCGGCGCCACCACGAGCTCGGCCGCCGGGTTGGCACTGCCGCTCCCGGGCACCTCCAGCTGGCCGTAGCCGACGGCCCCGCCGGCCTCCACGTCCTGTCCGGCGGTCTCCAGGAAGTGGGTCACACCGGTCCGCGCCGTCCCGGAGGAGCGCAGGCGCAGACGCCCCTGCTCGGACACGGCCTCCCGGCCGTCCGCGCCCTGGGCTTCCGCCAGGATCCGCAGGGCCGCGTCCCGCTGTGCCGGCCGCAGTACGTCGGAGGCGAGGACCGTGGCCGCGTCGCCCGTTGTTGCCGTTCCATCGTCCATGACCCGACGATACGTCAACGGCAAACGCAAAGAACCCCCGCCGGATAACCCGGCGGGGGTTCTTCACAATGATTGTTCGGCGGCGTCCTACTCTCCCACAGGGTCCCCCCTGCAGTAC
>NZ_JBHJUI010000031.1:52368-87680 GCF_042268405.1 Kitasatospora sp. NPDC056184 | reverse complement strand
CGCCGGGGGGGCCCCTCGCCGGGCCGCGGCCGGGGGGGGGGGCCCACCCTACCGGGCCCCCCCCCCGCCCGGGCCGTCAGCCGGTGAGGGCGCCGTAGAGGTCCAGCGGGCTGGCCCGGCGCAGGTTGAGGTCGGGCGGCAGGTCCAGCCCCAGCTCCTCCTCCAGCACGATGGCCAGCTCGATCAGCCGGGTCGAGTCCACCAGCAGCTGGGTGCCCAGCGGCACCTCCGGGTCCAGCTCGACCCCCTCCACCCCGAGCCCGGCCACCAGGGCCGAGAGGAACTCCGGGAGGCTGTAGGGGCTCGGCGTCGCGTCACCCATGGTCGGGGCGTCCTCTCGTTCGCTTCGGCGGGCCGTCGCGGTCCGGCCGGCCCGCCCCGGGGCGCGCAGCGGCAGGTCCTGGACGTAGGTCAGGCCGAGCCGCAGGGCGGTCTCGGCCTTGGCCAGCTCGCCGCCGAGGTAGCCCGCGTGGGCCGGCTCGGCGACGACGCCGGCGGACAGCAGGCCCAGCAGCATCGACTCGGCGCGGACGCCGGTCATCTCGTGCCGGGGCGTCAGGTCGCTGTCGTAGTGCCGCAGGACGATCCGGTGGGCGGCCCGGTCCAGGCCGATGACCACGAAGCCGTCCAGCGACCGGCTGATGCCCACCCGGCGCCCGCCCGGGCGCAGCCGGCGGAACACCGGCCGCCGGCCCTCCTCCGCGCCCGCCGGCCCGTCGCCGGACCACCCCGGGAGCCCGGGGAGGTCCGGCGCGGCGGCGGTCCGGGCGGACAGCTCGGCGACCACCCGGCGCAGCACCGCCGGATCGCACTCGCCGCGGGCGTCGACCAGCTCGACCCGGGCGCGCACCTGCTCCACCTCCCGCAGCGCCACCGTGCGCAGCACCGGCAGGTAGCCGGCGGCGCCGCGGATCCGGCGCCGCTCGGCGTCGAGCCCCTCGCGGAACAGCGCGACCAGGCTCTGCCCGGCCAGGAACCGCGGCGAGTCCCGTCCGCAGACGACCAGGCCGCGGATCGAGGGCCGGTGCGCGATGGTGCGCACCAGCTGCTCGATACCGAGGTTGGCGGTCATCAGCGTCCCGGCGATGGCGACGTCCGGCAGGGCCGAGAGCGGTTCCAGGAGCTCCCGGCTGCTGAGGCTGCACACCGCGATCCGGCCGGTGGCGCCGGGTTCACCAGGTGGCACCGCTGCCCTCGCCGCTGTAGCTGCGCGGCAGCCCGCCCGGGCCGAAGCTCGGCAGGGTGGAGCTGATCTCCATGACCCGGGCGCCGAGCCGGGTGAGGCGCTTGCCGACCCGCAGCTGCTCGGAGCGGAGCTGGTCGAGCCGGGCGCGGAAGTACTCCTCGACCTCCACGACCTGGCGGTCCTGCTTGTCCCGGTCCAGGGAGTCGTTCATCACGGCCTCCAGGTTGGACATGAAGAAGCTGTAGTTGAACTGCCCCATCTCCTGGCGGACCGCGTGCACGGTGGCCTTGAAGCCCTCCATCACCTCGTTCACGCCGGGCAGCTTCCCGAACCGGCGGTGCAGCCGGGAGATGAAGGTCTGCATCACCACGTTGTAGGTCTCGAACTCGAAGACCGCCGACTGGTCGGTGATGACGCCGTTGCGGTGGTAGTCGTCGTTGTTGTAGAGCCGGGCGAAGTGCTTGGCCAGCAGCCCGACCCGCTCGTCGGCGAAGTCGTAGCCGTACGGGTCGAGGGTCTCGTGGTAGTTGTCCCAGAGCAGCCCCTCGCCCTCGATCCGGCGGACGATCGCGGTGCCCGGGTAGATCTCCAGCCGCTCCGTCATCCGGCGCAGGTTGTGCCCGGCGTTGTCGCGCAGGAACTTCGCGTTGGCGACCAGGGTGTCGACGGTGGCGTAGGGGTGGAACGGGATGAAGCCCATCGCCAGGTAGATGCCGTGCTCGCGGAGCATCCGGATGATGGTGACGTTGTCCTCGACGGTCGCCCGCTTCTCCCAGAGCAGCAGCTCCTCGGCGGTGCCGGCCTCGATGCCGACGTTGACCTTCTCCAGCCCGGAGGCGGTGAGCAGGTCGAGCAGGGCGTGGTCCTCGGGGGTGTCGCGCCAGTTCTCGGCGCGCATGCAGACGTTGTAGTAGATGTCGAGGTTGCGGTCGAGCAGGCCCTGGGCGATGGCGGCGGCCCGCTTCTTGCCGACCCGCCCGCCGTCCGGGTCCTCGAAGGTGGAGTCGACGAAGTCGATGGTGCGGAACTGGTGCCGCTCGACGATCTGCGCCACCTCCTCGACGATCTGCTCCGGTCCGCGCCCGCGCCAGGCCTTGCCGGCCTGCACCCGGTTCTTGAGGTGCGGGGCCGAGCAGAAGGCGCAGTTGGCGACGCAGCCGCGGCTGGTGCTGACCCGGACGTACTCCAGCTTGTCGCCGTGCTGGCTGAGCTGGTCGCGGGCCGGGAAGGGCAGCACCTCCAGGTCGTGGATGAGCGGCCGGGCCGGGTTCTGGTGGAGCCCGCCGTCGGCGTCCCGGTAGCAGACGCCGGGGCAGTCGGTGAGCGGTTCGCCGAGGTAGAGCCGCTGGACCAGGTCGAGGATGGTGGGCTCGCCCTCGCCGACGGCGACCACGTCGGTGTAGGGGTTGTTGCGCAGCACGTCGAGCCCGGCGAAGGTGCCGGCCGGGCCGCCGCAGGCGATCGGGACGTCCGGCAGGGCCTGCCGGATGTCCTGGCAGAGGCTGACGCAGCTGGTCAGGTTGAGGCTCATCAGGGTGAAGCAGACCAGGTCGGGCCGGTACTCGCGGAGGTGCTCGACGACCGCGGCGTGGGGGTCCGCGCCGTGCTCGACCTCGCGGATCTCGGCGGTGAAGCCGACGCTGCGCAGCACGCTGGTCATGTAGGCGACCCCGAGGTGCTCGGGGGACATCACGAGGTCGCCGTCGAGCAGGATCAGGAAGCTGACCCGGAAGCGCCCGGGGTCGGTGATCCTCGGGTCGAGGGAGATGGCGAACTCGCCGGGCTTGCGGCGCGGCGTCGCGGGGCTGATGTCGATGTCGACGGGCTGAGGCATCGGGGGCTCCTGGTCAGGCCGCGGTGCCGGCGGTGGTCCGGTCGCCGCGGATCCGGCTGTCGACGTACTCGGCGAGCAGGTCCAGGTCGTCGATCAGCTTGATCGACAGGTCCTCGTCGGCGATCTCGACGCCGAACTCGCTCTCCACCCAGATGAGGAACTCGATGGTGTTGATGGAGTCGAGGCCCAGGGCGTCCACGAGCCCGCGGTCGGGGATGTCCGCGGGGGCGATGGACAGCTCCAGCGAGTCGACGAGCACCTTGCGCAGCCGGGCCTTGGTGTCCTGCGTGTCCTGCGTTTCCTGCATGACGCTCATTCCTCCGTCGGTGTGGCCGGTCGCTAGAGGTAACCCATCTCGCGGAGCCGGCTGCTGGTGTAGTCGTCCTCCTCCTCGGCGGCGCGGGTGGCCGCCTCGGAGGGCTGTGCGGTGGCGGTGCGGGCCGCCAGCCGGGGGTCGGGCCGGGGGACGGGCACGTCCTCGGTGAAGATCTCGGTGCGCGGTCGGCCCTCGACGTCGTCGGGCCAGGCGGCGCCCAGGTCGGTGAGCAGGGTGGGCAGGGTGTCGGCGAGCGGGACGGTCCCGTCCAGCCGGCCGGGGCGGGTGCGCGGCGAGCGGTGCGCCCAGATGCCCTCGTGCCGGTGGAGGCCGGTCTGGGCGCTGGGCTGCCAGAGCTCGCCGGTGAGGTCGGTGACGGGCAGGACGGACTCGTCGGCGGGCAGCAGGAGCAGGTCGGGGGCGCGTCCGCGCAGCGGCCCCGGGTAGGCCTCGGCACTGGGCAGGACGGCCCGGAACACCGGGTCGCCGGTGGGGCCCTTGAGGCCCTCGAACAGGGCGGCCACCTCGGCGCTCACCCGGTCCCGGTCGCGCGGGGCGACGATGCCCCGCAGCTGCCGGGCCCGGAGGTTGAGGTTGAGGCCGTAGCTGCCGGGGACGGGCATGTAGACGGCGGTGCGGGCGAAGTCGATCCGGCGGCCGCCCGAGGCGAACCAGCTCGCCGCGCCGTCGGCGGGCGCGTCGCCCGGCTCGGTGGCCAGCAGGCCCGCCTCCTCCAGGATCCGGTGGACGGCGAGGCCGTACCGGCCCTGGCCGAGGCCGTGGTCGGAGACCGCGGTGACCGCGGTGTCCTCGTCGACGAGGGCGAGCAGTTCGCCGACGGCGGTGTCGATCGCCCGGTACACCCGGGTGTTGGCCAGCTCCCAGCCGCTGCCGGCCGGGGCGGGCTCGTGCCGGGGGTGGGCCGGGTCCTCGAAGTGCCAGTAGTGGTGGCCGACCCGGTCGGCCTCGGTCAGCACGACCATCACCACGTCGGTGGGCCGGGTGGTCATCAGGTGGCGCACCGAGCGGACCCGGGCCTCGACATTGTGCTCGGCCTGCTCCAGGTAGCCCATGTCGCCGCGGAACATGGTGGCCAGGTCGGACTGGAAGTGGGCCTTGGCGGCCGCGAGTTCGCGCAGCAGGGAGTCCGGCCGGCAGTGCCGCAGGGTCCGCTCCAGCGGCCAGCTGATCTGGTAGCCGGGCAGGTCGGCGGGCGGGTGCGACATCGGGATGTTGATCAGGCCCAGGGTGTACTCCTGGGCGGCCAGCCAGTCCCAGGCCGAGGACCGGCCGAGGTCGCCGGCCTGGGTGACCCGGGCCCGGTACTCGGGTTCCTGGGTGTCGTAGAACTGGTAGATGCCGTGCCCGCCGGGTGGGCCCGCCGTCACGAAGGTGCTCCAGCCCGGCGCGGTGTGCGCGGGCCAGGTGGTGGTGGTCCGGGCGACGGCGGAGGTGCGGAGCAGTCCCGCCAGGTTCGGGAGCAGGCCCCGCGCGATCAGCGGGTCGATGACGTCGAAGGTTCCCCCGTCGATACCGATGACGAGGGCACGGGGCGTGGGTGGCACAGGGTTTGCCTCCAGAGTGGACAGCACCTGCGTTCCGGGTCCGGGACGTTGCGCCGCCCGGGGATCCGCCGGAGGGGAGTGCGGTGGTGGGGGGCCGGTCTCCACCGGCGCACGGCGTGCGCCGATGACCGGCGGTCCAGGGCCGACCGTAACACTACGCATTTCGCAGCGATATCGGTACACGGCAGGATGACCGAATTCCGGCGATCTTCCGCCCTGCCGGGCCGGGTAATTGATCGTCCGTCATCCGGTGGTTACCGCGGAAAGCGGAATCGCGGTCACCGGGCCGGTCGGCCGCGGAAGATCCTTTCCGGTGACGGGCGGTGCGTTTCCGAAAAGTACTGGGTGATTCCGCTCGCCCGGTTGACTTCGCGCGCCCGCCGTTAGAGTCTCGGGGCGTGCCGCTCGCCGAGGAATGACGCGCCGACGGCTGTTCTCCGTGCCTCTTCACGCACTGATCCCCCCGTATTCCGGCAGTGCGCCCGTCTGCGTTCCCGGCGTCCGCCCGGCGTCTCCCGGCGGCCGGTGTGCGGCGGGCCGTGCCGGTCGCCCCGTACGCGGAAGGCCGACCCGATGCACCCACGCACGCGTTCCGCCCCGGCCGGACCGGCGGCCGTGGTCATCCCCACCCGGGGCGACCACGAGCGGCTGCGGGTGACGCTCGCCTGCCTGGCCGCGCAGACCGGCGCCCCCGGCCACCGGGTGGTCGTGGTCGACGACAACGATCCGGCCGGGCCGGGTGCCGAGGGCCTCGCCGGGCTGCTCGGCGAGGCCCGGGACTGGCTGCCGCTGCGGGTGGTGCCCGGCCCCGGCCGGGGCCGGGCGGCGGCCCGCAACGCCGGGGCCGCGGCGGCGGAGGGGGTGGACTGGCTGGTCTTCCTGGACGCCGACGTGATCGTCGGCCCGGGCTTCCTCGCGGCCTACGCCGAGGCCGTCGCGCCCGACTGCTTCCTGCACGGGCGGATGCGTGAACTCCCGACCTCCGTGAGGCTGTTGGGAGAGGTCGCGGACGCCCCCCCGGAGACGGTGCGGGAGCTCGCGGCCGGGCTCGGCGATCCCGCCGCGCCGCCGGACCGCAACCCGCGCCGGCGCACCGTGGCCAACGCGCTGGAGCGGGCCGTCGAGGCGATGGCGGACGGCACGGTGCCGGACATCGCCCCGTGGCTGGGCCTGATCGGCGCCAACTCCGCGGTGCCGTGGGCGCTGTGGCGGGAGTCCGGCGGGTTCGACGAGGAGTTCGGCCGGGTCTGGGGCTGCGAGGACCTCGAACTCGGACTCCGGCTGCACGACCTGGGCGCCCGCCGCCGGCTGGTGCCGGGGGCCTTCGGGGTGCACCTCAGCCACGCCCGCCCGGACCGCTGGGAGCAGCACGACCGCAACCTCGCGCGCTTCGCCGAACTGCACCCCCGGCCCTCGGTGCGGGCGCTGACCGCCCTGCTCGGCCCGGAGGGCAGCCCCGAGCGGTACGCCGAGGCCGTCCTCGCCGTGACGGCGGGCGCGCCGTGAGCGGCGCGCCGCCCGGGCACGTGGTGGTCTCGCCGCACCCCGACGACGCGGTCTGGTCGCTCGGCGGCCGGATCGCCCGCTGGACGGCCGCCGGCCTCCCGGTCACCGTCGTCACGGTCTTCGACGGAGCCGACGCGGCCGATGCGGCCGACGGAGCGCACGGGTCGGACGGGCCGGACGGCTGGCGGCTGATCGCCGAACCCGCCGTCCGCCGCCGCGAGGACCGCGCCGCCCTCGCCGCCCTCGGCGTCACCCGGATCTCCCTCGGCCTGCCCGACGCCGCCCTGCGCACCACCGCCGGACGCCCGCGCTACCGCGCCGCCCCCCGGCTGTTCGGCCCTCCCCACCCCGACGACGCGGTGCTGCCGGCCGCGGTCGCCGGGGCCCTGCGCCCCTGGTGCCCGCCCGGCACCCGGCTGCACGCCCCGCTCGCCGTCGGCCGGCACGTGGACCACGCGCTGGTCCGCGCCGCCGTCGAAGAACTGGCCGCCCCCGGCACGGCCTGGTACGAGGACTTCCCCTACCCGCTGCGCCACCGTGACCACGCAGGCCTGGTGGCCCGCTGCGACCCGCTCACCCCCGCCGACCTCGACCGGTGGCTGGCGGGCGCCGAGCACTACACCGGCCAGGCCGTCGCGCTGTTCGGCGGGCCCGGCCCGCTGCGCGACGCGCTGCTGGCCCGGGCCCGGGCCCACGGCGCCGCCGCCGGGCACCCGTACGCCGACCGCCACTGGCTGCGGCCCGGCCCGCCCGGCTGACCCCGCCCGATCGGACCAGCGCGCCCGTCACGCCGACCGCCCGCGAAAGGACCGAGACCCCCATGCCGTCCACGCCGCTCCCCCTGATCGGTAACGACCTCGTGATCAACGAGGACTCGTGCAACCTGAGCTGCACCTACTGCCTGACCGGACAGAGCAACCTCAAGGAGGGCCACTCCCTCAAGCTCATCTTCGACCCGCCCAAGCGCGACGACTACTCGCCGACCACCGACCTCGGCCGGCGGATCAACACCGTCGCCGACCGGCTGCACGGCCGCTTCGACCTGCCGCTGCTCAAGGTGACCGGCGGTGAGATCTTCCTGGTCCGCGGCGTCATGGACTTCCTGGAGGAGCAGTCCGCCCACTACGAGGTGCTGGTCGTCCAGACCAACGGCGTGCTGGTCAACGACGAGCAGCTGGCCCGGCTGCGCTCGTTCGGCAACGTCGTCCTGCAGATCTCCCTGGACAGCCACCTCTACCAGGGCAACAGCTACCGGGTGCAGTCCGAGTCGCTGCACACCAAGGTGGTCCGCACCATCGCCCGGATCCTGGAGTCCGGCCTGCCGGTGGAGATCTACGGCGTCCTCAACGACCGCAGCGTCACCGAGCTGAGTGAGTTCGCCGGCTGGCTCTCCGGCTTCGAGAACCAGCCGACCTTCTTCCCGTTCCCGGTCCGCGGACCCGACTCCGAGACCTTCAAGGTGCGGCCCGACCAGATCGGCCACATCGAGGAACTCGTGCGCCGCTACGACGAGTTCGCCGGCATCCTGCCGCCGCGCCCGTACTTCGACCGGCTGCTGAGCTTCTACCACGAGGGCCGCCGGACCTTCCGCTGCCACCTGCCCCGGCTGGTGGTCTCCACCTTCAGCGACGGGGTGGTCACCCCCTGCCCGAACATCTGGTTCTCCGACATGGGCAACGTGCTCTCCGACGAGGCCGAGGCGGTCCTCGACAAGCTCGGCTCCAGCGGCCTCTACCAGGCCCTGCTCGCGCCGAAGCCCCGGCTGAGCGCCTGCCACGGCTGCTTCACCCCCTGGGACACCCTCTCGATGTACTTCGAGGACGAGATCACCCTCGACGAGCTGTGCGCCGCGCCCACCTACGCCCCGCCCCGGATCCGCGGCATGATCGAGCGGGCCAAGGCCGACTACTTGGCGGGCGCCGATGTCTGACCGGGCCGGGCCCGGCCCGCAGACGCTGCTCGGCGCCGTCGGCCGGCTCGACCCCGACCGGGAGGTGCTGCCGGGCCTGACCGCCGGCGGCCTCCTGGCCGGGGCCCGGGCAGCGGCCGACGCGCTCGCGGCCGAGGGCGTCGAGGGCGAGGCCGTGGTGCTCCGCCAGCCCAACGGCAGCGGGTGGGTGGTGGATCTGCTGGCGCTGCTCGCGGCCGGCGCCCGCCCGCTGCCGGTCGCCCCGGACACCCCCGACGCCGAGGTCGCCCGGCTGCTGGCGGCCGCCGGCGGCGGGCGGCTGCTGGAGCCCGGCACCGGGAAGCTGCTCGGCACCCCCGGCCGCAAGGCCGTGGACGGGCCGGCCGTGCTGCTGCCCACCTCGGGCTCCACCGGCGCGCCCAAGCTGGTCCGGCGCCCCGAGGCGAGCTGGCTCTCCGAGGCCCGCCGCTACCGCGACGGCGTCGGCCTCACCGCGCGCGACGTCCTGCTGCTGCCGGTCCCGCTCTCGCACGCGTACGCGCTCGGCTGGCTCTGCGGCGGACTGCTCACCGGCGCCTCCCTGCGCCCGGTGCAGCCCACCGCGCTCGGCGAGGCAGGCCGCGAACTGGCCGCCGGCGCCACCGTCCTGGCGCTGGTGCCCGCCACCGCCCGGCTGCTCGCCACCCGCCGCCGGCTGAAGGCCCGCCGGGCCGCCCCCGACGAGCCGCCGCCCGCCCCGGCGCTGCGGATCGCCATGGTCGGCGCCGGACCGGTCGACGCCGCCCTGGACGCGCTGTTCCAGGAGGCCTACGGGATCGGCCTGGCCCGCAACTACGGCTCCACCGAACTCGGGGCCGTGCTCGCCGGCCCGGCCGGCCTCGCCCCGCTGAGCGTCGGCTCCCCGCTGCCCGGGGTCACCGCCCGCCTCGTCGACCGCGCCACCGGCGCCGACGCCGGGGACGGGCCCGGTCTGCTGCGGATCCGCACCGAGGCGCTGCCCGACTGGCACGACACCGGGGACCTCGCGCTCTCCCACGAGGGCACCCTGCGCATCCTCGGCCGCGAGGGCACCGCCGTGCGGCGCGGCGGCCGCTGGGTCGCCCCGCTGGAAATCGAGGCGGTGCTGCGCGGCCACGAGGGCGTGCGGGAGGTCCGGGTCGGCGCCCGGCGCCGCGCCCACGAGGGCGAGGACGGCATCGTCGCCGAGGTGGTGGTCGCCTCCGGCGGCCCGGACGAGAAGGAGCTGCGCGCGCACGCCGAGCGGCACCTCGCCCCGTACAAGGTCCCCGACAGCTTCGTGCTGCGCGCCGCCCTGCCGCGCACCGCCGCCGGCAAGGCGGCCGCCGCGCCCCGCTACCGGCTCACCCCGCGCGCGCTCGCCGCGGCCCGCGCCTACAAGGCCGCCGAACTGCTCTTCGCCCTGCACCGGTTGGGCCTGCTGGACGCGCTCGCCGACGGCGTCCGGCTCGCCGAGCTGAGCGCCGCGGCGGACTGCGACCCGCGCGCCCTGGAACTGCTGCTGGACACCGCGACCGCGCTCGGCCTGCTCGACGCCACGGCCGACGGCGGGGGCGGGGACGGCTCCGCGAACCCGCAGGGGCCGCGCGTCCCGGCCGCCGAGCTGACCGCCTTCGTCGAGCTGGAGGAACTCCTCTCCCGCGACCTGGTGACCCGCGAGGCGCTGGTCGCCGCGGCCCGCACCGGCCTGGCCGGGCGCGCCTTCGAGACCCGGCCCGCCGACGACCCCGGGCACGCCGCGCTGGTCCGCGCCTACCAGGGCGCGATGAGCGGCCAGGCCGCCCGCGCCCGCACCGCCCTGGGCCTGCGGCTGCTGCGCCCGCGCCCCGGCGCCCGGCTGGTGGAGGTCACCGCCGGCCCCGGCCGCTACCTGGAGCGCCTGCTGGCCGCCGACCCGGCCGCCACCGGCCACCTCTGGCAGGCCGGCCGGCTGGCCGGCCCGCCCGCCCCGGCGGTGCGGGCGGCCGTCGAGCAGGGCCGGGCCACCCTGGGGCCGCGGCCGCCGCGCGGCGGGGCCGACCTGGTCGTGGTGGCCAACGCGGTGCACGACCCGGGTTCCGGCGCGCGGCTCGGCGAGCTGCTGGAACTCCTGCGCCCCGGCGGGCGGTTGCTGGTCGACGACGTCTTCCTGCCGCCCGTGGCCCCGTCCGGTGACCCGTCCGCCGCGGGCCCCGCGCCGGACCTCGCCGGCGGCGCCGAACTCGCCCTGGACTGGCTGACCCACGGCGGTACCGACTGGCCCACCCTCGACGCGCTCGCCGCGGGGCTGGCGGAGGCGGGCGCCGACATCGTCCGCCGACTGCCCATCGAGGGCACCCCCTGTCATCTCGTCATTGCGAAGGAGGCCGACTGATGGGCGACACTTCCGCACGCATCGCGGACAGCATGGGACAGCACGGCCGGGTGGTCGTGGTCTCCGGAGCCTCCGGGGACATCGGACGGGTCTGCGCCCGCCACCTCGCCGCCCTCGGCGCCACCGTCATCGCCGGCTACCACCGCGGCGAGGAGCGGGTGCAGAAGCTCGCCGCCGAGGTCGCCGCGGCCGGCGGCACGCTGATCCCCGTCCAGGCCGACCTGTCCGACCCGGACGGCCCCGGACGGCTGGCCGGAACCGCGCTCGACCGCTTCGGCCGGATCGACGGCCTGGTCGCCGCGGCCGGGCTGCGCACCCGCCGGCTGGCGATGGCCACCGACGCCGCCGCGCTGGACACCCTGCTCCAGGTCAACCTGGCCGGCTCGGTCAACCTCGCCAAGGCCTGCCTGCGGCCGATGATGCGCGCCAAGTACGGCCGCATCGTGCTGTTCGGCTCGCGGGCCGGCACCAGCGGCCTGCCCGGCCACAGCGCCTACGCCGCCACCAAGGGCGCCCTCCAGCCGTGGGCGGCCTCGCTGGCCGGCGAGGTCGGCAAGCACGGCATCACCGTCAACGTGGTGGCGCCGGGCGCGATCCGGGCCGAGGTCATGGACTTCTCGCCGGAGGAGCGCGACCTCGTCCTCAAGTTCATCGGCGCCGGGCGGCTGGGCGAGCCCGAGGAGGTCGCCGCCGCGGTGGCCTTCCTGCTCTCCCCGGGCGCCTCCTACGTCAGCGGCAACACCCTCGTGGTGGACGGAGGTGCGCGCTTTTGAGCACCGCACCCCGCAGCCGCCCGCGGGCGCCCCTGCGCACCGCCGTGCTGGGCGCCGGCTGGGTGGCCCGCGAGGTCTGGGCGCCGCTGCTGGCGGAGCACCCGGACTTCGAGCTGACGGCGGTGGTGGACGCCGATCCGGCGGCCGCCCGCGCCCTCGCGCCGCCCGGCGGCGCGGTCCGGGTCGCGGCCCGCGCGGAGGAGCTCGCGGACGTCCCGCTGGACGCCGCCGTCGTCGCGCTGCCCAACCACCTGCACGTCCCGGCCGCCGGGGCGCTGCTGCGGCGCGGGGTGCCGGTGTTCGTCGAGAAGCCGGTCTGCCGGACCGGCGCCGAGGCCCGCGAGCTGGGCAGCGCCGCCGTCTCCGGCGCGGGGGTGCACGCCTGGAGCGCCGCCCGCCACCGCGCCGACGTCCGGGCGCTGGCGGCCCTGCTGCCGGAACTCGGCGAGGTGCGCGCGCTCGGCCTCAACTGGACCAGGGCGGCGGGCATCCCGCAGCGCGACGGCTGGTTCACCGACCGCCGGCTGGCGGGCGGGGGAGCCCTGCTCGACCTCGGCTGGCACCTCCTGGACGTCGGGCTCGACCTGCTCGGCTGGCCCGCCGTCACCCGGGTCCTGGGCACGCTGTCCGGCGACTGGCTGGGCCGCGCGGAGGGCGCCGCCGACTGGAGCGCCCGCACCGCCGGCCCCGCCGGGGAGGCGTCCGGCCCGCCCGCCGAACGCGTCGAGGACACCGCCCGGGGCCTGTTGCTCACCGCCACCGGGGTGGCGGTGACCCTGGAGTCCCGGTGGGCCTCGCACCAGCCGCTGGACAGCACCGTGATCACCGTGGAGGGCACCGAGGGCGTCGCCGTGCTGCGCGGCACCTTCGGCTTCAGCCCGCACCGCCTGGCCCGCTCCTCGCTCACCGTGCTGCGGCGCGGCCGGGAGGAGGACGTCCCGCTGCCCGAGGAGCCGGTCGGCGCCGAGTACCGGCGCCAGGTCGACGAGCTCGCCCGGCGGCTCGGCCGGGGCCGGACCGCCCCGGGCGGACCCGGCGGCGCCCGCGCGGGCGACTCGCTCGCCGAGATCGCCGTCCTCGCCTCCTGCGTCGACCTCTTCTACGCGGCGGCCGACCGCGTCGCCACCTCCGTCCCGGCCCCCGCCGCCACCCCCGAACCCCTCTGGAGCCGCTGATGAAAACCGCCTACTTCTCCCACGTCTGGGGCCGCGAGAACCTCACCGTCCGGGCCCGCTACGACGAGCTGTGGCGGGAGGTCGAGGCCGCCGACCGGCTCGGCTTCGACTACGCCTTCTCGGTCGAGCACCACTGCACGCCCCGGGAGAGCTGGATGTCCTCCCCGGTGGCCTTCGCCACCGGCGCCGCGCTGCGCACCGAGCGGATCCGGGTCGGGCCGATGGGCTGGGTCCCGCCGCTGCGCCACCCGCTGCACATCGTCGAGGAGGTCGCCACCCTCGACCAGCTGCTCGGCGGCCGGCTGGAGGTGGGCCTGGCCTCCGGGGTCAGCGACGAGCCGTTCGTGCCGTTCGGGGCCGACTTCGCCAACCGCAAGGTCCTCAACCGCGAGTGCGCCGACCTGCTGCGCACCGCCCTCGCGGCGGACGGGCCGTTCGACTTCGACGGGCCGGTCCACCAGCTGCGCGGCGTCGAGCTGTCCTTCGGCTCGGTGCAGCGCCCGCACCCGCCGCTGTGGATCCCGACCGGGGACCGGTCCATCCTGCGCCACCTGGCCTCGATCGGCGGCCACACCGCCTCGACGATGATCGTGCCGCGCGCGGCGACGGCCACCGTCTACCGGCACTTCGTCGACTGGTGGCGGGAGGCCGGCTGGTCGGGGGAGCCGAACATCGGCTACTGGAGCCTGGTGCACGTGGCCGAGACCGACGCCGAGGCGGAGGCCCGGGCCGAGGCGCAGGTCCACGACGCGCTGGTGAACACCCTGCGCTACGGCTCGGTGCAGCGCTCCGGCACCCCGGCCGCGCCGGCCAGCAGGCTCAGCACCGCCGACATCCTGGCCGGGTGCCACGACTTCAAGTTCCTGCTGGACCACAACCTGGTGTTCGTCGGCTCCCCGGCGACGGTCGCGGACCGGATCGAGGCCGCCGCCCGGGAGGGCTGCTTCAACACGCTGTTCGGGGAGTTCGCCTTCGGCGACATCGTGGGCCCCGAGGCGATCCGCTCGATGGAGCTGTACGCCGAGGGCGTGCTGCCCCGGCTGGCCGGCTTCTCGCCGTTCGACCCGGCGGAGGCGGCCCCCGAGGCCTCGGAGGACGGCGTCGACGGCGTGCTCCGCGCGCTGGAGCGGACGGCGGTCCCGGCGGCCCCGGTGGCGGCACCGTACAGCGCGGACGAGCAGAACGAGGTGGCCGCGCGCCTCGAAGCCCTCGGCTACATCGACTGACCTTCCAACGACCCGGAGGAACCCCCGATGGCGACCACCGTCGGCAGCCCGGCCCGCCGGCCGCAGGTGCCGGAACCCGCCGCGCTCGACGCGCTCGTCCGGCGCCTGCGGCAGATGCCCGACCTGCAGCGGCGCTTCGCCGTCACCGCGACCGGCGCCCGCCGCCAGCACGGGATCCGCCCGGAGCTGCTCGCCGCCCTCACCGCCGCCGGCGTCCCGTACGTCGGCGAGGGCGAGGACCGGCTCCACGACGGGTACGACCTCGGCAACGCCGCCCTGCACCTGGGCCTGGTCTCGGTGCAGAGCCGGTCCATGCGCTCCTGGGCCAGGGCGCTGGCGACGGCCGCCCCCGCCTACCGGCTGGAGGTGGTGGCGAACTGCCCGCTGCCCGGGCACCCCGGACCCTGCGGGTACGGGGTGCTCACCGCCGGGGGACGGCGGGCGGCCGAGGGCGGGCCGGTGGACGCCAGGCTGGCCGGGCTGGTCGTCCGCCCGGTCCGCGAGTGGCCTGAACTGCCGACCAAGGTCCGGGAGTTGCTGCACGAGGTCGGGGACATCGGGTTCTTCCTGCTGCCCGAGGCGGTGCGCTGGGACCAGGAGTTCATGTGGCGCACCAGGATGGCGGACTGCGGAGGGGCGGCCGCCTGGCTGGTGTCCGAGGGGGAGCGGCGCGGGCTGCGGACGCGCTTCTCCTTCGGCCTGCTGGTGGCCCAGCCGTACTCCACCCCGCACTGCTGGGCGGAGTTCCTGGTCGACGGGGTGTGGGTGCCGGTGGACCCGCTGCTGGTCCGGGCGATGAACGACTGGGGCGGCCTGGACGCCCGGGACGTCCCGCCGGACGGCCGGCCCGGGGCGCTGTTCCACCGGCTGTCCGACCGGTTCACCAAGGTGGTCAGCCACGCCGGGATCTGGTCCCAGGTGTCGATCCCCACCGAGCGGCTGGACGCGGACCCGGGGGCGGACGGGGCGGGCGCCGGATGAACCGGCCGACCGGCTCGCGCGGAACGACGGACTGATTTCGGACATCTCCCCGCCGCGCCCTGTGTCGTGGCCGTGCGGACTCCGCGCACGGCCTAGGCTGGACCCGTCCCCTGGTGCCACTGGGGCCCCAACTCTCTGAGGACGACGGAAGGATGGGGCAATGACTCCGCAAGAGCTGTCCGACTTCGCCCTGGAACTGCCGGGCACCACCGACGACGAGGCGTTCGGCCCCGGCGCGACGGTGTTCAAGGTGGAGGGCAAGGTTTTCGCCATTCTCCAGGACGAGACGCCGGACCAGTCGGCCCAGGTCACCCTCAAGTGCGAACCGGACCTCGCGCTCCACCTGCGCGACCAGTACCCGGCCGTGGGGCCCGGGTACCACGTCAACAAGCGCCACTGGAACACGGTCGTCCTCGACTCCACCGTCCCGGCCCCCGAGGTGCAGGAGATGGTGGAGCACTCCTGGGACCGCGTGGTCGCCGGCATGCCCAAGGCGGCCCGCGACCGGCTCACGCTGCAGCGCGGCTGAGCCCGGCCCGGACGCACCCCCCCCGCGCACGACAACCGACCGAGAGAGAGCACTGCTCATGGCAGTCCCGAAGCTGACCCTGTTCGCGATCGTCGCCGACGACCTGGCCAAGTCCCTGGCGTTCTACCGCCGCCTCGGGCTCGACATCCCGGCCGAGGCGGACACCGCCCCGCACGTCGAGGTGGTCCTGCCCGGCGGCCTGAGGCTGGCCTGGGACCCGGTCGAGACCATCCACAGCTTCGACGAGGAGTGGCAGGCGCCGACCGGCAGCAACCGCTTCGCGGTCGCCTTCGAGTTCCCGGACGCGGCGGGCGTCGACGCCAAGTTCCAGGAGCTGGTGGACGCCGGCTACGTGGGCCACAAGGAGCCCTGGGACGCCGTCTGGGGCCAGCACTACGCGATCGTCCTCGACCCCGACGGCAACGCCGTCGACCTCTACAGCGTGCTGTAGGACTCCGTAAGGTCACCGAACTCCTCGGGGAGGCCCGGTCCGTGACACTGCTGGGGATCGACATCGGCGGCACCAAGACCGCCCTGGTCCTGGAGCGCCCGGGCCTCCGCGGACCGGTGCACGCCCGCTTCGACTGGCCCCGCCGGACCGGCCGGACCGGCGGCCGGGAGGCGGACCGGGAGGCCGATCTGGCGGCGCTCGCCGCGGCGGTCGCCCGGATCACCGGGCCGGAGGGCCCCGGCGGCGTCCGCGCGGCCGGCCTGGCCCTGCCGGCCACCGTCCGGGACGGCCGGCTCACCACCTGGCCCTCCCGGCCCTCCTGGGCCGGGCTGCGGCTGGACGCGGTGCTTGAGCGGATCCTGCCGGGCGTCCCGGTCCGGTACGAGGACGACGGCAACCTCGCCGCGCTCGCCGAGGCCGACCGCGGCGGCGTCCGCGACCTCGCCTACCTGGGCCTGGGGACGGGCGTCGGCGGCGGCCTGGTGCTCGGCGGCCGGCTGCACACCGGCCCGTACGGCGGCGCCGCCGAGATCGGCCACCTGGTGGTCGACCCCGGCGGCGCCGGCTGCGTCTGCGGGCGCTCCGGCTGCCTCCAGGCGGTGGCCTCCGGGCCGGCGACGCTGGCCCGGGCCGCCGCGGCCCGGGGCGGCGGGCCGGTCGGCGCCGCGGAGTTCCGGGCCGGACTGGCGCAGGGCCGGGCCTGGGCGGTCGGACCGCTGGAGGAGACCGCGGCCGCGCTGGCGGTCGCGGTGGTCAACCTCGGCGAGCTGCTGCAGTGCGCCGAGGTGCGGCTGGGCGGCGGGTTCGGGCACGGGGTGCCGGGGCTGGTCGCGCGGGTGCGGCGGGAGGCCCGCCGGCTGGCCCGGCCCGGGGTCGCCCCGCCGGCCGTCCGCCGGGCCCGCTGCGGGGCCCGGGCGTCCCTGCACGGCGCCCTCCTGCTGGCCCGGCGCACCGCCGACGGGGAGTGACGCGGGGCCCGGCGGGACCTGACCGGTCCGCCGGGCCCCCAGGGCGTGCCGTGCTCAGCGCGGCAGCCGGCCGCCGGGGAGGCCGAGCAGCTCGCGCAGCGTGGGCGCGACGTCGTAGAGGGACAGGCCCTCCGCCCGGCCCGGGGTGATACCGGGGGAGTCCAGCAGGAAGACCCCGGTGTCCCCGTGGTTGGCGTGGTCCGGGCCGGTGTCGTTCTCCGTGGTGTACAGCCCCTGGCCCATGCCCAGCGTGGCGAGCGCCCGCCACCGCAGATTGCCCACGTAGACCAGCAGGTCCGGGGCGATGCCGTTGACCTCCGGGTAGAGCTGGTCGGGCCGCAGCGCCCGGGTGCCCATCGGCCGGCCGGTGTCGTCGGGGAGCTGCTCCAGCGCGGTGGCGATCCGGTCCAGGGTGTCCTGGTACTCCCGGGCGGGCACCGTGCCGTGCGGTTCGCGGCCCTCGACGTTGAGGAAGATCCGGCCGTAGTAGCCGCCCTCGGCCCAGGCGGTGGTGCGCTTCCAGTCCACCTTCGCCTTGCTCATCGGGGTGGGCCCGGCCGGCTCCTCGGCGAGCACGAGCAGGCCCTCCCGGCGCAGCCACTCGTTGATGAACAGCCCGCCGACCATCGGCTGGGCGCCGTGGTCGGAGACCACCAGGACGGTGGTGTTCTCCGGCAGGCAGGCCAGGAACTCGCCGATGTGCCGGTCCAGCGCCCGGTAGTAGTCGCGGAAGAGGTTCACGTACGGGTTGCCGGGCTCGTGCCGGGGGTGCTCCGGGTCGCAGTACTTCCAGAAGCCGTGGTGCAGCCGGTCCGGCCCCATGTCGACGAAGGACAGGAACTCCCAGTCCCGGGTGGTGGCCAGGTGCCGGGCGACCTGGAAGCGCTGCTCGCTCAGGTCGAAGATCTGCTGGGAGACCCGGGCGAGTTCGGGCGAGCGGAAGTTCTCCACGTCCAGCGCGTAGCCGCCGGTGAGCTTCTCGATCTCGTCGCGGAGGTCCGGGGGAGAGGTGTACTGGGCCTTCGTCGACGGCGCGAGGAAGCAGGACACCATGGCGCCCCGGATCGGGGTGGTCGGGTACGTCCCGGGGACCCCGAGCACGACGCTGTCGCGGCCGGCCGCGGTCATCTCGTCCCAGATCCGCGGTGCCTTGATGCTGTGCGAGGTGGCGAAGGCCAGCGGTCCGTAGTCGTGCGCGGCGCGGTCGCGGAAGCCGTAGACGCCCAGCTCGCCCGGGGTGCGGCCGGACATCATGCAGGACCAGGCGGGCATGGTGATGGGCGGGTCGACGCTGCGCATCGGGCCCCACAGGGAGCGCCGGCGCAGGGCGGTGAGCACGGGCATGTCGTCGGCGAACCGGTCGAACAGCAACTGCGGGGTCGCCGAGTCGAGTCCGATCACGGCCACCCGGCCGGGGTGTGGCATCTGGGTCCTTCCTCGGGGTGATGGGGCCCGGACGATGGGGCTCGGGGACAGGCCCGGGCGATGGGCTCAGGGGCGGTCGTCGGGCACCAGCAGGGCGAGCGAGCGGGCGGCGATCCGGTAGCCGAGCGCGCCCATGCCCATCACCACGCCGGAGGCCAGCGGGGCCGTCACCGAGCTGTGGCGGAAGCTCTCGCGCGCCCAGACGTTGGACAGGTGGACCTCGATCCACGGCGGGGCGAAGTCCGCGAGCGCGTCGCGCAGCCCCCAGCCGGCGATCATCAGGGCGCCCGGGTTGACCACGGCGCCGGCGACGTCGCCGTGCCGCTGGAGGGCGTCGATCAGCTCGCCCTCGCCGTTGTGCTGGGCGGAGACGACCTTCCAGCCGCGGACGGCGGCCTCCTCGGCGACGGCGGCCTCGATCTCGGCGAGTGTCGTGGTGCCGTAGATCTCCGGCTGCCGGGTGCCGAGGGTGCCGAGGTTGGGGCCGTTGAGCAGCAGGAGTCCGCTCACCGGCCGCTCCCGCCGCCCGCGCCGAGGGCGACCGTGCCGTCGAGGCCGAGCGGGTGGACGCCGACGGCGGCGAGCAGGGTCGGGGCGACGTCGAGCATGTCCAGCGAGGCCGGCCCGTCCGGCGTGGCGGGCGGTGGGGTGGCGCCGCGGCGGTAGAACAGCGCGTTCTCGCGGGTGTGGGTGCCGGTGAGCGTGTCGGTGCGCAGCGGCGCCGCGCCGCCGAAGGCGCCGCGCAGCTGGACCCCGGGGGCGGGCAGCGCGAGCAGGTCGGCGGCGTGGTCGAGCAGCGGGCCGTGGTACAGCTCGGCGGGCCGGTGGACGGCGGAGACCAGCAGCGGGCCGTCCACGTCGGTGCCGACCCGGGTGCCGTCGCCGCGCAGCCGCAGCAGTTCGTCGGCGATCTCCTCGGCGAGCGCGTCGGCCTCGCTGTCGGTGAGGCCGCCGCGGGGGAAGCGGTGCTTGCGGTGGAGGTAGATCCGGGCCGGGTCGAGGGCGAAGGCCTGGCTGCGGCCGTCGAGGTCTTCGAGCCGGCCGGTGGTGTCCGTGCCGGCGAGGTGGCCGGCCTCCCGGAGCCAGGCGTTGAGGTAGAACTGCCGGTCGACGGGGCCGAATCCGTGGTCGCTGACCAGGAACAGCTCGTCCTCGGGGCGGCAGACGTCGGCGAGCCGGCCGGCGCACTCGTCGACCAGCCGGTAGAAGTCGAGGATCGCGCCGTGCAGCGGATCGGTGGGGTCGGCGACGGCCCGCCAGAGGAAGTGGTGGACCCGGTCGGTCTCGGTGAGGACGGCGATGCCGAGGTCCCAGGGCTCCTGGGTGAGGACGTGCACCATGGCCTCGGTGCGGGCCCGCAGGGCGCGTTCGGCGCGGGCCAGGAAGCCCGGCGGGTCGCCCGCGACGTCGCCGACCTCGACGTCCAGTTCGTAGTTGAAGCGCCGCAGTTCGGGCAGCAGGCGGTCGGGGGTGACGGCGTTCTCGATCCGCGGGGCGACGAAGCCGGAGACCACCACGCCGTCGACCGCGGGGGCGGGGTAGGTGCCCGGCACGTTGAGGCAGACGGTGCGCCGGCCGGCCACGGAGGCGAGGGCCCAGAGGGCGGGTTCGCGCAGGTGCAGGAGGTTGGGGAAGCAGATCCGGTAGCCCTCGTCGGGGACGAGGTCGGTGAAGCCGAAGATGCCGTGCCGGGCGGGGTTGGTCCCGGTCAGGAAGGTGGCCCAGGAGGTGGAGCTGATCTCCGGGACGGGGGCGCGCAGCGGGGCGCAGTACCCCTCGGCGAGCAGGGCGCCGAGGCGGGGCATGACCCCGTCGGCGGCGAGCTCGGCGAGCAGGGTGCGGGGCATGCCGTCGAGCCCGATGGCGAGGGCGCGCTCTGCCATGTCTGCCGCCTTCCCGGGATCAGGCGGTCGGGGCGCCGGAGCCGGTGCCGGCACCGGCCGTCCGGCCGTGGACGTACTCCGCGAGCAGGTCGAGGTCGTCGATCAGCTTGATCGAGAGGTCCTCGTCGGCGATCTCGACGCCGAATTCGCTCTCCACCCAGATCAGGAACTCGATGGTGTTGATCGAATCGAGCCCGAGCGCCTCGACGAGTCCGCGGTCCGGGATCTCGGAGGGGGCGATGGAGAGTTCGAGCGAGTCCACGAGGACTTTGCGCAGTCGGGCCTTGATCTCTTCCACGGGCGGGTATTCCTTTCGGGGACGGCGGACGGCAGGAACGATCACCGAATCACCGAAGATCGCCGAGGCGTGCGAGTGCTCGGCCTTTGGTGATCCGGGTGATCCGGGTGATCGGAAATGATCGGAAATTCCCGTGCGTGGGCCCGGTGATCTGGCGGGCGGGGCCGCCGGGGCCGGACGGGACGTGCGGAACGGCGCGCTCCTGAGCATGGTTCATTTCCCGGCGGCGTACCACTGTGCGGGACCGACTTTTGTACGCCGGGCATGTGCTTCTGGCCATTTACCACGCTCCCCACGGCCGGAACGAGCGGCGGCGACCGGAGTGCGGACGCTATCTGTGCAGCGGCGTTCCGGTCGTACGTCACCGCGTCCGGGAGTGGCGCGAAACCGACGGTGCCGAAGACGCCCCGACCCGGGCGCGGACACGGTGTTGACGTGTTCGGGCCCAGCTGGACATGATTTGCGTGGCTGAGCGAACGGTATTTCCGCCCCTCCCTGCCGGCCGTTTTTCCACGGAGCAGTACGCCCGAGGCAGGCCGGTCCCAGGTTCCCGACCGGCGGCCACGCCCACGTCCGAGCGGCAGTCCGGCGGGTCTCGCCACATCCCGTGCCCCGCGGCTGCGCCCGACGGTTCGACCGGTTGCAGCAGGCCCGCCCCGGGTGCGGCGGCCTGCCCCCATGCCGCACACGACCGAGAGGCCCTGATCCATGTCATCGATTCCGGTCCAGCCGTCCCTGACCTTCCCCGCCTGGCCGCAGCACGGCGCCGAGGAGCGCGAAGGACTGCTGCGCGTCCTGGAGCAGGAGGGCTGGTGGCGCAACGGGGGCAGTGAAGTCGACAGCTTCGAGCGGGAGTTCGCCGAGCTGCACGGCGCCCACCGGGCCATCGCCACCACCAACGGCACCCATGCGCTGGAGCTGGCCCTGTCGGTGCTCGGCGTCGGCCCGGGCGACGAGGTGATCGTCCCGGCCTTCACCTTCATCGCCTCCTCGATGGCCGTCCAGCGCGTCGGCGCCGTGCCGGTGCCCTGCGACATCCGCCCCGACACCTACTGCATCGACGTCGAGGCCGCCGCCCGGCTGGTCACCCCGCGCACCAAGGCGGTGATGCCGGTCCACATGGCGGGCCAGTTCGCCGACATGGACGCCCTGGCGGACCTCGCCGAGACCGCCGGCGTGGCGATCCTCCAGGACGCGGCGCACGCCCACTCGGCCCGCTGGCGCGGCCGCCGGGTCGGCGAGTTCGGCAGCATCGCCGCCTTCAGCTTCCAGAACGGCAAGCTCATGACGGCCGGCGAGGGCGGGGCCGTCCTGCTGCCGGACGACGAGACCCACCGCGACGCCTACCTGCGGCACGGCTGCGGCCGCCCGCCTGGCGACCGGCTCTACGCCCACCTCACCCAGGGCTCCAACTTCCGCATGAACGAGTTCTCCGCCACCGTGCTGCGCGGCCAGCTCACCCGGCTGGAGGCCCAGGTGGCGCTGCGCGAGGAGCGCTCGCGGCACCTGGACGCGCTGCTCGCGCAGCTCCCCGGCGTCGTCCCGCAGGGCCGCGACGAGCGCTGCGACCGCAACTCCCACTACATGGCGATGGTCCGCCTGCCCGGCATCACCGCCGAGCGCCGGCTCGCCGTGGTGGACGCGCTGATCGCGCACGGCATCCCGGCCTTCGTGGCCTTCCCGCCGGTCTACCGCACCGCCGGCTACTTCGAGGGCCCGGCCATCGGCGATGTCGACGAGATCGCCAAGCGCTGCCCGGTGTCCGAGGAGGTCGGCACCGACTGCCTCTGGCTGCACCACCGGGTGCTGCTCGCCGACACCGCCGTCCTCGACCGGCTCGCCGAGGTCTTCGCGGACGTCCTCGCCGCGGCCTGACGGCGCCGCGCACCGCCTGCCGCACCGACGCCGCCGCGCACTCCGCCCGTCCGGTCCGCGCGGCCCAACCACCCAGGAAGCGGGAGCAGATGACGGCGAACCACGCGTTCCCCACAGTGGTCTTCGACCTGGACGGCGTGCTCATCGACAGCTTCGGCGTGATGCGGCAGGCGTTCGCCGTCGCCTACCGCGAGGTGGTCGGCGACGGCGAGCCGCCGTTCGAGGAGTACCGCACCCACCAGGGGCGCTACTTCCCCGACATCATGCGGCTGATGGGCCTGCCCGGGGCGATGGAGCGGCCCTTCGTCGAGGCCAGTCACCGACTGATCCGCGAGGTCCAGGTCTACCCCGACGTGCCGATGGTGCTCGCGCGGCTGCGCGAGTGCGGGGTCCGCACCGCGATCGCCACCGGCAAGTCCGGCGACCGGGCACGCGCCGTGCTGGACGTGGTGGGCCTGCTGCCGCTGCTGGACGCGGTGGTCGGCAGCGACGAGGTGGACCGGCCCAAGCCGGCTCCCGACATCGTCCGCGAGGGCCTGCGCCGGATCGGCTCCGATCCCGCGGACGCCGTCATGGTGGGCGACGCGGTGATCGACATCCAGAGCGGCCGGGCCGCCGGGACGGCCACCGCGGCCGCCCTGTGGGGCGAGACCGACGCCGACCAACTCCTCGGCGAGCGGCCGGACTTCGTCCTCGCCAAGCCCGCCGAACTGCTGGCCCTGGTGCCCGGGGGCGAGCGGTGAGCGCCGGGGCGGCCGGCGGGCCGCGCTGGAGCGTCGCGGCCCCGCAGGGCGCCGGCCTGGAACTGGCCGGCCTGGGCGGCGCCGAGGCCTGGCGGACCGTCGCCGACACCGCCGCGCTGGCCCGGGACTGCGGCTACCACGCGTTCTGGCTGGAGGACCGCACCGACACCCTGCCGCGCCGCGAGCCGCAGCCGGTGGTCGAGGCGTGGACGGCCCTCGGCGCGCTCGCGGCGACCGTGCCCGGCATCGACCTCGGCCTGCTCGCCGCGGCCCCGCCGCACCGCAACGCGGTGGTGCTCGCCAAGCAGGCGGCCGGCGCCGACATCATCTCCGGCGGCCGGCTCTCGCTCGGCCTGACCACCGCGGGGGCGCTGCCCGAGCACGTCGCGGCCGGCACCGTGCCCGGCTCGGCGCTGACCGCCGCGGCCGCCGCCCCCGACTCCGACCGCGCGGGGGACGTGCTCGCCGAGACCATCGCGGCGCTGCGCGCCCTGTGGTCCGGCGCCCGCACCGACGCGCCCGGCCCCGCCGTCCCGCTCGCCGGGGCGCACGCGGTGCCGGTCCCCGCCCAGCCCCGGCTCCCGCTGGCCGTCCGGGTGGACGCCGCCGTGCCCGGGGCCGCCGCCCGGCTGCCCGAGGCCGCCGTGCGCGAGTGCGCCGTCGTCCAGTGGCAGGGCGAGCCCGGCGACCTGGCCGCCGCGATCCCGGAGTACGGCCGCCGCCGCGAGCGGCTCGGGCTGGACCCCGCCGGGGTGCGGCACGCGCTGGCCGCCGAGAGCCGGGTCTTCGAGGACCGGGTGGCGCGCGACCGCTGGCTCTCCACCCCGCACGTCGTGGTGTTCTGGAGCCACCACCCGGACCTGCTGGCCCGGCGCAGCCTGTACGGGACGCCGGAGCAGCTGGTCGAGCGGGCCACCCGGTACACCGAGGCCGGGGTGGGGGAGTTCCTGCTCTGGTTCCGCGACTACCCCGACACGGTCGGCCTGCGCCGGTTCGCCGCGGAGGTCGCCCCCGCGGTGCCCGGCCCGCCCGCGCCCGCGCCGGTCCCCGCGTCCGCCGCCGTCCCCGTCGGCGAGGGGTGAGCCGGTGCCGTCCGCTCCCGCCTTCCTCTCCGCGGACTGGCTGGCCGGCACCGCCGGCCGGCTCGCCGCCCCCGACCCCGCCCCGCGCAGCACCGTCGGCCTGCGCCTGCGGGTCACCGACCCGCCGCCCGGCACCGCCGCGGCCGCCGACGTCCTGGTCGACCTGGCCGGCGGCCGGCTCGCGGTCACCCCCGCCGCCGGGGACCCGCCGGGCCTGCTGATCGACCTGCCGTACGCCGCCGCCTACACCCTGCTGCTCGGTCCGGCCCCGGACCGCGCCGGGATCCTGGAGCGCGGCGACGTCACCGTGCTCGGCAACTTCAGCCTGCTGTTCTTCGTCGACGCCGCCCTGGAGCGCGACCGCTCCGGCCACGCCGCCGCGCTGCGCTCCGGCACCGCGGAGCCGCCGCCCGGCGCCGTCCGCGCCACCGGCGCGGAGCCCGTCCCGCCCGCCGCCGCCCCCGCCCCGGCCGACACCGAGGCGCTCGAACGGGCCGACGCGAACCTGCCGCGCACCCTGCGGGAGCTGCGCCGCGAGGTCGGCACCTCCACCCCCGGCGCCCAGTTCTACGCCTCGCTGCACGGCCGTCCGCTGGCCGACGTCGGACTCGGACTGGCCCGCCCCGGGGTCGCCATGTCGGCCGGCTCGGCGCCGCTCTGGTACTGCTGCGCCAAACCGCTGCTCTCGGTCGCCCTCGGCCGGCTCTGGGAGGCCGGCGACTTCGACCCCTACCTGCCGGTCGCCCACTACCTGCCGGAGTTCGGCGCCGCGGGCAAGTCGGCCATCACCTCGATGGAACTGCTCACCCACACCGGCCCGGTGCCCACCGGAGCCGACCCGCTGCACGGCGTGGTCACCGGCCCCGACGAGGAGCGCAGCCGCCGCGCCTACGCCGCCGCCGTCGGCCCGCGCCAGGCCGGACCCGGCATCAACTACAGCCAGTGGTGGGCCTGGTACGTGCTGGCCGGGCTGCTGCCCGCGATCGACGGCCGCGACTACCCGGCGTACGTCGAGCAGGAGATCCTGCGCCCCTGCGGGATGGACCGCACCAGGGTCCACCTCTCCCCGGAGGACTACGACGCGTACGGCGACCGGCTGCCGCTGATCCACGTCAGCAACCTCGGCGACACCCCGCAGCCCACCTGGTTCTGGTCCACCCGCGGCGCCACCACCCGCTGCGTGCCCGGGGTCAACACCCGCGGCCCGCTCGCCGACCTCGGCCTGCTGCTGGAGATGCTGCTGGCCGACGGCGCCGCCGCCGGCGGCAGGATCCTGGCGCCCACCACGGTGGCCGCGCTGACCGCCCGCCACCGCACCGGACTGCACGACCGCTACGGCAACGCCGACTGGGGCTTCGGCCTGCGGCTCGAATGCCGCACCCTCGACCCGGCCTACACCAGCTTCGGCACCCACGCCTCGCCGCGGTCCTTCGGCCACGACGGCCTGTGGACCGCCGTCGCCTTCGCCGACCCGGACGCCGACCTGGTGGTGGCCGTCCACCTGAACGGCAAGGTCGAGCACGAGCGCCACCGCGAACGAATCGTCCGGATCGCCGACGCCGTCTACCAGGACCTCGGACTCGTCTGACCGACGCCCCGAGCCCCGCTCCCGCCCCGCTCTCCCCGTCCCGGCCCGCGGCCGGCCCCAGCCAGGAAGGCGCCCGATGGCACAGCAGCCCGCGTACCCGTTCCTCCCCGATCCGGTCGAGGTGGGCCGGCTCTACGACCGCTACACCGACCTGGGCAGCGCCACCCTGGGCGAGAGCCTGCACTTCGGCTACTGGGACACCCCGGACAGCACCGTCCCGCTCGCCGAGGCGACCGACCGGCTGACCGACCTGATGACCGACCGGCTGGCCATCGGCCACGGCGCCCGGGTCCTCGACCTCGGCTGCGGCACCGGCGCCCCCGGCACCCGGATCGCCCGCCGCACCGGCGCGCAGGTCACCGGCATCTCGGTGAGCGGCCGCCAGGTCGAGCGGGCCAACGCCCTGTCCGCCTCCCTCGGCCTGGCCGACCGGGCCCGCTTCGAGCACGCCGACGCGATGGACCTGCCGTTCGCCGAGGACTCCTTCGACGCGGTGATCGCGCTGGAGTCGATCATCCACATGCCGGACCGCGCCCATGTGCTGGGGCAGGTCGCGCGGGTGCTGCGCCCGGGCGGACGGCTGGTGCTCACCGACTTCTTCGAGCGCGCGCCGATCCCCGACTCCGGCCGGGCCGCCGTCGACCGCTACCTGCGGGAGTTCCTCATGACGATGATCCAGGCCGAGGACTACCCGCCGATGCTCCGCCGGGCCGGCTTCCGCTTCGAGGAGCTGACCGACATCAGCGACCCCACCCTGCGCCGCACCTTCGTCGAGCTCTCGGCCCGGATCGGCGGCTCCGCCGACGCGCTCTCCGAGGCGCACGGCGCCGATCTGGTCGAGCAGTTCGACCCGCACGACATGATCGACGTCGCCGAGTTCGGCCACCTGCTGGTGGTCGCCACCCGGAACGGGAAGTGAGCCGGCGATGACCGGATCCCCCGGCGCCGAGGACGACCTCGGCACCTTCTACGACCGGGTGAACGACGCCCTGTCCGAGGCCATGGGCGGTTACCTGCACGGCGGCTACTGGGACGACCCGGTCGACCCGGACGCCGTCGAGCAGGCCGCCGACCGGCTGACCGACTTCGTCGCCGACCGGCTGCGCCTGGCCCCCGGGCAGCGCGTCCTGGACGTCGGCTCCGGCAACGGCAAGGCCACCGCCCGGATCGCCGCCCGGCACGGCGTGCACCTCACCGGCATCACGCTCAGCCCGTACCAGGTGCGGCAGTCCGCCGCGCTGGCCGCGGCCCTGGGCCTGGACGGCGCGCTGGACTTCGAGGTCCACGACATGATGGCGCTCGGCTTCCCGGACGCCTCCTTCGACGCGGCCCTCGCGATCGAGTCGATCTGCCACGCGCAGTCCCGCACCGAGGCCTTCGCCGGACTCGCCCGGGTGCTGCGGCCGGGCGGCCTGCTGGTGGTCACCGACTTCGTCCTGCTGCGCCCGCTGGAGAGCGAGGACCACCGGGCCCTGGTCGCCGGGGCCATCAAGAACTACCAGCAGGGCCCGATGCTCACCCAGGAGGAGTACGAGGCCTGCGTGCGGGCCGCCGGCCTGGAGGTCGTCGACTTCACCGACATCGGCGAGCACGTCCGCCCGTCCTACCAGGTGGTCGGGCACAACCTCGCCCGCAACGGGGAGAAACTGCGCGCCCACGTCTCCGAGGAGGAGTTCCGCTACATGGTGGAGGACCTCGCCCGGTTCGGCGCGATCACCGAACTCGGCTACGCGGTGGTCACCGTCCGCAAGCCGGACGACGCCGCCGCCCGCGAAGGGAGTCGCTGACGATGGCACTGACGACCGGGGCCGGACCGGGCTCCGCCGCCGCGGACTGGCGGACGGCCACCGCGCCGGGCGGGCTGCCGCTGCTGGGGCACCTGGTGCCGCTGCGCCGCCGCCCGCTGGAGTTCCTCACCTCGCTGCCCCACGAGGGCGACGTGGTCGAGCTGAAGATGGGCCGCCGCACCGTCCACATGGTCTGCCACCCCGACCTGGTCGCCCAGGTGCTCAAGGACCCGCGGACCTTCGACCGCGGCGGGCCGTTCTACGAGAAGACCAAGCTGCTGATGGGCAACAGCCTCGGCAACTGCCCCTACGCCGACCACCGGCGCCAGCGGCTGCTGGTCCAGCCGTCCTTCCGCCGGGAGCGGATCGGCACCTACCCCCGGGTGATGCGCGAGGAGATGGCGGCCGAGACGGCGAACTGGCGCCCCGGCGGGACCATCGAGGCCAACGACCGGATGCACGCCGTCACCGCGCGGATCGGCGCGCGGGTGCTGCTCTCCACCGAGATCGGCACGGACCACGTCGACCGGATCCTGCGCGGCCTGCCGATCGTGCTCAAGGGCATGTACAAGCGGATGGTCGCCCCGGTCGGCCTGGTGTACCGGCTGCCCGCGCCCGAACAGCGCCGCTTCGACGCCGCGCTGGCCGACCTGCGGGAGCTGATCGACTCGATCATCCGCGACTACCGGGGCTCCGCGGAGGACCACGGCGACCTGCTGTCCGGGCTGCTCGCGGCCCGCGACGAGGACGGCCTGGGGCTGTCCGACCAGGAGATCCACGACCAGGTGATGAACTTCCTCACCGCGTCCACCGAGACCACCGCGACCGCCCTGGCCTGGGCGCTGCAACTGCTCGGGCAGAACCCCGACAGCGAGCGCCGGCTGCAGGAGGAGGCGGACGCCTGGGTCGCCTCGGGCGGGGTCGACGCGCACGGCCGGGACGGCCTGGACTACACCCGCCAGGTGGTCACCGAGGTGCTCCGGCTCTACCCGCCGGGGTGGCTGGTCACCCGGGTGGTCACCGCCGACACCGAACTCGGCGGCGTCCGGCTGCCGGTCGGCTCGGTGATCTTCTACAGCTCGTACGCGCTGCACCGCAACGGCGAGCTGTTCCCGGACCCGGAGCGCTTCGACCCGGACCGCTGGTCGCCCGAGCGGGTCGGCGAGGTGCCGCGCGGCGCGATGATCCCGTTCGGCGCGGGCAGCCGCAAGTGCATCGGCGACGACTACGCGATGGTGGAGACCACCCTGGCCCTCGCGACCATCGCGGCGAAGTGGCGGCTGCGGCCGACCTCGGACACGCCGGTCCACCCCAAGCCGCGCGCCCTGGTCGGGATGGGGGACCTGCCGATGGTGACCCTGCCGCGCTGAGCGGTCGGGGCGGTGCCGGGCCCCGGGGGCGTTCCCCCGGGGCCCGGCTCCCGTTCAGCGGTCCAGCAGGTACTCCACCGCGACCCGGACGACCAGCAGGTCCTCGTCGGGGGGCAGCAGGTCGCCCAGGAAGTCGGCGTGCGACTTCCCGGTGTACCGGTGGGACAGCGCGTCCATCAGACCCTCGTGCCGCGCCACCGGTTCGAAGCCGGCCACCCCGCGCGCCGCCACGTAGGTGTACGGCGCGTCGGCCGGGTGCAGCAGGATCGAGACCCGCGGGTCGCGCCGCAGATTGCGCTCCTTGCGGCTGCCGCGCTCGATCCCGAAGAGCAGGTCGGTGCCGTCGTGGCCGATCCAGACGACGGACTGGTGCGCGGTGCCGTCCGGCCGCAGGGTGGAGACCACCGCGAACACCGGCCCCTCCAGCAGCTCCTTGGTGCGCTCGGAGAGCGGGACGCGGGCGGTCATGCCGTCACCCGGCCGCGGGGGAGCGGGCGGCGGCGCAGCGAGGCGTCGGTCAGCACCCGGGGCACCCAGTGGTGGTCGGCCCGGTTGAGGTCGACCCCGGGCGGCACGATCGCGTCGATCCGGTCGAGCACCTCGTCGTCGAGATCCACCCCGGCCGCGCCCAGCAGGTCGGTCAGCTGCCCGGGTGTGCGCGGGCCGAGGAGGACGGAGGTGACGGCCGGGTGCGCGTTGACGAACGCCAGCGCGAGGTGGGTCAGCGACAGCCCGGCGTCGGCGGCGACCTTGCGCAGCTCGGTCACCGCCTGCGCCTTGACGGCGTTCTCCGGCACCGACAGGTCGAACTTGCGCTGCTCCAGGACGGCCCGGCCGACGCCGGGGCGGATCTCCCGGCCGGTCAGCCAGCCCGCGCCGAGCGGGCCCCAGGGCAGCACCCCGACGCCGTGCCGCTGCGCGGTGGGCAGGACGTGGGTCTCCACGGCGCGGGCGAGCACCGAGTACTGCGGCTGCTCGCTGCGGAACCGCACATGGCCGCGCCGCTCGGCGGCCCACTGGGCCTCGACCAGCTGGTCGGCGGGGAAGTTGGAGGTGCCGATCGCGCGGACCTTGCCGGCCCGGACCAGGTCGGAGAGCGCGGAGAGCGTCTCGTCGATGTCCGTGTCGGGGTCGATCCGGTGCACCTGGTAGAGGTCGACGTGGTCGGTGCCGAGCCGGCGCAGCGATCCCTCCAGCGCCTTGACGATCCAACGCCGGGAATTTCCCTGCTGGTTGGCGTCCGGCCCCATCGGACTGTGGAACTTGGTGGCCAGGACGACGTCGTCCCGGCGGCCGCGGATCGCCCGTCCGACGATCCGTTCGGACCCGCCGGCGCCGTAGATGTCCGCGGTGTCGACCAGGTTGATGCCCGCGTCCAGGGCGAGCCGGATCGTCCGGACGCCCTCCTCGGCGTCGGTGTTGCCCCAGGAGCCGAACATCATGGCCCCGAGGGCGAATTCACTGACCGATATGCCGGTGCCGCCCAGAATCCTGCGCCTCATGCGACGTGTACCCTCCGTCGTCGGACTGCTCGGATGTGCCGGTCCACTCTGACCCGGCCGCCGTCGGGCACGCCAGGGCGCCTGCGGCGAGATGTCCGTTTTCTCTGTAGTCCGGCTGGTATCGTGTGCCCGCCCGCCGGCTGACGTGCCGTCAATCCTCTTTCTGCACCGCCCTTCGGGAGGCCCCGCGTGCGCACCGTCCTCGACCGTGCCGAATGGTTCGTCTGGCTCTCCGCCCGCCCGCTGGAGCAGCACCGCTTCGCCCACCACTTCCTCGGCGGCCCGGCCGAGGCCGTGGAGACCGCGCTGGCCGCCTACGCCCGGCCGGACGGCGGCTACGCGTACGCCCTGGAGCCGGACGTGCGCGGCCCGGCCTCGCAGCCGCTGGCGGCCGCCGCCGCGCTCCAGGTGCTGACCGAGATCGGGCGGTGCGACGCCGCGCGGACCGCCCGGCTGCGCGCCCACCTGCCGAGCCTGACCGCACCCGACGGGGGCCTGCCCACCCTGCACCCGGGCATCGCCGGCTACCCGTCCTCGGCCGTCCTCGCGGTGCGGCGGGACCCGCCGGGCAGCCTGATGGCCACCGGGGTGGTGGCCGGGCTGCTGCACCGCAACGGCATCGAGGACCCGTGGCTGGAGCCCGCCACCGAGTTCTGCTGGGCGGTGGTCGACCGCCTGACCCGCTCCCACCCGTACGAGGTGGAGGCCGCCCTGGTCTTCCTCGACGGCGTCCCGGACCGGGGGCGGGCCGAGAAGGCCGCCCGGCGGCTCGGCGAACTCGTCCGGGACCAGCGGCTGCTGGTGACGGACCCGGCCCGGGAGGAGGACTTCCCGATCGGCCCGGGCTACGCGCCGGGGGAGTACCACTACCTGACCGACGTGCTGCGCACCCCCCGGACGCTGGCCCGCGCCTGGTTCACCGAGCGCGAGATCGCGGTCGGCCTGGACCGGCTGGCCGCCCTCCAGCAGGAGGACGGCGGCTGGCCGGTCAACTGGCGGCTGTGGGCGCCCGGTTCGGCGGCCGAGTGGCGCCCGGTCGTCACCCTGGAGGCGCTGCGCACACTGCGCGCCCACGGCCGGCTCTGAGCGGCGCGCCTCAGCCCGGCTCGCGTTCGGTCGCGTCCAGGACGCGGGCCACCACCGGCTCCGGGACGTCCGGCACCAGCTCGACGCCGCGCGGCCCGTCCAGCACGAACGCGAGCCCGGAGCCGGCCACGGCCTTCTTGTCCTGCCGCATCAGCGCGATCAGCTCGGCCGTCCGCACCCCGGCCGGCAGCCGCTCGCGCAGCCCGTAGCCGCGGACCGTCGCCAGGTGCTCGGCCACCCGCTCCGGGCCGATCCGGCCCAGCGCCCCGGCCAGCCGCCCGGCGAACACCGTGCCGATCGCCACGCCCTCGCCGTGCCGCAGCGCGAAGTCGGTGGCCCGTTCCAGGGCGTGGCCCAGGGTGTGCCCGTAGTTGAGGATGTGCCGCAGCCCGCCGTCCCGTTCGTCGGCGGCCACCACCGAGGCCTTCAGCGCCACGCTCGCGGCGATCTGCTCGTGCACCGGCAGCCCGCTGAGGTCCCCGGCGCCGATGAAGTGGCAGCGGGCGATCTCGCCGTAGCCGTTGGCCCACTCGACCGGCGGCAGGGTGCGCAGGTGGTCGGTGTCGCAGAGCACCGCCCGGGGCTGCCAGTAGGCGCCGACCTTGTTCTTCGCCTCGGGCAGGTTGACCGCGGTCTTGCCGCCGACCGCCGCGTCCACCTGGGCCAGCAGGGTGGTGGGCAGGTGGATCACCGCGATCCCCCGGTGGTAGAGCGCCGCGGCCAGCCCGACGGTGTCGGTCGTGGTGCCGCCGCCGCAGGAGACCACCACGTCGCCGCGGGTCAGGCCGTGGCCCGCGAAGGCCCGGCACAGCTCCTCCACGGTGGCCAGGGTCTTGCGGTGCTCGCCGTCCTGGGCCGGGACGAGCAGGTGCGGGACTCCGGGGTCCGGCACCTCCTCCGGCGGGCGCGCCGACACCACCACCGCCCGGGCCGCGCCGGTGCCGGCCACGATCCCGGGGAGCAGGTGCCGGACCCCGGGGCCGATGTGCACGGGGTAGGAGCGGTCACCCAGCCGTACGTCGATCCGTCGAGGAGTCGTCATGTCCACAGCGTGCCGACTCCGGCCGCCGCTGAACAGGGCGCCTCCGCCGAGGCCCCGGCGCCGCCGGTCGGCGCCCCGGCCGCGGCCCCGTCCGTTCGACGGGCGGGGGGTTGCGGGGTGTGTTTGTGTGGGCACCAACCGCTTGGGAGAGGTGACCTTCCGTGACCATGCCGCCGTTCGGTTCGAACGACCCCTTCTCCGATCTGCTCAGCCGGTTCTTCGGAATGAGCCCGCTCGCCTCCCCGCCCGCCGTGCAGCGGGTGCCGATCGGGCGGCTGCTCAGCGAGTCGGCCCAGGAACTGCTCGCCACCGCCGCCCGGCGGGCCGCCGAGGACGGCAGCAGCGATCTCGACACGGCGCACCTGGCCTGGGCGGCCGCCCGGGTGGAGCCCTCGCGCCGGATGCTGGAACGGGCCGGGATCGACCCGGACCGGCTGGCGGGCGACCTGGAGAAGGTGCTGCCCTCCGGGGACGGGCCGCCGGAGCCGGACGGGCGGCCCGCGCTCACCCCGTCCGCCAAGCGGGCGCTGCTGGCCGCGCACGCCCGCTCGCAAGGCGCCGGGGTCTCGTACATCGGGCCGGAGCACATCCTCGGCGCGCTGCTGGAGGAGGAGCGCTCGGGCGCCGGCGCCGCGCTGCGCAACGTCGCGCCCTCGCAGGAGGCGCTGCGCACCGTGCTGGACGGCCGGGGGGTGGGCGGAGAACGCAGCCAGGGCGGCGCCCGGCCGAGCCCGACGCCGACGCTCGACGAGTACGGGCGGGACCTCACCGAGGAGGCCCGGGCGGGCCGTCTCGACCCGGTGGTCGGCCGCGCCGAGGAGATCGAGCAGACCGTCGAGATCCTCTCCCGCCGGACCAAGAACAACCCGGTGCTGATCGGCGAGCCGGGGGTCGGCAAGACGGCGATCGTCGAGGGCCTGGCGCAGCGGATCGTCTCCGGGGACGTCCCGCAGAGCCTCCAGGAGAAGCGGGTCGTCACCCTGGACCTCACCGCGCTGGTGGCCGGCTCCAAGTACCGGGGCGAGTTCGAGGAGCGGCTGAAGAGCGTGATCGACGAGGTCACCGAGGCCGAGCAGAGCGTGATCCTGTTCCTCGACGAGCTGCACACCGTGGTCGGCGCGGGCGGCGGCGAGGGCTCGATGGACGCGGGCAACATCCTCAAGCCGGCGCTGGCCCGCGGAGAGCTGAGCGTGGTCGGCGCGACCACCCTGGACGAGTACCGCAAGCACGTCGAGAAGGACGCCGCGCTGGAGCGCCGCTTCCAGCCGGTGCTGGTGCCGGAGCCGAGCGTCGAGGAGACGGTCGAGATCCTCCAGGGCCTGCGCGACGCCTACGAGGCGCACCACCAGGTGCGGTTCACCGACGAGGCGCTGGACGCGGCCGCCACCCTCTCCGACCGCTACGTCAGCGACCGCTTCCTGCCGGACAAGGCGATCGACCTGCTGGACCAGGCCGGCGCCCGGGTGCGGCTGCGCAGCCTGAGCGGCTCCACGGTCGCGATGCCGGTCCAGGACCGGATCACCAAGCTGCGCCGCGAGCTGGAGGAGGCGGTGGCGGACGAGGAGTTCGTCCGGGCCGCCAACCTGAAGACCGAACTGCGCCAGACCGAGGACGAGCTGGCCGCGATCGCCGAGTCGCGCGAGGAGGTCGTGGCGGTCACCGCCGACGACATCGCCCAGGTGCTCTCCAGCCGCACCGGGATCCCGGTCGCCGAGCTGAACGCGACCGAGCGCGAGCGGCTGCTGAAGCTGGAGGACCACCTGCACGAGAAGGTGATCGGCCAGGACCAGGCGGTCACCGCGGTCGCCCAGGCGGTGCGCCGGGGCCGGGCCGGGATGGGCGATCCGGACCGGCCGACCGGCTCCTTCCTGTTCCTCGGCCCGACCGGGGTCGGCAAGACCGAGCTGGCGAAGGCGCTGGCCGCGCTGCTGTTCGGCGACCCGGACCGGATGATCCGCTTCGACATGAGCGAGTTCCAGGAGAAGCACACCGTCTCCCGGCTGGTCGGCTCGCCGCCCGGCTACGTCGGCTACGACGAGGCGGGCCAGCTGACCGAGGCGGTGCGCCGCAAGCCGTACAGCGTGCTGCTCTTCGACGAGGTGGAGAAGGCCCACCCCGACGTCTTCAACCTGCTGCTCCAGGTGCTGGACGACGGCCGGCTGACGGACGCCCAGGGCCGCACCGTCGACTTCCGCAACACCGTGGTGATCATGACGAGCAACATCGGCTCGCAGCGGATCCTCGACCACGCGGGCGCCGTCGACGAGATCAGGGACGAGCTGATGCGGGACCTGCGCGGGCAGTTCCGGCCGGAGTTCCTCAACCGGATCGACGAGGTGATCGTCTTCCACGCGCTCACCCGCAAGGACCTGCTCCAGGTGGTGGACCTGCTGCTGGACCGCTCCCGGCGCCGGCTCAGGGCCCAGGACATCGACCTGGAGGTGACCGAGGGGGCCAAGGAGTGGCTGGTGAACCGCGGCTACCTGCCGGAGTTCGGGGCCCGGCCGCTGCGCCGGACGATCCAGCAGGAGCTGGACAACCGGATCTCCAACCTGCTGCTGGACGGCACCGTGCAGGAGGGGGACACCCTCCTCGCGGAGGTGTCGGACGGTGAGCTGACGGTGGCGCTGGCGCGGCCGGAGCGCTCGGCGACCTTCGAGGAAGCGGAGGCGAAGGCGCAGGCGGAGGCCGAGTAGCCGGAAGGGGGCCGGGGGGGGCCCCCCGGGGGGGGCCGCGGGGCCCCCCCCCCCGGGCGGGGGGGGGGGCCCCCGCCCCCCCCCCCCCGGGCCCCCCCCCCCCCCGGCCCCCCCCCCCCCGGGGGCCCCCCGCCCCCCCCCCCCA
>NZ_JBHJUI010000031.1:0-52358 GCF_042268405.1 Kitasatospora sp. NPDC056184 | reverse complement strand
GGGGGGGGGGGTGGGCGCCGTTGGCGGCTGGGGGGGGGGGGGGGCCGGGGGGGGCGGGGCGGCCGGGGGGGGGGGGGGCGGCCGGGGGGGGGGGGCCGGGGGGGCCCCCCGCTCCGGTCAGGCGTCCGGGAAGACCTCGCGCAGCAGCGGGTCCGGCACGCCGCGCTTGCCCCACTCGCGCGGGTAGCCCAGCGACACCTCCTCGAACGGGACCCCGTCGTAGACGGTGCGCCGGGGGATGTGCAGGTGCCCGTAGATCATCGTGGCGGTGTCGAACCGGCGGTGCCAGTCCGCCGTCAGCTCGGTGCCGCACCACTGGGCGAACTCGGGGTACCAGAGGACCTCGGTGGGCTGGCGGACCAGCGGGTAGTGGTTGACCAGGACCAGCGGCAGCCCGGGGTCGTGCTCGGTGAGCCGCTTCTCGGTCAGCCGCACCCGCTCGCGGCACCAGGAGTCGCGGTCCGGGAACGGGTCCGGGTGCAGGAAGCGCTCGTCCGCGCAGACCACGCCGGACTCGTAGGCGGCGGCCAGCGACTCCTCCTTGGTGGTGGTGCCGGGGGCCCGGAAGGAGTAGTCGTACAGCAGGAACAGCGGGGCGACCGCGACCGGCCCGCCCGCGCCGGTCCACACCGGGTAGGGGTCCTCGGGGGTGACCACGCCGAGCTCGCGGCAGATGCCCAGCAGGTGCTCGTAGCGCTCGACGCCGCGCAGCTGGACCGGGTCGTTGGGGTGGGTCCACAGCTCGTGGTTGCCGGGGGCCCAGATCACCTTGGCGAAGCGCTCGGCGAGCAGGCCCAGCGCCCAGCGGATGGTGGTGGTGGACTCGGCCACGTCGCCGGCCACGATCAGCCAGTCGTCGGGCGAGCCGGGCCGCACCTGTTCGAGCAGGTCGCGGTTCTGCTGGTAGGAGACGTGCAGGTCGCTCACGGCGAGCAGCCGGCCCCCGGTCCCTTCCCGCCGCGTACCGTCCGCGTGGTTGTCACCGGCCATGTCAGTCCCCCTGGTGGTCGTCCCTGCCGTCCCGGCCACAGTACCGGGGTCCGGCGGCCGGAACACGGTGCCGGGATCTCCGTGCGGTGTTCGATCCCTTGACAGGGCGTCATGTCCGCGCCAGCTTTGGGGCACCCCCACACCGAGAGGTCTCTCATGAAGAAGCCGCTCATAGGCATGCTGGCCGCGCTCCTCACCGCCGGGGCGACCGCCCTCGCCGGCGCGCCCGTCGCGACCGCCTCCACCACCGCCTCCACGACGGCCGCCACGGCCGGTGCGGAGTCGGCGCAGGCCGGCAAGGTCGCCGCCGTCAACTTCGCCGGCACCGTGGCCCTCAGCAACTGTTCCGGCTCGCTGATCCGGTTCCCCGGCTCCGCGGCCGGCGACCCGGCGCTGGTGCTCTCCAACGGCCACTGCCTGGAGACCGGCATGCCCGGCCCCGGCCAGGTGGTCGTCAACCAGGCCTCCAGCCGCACCTTCACCCTGCTGAACGCGAGCGGCGGATCGGCGGGCACCCTGCGCGCCACCAAGATGGTCTACGGCACCATGACCGACACCGATGTGTCGATCTACCAGTTGAACACCACCTACTCCGCCATCCAGTCGAGCTACGGCATCGCCCCGCTGACCGTCGCGGCCACCCACCCCGTCCAGGGCACCGCGATCAAGGTGGTCTCCGGCTACTGGAAGCGGATCTACTCCTGCTCGGCCGACGGCTTCGCCTACCGGCTCAAGGAAGCGGACTGGACCTTCAAGGACTCCCTCCGCTACACCTCCGGCTGCAACGTCATCGGCGGCACCTCCGGCTCGCCGCTCGTCGACGCCAACAGCGGCCAGGTCGTCGCGGTGAACAACACCATCAACGAGAGCGGCCAGCGCTGCACGCTGAACAACCCCTGCGAGGTGGACCAGAACGGCGCGGTGACGGTCCGCCGGGGCATCGGCTACGCCCAGGAGACGTACATCATCCCCGCCTGCTTCGGCCCCGGGAACAAGCTCGACCTGACCCGGGCCGGCTGCACCCTGCCCCGCCCCTGACCAGCACGTTCGTCACCGATGGGTCATCCGCGACCGGCGGGTGGCCCATTCGGCCGTCTACCGGACGGCCCGGTCCGGCCCGCCGGCGGTGTACCTGCCGACGAAGCGTGGTACGGACCACAGCACCATCCAGTTCCGTTGACCCGATGGAGAGTTGATGACCACCACGATGCGAAGGCTGCTGGTCGCCGTTCTGCTGATACCGCTGCTCGGCCTCGGCCTGGCCCCGACCGCGCTGGCCGCCGGGCCGGAGACCGGGACCGCCGCGGCCGGCTCGCCCGCCGACGACCCGTCGGCCGACGTCAAGGCCCGCCTGGCGGCGATCCCCGGGATGACCGTCACCGAGGAGCAGCCCACCACCACCGGCCACCGCTACTTCCTGCTGACCTACACCCAGCCGATCGACCACAAGCGCCCCTGGCTGGGCACCTTCCAGCAGCGGCTCAGCGTGCTGCACCGCGGCTACGACCGGCCGACCGTCTTCTACACCAACGGCTACACGCTGCGGACCACGCCCACCCGCACCGAGCCGGCCCGGCTGGTCGACGGCAACCAGGTCTCCATCGAGTACCGCTACTTCACGCCGTCCCGGCCCGCGCCCGCCGACTGGACCAAGGCCGGCATCGAGCAGGCGGCCACCGACGCGCACCGGCTGATCACCGCGCTCAAGCGGATCTACCACCAGGAGTGGCTCTCCACCGGCGCCTCCAAGGGCGGCATGTCCTCCACCTACCACCGCCGCTTCTTCCCGGACGACGTGGCCGGCACCATCGCCTACGTCGCGCCCAACGACGTCAACGACCGCGAGGACTCCGCGTACAGCCGGTTCTTCGAGAACGTCGGCACCCCCGAGTGCCGCGCCGCGCTGACCGCCACCCAGCGTGAGCTGCTGGCCCGCCGCGACCGGCTGGGAGCCCGCTACGCCGCCGACAACGCCGCCGCCGGCTCCACCTTCACCACCATCGGCAGCGCCGACCGGGCCTACGAGCTCGCCGTGCTGGACTCGGTGTGGGCGTTCTGGCAGTACAGCCTGGCGGCCGACTGCGTGAACGCCCCGGGCGCCGCCGGCACCGACGACGCGCTGTACGCCTGGCTCGACGCGCAGTCCGGCATCACCGGCAACAGCGACCAGGCGCTCGCCGGGTACACCGCGTACTACTACCAGGCCGGCACCGAGCTGGGCTCGCCCTCCTTCGACGTCTCGGCGCTCAAGGGCCTGCTGCACTACGACTACAAGGAGCTGTACGCCCCGCGCACCTACGTGCCGCGCAGCATCCCGATGCGGTTCGACCCGTCCGCCATGCGCGACATCGACCGCTGGGTGCGCACCTCCGCCGAGCGGATCATCTACGTCTACGGCCAGAACGACCCGTGGGGCGCCGAGCCGTTCCGCCTCGGTCGGGGCAGCGAGGACAGCTACGTCTACACCGTGCCGGGCGGCAACCACGGCTCGAACATCTCCAGGCTGCCGGCCGCCGAGTCCGCGACGGCCACCGCCAAGGTGCTGGAGTGGGCCGGCCTCGGCTCCGACGCCGCCCGCGCGCTGAGCGGCGGCTACCAGGTGCCGCCGATCGGCCCGCTGGACGAGGCGGGGCTGCAGCAGGACCGCGTCCGGCTGTAGTCGGCCTCCCGCACTCCGGGCCACCGCGCACGACTCCGCACGGCCGCACGACCGCACGACCGCGAGGGCCGCCCGGCACCGGGCGGCCCTCCGCCGTTCCCGGGCCCGCGCGGCCCCTTCCCGAAGCAGTGAATCAGTGCTTCACTTCTTGCATGGCCTACCGACGCACCCCCGCCGTGCAAGCCCGCCTGGACGCCCAGCGCGAAGAGGTGCTCCAGGCCGCGGTCGGCCTGCTCGCCGAGCGCGGCTACGGCGGCTGCAGCATGGCCGCGGTCGCCGAGCGCGCCGGGATCGCCACCGGCTCGATGTACCGGCACTTCGCGAGCAAGGCCGAGCTGTCCGTCGAGCTCTTCCGCCGGGTGGTCACCCGGGAGGTCGCCGCCGTGCACGAGGCCGTCACCCGCCACGACACCCCCCGGGAGCGGATCGCGGCCGTCGTCGAGACCTTCGCCGCCCGCGCCCTGCGCGCCCCCCGGCTCGCCCACGCCCTGCTGGTCGAACCGGCCGACACCGCGGTGGACGCCGAACGCCTGGTCTTCCGCCGCACCTTCCGCGACGTGCTTGCCGCCGAGATCGCCGCCGCCCTCGCCGCGGGCGAGCTGCCGCCCCAGGACCCGCAGCTGACCGCCGCCGCGATCGTCGGCGCGACCGCCGAGGCCCTCACCGGCCCGCTCGCCGCCGCACCCCCGCCCGACCCCCGGACCACCCCCGACGCGGTGGTCCCCGCCCTGGTCACCTTCACCCTGCGATCCCTCGGAGGACGCGATGACAGCGACGCATGAGGTCACCAACCAGGTCCCGCTCCCGTACGGGCACGACACCGCCGCCGACCCCGCGCTGCTCGCCGCCCTGCACCGGGCCGGCGCCGGCTGGGCCGAGCCCGAACTGCGCGCCCTCGGCCGGCTGGCCGGCTCCGAACAGGCCGCCGAGTGGGGCCGGCTGGCCAACGAGAACCCGCCGGTGCTGCGCACCCACGACCGCTTCGGCCACCGGATCGACGAGGTCGAGTTCCACCCGTCCTGGCACGAGCTGATGCGCACCGCGGTCGGCCACGGCCTGCACGCCGCCCCCTGGCGCGACGACCGCCCCGGCGCGCACGCCGCCCGCGCCGCCAAGTTCTTCGTCTGGGGCCAGGTCGAGGCCGGCCACACCTGCCCGGTCTCGATGACCTACGCCGCCGTCCCCGCCCTGCGCGCCACCCCCGCGCTGGCCGCCGAGTTCGAGCCGCTGCTCGCCGCCACCGCGTACGACTTCGGGCTGCGCGAGCCGCACGGCAAGCGCGGGCTGATCGCCGGCATGTCGATGACCGAGAAGCAGGGCGGCTCGGACGTCCGCACCAACACCACCGCCGCCGTCCCGCACCCGGACGGCGGCTACCGGCTGACCGGCCACAAGTGGTTCACCTCGGCCCCGATGTCCGACCTCTTCCTCACCCTCGCCCAGGCGCCCGGCGGGCTCAGCTGCTTCCTGCTGCCGCGCGTCCTGCCGGACGGCACCCGCAACCGGCTGCGCCTGCAGCGGCTCAAGGACAAGCTGGGCAACAAGTCCAACGCCTCCGCCGAGATCGAGTACGACGAGGCCTACGGCCTGCTGGTCGGCGAGGAGGGCCGGGGCGTGCGGACCATCATCGAGATGGTCAACATGACCCGCCTGGACTGCACCATCGGCGCCGCCTCCGGCATGCGGCTCGGCGCCACCCGGGCCGTCCAGCACGCCCTGCACCGCCGCGCCTTCGGCAAGGCGCTGGTCGACCAGCCGCTGATGCGCAACGTGCTCGCGGACCTGGTCGTCGAGTCCGAGGCGGCCACCACGGTGGCGATGCGCCTGGCCCAGGCCACCGACGCCGCGCTCGCCGGGGACGAGCAGGAGGCGCTGGTGCGCCGGCTCGGCCTGGCCGTCGCCAAGTACTGGGTCTGCAAGCGCGGTCCGGCGCACGCCGCCGAGGCGCTGGAGTGCCTGGGCGGCAACGGCTACGTCGAGGAGTCCGGGATGCCCCGGCTCTACCGCGAGGCGCCGCTGGTATCCATCTGGGAGGGCTCCGGCAACGTCGCCGCCCTGGACGCGCTGCGCGCCATGGCCAGGCACCCGGAGACCGTCGACGCCCTGCTCGGCGAGCTGGACGCCGCCGCGGGCGCCGACCGCCGGTTGGACGCGGCCGTCGCCGGGCTGCGCAAGCAGCTCACCGACCTCGACCAGCTGGAGTACCGCACCCGCCGGCTGGTGGAGGCGATGGCCCTGGCCTTCCAGGGCTCGCTGCTCGTCCGGTACGGGGACCCGGCGGTCGCCGACGCGTTCTGCGCCTCCCGGCTGGGCGGCGACCACGGCGCGGCCTTCGGCACCCTGCCGCCCGGCCCGGACGCCGCGGCGATCATCGACCGCGCCCGGCCGGTGCCCGCCGCATGACCGCGCCCGACCCGGTCGCCGAGGCGGCCGAGGTGCGCGCCTTCTGCCACGACAACGCGGCCTCCCTGTTCAGGATCTGACGCTCAGTCAAGGTCCTTGAGCAGGGGTAGCGCCCGGGCGTGCAGGCCGGGCGGGGCGGCCAGGAAGCCGTCCGCGGCGGGTGTCCAGGCGGCCCCGGAGGCGTCGGTCACCATCGCACCCGCCTCCGCCGCGACCAGCGCGCCCGGCAGCAGGTTGGGCGCGTCCGGCCCGAACTCCCAGAACAGGCCGAGGTGTCCGGAGCCGACCTGGGCCACCTGGAGCGAGATCGGCCCGAGGTTGCGCACCGCGAGCACCGCGCCCGCCACCGCCGACAGCGAGGTGCCGGCCCGGCGCAGCGCCACCGGGTCGCGGGCGACCAGCGGCGGCTGTCCGGTCCCGGCCACCGCCGCCGCCAACTCCCGTTCCACGGCAGCGATCGGCCGCCCGTCCAGCTCGGCGCCGCCGCCGCGCACCGCCCGGTAGGTGGCCCCGAGCTGCGGCGCGTGCACCACGGCCAGCACCGCCGCGCCGTCCCGCAGCAGCGTCGCGGTCACCGCCCACTGCGGCAGCCCGAGCAGGAACTGCACCGCGCCGTCGGTGGCGTCGCACAGCCACCACTCGCCCCGGGCCGGCACCGCGCCGGCCGGCTCGTCGTCCACCCAGCCCGCCCGCGGACGCAACCCGCCCAGCCGGGACCGGAGTTCGGCCGCCGCCGGGCCGTCCAGCGCGTCGAACCGGGCCCTCGCCTCGGCCAGGGTGAACGCCGGGACCGGTCCGGCCGGGCGGCGGGCGGCCAGCCGCGCGCCGACCTCCCGGACCGCCGCCTCGACGCCCGTCAGCAGCTCGCGCAGTTCCCGCACCTCGTCGTTGCTCATCGTCCCTCTCCCGTTCGTCCCGGTCGCACGCTCCAGGAGTACCGTCGGAGCGGCCGGGCAGGACGCCGAACGGCGACGGAACGACGGAGATCGGACACCATGGACGTCACAGCTGCTGATCCGGACACCGTGCTGGACACCCTGGACCGCCGGCTGGTCTGCGCGCTCCAGGTGAACGGCCGGGCCGGGGCCGGGCGGATCGCCGAGGTGCTCGGGGTCTCCCCGCGCACCGTCACCCGCCGGCTCACCCGGCTCCAGCGGACCGGCCTGGTCCGGGTGGTCCGGATGCCCGATCCCGGGGACGCCGCGGTCGGCGCGCTGCTGCTGCGGATCCGGGTGCTGCGCGGCAAGGCCGACACCGTCGCCCAGGCCCTCGCCGACCGGCCGGACGTGCCGTTCGTCGACGTCATGCTCGGCGGCCAGGAGATCGGCGCGGTGATGCTCAGCGACGCCGGTGCCCGCGACCGCCTGCTCTACGGGCAACTGCCCGCCACCGCCGCTGTCGCCGAGACCACCGTCCACGCCGTGCTGCACGCCTTCGCGGACGCCGGCCAGTGGCGCTCCGGCCACCTGGGCGAGGCCGAGGCGGCGGCGCTCGCCGACCCCCCGGCCGCCCGGCCCGCCCCGGGCGGTGTGCCGCGGGACCAGGTGGACGAGCTGGACCGCGCGCTGCTGGCCCGGCTCGGCGAGGACGCCCGGCAGTCCCACGCGACCCTCGCGGCGGCGGTCGGCACCCCCGAGTCGACCGTCCGGCGCCGGCTGCACCGGCTGGAGGACGCCGGGCTGGTGCGCACCCACGCCACCGTCGACCCGCGGCTGCTGGGCCTCGCCGTGGACGCCAACCTCTGGCTGGACGTGCCGCCGGGCCGGCTCGCGGCGGTCGGCGCGGCCCTGGCCCGGCACCCGCAGGTGCACGGCGTCCTCGCGACCAGCGGGCCGGCCAATCTGATGGCCGCGGTGTTCTGCCCGGACCACGGCGGGCTCTACCGGTTCGTCACCGACACCCTCGGCCCGCTCGGCGTCGGCCGGGCCGAGACCACGATCGTGGCGCGGGCCGTCAAGCGGGCGGGCGTCACCCTGCGGCGGCCGCCCGCCCGGGCATGACCTCGGAGGTCATCGACGTCCGCTCCGCACCCCGGCACAGTGGTGCCCACCCGGCGGCGGCACCGCCGACCGGGATCCCACCCTGCTCCGGAGGCCGATCCGCCGTGTCCGCGCACACCCTGACCACCGCCCCCCGCACCGCCCCCGCCGCCCGGACGGCGCTGCGCCGGTGGCTCGTCCTCGACGCCGTCGTCAGCGGCGGCAACGGCCTCGCCTACCTGGCCTTCCCCGGCCCGCTCGGCGAGCTGCTGGGCGTCGGCCGCTCCACCCTGCTCGAACTCGGCGCCGTGCTGGCGGTGTTCGGCCTCGCGGTCGGCCTGCTGGCGGCCCGCCCGCAGCCGCCGGGCCTCGCGGTGCGGGCGGTGATCGACATCAACCTGGTCTGGACGGTGCTCAGCGTGGTGGCGATGGAGCTGTGGTTCGAGCCGACCACCGCCGGCTACGTCTGGATCCCGCTCCAGGCCGCCACCGTGGCCCTCTTCGCCGCCCTCCAGTTCACCGCCCTGCGCCGCCTGCCCGAGTGACCCCGCCCCGCCCGCCCGCTGACCGCCGCTACCGCACGGCGCCGACGACGGCCTGCAGGTAGGCGGCGGTCCCGGGGTCGGCCGGGAGGAAGGTCTCCATCGCCAGCTCGGAGACCGTGACGTCCATCGGCGTGTTGAAGGTCGCGATCGTCGACAGGAACGACAGCACCCGCCCCTCGTGGGCGATCCGCAGCGGCAGCGCGAACGGGAACAGCTCGGTGATGTCCTCCTCGTCCCCCTCCGCCGCCGCGGCGGGCGGCTCGGGGTAGGCCCGGACCTCCTCCAGCAGTGCCCGCAGCGGCTGCGAGCGGACCAGCCCGACCTGCTGCTCCATCCGCTCCAGCAGGTGCCGCCGCCACTGCCGCAGGTTCACGATCCGCGGTGCGACGCCCTCCGGGTGCAGGGTGATCCGCATCGCGTTGAGCGGCGGCTCCAGCAGGTGCGGGGCGACCCCGGAGAGCAGCAGCCCGAGCGCCCGGTTGGTCGCGAGGACCTGGAAGGTCCCGTCGACGACCAGCGCCGGGTACGGGTCGTGCGCGGCCAGCAGCCGCTCCATCCCGGAGCGCAGGGCGGACATCGCCGGGTCGTCCAGCCGCTTCTCCGGGTAGTGCGGCGCGTACCCGGCGGCCAGCAGCAGCGCGTTGCGCTCGCGGACCGGGACGTCGAGGTGCTCGGCGAGCCTGAGCACCATCTCCTGGCTCGGCCGGGCGCGGCCGTTCTCGATGAAGCTGATGTGCCGGGCCGAGGAGTCCGCCCGCAGGGCCAGCTGCAACTGGCTGAGCCGGCGCCGCTCCCGCCAGCCGCGCAGCAGCACGCCCACGCCGGTCCCGGCGGTCTCCGGCCCCATCCCCGCCATGATCGTCATGGCCGGACAGTACTACCGGGGGAGCCCGGCGTCAGGCACCGGTGGTCGAACCGGGCCGGATGATCATCAGCACCACGACGACCGCCCACAGCAGGTTGAAGACGCCCGCCGTCATCGGCAGCAGCGCGAGCCCCTTGACGGCCTTGCCGTGGTCCTCCGAGCCGGACTCCAGGCCGAGCGCGTCCACCGCGGCCTGCTGGGCGGGCAGTACGAACAGCAGCAGCGCCAGGGCCGCGACGGCGGTCAGCACCATGGAGACGATCAGCCAGGACTGGCCGAGCACGTCCATCACCTGGGCGACCCCGATGCCGAGGACCGGCACGGCGATCCCGAGCAGCGCGTAGACCTGGGTGATCCGGTGCAGCAGCCGCAGCATGCCGGCGTCGGCGGCCTGCTCGGGCCCGCCCGCCAGCGCGGCCTTCGCCCGGCGCGGGAACATGCTGACGGCCACGGCCACCGGGCCTATGAACAGCACCGAGGCGAGGACGTGCAGGCTCAGCAGGAACTTGGCCATGGCGGGGCACCCTTGCGACTCAACGGGGGCGGCCCGTCGGCGGTCGCGGTGCGGGCAGCCGGGACGGTTCTCCTCGCCCCGACCAGGACGCTAACACCGCTTATCCGACCGGCCTCCGCCCCCACCCGGGTCGGGCCTCAGAGGGCGTCCAGCGCCACCACCCGCGGCGCCACCTCGCAGGCCGCGGCGACGGCGGCGCCGTGCGCCTCGTCCACCCAGTCGAGCAACTGGAGGCCCTCGAAGGTGCTGAGCAGCGGCCCGCCGCCGGGCAGGTCGAGCGGGAGCCCGGAGAGGTCGACGGCGGCCAGGCCGTCGAGTGTCGTCCGGCCGATCTTGATCAGCGACTCCTTGCGGACCCAGAGCCGCAGGAAGGCCCGCGCCGGGTCGGCGTGCTCCCGCACCTGCCGGAGCTCCGCCGCGGCGAGCACCCGGGGCGCGACGTCGAGCAGGGTGCCGCCGCGGTCGGTCAGCTCGACGTCGACGCCGATCGGCCGGTGTCCGGCGGCGGCCGCGACCACGCCCTTGGTGTGCGAGAGGCTGACCTCGATCCCGGGGTGGTCGGGCAGGCGGGGCTTGCCGTGGTCGCCCTTGTCGCAGTCGGGGCAGTGCTGGGCGAGGGTCAGCGCGGTGGCCGGGACGCCGAGCAGTTCGGCGGCGCAGAGCCGGACCAGGATGTGCGCGGCGATGAAGTCGACCCGCCCGGACTCGTGCCGGAACCGGGCGGCGCGCTCCTTCTCCACGGCGGTGAGCAGGTGCTCGCCGGCCCCGGGGTGGCGCAGCACGTCGGCGCTCGTGGCGACGGTGGCGATCGCGTCGGAAGTCATGCCCGCGGAAGTCATGCCCCCAACCTAGCGGGGCGGCGGGCGGCCCGGGAGGACACGAAGGCCTCGCCCGGTCGGAGGATTTTCATCTCAACGCTGATGGTCTGTAGGGTATGGTTCGTCCGATTTGGTGTCGGATATCCCGAATCTCTGGATTCTCTGGGAATCGACCGGGATGATCCAGGATCAACTGGAACGCGGCAGGTGTTCTCCCCCGCCTGCCTTTCTCTGCGCGGAGGAATGTGTCGATGGGTCAGGGAACCGGTACGCCCGGTCACAGAAGAGCCACCGTGGAGCGGCCCCCCGCCCCCCGCGGCCGCCGCAACGCCCGGGTCGCCGTGGCGACCGCCGCCGCCGTGCTGCCGTTCGCGGCCGTGCTGACGGTCGGTTCGGCCGCGCCGCTGGCCCCGCCGCTCGGCGCGTGCAGCGGGCCCGACTGTCCGGCCACCTGGCCGCCGCCGAACAACGGCGACTTCCCGGGCCGGGACGCCACCATCAACGTCTTCACCGGCGGTTACTACACGGTCACCGGCCGGGCCGCCGAGGCCGAGGGCAAGATCGTCACCCTCGGGGACTTCACCGTCGACAAGAGCCAGGGCGGCGGCGCCTTCAACGCGGGCGTGGTCGGCGTCGGTTCGCGGGTCGTCCCGCCGAACGGCAGCGACTTCCTCACCGTCGGCGGCAACGTCACCGTGCTGCCCGGCAACTCCCTGCTGATCGGCGGCAGCGACTCCCAGGGCCAGGCCTTCGGCAACCTGCGGTACGCGGGCGCGCTCACCGGCACGGTCGCCATCGACCCGACCGGCCAGGCGATCCAGGACGCGAACGCCGCCGCCCCCTACCAGTCGGTGCTCACCCAGATCGAGGACGTCTCCGCCTGCGTCGGCCGGGCCGCCGCCACCGGCACCGTCGCGCTCACCAGCAGCGAGGCGACCTTCACCGGTGACGGGACGAGCATGAAGCAGGTCTTCAACGTCACCGGGAACCTCGCCTCGCCGACCGGCGGCCAGATCGGCCTGGTGTTCGCCAACATCCCGGCCGGCGCGACCGTCGTGGTCAACATGCTGTCGGCCGACCCGGTCATCAACACCTACACGGGCACCGGCCTGCCGGGCGACCCGACCACCGAGATGCGCTCCAAGCTGATGTGGAACTTCCCCACGTCCACCGGTGCGCAGATCAACGGCAGCGCGCAGTTCCAGGGCTCGGTGATGGCGGGCAACCCGGCCGGCACCACGACCATCAACATGCCGGGCCTGAACGGCCGGGTGTACCTGGCGGGCAACCTGATCCAGACCGGCAACGGCGGCTACGAGATCCACAGCTACCCGTTCGACGGCGACCTGCCGGACTGCGAGGTCACGCCGAGCCCGACGCCTACCTCGCCCTCGCCGACGTCCCCGACGCCGACCCCGACCACCACCTCGCCGGCGCCGACCTCCCCGACGCCCACCGAGACCACCACCTCGCCGGCGCCGACGTCCCCGACGCCGACCGAGACCACCACGTCCCCGGCCCCGACGAGCCCGACGGCGACGTCCAGCTCGTCCAGTGCCGCGCCCACCAGCCACGGCCCGTCCAGCCACGGTCCGTCCAGCCACCACCCGACGGCCGGCCACAGCGGCGGGGGCGGCGGCCAGCTGCCGTCGACCGGCGCGGGCAACGCTCCCGTGGTCTTCGGGCTCGCCGGCGCCGGCCTGCTCGCCCTCGGCGGCCTCGCCGTCGTGGCCGCCCGTCGCCGCGGCCGCCACAGCTAGCCGCACACAGCCGGCCGCGGCCGGCTGCGGGTGACCGCAGCCCGCGGCCACCAGGGCCGCCCGGTCCCCCCGGACCGGGCGGCCCGACGCGTTCACGCCCCCGCGCGCCCGGCGGGCCCGGAGGGCCACCCGGCGAGTCCGGCCGCCAGCAGGCCGAAGCCCGCCGTCACCGCCGCCACGACCCGGTCCCGGACGGCGTCCACCGGCTCGCCGGCCACCACGCCCCGCCGGACCTCCGCCAGCGCCGCCCGGTGCGCCCCGGCGAGCGCGCCCGCCACCACCCGGGGGAGCGGGGCGCCCGCCGGGAGGCCGGCCTCCTCGGCCAGGGCGGCCGCCAGCGCCTCCTCGGCCCGCTCGCCCAGGTCCAGCAGCCGGGCCCGCAGGGCCGGACTGCCCTCGACCGTCCGCCAGAACGCCGCGGCCTGCGGGCTCAGCCCGTACGTCGGCTCGTCGGCGTCCAGCCCGGCGAGCAGCTCCGCCCGGACGGCGTCGACGGGGGAGGCGCCCGCCGGCCGCTCCCGCACCACCCGGGCCAGCCGGTCCACCACCTCGTCCTGCCGGTCGAAGAAGAGGTCCTCCTTGGTCGGGAAGTAGTTGAACACCGTGTTGACGGCCACGCCGGCGGCCCGGGCCACCTCGGCCACCGTGACCCGCTCGAACCCGTGCTCGGCGAACAGCGCGGTCGCGGTGTCGGCCAGCAGCGTCCGGGTCTGCCGCTTCTTCTCCTCGCGAAGTCCCATGAGCAAATCCTAGCGCCGCACCAAATTTGCAGTGACTCCAAAAATTTCGGCTACGGTGGGGCCATGACCTTCACCTTCGGCGTCTATCCCGGCGGCCTGCTCGGAGACGAGAGCCGCGTGATCACCCCCGTCCGCCCCGACGACCCGGAGCGGATCACCGCCGCGCTGCGCGCGCTCCAGGGCGCGGCGCCCACCCTGCTGGTCCGCGCCTACCGCTCGTTCCCCGAGGGGCCGGCCACCCCGCCCACCCCGGCCGCCCCGCAGCGGTACGCCCGGGAGGGGCGCCGACTCGACCTGGTCCTCCAGTTCCGGGAGCCGGCCGGCCGGCTGGACGGCTGGACGGAGTTCGTCCGGCGGACCGTGCGCGACGAAGGGGAGCGGATCGGCACCCTGCAGATCTGCGAGGAGCCGAACGCCGACTCCCCGGTGCTCGACGGCTCCGTGCCGAACGTCCGGCGGGCCCTGGTCGAGGGGGTGGTCGCGGCCAAGGAGGAGGCGCTGGCGCTCGGCCTCGACCTCGCCGTGGGGTTCAACGCGGCGTTCGACCCGGACCCGGCCGCCCCGTTCTGGCCCGCCCTCGGCGAGCTCGCCGACGAGCGCTTCCACCGCGCGCTCGACTACGTCGGCCTGGACTTCTTCCCCGACGTCTTCCGCCCCGTCCCGGCCGCGCGGCTCGGCGCGGCGGTCGCGGCGGTGCTCACCGGCTTCCGGCGGGAGATCGTCACCCGGGCCGGGATCGGGCCGGGGGTGCCGGTCCGGATCTGCGAGCACGGCTGGCCCACCGGCCCCGACCGGTCGGAGCGGCGGCAGGCCGAGGTCGTCGAGGAGGTGGTCCGGACGGTCGTGGGCCTCGCCGACGAGCTGAACCTCGCCGGCTACGGCCACTTCGGCCTGCGCGACGCGGACAGCGCCGGCCCGAGCCCGTTCCACCGGTTCGGCCTGCTCCGGGACGACTACACGCCCAAACCGGCCTTCGCCGTGTACGGGAGGCTGATCGAGGAGCTCACGGCTCCGTGACGTCGGCGGTCCCGTCCCCGGCAGGCCCGGGGGCGGGACCACCGGCCCCGCCTCGGGTCACCCTCGCCTCAGGTCACCTCGCCGCGGCGGGAGAAGCGCTCGTCCTTCCACTCGCCGCTCTCCAGCACCTGCGCCAGGTGCCGGGCCGCGTCCCACACCTCGGTGTGCGAGAGGTACAGCGGGGTGAAGCCGAAGCGCATGAGGTCCGGCGCCCGGAAGTCCCCGATCACCCCGCGGGCGATCAGCGCCTGCACCACCGGGTAGCCGTCGGCGTGCCGCAGCGCCACCTGGCTGCCGCGCCGGGCGTGCTCGCGCGGGGTCACCACCTCGATGCCGTCCAGGCCCTCCACCAGGCCGATGAACAGATCGGTCAGCGCCAGGCTCTTGGTGCGGACGGCGGCCCGGTCGGCCCGCTCCCAGACGTCCAGCGAGGCCTCCAGCGCGGCCTGGCCGAGCAGCGAGGGCGAGCTGGTGAGGAAGCGGCCGATGCCCTCCTTCGGCGCGTAGCCGGGCTCGAAGGCGAACGGCCGGGCGTGCCCGAACCAGCCGCTCAGCGGCTGCAGCGGCCCGGCCGCCAGATGCCGCTCGGCGACGTACAGGAAGGCCGGCGAGCCGGGGCCGCCGTTCAGGTACTTGTAGGTGCAGCCGACCGCGAAGTCGGCGCCGCTCGCGGCGAGTTCGACCGGAAGCGCGCCCACCGAGTGGCAGACGTCCCAGATCATCAGGCCCCCGGCGGCCCGCACCCGGGCGGTGATCCCGGGCATGTCCAGCAGCTCACCGGTCCGGTAGTCGACGTGCGAGAGGACGACCGCGGCGACGTCCCCGTCCAGGTGCGCGTCCAGCTCGGCCGGGTCGATCAGCACGCTGCGGGCGCCCGGGACCAGCCCGGTCACGCCCTCGGCGATGTAGAGGTCGGTCGGGAAGGCCGCGCGGTCGCCCAGCACGGCGGAGCGGCCCGGGCGCAGCCGCAGCGCCGCCGCCAGCACCTTGAACAGATTCACCGAGGTGGTGTCGCACACCACCAGCTCCTGCGGGGCGGCCCCGACCAGCGGGGCGATCCGCCGGCCCAGCCGGTACGGCTGCTCGAACCAGCCCGCGTCGTTCCAGCTGCGGATCAGCTCCCGGCCCCACTCCTGCTCGACCACCGTCCGCACCCGCTCGGAGGTGCGGACCGGCAGCGCGCCGAGCGAGTTGCCGTCCAGGTAGATCACCCCCGGCGGCAGGGCGAACTCCTCGCGGAACGCCGCCAGCGGGTCGGCGGCGTCCAGCGCCGCGCACTCCTCGCGCGTGATCATGCCCTGCCCCTCCATCGTGTCGCCCGTGCCCGCGGCCCGCTCCGGGCCGCCGCTCCCTGCCCACCGCTTGATGCCCGCCGGGCGCGGCGCCGTCACAGCCCGTCCCGGATCGCCCACAGCTCGGGGAAGACGTCCTGCTCGGCGGAGCGGCGCAGCCAGGTCAGTCCGCTGGAGCCGCCGGAGCCCGGCTTGCCGCCCATCGCCCGCTTGACCGCCGCCAGGTGGCGCTGGCGCCAGCGGGTCACCCGCTCGGCGACGTCCAGCAGCGCCTCGGCCAGCGGCAGCAGCCCGGCGTGCTCCGCCTCGGTGTAGACCCGCCGCCAGGCGGCCGCGACCGCCTCGTCGGCCTGGTGCCGCTGGGCGGAGACGGTGTCCGGCACGGCCAGGCCGCGGCGGGCGAGCAGCGCGAGCGCGTCGTCGTACAGGCCGGGGGCGCGCAGCGCGGCGTCCAGCTCGGCGTGGGTCCGCGGGCTGTCCCGGTACATGTTCAGCAGCGCGGCGTTCTTGTTGCCGAGCAGGAACTCCAGCTGCAGGAAGGCCGAGGACTGGAAGCCCGAGGCCTCGCCGAACAGCGGGCGGAAGGCGTTGAACTCCCGCGGGGTGAGCGTGGCCAGCAGGTCCCAGGACTCCACCAGCACGTCCTGGACGTGGGTGCCCCGGCGCAGCGCGGCCAGCGCGCCCGGCAGGTCGTCCGCGCGCAGGGCCTGCTGGGCGAGCGTCCACTCGTGCCGGAGCAGGCCGAACAGCAGCTCCATCACCTGGGTGGTGACGATGAACGACAGCTCGGCGGGCTCCTCGCTGAGCGGGTGCTGCAGGCCGTGCAGCTCGTCCAGCCGGACGTAGCGCGCGTACGGGGTGCCCCGCTCCGGCTCACCGGCCCGCCCGAACGACAGGTTGGGCCTCTCCACCGTGTCGTGCCCCATGCCCGATCCCTCCTGAAGTCTTCGGCGAGTACCGGGGCCCCATTGTGCGGCGGCCCGCCGCGCATTTGAATGGGCGGCGGGCACGGCAACCGCGGCCGCGCCTGTCGTACGAGAGGTGTTTTCCCGATCCTCTTCACGATCGCAAAGCAGCGGGATCCAGCCAACCGGACCACACCCTCAGGAGCCGCCGTGGACGCCGTCGACCGCCGACTGCTGGCCGAGCTGCAGGCCGACGCGCGGCTCTCCTACAACGAACTCTCCCGCCGGGTGAGCCTCTCCGCACCCGCCGTGGCCGAACGGGTCCGCCGCCTGGAGGCCGACGGGGTGATCACCGGTTACCACGCCCACGTCGACCTCACCCGCTCCGGCCTGCCCATCACCGCGCTGGTGCAGCTCCAGTGCTACGGCCCGCGCTGCGTGCTGCGCGACCCGGCGGTGGCCGGCTGGCCGGAGGTGCTCCAGCTGCACCGGGTCACCGGCGGGGCCTGCTGCGTGCTGCTGGTCGCCGTTCCCGCGATGGCCGATTTCGAGGCCCTCATCGACCGCCTCGGCGGCTACGGGCAGCCGGCCAGTTCGATGATCCTCTCCAGCCCCGTTCCCTGGCGGCCGGTGGTCGTGCCCTGAGCCGGCCGATAGGTTCCTCCCCATGCCGAACGACCGTCACATCCTGCTGCTCCCGGGCAGCCTGCGCGCCGGGTCCGTCAACGAGACCGTGCTGCGCACCGCCGCCGCCGTGGCGCTGGCCACCGAGGGCGTCGCGACCACCTACTACACCGGGCTGGCGGGGCTGCCGCACTTCAACCCGGACCTCGACACCGATCCGCTGCCGGAGCCGGTCGCCGCGCTGCGGGCGGCGGTCGAGGCCGCCGACGCCCTGCTGATCTGTACGCCCGAGTACGCCGGGACCCTGCCCGGGGCCTTCAAGAACCTGCTGGACTGGACGGTCGGCGGCGTCGAGATCGCGGACAAGCCGGCCGCCTGGATCAACGCCGCGGGGACCGGCCGCGGCCTGGGCGCCGAGGCGGCGCTGGGCACGGTGCTGCGCTACACGGGGGCGGCCGTCGTCGAGGCGGCCTGCGTCCGGGTGCCGCTGGCGCGCGGGGACGTCGGCGCGGACGGGCTGGTCGCCGACCCGCTGGTGCGCGACCGGATCGGGGAGGCGCTGGTCCGGCTGGCCGCGGCGAGCTGAGGCGGCCCGCCGCCCGCCCCGCCGCGGCGCGCGGCTCAGTGCGCCTCGGGCAGGTGCACGCCGAGCCCGGCCAGTCCTTCGAGGAAGAGCTCGGCGCCGACCGCCGCGAGCAGCAGCCCGAGCAGCCGGGCCACCACCTCCAGCGAGGTCCGGTGGGTGCGCAGCATCAGCGGGGCGAGCGCGGCGACGCAGATGAAGTTGATCACCACCACGGCGGCGTACGCGCCGGCCACCGTGGCGTGCCAGCCCCAGTCGTCCTTGGCGAGCGAACCGACCAGGACCGCGGTGACGGCGAGCGGGCTGGCCAGGTACGGCAGCATCAGCTCGCGGATGCCGTCCACCAGCGGGCCGGCCAGGTGCTCGTCCTCCTCGTCGGCGCCGGAGCCGAGGTGGACACCGAAGACCAGCGCGACCGCGTAGACGAAGAAGATCAGCCCGCCGGCGAGCTGGAGCGACTGGTCGCTGATGTGGAACAGCGAGGTGACGAAGTCGGCGCTGAAGGCGAGGACCACCCCGATCACGGCCGAGATGACCGTGCTCCAGGCCGCCAGCCGCCGCAGCTCCCCGGCGCTCCGGGTGGAGGCCAGCCGGGCGAAGGACAGCAGCACCTTCGGCGGGCCGACCACGGCGAAGAAGGCGATGAAGGCGCTGCTCAGGTCGAAGACGAACATGCGCCCAGCATGGCCGCGGAGGTCGGCGCCGCCTGGCTGCCACGCCTGTCCGGATTATTCCCGTTCGTGCCGTGATTCGCCCGAACGGGTGCCCCGGGTCGAGCCTGCGGGCGGTTTCGGCTGCGATGGAAGCCGGACCTTCCCTCCGCGCGGCGGAGGGCTCCCGAAGGGGACGAGGACATGGCTCTGAACCGTATCGACCTGGGCCTGCTGGCCCTGCGCGGCGCCGTGGGCGGGGTGCTGATCGCCCACGGAACCCAGAAGCTGTTCGGCTGGTTCGGCGGTGGCGGCCTGGAGGGCACCACCAAGGCGATGGAGGCGATGGGCTTCCACCCGCCGCGCCAGAGCGCGCTGGCCGCGGGCCTCGGCGAGGCGGGCGGCGGCGCGATGCTGGTGGCCGGGCTGGCCACGCCGGCGGCCGGCGCGGTGGTGGCCGGGACGATGGCGGGCGCGGTCGCGGTGCACGCCCCGGCGGGGTTCTTCGCGATGTCCGGCGGCTACGAGTACCCGGCGTTCCTCGGCGCGACCGGTCTGGCGCTGGGCCTGGCCGGGCCGGGCCGGTACTCGCTGGACCACCTGACCGGGCACGCCTTCAACCGGCCGTGGACCGGCCTGCTGGCCTTCACGGCGAGCGCGGCCTCGGCGTACGGGGTGGTGGCCCGCCGCCGGCACGCCGTCCGGCTGGCGGAGGAGCGCGCGGCGGTGGAGGCGGAGACGCAGGACGGCGCGGGGCTCTCCTGAGCCCGCGGCGCCCTCGCGGCCCGGGGGCCCGCGGCCCGGGCTCACCCGAACGCCCCAGTCCTGCTGGCGGGCGCCGCCCGGGCCCCGGAACGTGGGCGGGGAGGCGCGCCGGACACCCCGGCGCGGGCCAGACGCCACCGGCGCAGAATCGAGGACCCCCGATGGACCGCCAGCCGACCCGCAGCCCCGCGGCCCCGCCCCGGCCGACCGCCGCGGACCCGCACGCCCCCGCCGTCCGCCACCCGCGCCGCGCGCTGGCCGCCGCCCTGGTCGCGGCCCTGCTCGGCGGGGCCGCGCTGGCGGGCTGCTCCTCCGACGGCAACGGGGGCGCGACCGGCAGCGCGGCCTCCTCGGCCGCCGCGCAGGCGGGTTCGGCGATCGCCGGCGCCGCCTCCGCCGCGGCCTCGGCGGCGAGCGCGGCCCTGGGCACGGCGGCGAGCGGGCTCTCCTCGTCGGCGGCCTCCGCGGTCGCCTCGGCGCAGGCGAAGGCCTCCTCGGCGATCGCCGGGATCAAGGGCGGGCTGGACGCGAAGGGGGACATCGCGGTCGGGGCCGTGTCCATCGTCAACGACAAGGCCGAGGCCACGCTGACCGTCACCAACCACGGGCAGCAGGCCGGCCGGTACGTGATCCAGGTCAACTTCACCGACGACAGCGGCAATCTGCTGGACGTGACCGCGGTGACCGTGCCGGATCTGGCGGCCGGTCAGAGCACCGAGGCGAAGGCGCAGAGCAACCGCGACCTCTCGGGCTCGGTGAAGGCCGTCGTCGCCAACGCCGTCCGCTACTGAGCACCGCCGGCCCCGCGCCGGGCGGTTCGACGCGTCCCGCATGCCCCCGCTGACCCGCAGGTCAGCGGGGGCATGCGGGTTTCCGGGGAACCTTAACGGCGGCTCAAGCCGCACCACCACCTCTTGACGGGGTAGTTGGTCTAGTCCATTTTAGTCCCCAGGTGCAGGGAGCCCCTGAGCCGGCGTCAGCGGTTCGCCGCTGACGCCGGTTCGGCATATCCCGGCGTCCGTCAAGGCATGTTCCGCTCGATTCCCCCATCCCGTTCTGTCATGTCCCGGTCGTACGGCCCCACCCCGTACCTGCGTCCCGGGACAGGTCGGAATCCCCCACACCCAGGAGTCACGCACCCATGCTCCGTTCACGCATCGAAAGGGCCGGGGCCCCGGTTCAGGAGGGCGGCCGTCGCAAGCGGTCCAAGAGCCTGACCGCGATCGCCGCCGGTACCACGGCCTCCCTGCTGCTCGGCACGGGCCTCGCGCTCAGCGGCGGCGCCACCGCCAACGCCGCCGTCGGCAACAGCACCGGCGCGCCCGCCACCAGCGGTGGCATCAAGGTCGCCTACTTCGACCAGTGGTCGATCTACTCGAACGCGTACTACCCCAAGACGATCCAGGACACCGGCGTCGCCGGGAAGCTGGACTACCTGATCTACTCGTTCGCCAACATCCACCCCACCAACGGCACCTGTTTCCAGGCCACCAAGGCCGCGAGCCAGGACGAGAACAACCCCAACGCGGGTGACGGTGCGGCGGACGCGTTCGCGGACTACCAGAAGAGCTTCGGCCCGGACATCTCGGTCGACGGCGTCGGCGACGTCTGGAACCAGCCGATCGCGGGCAACTTCAACCAGCTGAAGAAGCTGAAGGCGAAGAACCCGAAGCTCAAGATCCTGATCTCGCTGGGCGGCTGGACCTACTCCAAGTACTTCTCGTCGGCGGCGGCCACGGACGCCTCCCGCAAGAAGCTGGTCTCGTCCTGCATCGACATGTTCATCAAGGGCAACCTGCCCTCCGAGGCCGGCTATGGCGGCCCGGGCACGGCGGCCGGCATCTTCGACGGCATCGACATCGACTGGGAGTACCCGGGCGGCGGCGGCCACACCGGCAACCTGTCGAGCCCGAACGACAAGCAGAACTTCACCCTGCTGCTGAAGGAGCTGCGCGAGCAGCTGGACGCGCAGGGCAAGACCGACGGCAAGCAGTACTACACCGCGGCCGCGGTGGGCGCCGGCCAGGACAAGATCAAGAACGTCGAGACCGACAAGATCGGTCAGTACCTGACGTTCCTGGACGTCATGACGTACGACATGCACGGCGGCTGGGAGGCCAAGGGCCCGACCAACCACCAGGCCCCGATCTACTCCGGCCCCGACGACCCGATGAACCCGGTCCCGGGCGGCAACGGCAAGTACAACGTGGACGCGGCCATCAAGGCCTACACCGCCGGTGACCCGCAGTACGGCATCGCGGGCGGGTTCCCCGCGAACAAGATCAACGTCGGTGTGCCGTTCTACTACCGCGGCTGGACCGGCGTGCCGAACAACGGCAAGAACGGCCTGTTCCAGTCCGCCACCGCTCCGGCCCCGGGCGCCCCGCTCTCGGGCGGCGTCGCCGGCATCCAGATGTACAAGGAGCTGGCCGGCTTCGTCGACAACCCGTCGAAGACCTACTGGGACGACACGGCCAAGGCGACGTACTTCTACGACGGCAACGTCTTCTGGTCCGGTGAGGACTCCCGCTCGATCCAGGCCAAGCTGGACTACGCCCACTGCAACGGCCTCGGCGGCTCCTTCGCCTTCTCGCTGTACGACCTGGGCACCAAGACGGCGCTGTTCGACAAGATGGTCGAGGCCACCAACGGCTCCGCCGCGGCCTGCCCGGCCCCGCCGACCACCACGCCGCCGACCACCCCGCCCACGACTCCGCCGACCACGCCGCCGACCACCCCGCCCACGACCCCGCCGACCACGCCGCCGACCACCCCGGCCGGCTGCGCGGGCGCCCCGAGCTGGGACGCGGCCGCCACCTACGCCACCCCGACCAAGGTCTCCTGGAAGGGCCACTACTACACCAACAAGTGGTGGACCAAGGGCGACGACCCGAGCGCCAGCGGCGCCTGGGGTGTCTGGACCGACAACGGCGCCTGCTGAACCGCCACTGATCGGATGAGGGCCTGACGGACCTCGCACCGCGCACGAAGAGTCCGGCCCGCCGGGGGAGTCCCCCGGCGGGCCGGACTTCTGTCTGCCCCGAACCCCGCGCCCGGCTCAGGCCGGGTCGGCGGTGCGCCCCGGGGCGTCCGGCCGGCTCTCCTCGATCCGGCGCAGCATCCGGGCCAGCATCCCGGAGAGCACGGTGCGGTCCTCGCCGACGACGTCCTGGAGCAGCTCCTCCTCGAAGACCGCGGCCATCCGCATCGACTCCAGCCACTTGTCCCGGCCGAGCTCGGTCAGCTCGATGATCACCCGGACCCGGTTGCTCTCGTCCCGCTCCCGGGTGACCAGCCCCTCGGTGACCATCCGGTCGATCCGGTGGGTCATCGCGGCGGGGGTGAGCCCGAGCCGCTTGGCCAGCTCCCCGGGCCCGAGCCGGTACGGGCTGCCGGCGACCACCAGGGCCTTGAGCACCTCCCACTCGGCGGAGGTGATTCCGAGCACAGTCAACTGCCGGTCGTAGGCGACGGTCATCCGCCGGGCGACCCGGGAGAGCGTCTGCACGATGGTCTCCACCTGCGGGTCGACGGTGGGGAATTCCCGCTGGTAGAGCGCCACCTGCTCGGCGATGCCCAGCTCGCGGGGGGTGGCCGGCGCGGGCTTCTCTGCAGTCATGCGGACCAGTGTCCCATGTGAAGTGCACTCCTTAAGCCTTTGACTCAGCACTCTTCTGGTGCTAAGACTTTAGAGTCAAACTTTAGCTCTTAAGTCTTCTTCCCTTAAGAGTACGCAACGAAACTGACGGAGCCCTGACGGCTCCGACCGCAGTGAAGGGGTGTGCACGGTGACCGGCACGGTGAAGCAGCAGAGGCAGCAGCGACGCGGGGCGGGCGGCCCGCTGCGCCGCGTCCAGATCGGCAACGCGCTCAGCGCGTTCGGCAGCGGGTTCACGATGCCGTACATGTTCGTGTACGTGGACCAGGTGCGGGGGCTGGGTTCGCTGGCCGCGGGGATGGTGTTCACCGTCTTCGCGCTGGCCGCGCTCGCCGTCCTGCCGTTCACCGGCCGCGGCATCGACCGGTACGGGCCGCGCCCGGTGCTGCTGGCCGGCGCCGCGCTGGCCGCCACCGGCGCGTTCGCCTTCGGACACGCCACCGGCACCCCGGCACTGCTGGTCTCCGCGTTCCTGTTCGGCGCGGGCGTCACCACCTGCCAGCCGGCGCTCGCCACGATGATCGTCCGCTGCTCCACCGCGGCGACCCGCTCGCACGCCTTCGCGCTGCAGTTCACCCTGATCAACCTGGGCATGGGCATCGGCGCGCTGGTCGGCGGGCAGATCGTGGACGTCGCCGACCCGGCCAGCCTGACCCGGCTGTTCACCATCGAGGCCGCGACCTTCCTCGGCCTGGCCCTGGTGACCGGCACCGCCCGGATCCCGAACGCCGCGCCGCTGCTCGTCCAGGAGCAGAACGACGGCCCGCAGGGCCTGCGCGCGCTGCTGGCGGACAAGGCCATGCTCCGGCTCAGCGTCCTCGCCGGGCTGATCTTCTTCACCTGCTACGGCCAGTTCGAGTCCGGTGTCGCGGCCTTCGCCACCGACACCGTCGGCACCGCCCCGTCCACCCTGGGCATCGCCATCGGCGCCAACGCGCTGACCATCGTGGTGCTGCAGATGTTCATGGTGCGGATCACCGCCCGCCGCCGGCGCACCACCGCGATGGCCGCCGCCGGCGTGGTCTGGCTCGGCGCCTGGGCGATGGCCCTGGTGGCCGGCCTGGTCCGGACCGAGGCGCTGGCCGCCACGGTCGCGATCGTCTCGATCTACGCCCTGTTCGGGGTCGGCGAGTCGCTGCTCGCCCCGACCATGGGCCCGATCGTCGCGGACCTCGCCCCGGCCCGGCTGCTCGGCACCTACAACGCCGGGTACGCCCTGGTGAAGCAGGTCGCGATCGCCGTCGGCCCGGCCGTGGGCGTCCTGATGGTCGGCTCCGGCACCTGGCCGCTCTACCTGGCGGCGATGGCCGGCTCCACCGTGCTGATCGTCGTCCTGGCGCTGCGCCTGCGGCCGTACCTCACCGCGGCCCAGGACAACGCGCCCGCCGGCTCCGCCGGGGGCGAGCAGGCCCCCGCGGCCCCGGTCCGCACCCCGGCCCCGGCGGTCCGCGAACTGCGGGCGGCCGCCTGACCCCCGGGCGGACGTGCCCCGACGGGCGCCGGACAGGTCACCTGTCCGGCGCCCGTCGCGCTTGGTTTCGCGCCCACCGGCACATAGTGTCGGTGGCTGTCGTCCGTCCGGCCGCGGTCGTCCGGGCCGGTCCAGGCCGCCCCCGGCCGGTGCGGGCCGACCGCGGCCACCGGCGGATCGTGCCGGCGGACGGCACAGGCGAGACAGGCGAACCGGCGAGGCAACCGACACCATGACGCAAGCGGCGCTCACCCACCCCCCGGCGGCAGCGGCCCCGGCCGACCCGGCACCGGAGCGGCGGGGCCTGCTGCGCCGGGCGGCGGACCGCTCGGACTGGCTCGGACCGATCGCCGTGGCGCTCTTCGCCGGGCTGCTGCGGTTCTGGAACCTCGGCTACCCCAACGCCTTCGTCTTCGACGAGACCTACTACCCCAAGGACGCCTGGTCGCTGCTCCGGCAGGGCTACGAGGGCACCTGGTCGGAGCACGCGAACGAGCAGGTCCTGGCCGTCCCGCAGCAGATCCCGCTCACCTCCGCGCCCGAGTTCATCGCCCACCCGCCGCTCGGCAAGTGGGTGATCTCGCTCGGCGAGTGGGGCTTCGGCCTGCACCCCTTCGGCTGGCGGTTCATGACCGCGCTGCTCGGCACCGTCACCGTGCTGATGCTCGCCCGGATCGGCCGCCGGCTCTTCGGCTCCACCCTGATCGGCTGCACCGCCGCCCTGCTGATGGCCGTCGACGGCCTCCAGCTGGTGATGAGCCGGGTCGGCCTGCTCGACGGCGTCCAGATGTTCTTCGTCCTGGCCGCCTTCGGCGCGCTGCTGATCGACCGCGACCACACCCGCGCCCGGCTCGCCGCCGTGCTGCCGGACGGCGGCGGCGGCACCGTCCGGCTCGGGTGGCGGCCCTGGCGGATCACCGCCGGGCTCTGCCTGGGCGCCGCCACCGGGGTCAAGTGGAACGGCGTCATGGTGCTCGCCGCCTTCGGCCTGCTCACCGTGCTGTGGGACCGCTCCGGCCGCCGCTGGGCCGGCGCCCGCCGCTCCTGGCGCGCGATGCTCCGGCTCGACGCGCTGCCCGCCTTCCTCGCCATGGTCGGCTCCGCGTTCGTCGTCTACGTCGGCGGCTGGGCCGGCTGGCTGTTCACCGGCGGCGGCTTCGACCGCCACTGGGCCGACGACCGGGCCGGCCTCTCCCCGGACAGCGTCCTCGGCATCGGGCTGCCGCAGGTGTCGATGAGCTGGGTGCCCGCGCCGCTGCGCAGCCTCTGGCACTACCACGCCCAGATGTACGACTTCAATACCGGCCTGAGCAGCCCGCACACCTACCAGTCCAACCCGTTCAGCTGGCTGGTCCAGGGCCGGCCGGTCTCCATGTACTGGGAGCAGGTGCCGGCCGGCCAGCGCGGCTGCACCGACTCCGGCGGCTGCGCGGCGCAGATCCTCGGCCTCGGCACCCCGCTGCTCTGGTGGACGGCCTGCTTCGCGCTGGTCTACCTGCTCTGGCGCTGGTTCTTCCGCCGCGACTGGCGCTCCGGCGCGGTGCTGTGCGGCGTCGCCGGCGTCTACCTGCCGTGGTTCCAGTACCAGGAGCGGACGGTCTTCTCCTTCTACATGGTGGTGCTCGTCCCCTTCCTCTGCCTGGCCGTGGCGCAGATGCTGGGCGCGATGCTCGGCCCGGAGGGCTGCCCGCCCGAGCGGCGCCGGATCGGCGCGGTCGGTGCCGGGCTGATCGTGCTGGCGATCGTGGCGTGCTTCGCCTTCTTCTACCCGCTGTACACGGCGGAGGTGATCCCGATGTCGTCCTGGCAGGACCGGATGTGGTTCACCAGCTGGATCTGACCGGTGTCCGGCGGGTGGGCCGCCGCGCCGCTCGCCGACGCGGGGCAGCTGCTGCCGGTCTCCCCGGGGCTGGGCGCGGCCACCGCCGTCCTGCTGCTGGCCGCGGTCGCGGTCGCCGGCTGGGGGCGGCTCGGCCAGGGGCGCGCCGTCCTGCGGGCCGGGCTGCGCGCGGTGGTGCAGCTCGCCGCCGTCGCGCTGGTGATCACCTGGGTGGTCGGCTCGCGCTGGTGGTCGGCGCTCTTCGTGCTGCTGATGTTCACGGTCGCGGTGCGGACCGCCGGGCGGCGGATGGTGCCGGCCCCCGGGCGCGGGTGGCTGTGGGCGGCCGCGCCGATCGGGGCCGGGGTGCTGCCGGTGCTGGTGCTGCTGCTCGGCAGCGGGCTGCTGCCGCCGAAGGGCCTGTCGGTCATCCCGGTCGCCGGCATCCTGATCGGCGGCGCGCTCACCGCCACCTCGCTGTCCGGGCGGCGCGCCCTGGACGAGCTGCGCCAGCGGCACGGCGAGGTCGAGGCGGCGCTGGCGCTCGGCTTCGAGGACCGGGACGCCCGGATGGAGATCTGCCGCACCGCCGCCGCCACCTCGCTCGTCCCGGCGCTCGACCAGACCCGGACGGTGGGCCTGGTCACCCTGCCGGGCGCCTTCGTCGGCATGCTGCTCGGCGGGGCCTCGCCGGTCCAGGCGGGCGCGGTGCAGCTGTTCGTGCTGATCGGGCTGCTGGCGGTGGAGTCGGTGGCGGTCGTGGTGGTGCTGGAGCTGGTCGGCCGGGGGCTGGTGCGCGCCGGACGGCCGGGAGGCCCGATCGGGTAGGCTGGTCCGCGTTGAAGGGGAGTAGCCCTCCACCGGACCGTCGACATACTGGCCCCTCGGGGCCCGGCGCCCGGGGCACCGCGGTTCCGCGAGCGGTGCCGGCGAGACCTTCGGCCGCAGTGCTGTGTGTGCGGGCGCGCGTCGTGCGCGTCCCGTGGATTGCCAACCAGTGCTGTCGGGCCGGAGCGACCCCTGACGGAGCTGCTGCGGTCCGGCGGCCCGTACCCGAGGGACACCACCCCCGATGAGTCTGACCGTCGCCGCGATCACGTTCGGCATCGTCTTCCTGTCCGAACTGCCGGACAAGACCGCTCTCGCCAGCCTGATGCTCGGCGCCAAGTACCGGGCGAGCTACGTCTTCGCCGGGATCGCCGCCGCCTTCGCCCTCCAGGTGGGCATCGCGCTGGTCGCCGGCCACCTGCTCTCGCTGCTGCCGCACCGCTGGGTGGAGGGCGTCACCGGCGTGCTGTTCCTGGCCGGCGCGGCGATGCTGCTCTTCCACGGCGGGGGCGAGGACGAGGACGGCCACGCCGCCAAGGAGCCGTCCGCCAACAGCTTCTGGAAGGTCGCCGGGGCCAGCTTCGTGGTCGTGGCGATCGCCGAGTTCGGCGACCTGACCCAGATCATGACCGCCAACCTGGCCGCCAAGTACGCCGACCCGCTCGCCGTGGGCCTGGGCGCCTGGCTGGCGCTGTGCGCCGTCGCGGGGATCGCGATCCTGGGCGGGCAGAAGCTGCTGAAGCACGTGCCGATGAAGATGATCATCCGGGTCGCGGCGAGCGTGATGGTGCTGATGGCCGCGTTCAGCATCTTCCAGGCGATCAAGGGCTGACCCGGCGGGCGGCCCGGCACCCGTTCAGCAGCTGTTGCGCGCCTCCAGCGCGGCGCGGGTGACCGGGCCGTAGACCCCGCGGGTGTCGCCCCGGATGCTGTAGATGTCCTGGAAGTACGTGACGATCAGCCTGGTGCGGTCGTCGTACTTGCCGGTCGGGGGCACCTTCTCCCAGCAGATGACGACGCTGAGCTTCCGCTGGAGCGCCTGGACGTCGGGTCCCTCCATGCCGTACTCCAGGACGCGCACCGTCGGGGTCGGGGTCGGAGTGGCGCTCGGGGCGGCGGTGGGCGCTGTCGTGGTGGGGGCCGGTGCCGGGGCGGTGGGGGCCGTGGACGGCGGCGTGGTCGCCGGGGCGGGCACCGGGACCGGTGCCGGGGGAGCGGCGGCCACCGTGGTCGCGGGCGCGGGTGCGGCCGGGGGCGGGCTGGCGGCCGTCGTCCGGGCCGGGGAGGGCTTGGCGCTGCTCCGGCTGGGCGTGGGCGTCGCGCTGGGGGTGTCCGAGGTGGGCGGCGCCGCGCTCGGGCTCGGCTGGGCCGGGACGGTCGGGTCCACCGGGGTGAGGCCGAGGGTGGCGGTCGGCGCGGGCGCGGCCCGGTCGTCCGGGCCGGAGGAGGGGGTGATCGCGTAGGCGAGGCCCACGGTGAGGGCCAGCAGGCCGGCGCCGGCCGCGATCAGCAGGCCCTTGCGGCGGGCGAGCGGGCCGCGGGCGTCCTGCTGCTCGGCCGAGCGCCGGGCGGCCCGGCCGCCGCCGGGGGCGGCGGCGTCGGGGGCGGCGTGGGCGAACGGGAACACGCCGAGCTCGTCCTCGGCCGGATCCCCGGCCCCGTGCCCGTCCTCGGGCGCGCTCCCGGTGGGCGCGGGCGGCTGCGGGGGCTGGTACGGGGGCTGCTGGAACGGCGACTGCGGCTGCGGTTGCGGTTGGGGTTGCGGCGGGAACGGCGGGGCGGAGGCGACGGGCGGCAGCACGGTGGTCGCGTAGGCGTCGGCGTCCGGGCCCAGCGGGGGGACGGCGGGCGGCGGCAGCACGGCCGTGCCGAAGGGGTCGGCGGCCGCTCCGGGGGGCGGGGCGTGGTGCGGGTCGTGGTGCGGCTCGGCGTACGGGTGGACGGCCACCCCGGCCGGCGGGTCGTCCGCGACCTGGCCGACGGCCTGCGGCACGTACGGGCGGACCAGCGGCGGGCCCTCCAGGTGCGGCAGGACGGCGGTCTCGTCGAGGCTGCCGTCCGGGACGAGGCAGCCGCACCCGGTGGAGCGGGCGGTGCCGCACATCGGGCAGTGCTGGTCCGGCATCGGCCGGCCCTCCTCGGTTCTCGGTCGGTGGCGGTCCCGGACTCGGGCTGCGGTCGGACGCGTGTTTCGGACGGGGACGGGCCTGATTATGCAGGACGTCCCTGAGGGGGGACAGGGGCGTCCGGCCCGTGGTGGGGGCCTTGTGCCGGTTGGTGGGGGTTGGGAACCGGGGAACGGTCGATGTGTCGACCTGAACGTCGCACGACCTGACAGTCTTACGTTCGGCTCAACTCAAAACGCGCGAACCGGTGCATTTCTGACAGCATGGTGAGCCGAGAGTGATCACCGCCGAGCCGCTACGGATACGGAGACGCCATGACGGATCCGATCGCCGCGTCCGACCGGGCGCCGGCGGGCGAACCGGGGCCGACCCCGGTCACCGGGCGCGCCCTGTGGTTGTCGATCGGCGCCCTGCTGCTGGCGATGCTGCTCGCCGCGCTCGACCAGACCATCGTCTCCACCGCCCTGCCCACCATCGTCAGCGACCTCGGCGGTCTGGAGCACCTCTCCTGGGTGGTCACCGCCTATCTGCTCGCGTCCACCGCCGCCACCCCGCTCTGGGGCAAGCTCGGCGACATGTACGGCCGGAAGGTCTTCTTCCAGGCGTCCATCGTGATCTTCCTGCTGGGCTCGGTGCTGTGCGGCATCGCCCAGAACATGGGCGAGCTGATCGCCTTCCGCGCCGTCCAGGGCCTGGGCGGCGGCGGCCTGATGGTGCTCTCCCAGGCCATCGTCGGGGACCTCGTGCCTCCCCGGGACCGCGGGAAGTACCAGGGCGTCTTCGGCGCCGTCTTCGGCGTCACCAGCGTGCTCGGGCCGCTGCTCGGCGGGCTGTTCGTCGACAACCTCAGCTGGCGCTGGGTGTTCTACATCAACCTGCCGATCGGCGTGGTCGCCCTCGTCGTGATCGCGACCGTGTTGCACGGGGTGCAGACCCGGCGCCGGCACCGGATCGACTACCTCGGCACGGTGCTGATCGCCGCCGTCGCCACCTGTGTGGTGCTGGTGACCTCGCTCGGCGGTACGACCTGGGCGTGGGACTCCTGGCAGATCATCGGCCTGGGCGTGCTCGGCCTGGTCCTGCTGCTGGCCTTCGTCCTGGTGGAGCGGACCGCCGTCGAGCCCGTCCTGCCGCTGCGGCTGTTCCGCTCGCGGACGTTCAGCCTGGTGGCCGTCATCTCCTTCGTGATCGGCTTCGCGATGTTCGGCGCGCTCACCTACCTGCCGACCTTCCTCCAGGTCGTCATGAACGTCTCGCCGACGATGTCCGGCATCCACATGCTCCCGATGGTGATCGGCATGCTGGTCACCTCGATCGGCTCCGGTCAGATCGTGGCCCGCACCGGTCACTACCGGATCTTCCCGATCGCCGGCACCGCCATCACCGTCGTCGGCCTGCTGCTGCTCTCCCTGCTTGACGAGCACACCAGCACCTTCGTGATGAGCTGCTACTTCCTGGTCTTCGGCCTCGGCCTGGGCCTGGTGATGCAGGTGCTGGTGCTGATCGTGCAGAACTCGGTCGGCTACCAGGACCTCGGCGTCGCCACCGCCGGCGCCACCTTCTTCCGCTCCATCGGCGCCTCCGTCGGCGTCTCGGTCTTCGGCACGGTCTTCGCGTCCGGCCTCAACAGCCGGCTGCGGGACGCCCTGGCCGGCATCCCGCTGCCACCCGGCTTCGACCTCGACGCGGTGGCCGCCGACCCGCGCGTCGTCGACAGCCTGCCCACCGCGATCCAGGACGGGATCCACCACGCCTACGCCGAGTCGATCACCCGGGTCTTCCTCTACGCGGTGCCGGTGGCCGCGGTCGCCTTCGTCCTCTCGCTGTTCCTGCGGGAGCAGAAGCTGCGCAGCACCGTGACCGCCCCCGACCTCGGCGAGTCGATCGGCGTCAACCCGGTGGAGCGCACCTCCCTGGACGAGATCAGCCGGGCCCTGTCCGTGCTGAGCACCCGGGAGGCGCGGCGCGACCTGTTCAAGCGGATCACCGCCGGAGCCGGCCTCGACCTCAAGCCCGCGTCCAGCTGGCTGCTCCTCCAGATGCACCAGCACGGCTCCGTGGAGCCGTCCGAACTGGCGGAGCGCCGGATCATTCCGTTCGCGGTGGTGGAGGAGGCGGTGCGCGAGGTGGAGGGCCGCGGCCTGGCGGCCCGCACCGGCGGCCTGCCGCTGCGCCTCACCGAGCCGGGCGAGGCGGCGGCCCTCCAACTGGTCGCGGCCCGGCGGGCGCAGCTCGCCGAACTCCTCGGCGACTGGGACGAGAAGCAGTTCGACGACCTCGCCGACCTGCTCACCCGGCTGGCCTCCACCCTCTGCGCCGACCCCCGCGACCGCCCCGACCGGACCGGCCCCGAGCACCCGTACCACGGCGAGGGCCGCTCCTTCTGACGGTCAGGCGCTCCCGAGCCACCGGGGGGTGTCCAGCTGGAACGGGTTCCCGGGCGCGAGCGTCCGCAGCGCGTCCTCCAGCCCGCGCAGCTGCTCCTCGCCGCCGAGCCGCTCGGCCCATTCCTCCCGCAGCTCGTCGAAGATCCGGGCCGAGCGGACCAGGCCGTCGACCCCGCGTGCCGTCAGCCGGACCACCTTCCGTCGGGCGTCCGCCGGATCGCTGCCGCGCTCGACGTACCCGAGCCGTTCGAGCTGCTCGACGGTCTTTCCGGCCGCCTGCTTGGACACCCCGAGCCGTCTCCCCAGCTCGACGGCCGTGGTGCCGTCCGGCCCGACCGCCTGGAAGACGAACCCGTGCATCGGCCGCATGTCCGGGTGCCCCTCGCGGGCGAGCCGCTCGTGCAGCTCGTCGATGATCAGCCGGAAGGCGAACAGCAGCCGCAGCGGCAGCTCAAAACCCGGTCTGGCCTGCTCTGTTGACACGATAGACAACCTCGTTGACCATATAGACAATCTGGTTGTCCATTCTAGAGGAGTCACCCGCTCTTGTCCGTCATCCGCCACGCAGACGCCCGCCGCACCGAGACCCCCAACGCCGTCATGACCACCTGCGCCTCGCCCACCCAGGGCGGCACCGGCCTCGCGGTGTGGCGCGTCGAGATGGAGTCGGCCTGCACGGGCCCCCGGCACGCCATGGACACCGAGCAGGTGTGGACCTTCCTCACCGGCTCGGCCGTCGTCGAACTGGACGGCGAGGAACTCCTCCTCGGCGCCGGCGACACCCTCGTCCTGCCCGCCGACGCCCCGCGCCGGCTGCGCTCCGACGAGGGCTTCACCGCCGTGGTCGCCTCCCCGGCGCCGTCCACGGCCCACAACCTGGACACCGGGGACAGGGTCACCCCGCCGTGGATCGCGTGAGGTGTAGGAGACTGCCTTCTCAGAGCAACCCTGAGGAGGTACGGCATGTCCGTCGTCAAGATCAATGTCCTGACCGTCCCCGCTGAGCAGCGGGAGGAACTGGAGAAGCGCTTCGCCGCCCGCGCCGGTGCGGTGGAGAACTCCGACGGCTTCGAGTACTTCGAGCTGCTGCGCCCGGTCGAGGGCACCGACCAGTACCTGGTCTACACCCGCTGGCGCGACGAGGAGTCCTTCCAGGCCTGGCTCTCCGGCCCGATGCAGGCCGCCCACCGCCCGGCCGCCCCGGAGGGCGAGGCCCCGAAGCGCCCCGCCGCCACCGGCTCCACCCTCTGGTCCTTCGACGTCGTCCAGGCCACCGGCCCGAAGGCCTGACGACCCGCCTGCACCGAACACCGCGCCCCGGACCGAAGTGGTCCGGGGCGCGGTGTGTTCGGTTCAGGGGGATTGTTCGGCCAGCCTGGTGCCGGCAGGCGGGTGAGTCGGCGGGCGGAAGGCGACCGGGCGGTGCGGCGGGTGACGCGGCGCGGGCATACGGGCAGGGAAGCCGGGGACGGCGTCGTTGCGGCTGCGGGCCCGGGACGCGTACTCCAGTGAGAGCTCTCCGCTGGGCCCCGCTCACCAGGTCACGGGCAGTGACCTGATCCCGTAGATGAACGAATCGGTACGGAACTCGCGCTCGCCGGCCGGCCGCAGCCCCGGCAGCCGGCGGAACAACGTCTCCAGGGCGATCTGGAGTTCGGCGCGGGCCAGCGGCTGGCCCAGGCACTGGTGCACGCCGAAGCCGAACGCCAGTTGCCGCCGGGCGTCCCGGTGCAGGTCCAGCTCGTCCGTCGCCCGATGGCCGGCGCCGCCGAACACCGCCTCGTCCCGGTTGGCGGTGGAGAGCATCGCCATCACGCCCTCCCCGGCCCGGACGGTGACGCCGCCCAGCTCCACGTCCTCCAGCGCCACCCGGGGCAGGCCGGTGTGCACGATGGTCAGCAGCCGCAACAGCTCCTCCACCGCGCCCGGCAGGGTGGCCGGGTCGGCCAGGCCGGGGATCTGCTCGGGGTGCTCCAGCAGCAGCGCGGTCGACAGCGCGATCATGCTCGCGGTCGTCTCGTGCCCGGCGACCAGCAGCAGCACGCCCATGCCGGCCACGTCGTCCGGGGTCAGGTCGTCCCGCGCCGCGAGTCGGCTGAGGACGTCGTCCTCCGGCTGCGCGCGCTTGCGGGCCGTCAGGTCGCACAGGTAGTCCCGGACCTCCTCCTGGGCCTCACGGAGCTGCTCCACGGTGCTCTCCTGGCTGAGCATCGTGCGGCTCAGGCGCTGGAAGCGGTCGTGGTCCTCGTAGGGCACGCCGAGCAGCAGGCAGATCACCAGCGAGGGCACCGGCAGCGCGAAGTCGGTGACCAGGTCGGCCGTGGTCCGGCCCGCGGTCATCCGGTCCAGTGCCTCGTCCACGATCCGCTGGATCTCCGGGCGCAGCGCCTCCACCCGCTTGACCAGGAACTCCCCGGTGAGCATGCGGCGCTGGCGGGCGTGCTCGGGGTCGTCGAGCCGCAGGAAGTCCGGATTGTCGGTGATCAGCTCGCGAGCGCCGGCGATCAGCAGCGGGAAGGTCGGGTGGCGGATGTCGGCACTGAACCGGCGGTCGGACAGCACGGTGCGGACCTCGGCGAAGCCGGTGACCAGCCAGCAGAGGTCGCCGTCGGGCAGCTCGGCCCTGGTCATCGGCCCGGTGGCGGCGGCCTCGGGGTATGCGGGCGGCGGGCCGAACGGGCAGCCGCCGGAGTGCCGGGCCGGCAGTGCGAGGACGGGGGTGGTGGGTGCGGTGGTCAAGGCGGGGGTCTCCTCACGTCGCGGGTGTTCTCGTGGGGTTCGGGGCCCGGGAAGGTTCCCGGCGGCCTGCGGGGCCGGCGGCGGGGGTCCGTCAGACCCCGGTCCGCGCGGGCTCGTCCCCGGTGACGGTGATCGCCCGGCCCGGGCAGAGCTCGGAGGCGAGCCTCACGCCGTCGAACTGCTCGGGCAGCACGACGGTCTGACGGAGCTTCACGAGACTGTCCCGGTCGTCCTGGTCGAAGACCTCGGGGGCGTTCGTCACGCACATGCCGGAGCTGCAGCAACGGTCCCGGTCGACGCTCACCTGCATGTCGGCACCTTTCGCCAGGGCGGCGCCGACTGCCCGGCAGCCGCCTCTCGTTGTCACGGTCAACCTAGCCATCGCTGGTCCGTTCACGGAGCGGCCCGGTGGCCGGATCGAGAATGGCCGATTCGGCCCCTGTGCGTGAACCTCCGTGCGGCGCAATGCGGTTCAGCTCGTGGTACTTCGCCGGACGGGTCGGCGGACCCGGCCGCGCGGACGGCCTCACAAGCCTTCTACGGAGACCAACTCCCGTATGGAGAACACCGTTTCGAGCTCGGCGACGCTCTTGTCCGGCCGGTAGCGCACCACCCGGGCGAACCGCAGGGCCTGACCGGCGGGGTAGCGGGGGCTGCCCGGCGGGGTAACGGAGGCTGCCCCGCAGGGCCGGCCCTGCGGGGCAGCGGGGGCTGTGCTGGAGGCCGTCGAAGGCGAGCTCGACCAGTTCCGGCCGGACCAGCACCGTCCGGTCGTCCGGTCGGTCGGCCCCCCGAAGGTCTTGCCGAGCATCACCCACGGGCCGAGCCCCGGCTCGCCGGCCGCCCGGCGAGGCCCTCGGACGGTCCCGAGGCGGTCGCACCACCAAGTCCCACCCGGGCGCGGAGGGCCGCTGCCGGACGTCGTCCCTGGTCATCGCGCCGGGACAATGCGCCGACTGCACCAAGCGCGTGTACATCTTCCTCGGCACGGTCACTGTCGCCGCACTGGCCATCCGGCTCCGCTCGTGATCGCGCGGACAGAACCTGGCTGCGGGGCTAGAGGCCCTGCGGGCAGGGGATTCCGTCAGCCGTTCGGGGGCATGCGATGAGTGCGCGGGAGATGTACTGCGACGCGTTGGGGTACCAGCCCCAGACGACGTCGTTCCCGGCGGTCAGGGAGAGCGTGTCACGGACGTACTGGAGGCGCGCGTCGTCGCTGCTGCCGTACGACTCCGGGTAGGGGTGCTGCGCCAGCTCGCCGGCCATCCAGTCGACGGCCTCGTCCACGGTCTTGAGTGTTGCCCGGATCAGGCGGGGTGACTTGCGGAGCCAGTACTTGACTTCCATCGGGGGCAGCTCGTCGTCACGTGACTTGCTCTCGGCCCGATCGCGGCCGTTCCACCCGTACGCGTGCCAGTGCGTCACTGTCTGAGGTCCCATCAGGCGGGCTGCCGGACCGTCTGGTTGTCGAGACCGGAGGTCCGGCGGGGGCAGTCTTTCAAGGTTAGTGAGTCAGGTCCCGTACCTCCGTCCGTCGTCGGAGTCGCCGGGCAGGGGGTTGCCGCCCTTGCCGTCGTCCGGGCTCTCGTCCGGGTCGGTCCGCGGGTCCATGGTGGTTCGCACAGTGTCTTCCTTGTTCAAAGGGCCGCCCCTGTGGCTGAAGCGGCGGGTTGTGCAAGCCCGTACCGTGGCGGTCCGGGCGTGGCCGGCCCTCGTGTGCCCGGGTCAGTGGGGCAGCGGTTGTCTGCGCTCCGGCGGGGGTTCGCCGACCGGGTGGTAGGTCACGGTCACCTCCGCCCAGTCCTGCCGGTCGGACGGTTCGTAGTGCCACTGCCCCTCGCGCTCGGCCACCTGCTGTGCACCGAGGAGCAGGGCCTCCCCGAGGTCCATCACCGCAGGTGGCACGTCGGGCGACCACCATCGGCGCGCGGCGACCGTCAGCACCTGCACGGCGAGTCGGGGGAAGGCCTCGGCGGTCGTCCATCCGCGTACGTCGGGAAGTCCGAGGCCGGAGAGGTCGGAGGTGCCGGGGAGCCCGGGCTGCCCCCGGAAGAAGTACTCGGCGGACCAGGGCATGGTGAGTCGGCCGGGGCCGGAGAGGAAGGACAACGCGGGGTCCAATCGGGATCGGTGGGACTATGCGGCAGGCCCCAACCGCGCGCACTTCAACGACCACTCGACGACCGAGCCGTCGGCGTTGTGGTGCTGGAACACCACGGCCGTCTGGACGATGGCCAGCGTGTCCGGGTCGTGTCGGCGCCAGCGTCGGACGAAGCTGCCGCGCCGTCCGTCAGGGTGGATGTACAGGCCGAGGCGGGGCGGGAGGGGGAGGTCGTCGACGCATCCGTGGTGGGTCCGCCAAGGGCACTGGCAGTCGCTGGTGCGGGAGTCGAAGTCCCTTGTCCAGAGGGTGCTTTCGATGTGGGCGTAGGGGAGCGGGGCGATCGGTTCGGAGTGCCGCACGTCATGCGGCGGGGGTCGCCGGCTCGCCCCGGTAGAGGAGGGGGATCCGGGTGCCGTGCATGACCGCGGCCACGGCGACCCGGATCCGGCGCTGCATGAACGGCTCGCAGTGGTCGGACAGGGTGTCCAGCGGTACCCATTCCACGGCGCGAATCTCCCGCGCGGACTCGATCGGCGGTGCCAGCGCGGTTCCGATGCCCACGGTCCCGCCGTCGCACACGACGGTCAGGTTCTTGGGGGTTCCCGTGTCGGGGTCGGCCGGAACCTGGTCGACGGTCAGGCCGTGGGTGATCAGCCTGTTCAGCCCCAGCTTTTCGCGCAGTTCACGTCTCGCGGCAACGGCCACGGACTCGCCGGGGCGGATCCCGCCGCCGGGCAGGACCCAGTCGGGACGGTAGGTCGGGTGGATCAGGAGGATGGATGTGCCTGTTGAGTTGAGGACCAGGACGTCGGCATCGAGGCGAACGGAATGTGCCATGACGGGGCTCCGGGGAGGGGGGAGGTGTGGGGTGCCCCGCCCCGTGTCGGGGAGGGTGGATGAACACGGGGCGGGGTTTGTGGGCTCCGCCTGCCTCACGGGACCGGAGCAGGCGGAGCCACCACCCGGCGTGGTGCGTCACGTCGGAAGGTGACTGCCGGGCGCATCCCCAACGCCGCCCTTTCAGGGGGTTCGTTGGGGGTTGGTGCCCGCCCTCGCGCCGGGTGTTGGGGGCAGTGCGGGGCGGGAGTCTTGGGGGGCTAGCTGCTATGGACTCTGGGCTCGGCGCCCACCGGTTCGATCTCGCTGTGGTAAGTCGCCCACTCGCAGCCGCCCTCCGGGGGACGCAGGTATGCCTGTCCGCCGACGGTGCCCATGTAGCGACCGGTTCGGTTGTAGAGGCGATCGTGGACCAGCTCGCCCCGATGCGGGTGATAGTCCGGTCTGGCCGGCTCCCTCGCGCGCCGCATGGCGACTCCCTTCCGTAGTCGTTTCGCTACCGAGCGGCTTCACTGTGGCCTAGGATCAGCAACTGTTCAACCCGTCTCCGTCCGTTTGATTGGTAGGACGAACCGCCGTGAACAAGAGGGACCTTGACCCCGAGTCCTCCCTAACCGCCAAGTTCGGAGTGCTACTTCGCACGTCCCGGGAGCAAAGGGGTTGGACGCAGGAGTACCTTGCGTCGTTGGTTGGCTGTACGTCGTCGCACATCTCCGCCCTTGAAATCGGCCGAAGGAAACCAAGTCGCCAGATTGCAACTGCGCTTGACAAGGCGTTTGGTAGTGGCGAGCAGTTCTTAAGGGAGTTGACCGCTTCCTTCGGCAATCACGCCCTCTTCGAAGGCTTCGAGGAGTATGTTCACAGCGAATCGAAGGCCGTCAGCTTGAGGCTCTTCGAGATCAACATCGTGCCGAGCCTGTTCCAGACGTCCGCGTACGTCGGCGCCTATCAAGCGGCGCCCGTGCTTCGAGGTGTGGCGACGCAGCAACAGGCCGACGAACGAACCGAGCTGCTCTTCCGAAGGCAGCAGGTCCTTGCTCAAGACCCGGCACCGCTCGTACAGGTGGTCGTAGACGAGGGGGCGTTGCGTCGGCCGATCGGTGGCCGGAACGTCATGGCTGCGCAACTCCGGTACCTTGAGACCCTTGCCTCCCGGCCTCGCATCCTCATCCAGGTGAGCCCGTTCTCAGCGGCGGAAAACCGCCCGTTCGCCCACCCAATTTCGTTGCTGACCATGCCAAACAGGGCCATTGTTGGTTATGGCGAGACGGAACGGCGGGGCTTCCTCGAACGTGATCCCGTGACGTTGGCGGAGTGGAGCAGTGAGTACGATCACCTTCAGGCGGAGGCGCTGTCCCGAGCGGCGAGCCAGGAGTTCATTCGAGACGTGCGGAGAGGCTTTGAACATGGATGATCTACGCGATGCTGCGTGGTTCAAGAGCAGTCACAGTGCCCAGGCAGGACAGTGCGTTGAGGTGTCGGCCAGCCTTCCCGGTGCCGTCCCGGTCCGCGACTCTAAGGACCCGTCCGGTCCGGCGCTGATCTTCCCGGCCGACGCGTGGCGGGCGTTCGTCGGTGCCGTTCAGGCAGGCGAGTTCGGCACCGTCTGATGCGGCGCGTTGAACGCGCCAGCCGCCGAGGCCCCGCTGCCCCTTGACCTGGGTGGTGGGGCCTCGCTGGTATTGAGTTCATCGGAGACGTGCGGAAGGGCTTTGAGCATGGACGATCTGAGTGGCGTCACTTGGCGGAAGAGTTCATACACTGCCCAGGCGGGACAGTGTGTCGAGGTGTCGGACAGCATCCCGGGTGCCGTGCCAGTCCGTGACTCCAAGGACCCGTCCGGCCCCGTGTTGGTCTTCCCGACTGACGCGTGGCGCGCGTTCGTCGGTGCCGTTCGGGCGGGCGAGTTCGGCACCGTGTGATGCGGCGTGTTGAACGGGCCGGCGACCGAGGCCCCGCTACCCCTTGACCGGGGTGGTGGGGTCTCGCTGGTATTGAGTTCATCAGCGACGCGCGGAAGGGCTTTGAGCATGGACGATCCGAGTGGCGTCACCTGGCGGAAGAGCTCATACAGCAGTAACGGCGGTTCCTGCGTAGAAGTGGCGGCCGACGTTCCCGGTGCCGTCCCGGTCCGCGACTCTAAGGACCCGTCCGGTCCCGCGCTGATCTTCCCGGCTGACGCGTGGTGCGCGTTCGTTGGCGCTCTTCGGGAAGGCGAGTTCGGCGTCGTCTGATGCGGCGTGTTGGACGCGCTGGCCAGCGAGGCCCCGCTACCCCTTGACCTGGGTGGTGGGGTCTCGCTGGTACTGAGTTCATCAGCGACGTGCGGAAGGGCTTTGAGCATGGACGATCCGAGTGGCGTCACCTGGCGGAAGAGCTCACACAGCAGCAACGGCGGCGAGTGCATCGAGGTGGCGGACGGTCTGCCCGGTGTCGTCCCCGTCCGTGACTCCAAGGACCCCGTGGGTACAGCGTTGGTCTTCTCTTCCGGCGCGTGGGGGGCGTTCGTCGGTGCCGTTCAGGCGGGCGAGTTCGGCGTCGTCTGATGCGGGTTGAACGTGCCTGCCGCCGGGGCCCCGCTACTCCGTGACCAGGGCGGCCGGCCTCGGGTCGGACCGGGGTGCGCCGCTGTGTGTCGCGCTGGGGTGTGCGCCTGCGCGCCCCCAATACGGGTGATCCGGCGGGGAGATCGGCTGATTCAGGGCCGGGGGGTCGGCGGCCGTGCTTACCGTGATGGCGGCATGAAAAGCCCCGGCGGTGCGCCAACACCCCGGGGATTGGCACCAGGAGCAAAGGACTCCACGATGCGAATTCATCGTATCCCCGACCACGCGCCCGGGTACACGATCCTGGACAACCGGCATGTCGTGCGCAAGCACGCGCTGTCGTGGGCTGCCCGAGGACTGCTGGGCTATCTGCTCAGCCTGCCGGACGGAGCCCGCGAGGACGTACGGACCTTGGCGGCAAAGAGTGTTGAGGGGCGTGCGACGGTCGCCCGCGCGCTGCGGGAGCTGGAGGCGGCCGGGCACTACGTGCGGCGGACCGTGCGCGACCCCCTGACGGGCCGGGTCAGGACGGCGGTCGCTGTATACGAGATGCCGAGGACGGACAAGGCGGTTCACACGCTGCCGCCGCTTCCCGCATCTCCGGCCGCCGGGGCGCCCGGCGTCGGGAAGGCGGGAAGCCCCTCCTTGAGGGTAAAGACGGTGGGGCGCAAGGAACCTTCCGTCCTTCCGGCGAAGGCAGCGCCTCGCATGACGGAGGGGCTGGGCCTGCTGCTCGAACTCGGTTGGCGCGACCCCAAGTTGGCCTTGGCGGGCAAGCCCCTGGTGGACCAGGCGGCGCGGGTGGAGGGCCTGTTGGCGGGCGGCTGGTCGGCGGACGCGCTGCTGGGCATCCTGGCCGCGCCGCTGCCGGGGAAGGTGACCCACAGCGTCGCGGCCGTCCTCGGCGGGCGCTTGACGAAAGTGCCGCCTGTTCCGTGGAGCAAGGGCGCGGTGGCGGTGCCGCGCCCGAGGCGTCATGAGTGCCCGGGGCGGGACGGCATGTGCGGCCGTCCCGTCGCCGGGGCAGGGGAGTTGTGCGCCGGTTGCGCAGGAGATCAGACGGTGTCGCGGACCTTGAAGTAGCCGTTCTCGACCAGGAACCGCTGGTTCGGGTTGGCGGCGCCGCACGCGTACAGGAAGACGTTGTCTCCGTTGTCGCGCGTACCGCCGACGTCCAGGCACATCTCCCGGGCGGAGCCGACCGTCGACTCCAGGACCACCAAGCCCCGGCGCAGCAGCCAGGCCTGGTTGGCGTCGGCCGCCTGGGTGTACTCGCAGGCCCAGATGCGGACGTTGTCGCCGTTGGTACCGGTGTTGTCGGCGTCGAGGCACATCTCGGGACCTGAGGTGCCGACGGTGTCGGCGACCTTGATCCGGCCGTCGTCGATGACGAAGCGCTGGTTGGTGTGGTCCAGGCACTGCCAGATGCGGACGTTGTCCGCGTTGACCCGGGTGTTGCCGACGTCCAGACACATGCCGGACGGCGGGCGGGGCGGGGTGGCGACGGTGAGCGTGCCGTCGGTGATCGTGTACTCGGTGGCGCTGCCCGGGTTGGTGTACCGGAAGCTGCCGTTGCCGCGCGGGAGGACGGTGTCGGCGGGCGCGCCGGCGTCCACGGTGACCTGCGGGGAGAAGCGGAAGTAGCCCTTGGCCGGCCAGCCGCTGTTGCCCCCGTTGCGGCCGTAGCCCTCGCAGGTGAGGGTCCGGTTCCCGTTGCTGAGGGCGCAGTTGCGCAGGCCGACGTTGTTGGCGCCCCAGGCCGAGCCGTCGCCGCTGTACTGCGTGGGCACGGTGCTCTGCGGGGCGAAGGTGGTGCTGCCCGGGGCGGTGAAGACGGCGGTCATGCCGGAGGCGGGGAGGCTGCCCGCGCCGCCGGTGTTCTGGTACGTCCACGGGACGGCGGCGCTCTCGCCCGGGGCGATCGTGACGGTGGTCGGCACGTCCCGGCCGATGAAGGTGACGGCGGCGGCGGGTTGGGCGAAGGCGCCGGCGAGGGCCAGCGCCGTGGTGGCGACGGTGGCCGTGCGGGCGAGGCGTCGCTTGAGGGGGTGCATGGGCTCGACTCCACTTCCTCGGGGCTGCGGTCGAGCATCCTCGTGCACGGCAGGACCGCCCGGGGCCGCCCGTCACGGCCGGGCGGTGTGGTTCACCCCTTCGGACGGCGGGGTGCTGCCGGCCGGGTGAGTCGGCGGGCGGAAGGCGACCGGGGCGGCGAAGGCGGCGCGGCGGGTGGCGCGGCGCAGGGCGCGCAGGACTGGGGTGCCGAGGGTGAGGCAGAGGACGACGGTGAGGGCGGCGCGCGGGAGGTCCCAGCCCAGCGAGGTGGTGAGGCAGTAGGCGGCGAAGCGGACCAGGTTGTCGGGGAGCGGGTCGCCCGGGACGAAGGAGATCGAGCTCGCGAGGCCCGCGATGTAGGGCCAGCCCTGGAGGTTCATGATCACGCCGTAGAGGAGGGAGGCCACCGCTCCGTAGCCGGCGAGGAGGAGGAGTTCACGGCGGCCGCGCAGGCGGGCCGGGCCGGGGAGGAGGCCGGCGCCGAAGCTCACCCAGCCCATGGCGAGCATCTGGAACGGCAGCCAGGGCCCGACGCCGCCGGTCAGCAGCGCGGAGGCGAACATCGACAGCGCGCCGAGCACGAAGCCGAAGCCCGGTCCGAGCACCCGGCCGGCCAGCACCATCAGGAAGAACATCGGCTCCAGCCCGGCGGTGCCCGCGCCGAGCGGCCGCAGGGCGGCGCCGGCGGCGGCCAGCACACCGAGCAGGGCCACCGACTTGGCGTCCAGACCGGGCGCGCCGCCGCCCGCCGCGCGGCCCTCGGAGATCTGGGCGACGAGGACGGCGAGCAGGAGCGGGAGGAGCAGGGCGAACAGCCAGGGGGCGTCGGCGGAGTGGCCCACCAGGGCGGAGTCCGTGGCGGCGAGCAGCGGCCAGCCGAAGCCCGCCACACCGACCAGGGAGACCAGGGCGAGGGCGAGGACCGAGCGGCGGCCGAGCGGGACGGGACAGGCCAGCGGGGCGTGGGGCGGGTTCACTCGGCGGCCTCCGCGAGGGCGTCGGCGACCTGGTGGACGGTGAGCCAGGGGCCCGGCGCCAGGATCTTGGCGACCTGCGGGGCGAAGGCCGGGGAGCCGAGCACCACCTCGGGCGTCGGCCCGTCCGCGACGATCTCGCCGTCGGCCAGGACGGCCGTGCGGTGGGAGAGTTCGGCCGCCAGCTCGACGTCGTGGGTGGCCAGCAGGACGGCGTGGCCCTCGGCGGCGAGGTCGCGCAGGATCTCCACCAGCCGGGCCTTGGCCGCGTAGTCGAGGCCCCGGGTGGGCTCGTCGAGCAGGATCAGCGGGGGGCGGGCGGTGAGCACCACCGCCAGGGCGAGGGTGAGGCGCTGGCCCTCGGAGAGATCGCGCGGGTGGGCGGTGTCGGCGAGGCCGGGCAGCAGCCGTTCGACCAGGGCGCGGCAGGTGCCGGGCGCGGCGCCCGCGTCGCGGTCGGCGGAGGCGCACTCGGCGGTGACGCTCTCCCCGTAGAGCAGGTCGCGCGGGTCCTGCGGGACGAGCCCGACCTGGCGGATCAGTTCGGCGGGCCGGGTGCGGTGCGGGGTGCGGCCGCCGACGGTGACCGAGCCGGCGGCGGGCGCGTGCAGGCCGACCAGGGCGCCGAGCAGGGTGGACTTGCCGGCGCCGTTGCGGCCCATGAGGGCGGTGACCTCGCCCGGGTGGAGGGTGAGGTCGACCCCGCGCAGGGCGGGGACGGGGCCGCGGTGGACCACCAGACGGGAGGCGGTGGCGAGCGGGGTGCCGGGCGGTGGGCGGTGGGGGGCCGGGGCGGGCGGACGGTGGCCGTCCAGCCGGGTGCGCAGCCCGGCGGCCCGGCGGCGGGCGTCGCGGACGGTGAGCGGCAGCGGGCGCCAGCCGGCCAGTCGGCCGAGCCCGACCACCGGCGGGTGCACCGGTGAGTGGGCCATCACCTCGGCCGGCTCGCCGAGGACGGGCGGCGCGCCGGGGGTCAGCAGCAGGACCTGGTCGGCGTACTGGACCACCCGCTCCAGCCGGTGCTCCGCCATCAGCACGGTGGTGCCGAGGTCGTGGACCAGCCGCTGGAGCACGGCCAGCACCTCCTCGGCGGCGCCCGGGTCCAGCGCGGAGGTGGGCTCGTCCAGCACCAGCACGCGCGGGTGGACGGTGAGCACCGAGCCGATCGCGACCCGCTGCTGCTGGCCGCCGGAGAGCGAGGTGAGCGCGCGGCGGCGCAGGTCGGCCAGGCCGAGCAGGTCGAGGGTCTCCTCGACGCGGCGCCGCATCACGTCCGGGGGCAGGCCCAACGACTCCATGCCGTAGGCGAGTTCGTCCTCGACGGTGTCGGTGACGAAGTGCGCGCGCGGGTCCTGGCCGACCGTGCCGACCAGGTCGGCGAGGTCGCGCGGGCGGTGTTCGCGGGTGTCGCGCCCGCCGACGGTGACCCGGCCGTGCAGCACGCCGCCGGTGAAGTGCGGGACGAGGCCGCTCACCGTGCCCAGCAGGGTGGACTTGCCGGAGCCCGACGGGCCGACGAGCAGGCAGAGTTCGCCCTCGGGGATCGTCAGGTCGACGCCGCTGAGCGCGGGGGCCGCGGCGTCGGCGTACTGGACGCCGACCTGTTCGAAGGTGATCACGAGGTCCTCCGGGGCTCGGTCGGGGCGGGCGGGGTGGTCGGGTCGGTCGGGGTGGCCGGTGAGGTCCGGGTGGCCCGGTCGGTCGGGGCGGGCGAGGGGTGGGGGTCCGCGGTGGTGGACGGCGGGGGCGGGGCCGCGAAGGCGGGGACCAGACCGAGCAGGGCGGCCGCGGCGGCGGCGACCGGGAGGACGGGGGCGGTCGGCGGGACGACGGTGGGGGCGAACGCCGCCGGGTCGAGCGCGGCGAGCCAGGTCGTCGACGCGGCGACCGCGATCCCCGACCCGGCGGTGAGCCACTCGGGCAGCGCCCAGGGGTCGGGCCGGTAGCGCGTCCGGACGGAGCGCCGGCCGCCGAGCACGAGCCCGGCGAAGGCGGCGGCCAGGCCGATCACCAGCACCGGCACCGCCCATCCGCTGCCGCCCGCCGTCAGCAGCCCGTACGCGGCCAGGCAGATGCCGAGCAGGCCGGCCAGGGTGAGGGCGGCGGTGAGCACGGCGAGTCGGCGCGGGACCGCGGCGGTGCGCCCGAAGCCGCGGGTGTCCATCGCGGCCGCGAGTGCCACCGAGCGCTCCAGCGCGCCCTCCAGGACGGGCAGCCCGACGCTGAGCACGGCGGCGACGCCGCGGTCGGTGCGTCCGCGCAGCCGGCGGGCGGCGCGCAGCCGCTGCACGTCGGCGACCAGGTTCGGGGCGAAGGTCATCGCGACCACGACGGCGACGCCCGCCTCGTAGAGCGCGCCGGGGAGGGTGCGCAGCAGGCGGGCCGGGCTGGCGAGGGCGTTCGCCGCGCCGACGCAGACCAGCAGGGTGGCCAGCCGCAGCCCGTCGTAGAGCGCGGCGAGCAGGCCCTCGGCGGTGACCCGTCCGCCGATCCGCACGCCCTGTGCCCAGGCGGGGAGCGGGACTTCGGGGAGGGTGAACAGGACGTGGGTGCCCGGGACCGGCGAGCCGAGGAGGACGGCGAAGACCAGGCGGATGCCGAGGACGAGGAGGCCGAGGCGGAGGAACGCGCCGTAGGAGCGGGACCAGGGAGCGTCGCCGCGCCGGGCGGCGACGACGTAGCCGGCGACGGCGGCGAGCAGGAGCAGGACCAGCGGGTTGGTGGTGCGGGTGGCGGCCGCGCCCAGGCCGAGCGCCCACAGCCACCAGGCCCCGGGGTGGAGGTGGCGGGGGCCGGCGGGGGGCCGGCGGCGGGCGGCGCGGGGTGTGGGCACGGTGGGGTCCAGGGGTGGGTGTCGTGTCGTCCGGGCGAGGCGGGCGGTCGGTGCGGAGTGGGAAGTCGGACCCGCCGACTTCCTGCGCCGGGCGGTGGGTTTTATGTAGATCGGTCGGTAGAGGCGGAATATGTAGACCGGTCTACAGAGCAGCGAATCTGTAGACCGGTCGTCATATTCGGGCTCGGCGAGCAGGGAACGGATTCGGGCGGCGTGGTCCTCATCGGCGGCGGCGCACCTGCCAGCCGGCGCCCGCGCCGAGCGCGACGACCAGCGCGAGCCCGGCGCCCACCCCGAGGACGGGCCCGCTCGGGGAGGTCCGGGCAGCGCTCGCGCTCTCCGCGGGGCGCTCACCGTCGCCGGCCGCGCCGGCCGTGCCGACTGCGCCCGCCGCGCCGAGCTGGTCGGCACACCCGGCGCGCGGGAACCCGGCGATGGCGCAGAGCAGGCCGTTCCCGTCGTACCGCAGCGGCGGGGCGACGGTGGCCAGCACCTCCGCGGAGCCGGCGCGCGGCGCGACGACCGCGCACGCGGTGCGCGGGGCCGGCGGGGTCTCGCCGCCGGGCGCGTCGGCGGCGAGACCGAAGTCCAGGACCACGGCCACCCGCTTGCGCCCGCCCTCGGCCGGCGTCCCGGCGCAGATCGCGTCGAAGCCCCCGGCCGCGGCGGGCCGGGCGGCCTCCCGTCCGCCGTCCGGGCTGACGGCGAACCGCCAGCCGTCCACTGCCCCGTCCGCCGGGACGTGCACGGCCGGCCCCTGCTGCTGGTACGCCCAGCCGCCGTCGGACCACCGCCAGAACGACCAGTACCGGTACCCGGCGGCCTCCGCCGGCGCCGCCCCGAGCACGAGCAGGATCAGCACCCCGGTGATCACCCCGGCCGCGAACCGCACGGCCGCCCGCACCACCCGCCGCCGGGCCTCGGCCCCGGCAGCGGCCAGGGCGGCGGTGGCGGCGGCGGCACTGGCGGTGACGCTGACGGTGGCACCGGCGGCAGCACGGCCGACGGCGTCCGGCGGGCCCGGTCGCGGGGCCCGGCCGGGGTGGGTCACAGCTTCGCGCCGCGCTTGCGCTGGAGGCTCAGCAGGAGGCCGCCGCCGACGCCGATCAGCAGGCCGATGCCGAGCGGCCAGTACTTGTTGAGGCTGCCGCCGTCGTCCTTCTTCGCCGGCGCGGACGAGTTCGCCGGCGTGGACGAGTTCGCCGGGGCGGACGCGGCGCCGGCGGCCTTGGGCGCCGGGCCGAGCGCGGTCAGCTGCTTGACCAGGTCGGTCCCGCCGAACGCGGCCGGGTCGCGCTGCGCGGCCTGGGCGACCAGCACCAGCGTGGCGGTGGCGGCGGCGTCGGTGCCGCCCTTCGTCCAGGTGCCGCCCTCCTTGGCCAGCCAGTCGACGGCGGCCGCGGCCTGCTGCGGGTGGCCGCCCTGCACCAGGCCGAGCGAGGCCCAGGCGGTGGCCGCGTGGTCGGGGGCGGGCGCGGCGCCGGGCAGGGCCAGCGTCAGGTGCCCGCCGCCCGCCGCGAGCTGTGCGGTGAGGTACGCGCCCGCCGCCTCGCCGGAGTCGGCGCGCGGCACGGCGGTGGCGGCGGTGGCGCCGCCCTCCGGGCAGGCCAGGGCCTTGGGAGCGGCGTCGGTACGGTTGGTGTTGGCCACCGGCAGCCTGCCGCCGGCGGCGGCGAGCGAGGCCTGACCGCCGGCCAGGCCGTTGGCCTCGGCCGGGGTGCCGTCCGGCGAGGGCTGGTAGACGAAGCCGCCGCGCTGCCCGGCGGGGGCGGCGCAGCCCAACTGGAAGGCGGCGAGCCCGTCGAAGGCGTTCCGGCCGGTCTTGGCGACGGCCGCCGGGTCGATCCCGGCGGCGATCAGCGCGTTGACGGCGAGGCCGGTCGAGTTGGCGTCGCCCGGGTTGCCCGGGTTGTAGGCCCAGCTGCCGTCCGCGTTCTGGTTGGCCTTGAACCACTGGACGCCCTTGTCCACGGCGTCCTGGTGCCCGCCGAGGGCGACCAGCGCCTGGACCGCGACCGCGGTCGCGTTGCTGTCCTCCGTCCCGGCGTCGCAGGCGGCCGAGGCGTCGGCCCGGTACGAGGGCCAGCCGCCGTCCGCGCACTGCTGGCCGGTGAGCCAGGCGACGGCGGAGTCGGCCGGGGTCACCTTGGCGGCGGTCAGCGCGGTCAGCGCGAGCGACTGCCGCCAGACGCCGTCGTAGGTCGGGTCGCCCTTGCCGTACAGGCCGTCGGGGACCGCTGCGGCGGGGGCCGTACCGGTGCCGGCCGTGCCGGTTCCGGGGGTGTCGGCCAGGGCCGGGGCGGCGGCGGTGCCGGTGAGCAGCGCGGCGGTCAGGGCGGCGGCGCCCAGACGGGCGGCGGTCAGCATGATCGGAGGTGTGCCTTTCGGTGCGCGGGTGCCGGCCCGGACGGGCCGTTCCGTAGTCCTCGACGGTTGCCCGGCGGAGGTCCGCCGCGCGCGGGGCCGCTCGCCCCTCCCCGGGCACTCCGACTCGCCCGGCGGACGGGCGCCGGGCTCACGGTTGCGGGGTCAGCGCCGGATTCTCACCGGCTTTCCCCGGAGGAGGGGCGGATGGAGTTGTCCTGCCCGTCGACTCTAGCCGCCGGGCGCGCCGCCCGGACGCGGTCCGGGCGAGAACAGGTTCCAGTTGGAGCCGCCTCAGGGCAGCGTGAGCAGCCGGGCCGCCGTGTGCAGGTCGGCCCGCACCTCGGCGAGCGAGGCGCGGCCGGAGAGCCAGGCGACCAGCGCCGCGTGCCAGGTGTGCTCGATCACCCGGACGGCGGCGCGCTGCGCCTCGGTCGGCGGTCCGGACTGCCCGATGGCGTCCAGGATGAGCTGCCCGGTGGCGGCGGAGACCCGGTCCACCTCGGCACTCACCGAGCGGTCGGCGAAGGACAGCGCGCGGACCATCGCCTCGGCCAGCAACGGCTCGCGCTGCAGGGCGTGGAACGCCCGGGTGAGCGTCTCGGCGACCCTCGGCGCCGGCTCGGGCTCGGTCGGCGGGTGCCGCCGGACCTGCTCCTGCAGGCCCCGCAGCTGCTCCAGCATCACCGCGACCAGCAGGTGCACCTTGGACGGGAAGTACCGGTAGAGCGTGCCCAGGGCCACCTGCGCGCCCTCCGCGACCTCCCGCATCTGGACGGCGTCGTACCCGCCGCGCGCCGCCAGCGCGGTCGCGGTCCGCAGGATGCGCCGCCGCCGCTCCGCCTGCCGGGCGGTGAGCGGCGGATCCTGCGGCGCGGGCGAGCCCGCCGGGGCCGGCGGCGGCTGCGCCGACGGGGACGGCGGGGACGGGGGTGAGGGCGGTGACGACGGTGACGGCAAGGACGCTCCCGGGCGTGGCGCGAATCACCAGCCCTGGATCCTGAGCGGAAGCTACGGGCCGGTATCTTCGAGGTCTCTCATTGTTCACATGGTCACCGGTGGACTCCACACCCACTGAAACCTGATCTACTTTACCGACCGGCAGCACAGACAGCAGCAGAGATGAGGGCCGACGATGACCGCGCAGCCGCTGCGGATTGCCCTGCTCTCGTACCGCGGCGACCCGTTCTGCGGCGGCCAGGGCGTGTACGTACGGCACCTCTCCCGCGAGCTGGCCCGCCTCGGCCACCACGTGGACGTGATCGGCGCCCAGCCGTACCCCGTCCTGGACGGGGTCGAGGGGCCGGGCTCGGTCCGGCTGGTCGAGCTGCCCAGCCTGGACCTCTACCGCGCCGACGACCCCTTCCGCACCCCGGCCCGCGAGGAGTACCGGGGGCCGGTGGACGTCCTGGAGTACCTGACCATGCGCACCGGCGGCTTCCCCGAGCCGCTGACCTTCTCGCTGCGCGCCCGCCAGTACCTGGCCCGCCACCGCGGCCGCTACGACGTTGTGCACGACAACCAGACCCTCGGCTACGGCCTGCTGGGCCTCGGCCGGTACGGCTTCCCGCTGGTCACCACGATCCACCACCCGATCACCGTGGACCGCCAGGTCGAACTGGACGCGGCCACCGGCCGGCTCAAGCGGCTGTCGCTGCGCCGCTGGTACGCCTTCACCCGGATGCAGCGCCGGGTCGCCGCCCGGCTGGACCACATCATCACCGTCTCCGGCACCTCCCAGCGCGAGATCGTCGAGCACCTGGGTGCCGCGCCGCACGCCGTCTCGGTGGTGCCGATCGGCGCCGACACCCGGCTCTGGTCACCGTCCGACGCGGTCGCCCGGGTGCCCGGACGGATCGTCACCACCTCCAGCGCGGACGTCCCGCTGAAGGGTCTGGTGCACCTGGTCGGGGCGCTGGCCAAGGTGCGCACCGAACGGGACGCGCACCTGGTCGTGGTCGGCAAGCCGCAGAAGGAGGACGGGCCGATCGCCCGCGCGGTGCGCGCCTTCGGGCTGGAGCGGCACATCGAGTTCCGGCACGGCCTGACCGACCGGGAGCTGGTGGACCTCTACCGCTCGGCCGAGGTGGCCTGCGTGCCGTCGCTGTACGAGGGCTTCTCACTGCCGGCCGCCGAGGCGATGGCCACCGGCACCCCGCTCGTCGCCACCACCGGCGGGGCGATCCCCGAGGTCGCGGGCCCGGACGGGGAGAGCTGTCTGGCGGTGCCCCCGGGCGACCCGGACGCGCTCGCGTCGGCGCTCGGCCGGCTGCTGGACGACCCGGAGCTGCGTGCGAGGCTCGGCGCGGCGGGCCGGGAGCGGGTGCTCGCCCGGTTCACCTGGGCGCGCGCGGCCGAGCTGACCGTCGAGGGCTACCGGGCCGCGATCGCCACCGGCGCCGGGAGCGCGGCCCGCTCCGGGCCGGGCTGGCGCTACGTGGCCTGACGGCGCCCCCGGCGACCGGCCGGGTGGCGGCCGGACGCACCCGTCTTCCGGTGGTGCGTGCGGCCCCCGCCCGCCCCGCACGCGCGCCGCGCGCCCCGCGATTTCTCTGACTCGGCGTCAGGAACCTTGGGTACCGAAGGAATGGGAGTCCGCAGTGCTGACCGTTGATTTCTCGCGCTTCCCGCTCGCCCCCGGCGACCGGGTGCTCGACCTGGGCTGCGGCGGGGGGCGGCACGCGTTCGAGTGCTACCGGCGCGGGGCCAACGTGGTCGCCCTCGACCAGAACGCCGAGGAGATCGCCGAGGTCAGGAAGTGGTTCGCCGCCATGGAGCAGGCGGGCGAGGCGCCCGAGGGCGCGTCCGCGGTCGCGATGGAGGGCAACGCGCTGGCCCTGCCCTTCGAGGACGACCACTTCGACAAGATCATCATCTCCGAGGTGATGGAGCACATCCCGGACGACAAGGGCGTGCTCACCGAGATGTTCCGGGTCCTCAAGCCCGGCGGCCTGCTCGCCGTCACCGTGCCGCGCTGGCTGCCCGAGAAGATCTGCTGGGCGCTCTCCGACGAGTACCACGAGGTCGAGGGCGGCCACATCCGGATCTACCGGGGCGACGAACTGCTCGACAAGCTCAAGGACGCCGGCCTGGAGCCGTACGGCACCCACCACGCGCACGCGCTGCACTCGCCGTACTGGTGGATCAAGTGCGCGGTCGGCGTCGACAACGACAAGGCGCTGCCGGTCAAGGCGTACCACCAGCTGCTGGTCTGGGACATCGTCGGCACCCCCGTCATCAGCACCCTCACCAAGGCCGCCGAACGGGCGCTCAACCCCGTCATCGGCAAGAGCTTCGTCGCCTACGCCGCCAAGCCCCACCGGGCCGGGGCGGGGCGCGGCGCGGCGGACCCGGCCGCGGGCGGGGCGGAGTGACCGCCGCCGTCCCGGAGGCCCTGCTGCTCGACGGGGTGCTCGACGCCGAACAGGCGGCCGACACCGTCCGCAGCATCCTCGCCGAGCAGCAGCCCGACGGCGCCATACCGTGGTTCCGCGGCCACCACCTCGACCCCTGGGACCACACCGAGGCGGCGATGGCGCTGGACACCGCCGGCGAGCACGCCGCCGCCGAGGCCGCCTACCGCTGGCTGGCCGGGCGTCAGAACCCGGACGGCTCCTGGTGCGCGGCCTACGCCTACGGGCAGCCGGAGCACGCCGACGGCGCGGTCAGCAACGCCGCCAAGGAGACCAACTTCTGCGCCTACGTGGCCGTCGGCGTCTGGCACCACCACCTCTCCACCGGCGACGACGCCTTCCTGGAGTGGATGTGGCCGACCGTCCGGCGCGCGCTGGACTTCATCGTGGCCCAGCGGCTGCCCGGCGGCCCGATCGCCTGGCGGGTCGACGAGCACGGCGCGGCCACCGACGAGGCCCTGCTCACCGGCTCGTCCAGCATCCTGCACGCGCTGCGCTGCGGACTGGCCGTCGCCGACTACCTGGAGGAGCCGCAGCCCGACTGGGAGCTCGCGGCCGGCCGGCTGCGGCACGCCGTCGCCCACCACCCCGAGCGGTTCCTCGACAAGGACCGCTACTCGATGGACTGGTACTACCCGGTGCTCGGCACCGCGCTGCGCGGTCCGGCCGCGCTGGAGCGGATCGCCGAGGGCTGGGACCGCTTCGTCGTCCCGGGCCTCGGCGTGCGCTGCGTCAGCGACCGGCCCTGGGTCACCGGCGGCGAGAGCGCCGAGCTGGCCCTGGCGCTCTGGGCGGTCGGCGAGTCCGACCGCGCGGTGGACATCCTGCGCTGGATCCAGAAGCACCTGCGGCACGACGACGGCTCGTACTGGACCGGGTACGTCTTCGAGGACGACGCGATCTGGCCCGAGGAGCGCACCACCTGGACGGCGGGGGCGCTGCTGCTCGCGGTCGCGGCGCTCGGCGGCGACCCGGCGACGGTGGCGGTGTTCGGCGGCGAGGAGCTGCCGGCCGGGCTGGTCGTCCAGGACTGCTGCTGACCGCCGCGCCCGCCGACGGCGAAGGGGGCGGGACCGGAGAGATCCGGTCCCGCCC
>NZ_JBHJUI010000030.1:0-91148 GCF_042268405.1 Kitasatospora sp. NPDC056184 | reverse complement strand
AACCACCCCGCAACGACCAACGCCGGTCTCCGAGACAAGTCTCGGAGACCGGCGTCACTCACCGCAGCCGATCACTCACATTCGCCAACAGCGTCACCGTTTTCCGGGGCCGCCCGTACGCCTGCCCGCCGTCCGCCGCCCGGCTACTGGGGCTTCGGCGGCGCGTAGTCCTTGCCCAGGACGACGACCAGGTCGGCGTTCTGCGCGTCGGTGACCTTCTTGACCGCCGTCTCGGGCAGGTTGAGGCTGGTCGCCAGCGACTTCGCGGCGGCCTGCCGGGCGTCGTCGGTGTAGCGGATCTCACTGGTGGCCTGCGGCGCGGTCCTGGCGCCGCCGGGGACGAAGGTGAGGCCCGCGTTGACCACCTGGACCTGGGCGGCGGCGGCCGCCTGCTCGTTGCCGCTGGCGTCCTGGACGGAGACCCTGGCCGCCCCGTCACCGGCGGTCGCGGCCTTGACGGTGCCGCCGAGCACCTCCTTGACCTGCTTGCCCGCGGTGGCCTCGTCCAGCGAGCCGTCCGGCTTGACGGTCAGCGCGGTGGTGCCGAGCTGACCGCTCTTGGCGAGCTCGGCCATCTGCGCGAGGACCCCGGCGAGCGCGTCCTCGGGCAGCGAGGGGTCGAGCACCGCGTTCATCCGGTGCACGTCGTCCTTGGCGTCCTTGAACTCGACCGGCATGGTGCGCACCACGGCGTCCATCACCTGGCCGAACCGGGCCAGCTGGGCGTCGCGGTTCTCGCCGGCGTTCTGCAGGGTGGCGTAGGCGACCGCGGCCTTCCCGCCGAGCAGGGTGTTCTTGCCCGCGGCGGCGAGCACCTTGCCGTCCGGCTTGCCCCCCTCGCGGACCTCGGCGTTGGTGTCCACCCGGACGCCGCCGAGCTGGGCGACCAGCAGTTCCAGGTACGGGGTGTCGAGCCGCCAGGTGCCGGCGACCGGGGCGCCGAGCACGGTGGTCAGGCCGTCGCGGGTGCCGGAGGCGCCGAGGGTGTCCATGGCCTGGCCGACCGTGGTGACCGGCGGGTCGCCGGGGCCGGGCAGCCGCAGCGTGTCCGGCAGCAGCAGCACGGTGCCCTTCTTGCCGGAGGCGTCGTTGACCAGCAGCGCGCTGGAGACCTTGCCCTGCAGGTCACGCAGGTGGACGACGTTGACCTGGCGCGGTCCGGCGGCGGTGGCCGCGCTCTCCTTGCCGCCGGTGAGCCAGAGGTAGCCGCCGGCCCCGGCCGCGGCGATCGCGAGGACCACGCCGGCGCCGATCAGCCGCTTGCGCAGCCGGCGGCGGCGCTCGGCGCGCACCTCGCTGCGGGACTCGGCGAACTTCAGCCAGTCGATGACGTCCTCGGACTTCTCCGCCTCGTCGTCGACGAAGGTGAACTCGCCCGTGGGGTAGTTGTCCCCGGTGGCCCCGGCGCCGGTCCTGGCGCGGGCCGTGCGGGAGCCGCCGACCTGCTCGGACGGCGGTTCGGGCCGGGCGGGGGCCGCCGGCTCGGCGGCGGCCGGGCGCGGCACCCGGGGGCGCGGCGGCGGCACGGGCGCGGCGGGCTCCGCCGCCGGCTCCGGCTCGACGACGGCCGGCATCGGCGCGGTCGCGTACGCCTGCGGCTGGGCCTGCTGCGGCGGCTGGGCCTGCGGCTGCCGGTAGTCCTGCGGCTCCTGCTGCCGGTACTGGTCCTGGTAGCCGTAGCCGCCCTGCTCCTGGTACCCCTGCGGCGCCTGCTGCCCGTACACCCCGGGCTGCTCGTACTGCGGCTCGTAGGAGGGCTGGTACCCCTGCTGCTGGTACTGGTCCTGGTAGCCGTACTGCCCCTGCCCGTAGGGCGCGGGCTGCACCGGCTGCCCGTACTGGTCGTACTGCTCGTACGAGCCCGGCTGCTCGTACGGGCCCGACTGCTCGTACGGGCCCGGCTGCTGCTCGTAGCCGCCCTGCTGCTGGTAGGGCGGGTACTGCTGGTACTGCCCGGTGGACCAGTCGTCCGGCTGTCCGGGCTGCTGCTCCTGAGGTCCCCTGCGCTCGCTCATCCGTCGGTCGGCCCCTCCGGGATCAGGTCCGGTGCGGCGCGTACAGCGCCCGCTTGTCGATGTAGCGGACCACGCCGTCCGGGACGAGGTACCAGACCGGCTCGCCCTTGGCGACCCGGTTGCGGCAGTCCGTGGAGGAGATGGCCAGCGCCGGGACCTCCACCAGGGAGACCCCGCCCACCGGAAGCCCGGCGTCCGACAGAGTGTGCCCCGGCCGGGTGCAGCCGATGAAGTGGGCGAGTGAGAAGAGCTCGTCGGAGTCCCGCCAGGACAGGATCTGGGCGAGCGCGTCGGCGCCGGTGATGAAGAAGAGGTCGGCGTCGGGGTGCATCGCGTGCAGGTCGCGCAGGGTGTCGACGGTGTACGTCGGGCCCTCGCGGTCGATGTCGATGCGGCTGACCGAGAACTGCGGGTTCTCCGCGGTGGCGATGACCGTCATCAGGTAGCGGTCCTCCGCCGGGCTCACCTGGCGGTCGCTCTTCTGCCACGGCTGTCCGGTCGGGACGAAGATCACCTCGTCCAGGTGGAACGCGCTGGCGACCTCGCTCGCGGCGACCAGGTGCCCGTGGTGGATCGGGTCGAAGGTGCCGCCCATCACGCCGAGACGACGCCGCTCCGGCGCCGGTACACCGGGATTCCCGGTCTGCTCTCCCATGGCGCCACACCTTACGCGACGCCCGTTGCGGTGCGGGAACGGCAGGGTGACGGGCGTCCCGGGGGCGGTGCCGCACCCCGGGCCACCGTCGGCCGGGTCAGCGGTCCCGGTTGAAGCGGGTGGTCACGAAGAGCAGCAGCAGCAGGACGAACAGCGCGGCGCCACCCGTCAGGTACGGGTTGAGGCTGTCGTGGTTGCCACCCTCGCCCTCGTTCGCGAGGAGGTTCAGGACGGGAAGTGCGGCGGCAGTGCTCATGGTCGGCGGGACCTTCTCGGCTCGGATGGCGGGCAGGGGGTGTCGTACGGGCCGGTGAGGGCCCACCCGTCATCGTACGGGGGGTTACACGGCAACCGCTCGGCGGCCCACCACGCCTGAACCGCCGTGAGCCGGGCCCGGGAACGGCGGCCGCCGGGGCCGCTCAGTTGTTGCGGCCGGCCCGCAGCAGGATCCAGGCCAGCAGGCCCACCCCGACGAACGACGCGACCACGATGATCCGCAGGAAGAGCCCGGGGCCGTTCTCCGCGGAGATCGGGGCGGCCAGGCTGGCAAGGGCGGCGGTGGACATCTGCGGGCTCCTCGGACTGCTCGGTGCCGCGGCCTGAGGTGGCCCGGCTCTCCTGGGCATTCAGGGTAAACCGCCCTCACACCGGCGCCGCCCACCGCCCCCGCGGGCGCCGTGCGCGCCGCGCCCGGGCGGCGCCCGCGGCACTCGGAACGCGCCGCCGGGGACGAGTGCGCAACCACGGACGTTGTCCGAACAGTCGTTGCAGGCGAAGACCAGCGGGGGCCGGCCGGGGGGCCGGGGCCGCCGTCGACAGGGAGGCACTCACACCATGACCGACACGACCGCGAAGACCCCGAGCCGGCGCCGCCAGCGCTTCCCGGAGATCTCGACCCGCGCCTGGGAGCACCCGGCGGACCGCTCGGCGCTCGTCGCGCTGCGCAAGCTGACCGGCTTCGACGACGTGCTGAAGAGGCTCGCCGGCCTCGTCTCCGAGCGCTCGATCCGGCTGATGTTCCTGGCCACCGCCGTGAAGACCTCGGAGCGGCAGTTCCCCGAGCTGCACGCCATGGTCCGCGACGCCGCCTACGTGCTCGACCTCGACACCGTGCCGGACCTCTACGTCACCCAGGACCCGACGGTCAACGCCTTCTGCATAGGCATCGACACGCCGGTGATCGTGGTGACCAGCGGTCTGGTGGACCTGCTGGACGAGGAGGAGCTCCGCTCGGTGATCGGCCACGAGGTCGGCCACGCGATGTCCGGGCACGCCGTCTACCGGACGATGCTGATGATCCTCACCAACATCGCCACCCGGATCGCCTGGGTGCCGCTCGGCAACCTGGCGATCATGGCGATCGTCACCGCGCTCAAGGAGTGGTTCCGCAAGGCCGAGCTCTCCAGCGACCGGGCCGGGCTGCTGGCCGGGCAGGACCTCCAGGCCTCGATGCGGGCGCTGATGAAGCTGGCCGGCGGCCACAACCTGGCCGAGATGAACGTGGACGCCTTCCTGGAGCAGGCCGAGGAGTACGAGAAGGCCGGTGACCTGCGCGACGGCGTGCTCAAGCTGCTGCAGGCGCTGCCGCAGAGCCACCCGTTCGCGGTGGTCCGGGTCGCCCAGCTGAAGAAGTGGGCCGAGAGCGACGAGTACCGCTCCATCCTGGCCGGCGCCTACCCGCGCCGCACCGACGACCCGGACACCTCGGTCGGCGAGCAGTGGCGGGCCGCCGCCGAGCACTACACGACCTCGGTGAAGGAGAGCAAGGACCCGCTGATGGGCCTCATCCGCGACGTCGCGGGCGGTGCGGCCACCGTCGGCGGCAAGCTCCGCGACACCTTCACCGGTGCCGGGCGCGGCAACGGCAGCGGCAACGGCAGCAGCAACGGCAGCAGCGCCGACGGCGGCGGCAAGGACGCCGGTTCCGGCGACAACCGCTGAGGCCGGTACGGGCCGCACCGCCCGCGGAGGCCGTCCGACGGCCCCCGGCCACCCCGGCCGGGGGCCGTCGGCGCACCCGCGCCGGCCTCAGCCGCCCGTCAGGACCCCGCACACCTGCCAGGCCGGCCGCGCGTGGTTCCCCGGGTCCACCGCCTGCGGCCCGGCCGGCGGCGCGGTGGCGTCCGTGCCGGCCAGCACCGGCTGCACCACCCCGGCCAGCGAGCCGTCGCACGGCGCCGGCCCGGCCTGCAGCACCGAGTCCACCAGCCGAAGCTGCGCCGCCGCCAGGTCGACCCGGTCGAACTCGAAGGTCAGCTGCCGTCGCACGCTCTCCAGCGTGACCGGCGCCCCGCTCTGCGCCCCGGCCGGCTTCAGCGCGTAGACGAAGGTGTGGTCGGTGGTGATCCGCAGCGTGCTGCTGTCCGACTCGTCGATCCGCATCGCGCCGGCCACCTTCACGGTGTCCGCCGCCAGCGCGACCTGCGCCGGGTCGAAGCGGACCAGCCAGCCGGTCAGCGCGTGGTGCCGGTCGTCGACCGGCTGGACCACGCTCGCGTCGAACTGGGCCTGCTCGCCCGGGGTGACGAAGGCCCGCACCTCCGCGGTCGCCCCCTGCACCAGCACGGCGGGCGACAGCGAGGACGCCACCAGGTAGCGCTGCACGGTGTCGAGCGCCTTGGTCACCTCGACCCGGGAGAAGTGCCCGGTGGCCGCCCCGCTCGGCGTCCCCAGCCCGACCGCGCCGTCGCCGTAGCCCGGCGGCAGGCCGGCGAACGGGTTGGCCGGATCGGCGACCGGGTGGACCGTCGAGGCCGGGCTCAGCGCCACCAGGCTCACGGTCAGCTGGCTGCCCTGGGGGCGGGCGGTGGGCCGGACCGGCGAGCTGACCCCGAAGTACACGGCGGCCCCGAAGGCCAGCAGGATCACCAGCAGCAGGGCCAGCGCCTGCCGGGGCACCGTCCCGAGCGGGCCCAGCCGGACCTTCGGCCGGGTGGGCCGGCCGAACGCGCCGGACAGCCGCTCGCGGGCCGACAGCTCCTGGATCCGGGCAGCCCGGACGAACGATTCGTCGAAGACGACGGACCGGTACTCGTCCTCGTTCCCGGAACCACCCTCGGGCGCACCCTCCGGGGGTTCGCGCGGGTCACCCATGACACCAGGGTAAGGCGCGGGCTCGCCCCTCCACGAGGGTCCTGCCGCAGTTCACCGGAAACCCTCCGTGACCGTTCGCGGCCGCCGCGGGGCACACCGGCCCGACGCCCGGGCACCCGGCCGCCCCGCCACCCGGCCCGTCGGCGGTCCGCGGCGCGCGGGCGGCCGGTCGCGGGCGGCCCGCCGCGGTCGGCCGGGCGCGTTCAGCCCGGCGCGTTCAGCCCGTCGGCGCCGTGACCACGAGCGACGGCTCGGCCGGCGGCGCCGGGTCGACCCCGGGACTGCTGCTGCCGGACTCGGGCCGCCGGGGCGCACCGCCGGACCCGCCCACGCCCTGGTAGATCGCCGCGACCGCCACCGCGACCAGGCTCACGCCCATGATCACCGCGAGCACCCAGGCCACCGGCCGGTGCCAGCGCTGCTGGGCGACGTACCGGCCGCGGCCGGCGCCGATCGGGTCGAACCCGCCCGGGCGCCAGCGTCGCGAGCGCCGTCCGGTGGACCGGCCCAGGCCGGTCCACGGATCGGGGTAGCGGTGGTCGTCGTCGAGCCCGCTCGGGTACGGGCGCAGCTCCAGCGGCAGTCCGTCCCCGGCCGGGGCTTCGTAGCCCCAGCCCGGACCGGCCGTGTCCGGCTCGAAGCGGGCCTCGGCGGCGGCGAGCTGCCGCTCCTTGGCCGTCGGCTCGTGCACGGCGGCGGACCGCACGAAGGCCTCGTCGAAGACCACGGTGGCGAACTCGTCGTTCGCACCACCGTGGTCGGCACCGTCGGGGTACGGCAAGCCCCCCACATCGTCAGCCACGGATTCAGCGTATTACCGGGAGGGCGATTTGTCTGGGGCTCGGGCCAGTTGGTCCGTCACTCGTGTGACGGCGGGTCGGCGGCGGCCGGCCCGGAGGGGCTCAGCCGGCGTCGGCGGCGCCGCCCACGGTGGGCGTCGCCCCGCCCCGGACGTGGCCGTCACCAGTGACGATGTACTTGGTGCTGGTCAGCTCGGGCAGGCCCATCGGGCCGCGGGCGTGCAGCTTCTGGGTGGAGATGCCGATCTCGGCGCCGAAGCCGAACTCACCGCCGTCGGTGAACCGGGTCGAGGCGTTGACGGCCACCGTGGTCGAGTCGACGAGCTGCGTGAAGCGGCGGGCGGCGGCCTGCGAGGTGGTGACGATGGCCTCGGTGTGGCCGGAGGTCCAGCGGCGGATGTGCGCGACCGCGGCGTCCAGCGAGGGGACGACGGCGGCCGCGATGTCGTACGACAGGTACTCGGTCTCCCAGTCCTCGTCGGTGGCGGGCACCACGGTGGCGGCGGTGCCCTCGGCGGCCTTCAGCACCGTGTCGTCGCCGTGCACGGTGACCCCGGCCTCGGCGAGCGCGGTGAGCGCGAGCGGCAGGAAGGTGTCGGCGACGTCCTGGTGGACGAGCAGGGTCTCGGCCGCGTTGCAGACGCTGACCCGCTGGGCCTTGGAGTTGAGCAGGATGCCCACCGCCATCGCGAGGTCGGCCTCGGCGTCGACGTAGACGTGGCAGTTGCCGGTGCCGGTCTCGATGACGGGGACGGTGGAGTTCTCGACGACGGTGCGGATCAGCGAGGCGCCGCCGCGCGGGATGAGCACGTCGACCAGGCCGCGGGCGCGCATCAGCTCCTGCACCGAGTCGCGGCTCTCGCCGGGGACGAGCTGGACCGCGTCGGCCGGCAGCCCGGCGGCGGCGACGGCGTCGCGCACCACGGCGACCAGCGCGGTGTTGGAGCGGTAGGCGGAGGCCGAGCCGCGCAGCAGCACGGCGTTGCCGGACTTCAGGCAGAGCGCGGCGGCGTCGACGGTGACGTTGGGGCGGGCCTCGTAGATGATGCCGACGACGCCGAGCGGGACGCGGACCTGCCGGACGTCCAGGCCGTTGGGCAGGGTGTAGCCGCGCACGACCTCGCCGACCGGGTCGGGCAGGCCGGCCACGTCGCGGACGTCGGCGGCGATGGCGGCGATCCGCTCCTCGGTGAGGGTGAGCCGGTCGATCACCGACTCGGCGGTGCCGGCCGCGCGGGCGCGCTCGACGTCCTCGGCGTTGGCGGCGGTGATCTCGGCGGCGCGGGCGACCAGCGCGTCGGCGACCGCCCGCAGCGCGGCGTCCTTCGCGCCGCGCGGCAGCGGGGCGAGCGCGGCGGCGGCCTCCCGGGCTCGGCGCGCTACGGCGAGGACGGGGCTGTCGGCGGTGGCGAGGTCGCTGCTCATGCGCCCAGGGTAGTGGAGGGCCCCGGCCCTCCCCCGCCCCGTTCCGTCCGGTGAGACATGCCCGCCGGACCTCCCGCTCAGTACGGGTGGACCCCGCCCAGTTGCGGGGGCGGGCCGGCGAAGCCCTCGGCGACGCGCTTGTGGTACGTCGACCGGTCGACCACCTCCAGGCCGACGATCTCCCACGGCGGCAGCTTGGCCGTCACCTTGTGCTCGCCCCACAGCCGCAGCGCGATCGCCGCCGCGTCGTGCAGGTCGCGGGCCTGCTCCCAGTAGCGGATCTCGGCGTGGTCGGCGGCGTAACGGGCGGTCAGGAAGAACGAGTGGTCGTGCGCCAGCCGCTCCAGGCCGGAGCGCAGCTCCGACAGCGGGGTGACCGGCCCGGCCACGCTGAGCACCACGTGCCAGAGCCGGGCCTGCTCGGGCCCGGCCGGCGGTTCGGTGCCGGGGCGCCGCTCGGGGCGGAGCCGGTGCACCGTGCCGGACCCCTGGGGCGGCGGACCGGCCGGACCGTCGGCGCCGTCGTCCCCGCCGCCGTCGATGCTGGTCAGCCGTCGGCCTGCGGTTCCTCCGGTCAGCGCTGCCTCGCGCCTGCGTTCCACCGGCGGCCTCCTGTTCGGCGATGTCGTGTCGTCGTACCCGCCGGCCCCGGCCGACGCGCGTTCGACCGCGCCCCTCCTCGCCCGTGGCCGGGCGTGCTCCCCGTGCGGAGCCGCCCGCGCTTCCGGCGGTCCGACGGCCGGTCAGCCGTGCAGGACGACCAGGTCGTCGCGGTGGACGACCTCCCGCTCGTAGGCGGCGCCGAACTCCTGGGCCAGGTCCCGGGTGGACCGGCCGAGCAGCCGGGGCAACTCCCTCGCATCAAAGTTGACCAGTCCGCGCGCCACGATGTGGCCGTTTTCGGCAAGAAGGTCCACCGGATCACCCGCGGCGAACTCGCCGTCGACCCCGGTGACCCCGGCGGGCAGCAGCGAGGCGCCGCCGGAGACGACGGCCGTGACGGCGCCGGCGTCCAGGTGCAGGGCGCCGCGCGGGCTGCTGGCGTGGGCGAGCCAGAGCATCCGGTCGGAGGAGCGGCTTCCGGTGCGCAGGAACAGGGTGCCGGTGGGGCGGCCGGCCAGCGCGTCGGCGGCGTGGCTGGCGGCGGTCAGGACGACGGGGATGCCGGCGCCGGTGGCGATCCGGGCGGCCTCGACCTTGGTGACCATGCCGCCGGTGCCGACCCCGGCCTTGCCGGCACTGCCGATCTCGATGCCGTCGAGGTCGTGCGGTCCGGCGACCTCGGCGATCCGGCTGGTGCCGGGGCGGGACGGGTCGCCGTCGTAGAGGCCGTCGACGTCGGAGAGCAGGACCAGCAGGTCGGCGCGGACGAGGTGGGCGACGAGGGCGGCCAGCCGGTCGTTGTCGCCGAACTTGATTTCGGCGGTGGCGACGGTGTCGTTCTCGTTGACGATCGGCATCGCGCCCATCGCCAGCAGCTGGTCGAGGGTGCGGTAGGCGTTGCGGTAGTGGGCGCGCCGGCTGGCGTCCTCGGCGGTGAGCAGGACCTGGCCGACGCGCAGGCCGTAGCGGGCGAAGGAGGCGGTGTAGCGGGCGATCAGCAGGCCCTGGCCGACGCTGGCGGCGGCCTGCTGGCGGGCGAGGTCCCGGGGCCGCTTCTCCAGGCCGAGCGGGGAGAGTCCGGCGGCGATGGCGCCGGAGGAGACGAGCACGATCTCGGGGGCGTCGGGGCGGGTGCGGACCTTGGCGAGGGCGTCGACGAGGGCGTCGACCCGGTCGGCGTCGATGCCGCCGGCGGCGGTGGTCAGCGAGGAGGAGCCGACCTTGACGACGATGCGCCGCGCGGTCAGCACCTCAGCCCGCAGTTCGTCCTCGCTCATCTCGGGTTTCGCCCTTCCGGTGTGGTGCGCTGGCGGCGGGCCCGGGCCCGGCCGTATCCCCCCGCAATCTACGCGATCGGCGCACCCGGGCCGCACCCCGTTCCAGCGGCCGGACGGCGCCGCCGCAGGACCCGGGGCGACCGACCCCCCGTCAACGGCGAAGCCCCCGACGCCCGTTGGAAGGGCGGCGGGGGCTGACCCGGATCACGGACCGGACCGGACCGGACTCAGTGGTCCTCGTCGTCGCCCTCGATGGCGGCCTGGCGGCCGGAGGAGAGCGCCTCGAAGGCGAGGTACTCGGCCTCGGCGGCGTCCCGGCCCTTCTGCTTCTCGCGGCGGCGGTCGACGGCCGGGCGCGGGTTCTCGAAGCGGTGGTCCTCCCCGCGGCGGCCGAGCATCTCGGCGCCGGCGGCCATGGTCGGCTCCCAGTCGAAGACGACGGCGTTCTCGTCGGGGCCGATGATGACGGTGTCGCCCTCGTGCGCGCCGATCTTCCACAGCTCCTGCTCGACGCCGAGGCGGGCCAGCCGGTCGGCGAGGTAGCCGACGGCCTCGTCGTTCGAGAAGTCGGTCTGCCGCACCCAGCGCTCGGGCTTGCCGCCGCGGATGCGGTAGGCGCCGTCCTCCTCGGTGATGGTGAAGCCGGTGTCGTCCACGGCGGTGGGCCGCAGCACGATCCGGGTGGACTCCTCGACCGGCTTGGCGGCGCGGGCCTCGGCGACGATCTGCGCCAGGGCGAAGCTGAGTTCGCGCAGGCCCTTGCGGGAGGCGGCGGACACCTCGAAGACGCGGTAGCCGCGCTCCTCCAGGGAGGCCCGGGTGAGGTCGGCGATGTCCTGGCCGTCCGGCACGTCGATCTTGTTGAGGGCGACCAGGCGCGGGCGGTCGTCGAGGCCGCCGTACTGGACGAGCTCGTCCTCGATGGTCTCCAGGTCGCTCAGCGGGTCGCGGCCGGGCTCCAGGGTGGCGCAGTCCAGGACGTGCACCAGCACCGAGCAGCGCTCGACGTGCCGCAGGAACTCCAGGCCGAGGCCCTTGCCCTGGCTGGCGCCCGGGATGAGGCCGGGGACGTCGGCGATGGTGTAGACGGTGTCGCCGGCGGTGACCACGCCGAGGTTGGGGATCAGGGTGGTGAACGGGTAGTCCGCGATCTTCGGCTTGGCGGCGGAGAGCACGGAGATCAGCGAGGACTTGCCGGCGCTCGGGTAGCCGACGAGGGCGACGTCGGCGACGGACTTGAGCTCCATCACGATGTCGCGGGCGTCGCCGGGCTCGCCGAGCAGCGCGAAGCCGGGGGCCTTGCGGCGGGCGGAGGCGAGTGCGGCGTTGCCGAGGCCGCCGCGGCCGCCCTGGGCGGCGACGAAGCTGGTGCCGTGCCCGACGAGGTCGGCGAGCACGTTGCCCTTCTTGTCGAGGACCACGGTGCCGTCCGGCACGGCGAGGACGAGGTCCTGGCCGTCGGCGCCGGTGCGGTGGCCGCCGGCGCCGGGCTTGCCGTTGGTGGCCTTGCGCTTGGGCGAGTGGTGGTACTCGAGCAGGGTGGTCACCTGCGCGTCGACGACGAGGGTGACACTGCCGCCCTCACCGCCGTTGCCGCCGTCCGGGCCGCCGAGCGGCTTGAACTTCTCGCGGTGCACGGAGGCGCAGCCGTGGCCCCCGCTTCCCGCGGCGACGTGGAGCTCGACGCGGTCCACGAAGGTGGTCATGGAAGTGCCTCCGATGCGAAGAAAATGGTTCTGCCTGCGGTAAAGCGCGAAGGGTGGACCGGAACATTCCGGCCCACCCTTCAGTGTGAGTCAGGTGACTCAGGCCTCGACGGCCACGACGTTGACGACCTTGCGGCCGCGGCGGGTGCCGAACTGCACGGCACCGGCGGTCAGCGCGAACAGGGTGTCGTCGCCACCGCGGCCGACACCGGCACCCGGGTGGAAGTGGGTGCCGCGCTGGCGGACGAGGATCTCGCCGGCGGAGACGACCTGGCCGCCGAAGCGCTTCACGCCGAGGCGCTGGGCGTTCGAGTCACGGCCGTTGCGGGTAGAGCTTGCGCCCTTCTTGTGTGCCATCTGGCTATCCCCTTACTTGACCGAGTCGATGCTGGTGATGCGCACCGCGGTGTGCTGCTGGCGGTGACCCTGGCGACGGCGGTAGCCCGTCTTGTTCTTGTAGCGCAGGATGACGATCTTGTCACCCTTGGTCTGGTCGACGACCTCGGCGTGGGCCTTGATGCCGGCCAGCACCCACGGGTCGGAGGTGACGGCCTCGCCGTCGACCACCAGGATGGTGGAGAGCTCCACCGAGTCACCCGGCTTGGCCTCGATACGGTCGATCTCCAGCACGTCGCCGACGGCGACCTTGTGCTGGCGGCCGCCTGCGCGAACGATCGCGTACATGCGGTACCTACTTTCCCAACTCGGTCGGAGCTCCTGATGCCAGCCACCTGGGTACGGACACAGGGGACCTCTCCCGCAGGACTCTTGCGAGACCCGGGAGGTGATGTGCTCGGGAGCAAGGCGTAGACACGCCAGTGGTCAAGAATACGGACCGGCCGCCGCAGGGGCAAACCGGCCCGTACGGGCCCGGGGCGGAGGGTGTCCGCCCCGGGCCGGGCACTACTCGGCCGCCGTATCACCCTCGGCGGCCGCCGCCTTCTTGGCCGCCGCGCTCGTCCGCTTGGTGGCGGTCTTGCGGGCGGTGGTCTTCTTGGCCGCCGTCGTCGTCTTCTTGGCGGCGGTGGTCTTCTTCGCGGCGGTCTTGCGGGCCGCCCGCTTCTTCGGCGCCGGCGCCTCCTCGGCGGCCTCCTCGACCGCGGCCGGCTCGGCGGCGGCTTCGGCGGCGGGCTCCTCGGCGGGCGCCTCGGCGACCGGCTCGGCGGGGACCTCGGCCTCGACGGCGACCGGCTCGGCCACCGCCTCGACGACGACCGCCTCGGCCGGCTGCTCCTCGACCGCGGCCTGCGCGGCCGGGCTGACGGCCGCGAGGGCCGACTCCAGCGCCGCCTCGGCCTTGGCCTGCAGCACCACGATCTCCGCCTCGCCCGGTGCCCCGGCCGGGGCCGTGGCCTTGCGCACCGCCCGGCGGCGGGGCCGCCCGGTGGGCGCGGCGGCGGGCGCCGGCTCGGCCGGGGCCTCGACGGCCGCGGCCTCGGCCGGCGGCTCCTCGACACCCGGGACCTCGATCGCCAGCTGGCCCTCGATCTCCTCGCGGACCGGCGCCTCGACGGCCTCGACGACCGCCTCGGCGGCGGCCTCGACGGCCTCCACCGGCTCGACGGCCTCGACGGCCTGCGGCTCCTCGTGCGCCGCGCCGCCCTTGCCCCGGCGCCGGCGCTTGCCGCCGCCCGAGCCCGCCTCGACGGCGGCCGCGCCGCCACCGGCGTGCACGTGGGCGCTCGGCTGCTCCATGTGGACGATCACACCGCGGCCGTTGCAGTGCACGCAGGGCTCGGAGAAGGACTCCAGCAGCCCCTGGCCGACCCGCTTGCGGGTCATCTGCACCAGGCCCAGCGAGGTGACCTCGGCCACCTGGTGCTTGGTCCGGTCCCGGCCCAGGCACTCCAGCAGGCGGCGCAGCACCAGGTCGCGGTTGGACTCCAGGACCATGTCGATGAAGTCGATCACGATGATGCCGCCGAGGTCGCGCAGCCGCAGCTGGCGGACGATCTCCTCGGCCGCCTCGATGTTGTTCCGGGTGACCGTCTCCTCCAGGTTGCCGCCCTGGCCGACGAACTTCCCGGTGTTGACGTCGATGACGACCATCGCCTCGGTGCGGTCGATCACCAGCGAACCGCCGCTGGGCAGCCAGACCTTGCGGTCCAGCGCCTTCATCAGCTGCTCGTCGATCCGGTAGGTGGCGAACACGTCCACCTCGGAGGTCCACCGCTGGAGCCGGCCGGCGAGGTCCGGGGCCACGTTGGAGACGTAGTCGTGGATGGTGTTCCACGCCTCGTTGCCGGAGACGATGACCTTGGTGAAGTCCTCGTTGAAGATGTCGCGGACGACCCGGACGGTCATGTCCGGCTCGCCGTACAGCAGCGCCGGGGCGTTGCCGGTCGCGGCCTTCTTCTGGATGTCCTCCCACTGCTGCTGCAGCCGCTGGACGTCGCGGGTCAGCTCCTCCTCGGAGGCGCCCTCGGCGGCGGTGCGCACGATGACGCCCGCGTCGTCCGGGACGATCTTCTTGAGGATCTGCTTCAGACGGGCGCGCTCGTTCTCCGGCAGCTTGCGGGAGATGCCGGTCATCGAGCCCTCGGGCACGTAGACCAGGTAGCGGCCGGGCAGCGAGATCTGGCTGGTCAGGCGGGCACCCTTGTGGCCGATCGGGTCCTTGGAGACCTGCACCAGCACGGACTGGCCGGACTTCAGCACCGACTCGATCCGGCGCGGACCGCCGTGGCCGCCGAGCGCGCCGAAGTTGACCTCGCCGGCGTACAGCACCGCGTTGCGGCCCTTGCCGATGTCGACGAACGCGGCCTCCATGGACGGCAGCACGTTCTGGACCTTGCCCAGGTAGACGTTGCCGACGTACGAGGTGGCCTGCTCCTTGTTGACGTAGTGCTCGACGAGCACGCCGTCCTCAAGGACACCGATCTGGGTGCGCTGGCCGTTCTGGCGCACCACCATGACGCGCTCGACCGACTCCCGGCGGGCCAGGAACTCGGCCTCGGTGATGATCGGCACCCGGCGGCGGCCCAGCTCGCGGCCCTCGCGGCGGCGCTGCTTCTTGGCCTCCAGGCGGGTGGAGCCCTTGATGGACTGCACCTCGTCCGGGTCGAAGGACGGCTCGGTGGAGCGGCGGCGCGGCTCGCGCACCTTCACCACCGTGCGGACGCCGTCCTCGGTGGTCTCGGCGACCTCGACCGCGCCGGCCTCACCGCTGCGGCGGCGACGGCGGCGACGGCGGCGGGACGAGGACAGGCCGGCGGCCAGGTCGTCGTCCTCGTCGTCCTCGTCGGCGACGGCCGGCTCCTCGGCGGCGGGCTGCTCGGTCTCGGGCGCGTCGGCCTCGGCCTCCTCGGCCTCACCGCGACGGCGGCGGCGGCCGCCCCGGCGGCGACGGCGCGACGGGCGGCCGTCCTCCCACTCGTCCTCGGCCTCGGGGCCGGTGGCGGGGGCCTCGACGGCGGCGGGCGCCTCGACGGGCGCCTCCTCGACGACGGGCTTCGCGACGGCGGCCTTCACGGCGGCGGGCTTCTCGACGACCGGCTTCGCGGCGGCCTTCGAGCGCGCCGGGGTCTGCACCCGCACCGAGGTGCGGACGCGGCGGCGGCGGCCGACGCCGCTGTACTCGAACTCCTCGTCCTCCTGGTGCTCCGCCGGCACGGCGGTCGCCTCGGCGGCGGCCGGCTGCGGGGCGGCCTGCTGCGGGGCAGCCGGAGCGGACGCCGCGGCGGGGGCGCTCGGGGCGACGTAGGGGGCGGGCTCCTGGAAGACCGGCGCCTGGAAGATCGCGGTGGACGGGCGGACCGCGCGGCGGCGCACCCGCTGCGGCGGCTCGGCCTCGGCGGCCGGCGCGGGCGCGGGCTGCTCGGCGGCGGGCGCCTCGACGGCCGGCTCCTCGGCCGGGGTCTCCTCGGCCTCGGGCTCCTCGGCCACCGGCTCCTCGGCGGCGGGCGCGGGCTCGACCACCGGGGCGGCCTCGACCACCCGGCGGCGGCGGGCGCGGCGCGCCGGGGCGGCCGGGGCCTCCTCGGCGGGCGCCTCGGCGGCGACCGGCTCGGCGACGGGGGCGGCGGCGGGCTCGGGCTCGGCGACGGCCTGCACCGGCTCCTCGACCGGCGCGGCCTCGGCCTTCTTGCGGGTCCGGCGGGCCCGCACGGGCTTCTCCGCCTTCTCGGCGGCCTCGGCCTTCTCCGTCTTCTCCGCCTTGGCGGCCTTCGGAGCCTTGGCGGCCTCGACCGCGACCACCGGCTCGCCGGCGTCCGGCGCGGTGACCACGATGGCGGTGTCCTCGGGCGCACCGGCGGGCGCCTCGGCGCGCTTGCGGGTGCGGCGGGCGCGCACCGGCTTCTCCGCGACCGGCTCGGCGGCGGGCGCCTCGGCGGCCGGCGCCTCGGCCGGCTTCACCTCGGACTCGGCCGCGATGACCGTCTCGGCGGCCTCCGCGGCCGCGCCCTGCGGCGCTCCGGCCGGGCGGGACACCGCCCGGCGGCGCCGGCGCGGCGGCGCGGCGGACGCGCCGTCGCCGCCGGTGGCGGTGTCGTTCTGTTCCGTTGCCGCAGACTGCTGCGGATCGGTGTTCTCGAGCATGCGGGTGGATCTCCCGTCAGGCCCCCGGGCTCCGCATCCGGGCACGGCGCGGCACCGGTGGCCGGCCGGCATCGCGACGATGCTCGGGCCGGACCCTCTCACGGTGCCGCCGCGCGGACGCGAGGCCGCACAGGGGCTCGTAGTCTCGCTCGGCGCCCCGCACGCGGCGGGGTGTCGAAAGTCTTCTGGTCTGACCAGTCTTCTGAGGTTTTCCCAAGCTGCGCCGTCCCCCAACCCCGGGTGGCTCCCGGACGGGGTCCTCGGGCCCACCGACCGTCTGGGTCGGCGGGCCGCAAGAGGCCGGCCTGTGCTTCGACGACGCTCGCTCCCCTGGGGAGCCGCGGGGGCCTGGAGGACCAGCGGGCCCAGTGGGGAACTGGACCCGGCCTCCGCCCGCTAGGCGGACGCGGTTGCGCGCGGCTCGCCGGTGGCCACAGGGCCGGCCGGGGCCGCGGCGCGGTCGAGCGCCAGCGGGTCGGTCACCGTGCCGGTCCCCTCGTCGAGCGGCCCCTGCGCCAGCCTGGTCACCTCTGCGGGGACCGGCGGCGCCAGGTCGGCCGTCGCACGGAGACCGGACAACACGTCGTCGGGTCGTACGGCGGGTGTGGCGTGTCGTACTACCAGGCGCAGTATCGCACAGGGACGCCCGGTCCGAACATCGCGGGCCTCTTCGCCCGCCGTGTCCGCACCGCCGTCGACCTGCGGCGGGAGCACTTCGAGAGCCGCCACCGCGCCGCGCGCGTCGAAGACCCGGACGCCGTTCTTGGTGAGGCGTTCGACCTCGACCCGCTCCTCGGCGAGGAACGCCGCGATCGCGCGGCCCGCCTCGGCCGGCTCGACGCCGTCGAGCCGGACCTGCCATTCGGAGGCCTCCAGGCGCTCCACGAAGTTGGACGTGCGCACCTCGACCGCGTCGATCACGTCGAGGCCCCCGGGCAGCGAATCGTCCAGTTGGACGCGCAGCTCCTCCGGGTCGCGGGGGGCGGCGAGCCCGATCTCCAGGTACTCCGCCTCGCTGGCCACGCCGGTCGGCGCCGCGTTGGCGTAGGACACCTTGGGGTGCGGGGTGAAGCCGGCCGAGTAGGCCATCGGCACCGCCGACCGGCGCAGGGCGCGCTCGAAGGCGCGCTGGAAGTCGCGGTGGCTGGTGAAGCGGAGCCGGCCGCGCTTGGTGTAGCGGAGACGGATCCGCTGCACCGTCGGCGCGGGCGGCGGACCGTCGGGCGTACGGCGTGCCAGGGTCGCTCAGTCCTTAGTCAGTTCTCCCCGTCCGCGGCGGCGGCGTTTTCCCCGCCACCGTCCGGACGCTGTCACCTCAAAGGGTACGCGCCCCCGCCCACCCCTCGCCCCGCCCCCATATCTCGGGCGCACATCACGCGCCGGGACCGACCTCGGGAACTTCATCCGGTGTCCCGCCGGCCTCACTCCCCGTAGCCAGATCGACGACCCTCCACAACGCCGCGTTCACGGTCTCGGATGCCGTTGGCGTACCCAGCAGGTCCGCGGCCAAGGCCAGATCATCATCGTCGAGTTCCATGCGAATCCTCGCCATTTCCCACCTCGGCCCGAGGCTAACCCACTCGATGAGGCTGGGAACCCGAATTGCCCTCGCCGAGGACCCGGCGAGGGCAATTCATCTCACCTGACTACTTGTTCACCACGGTGAGCGGGAGCATCTTCTTGCCGGTGGGGCCGATCTGGATGTGGGTGTCCATCTGCGGGCAGACGCCGCAGTCGAAGCACGGGGTCCAGCGGCAGTCGTCGACCTCGACCTCCTCCAGGGCGTCCTGCCAGTCCTCCCAGAGCCAGTCCTTGTCGAGGCCGCTGTCCAGGTGGTCCCAGGGCAGCACCTCCTCGTAGGTGCGCTCACGGGTGGTGTACCAGTCGACGTCGACGCCGGTGCCGGTCAGGCCCTTCTCGGCGGCGGCCATCCAGCGGTCGTAGGAGAAGTGCTCGCGCCAGCCGTCGAAGCGGCCGCCGTCCTCGTAGACCGCGCGGATGATCGCGCCGACCCGGCGGTCGCCGCGGGAGAGCAGGCCCTCGACGATGCCGGGCTTGCCGTCGTGGTAGCGGTAGCCGATGTTCTTGCCGTACTTGCGGTCGCCGCGGATCGAGTCGCGCAGCTTGGCCAGGCGGGCGTCGGTGGCCTCGGCGGACAGCTGCGGGGCCCACTGGAACGGGGTGTGCGGCTTGGGCACGAACCCGCCGATGGAGACGGTGCAGCGGATGTCGTTCTGGCCGGTGACCTCGCGGCCCTTCTGGATGACGTTCTTCGCCATCTCGCCGATCTGGAGCACGTCCTCGTCGGTCTCGGTGGGCAGGCCGCACATGAAGTACAGCTTCACCTGGCGCCAGCCGTTGCCGTAGGCGGTGGCGACGGTGCGGATGAGGTCCTCCTCCGACACCATCTTGTTGATCACCTTGCGCATGCGCTCACTGCCGCCCTCGGGGGCGAAGGTGAGGCCGGAGCGGCGGCCGTTGCGGCTGAGCTCGTTGGCGAGGTCGATGTTGAAGGCGTCGACGCGGGTGGACGGCAGCGACAGGCCGATCTTGTCCTCGGCGTAGCGGTCGGCCAGGCCCTTGGCGACGTCGGCGATCTCGGTGTGGTCCGCGGAGGACAGCGACAGCAGGCCGACCTCCTCGAAGCCGGTCGCCTTGAGCCCGCGCTCGACCATCTCGCCGATGCCGGTGATGCTTCGCTCCCGCACGGGGCGCGTGATCATGCCGGCCTGGCAGAAGCGGCAGCCGCGGGTGCAGCCGCGGAAGATCTCCACGGACATCCGCTCGTGGACGGTCTCGGCGAGCGGGACGAGCGGCTGCTTCGGGTAGGGCCACTCGTCGAGGTCCATCACGGTGTGCTTGGACACCCGCCACGGCACGCCGGGGGCGTTCGGCACGACGCGCCCGATCCGGCCGTCGGCCAGGTACTCGACGTCGTAGAACTTCGGCACGTAGACGCCGCCGGTGCGCGCCAGGCGCAGCAGCAGCTCGTCGCGCCCGCCGGGGCGCCCCTCGGCCTTCCACTCCCGGACGATCTTCGTGATGTCGAGCACGGCCTGCTCGCCGTCGCCGACGACCGCGCAGTCGATGAAGTCCGCGATCGGCTCGGGGTTGAACGCAGCGTGGCCGCCGGCCAGCACGACCGGGTCCTCGTCGGTCCGGTCCCGGGCGGCCAGCGGGATGCCGGCCAGTTCGAGCGCGGCCAGCATGTTGGTGTAGCCGAGCTCGGTGGAGAAGGAGAGTCCGAACACGTCGAAGGCGCGCACCGGCCGGTGGGCGTCCACGGTGAACTGGGGGACGCCGTGCTCGCGCATCAGCGCTTCAAGGTCCGGCCAGACGCTGTAGGTGCGCTCGGCGAGGACGCCCTCCTGCTCGTTGAGCACCTCGTAGAGGATCATGACGCCCTGGTTGGGCAGGCCCACCTCGTAGGCGTCGGGGTACATCAGCGCCCAGCGGACGTCGCAGGCGTCCCAGTCCTTGACGGTCGAGTTCAGCTCGCCGCCGACGTACTGGATCGGCTTCTGGACGTGCGGGAGGAGGGCCTCCAGGCGTGGGAAGACCGATTCGACAGTCATGTGTACTAGGAACCCTTACGACGTTCGGGACCGCCGCGCACTCCGCGGGGGCGACGGCTGGGAGGGGTGACCCTCAAGGGTAGCCGAACCGCCGCGGCCCCGGCCCGGCCGGGAGTTCGGGGACGACCCTCCGAGAGCGGGTTTCCGCGGCCCGGGACGGGGGATCACGGCACGTGAACGCGGCCCCACCGGCGCCCGACCGCGAGCCCACCGCGGCCCCACCGCCGGTGCCCGACGACTGTTGACACGCTCCGAGGGCGCGTGCGGTACTGGCAAGGCTCCACCGGAAGGTCCTGTGCGTCCCCGGAACGAGGGAGTTGGCCGCGCGCGCACCGGCCGTGCCGGGAGGGCCCGGCGCGACCCCGCGCCGCGCTCCCGGCCGCGCCCCCGACCGCGCCGCCCCGCCCGCCCCCCGAGGACAGGAGAGCCATGACCGACACGGGCCGGCGGACGCGCCGTACCGAAGCCCCGCGCCACGACACCGGGACCTATCCGACGGTGGCGCGCGCGATCGCCGCGGCCCACCGGCTGGCCCGCCGCCACCCCGGGCGCTGCCGGGTCCGCGAGGTCGGCCGCTCCCGGGCGGGGCGCCCGCTGGTGCTGCTCTCGGTGGACGGGGGCGAGCACACGGTGCTGGCCGTCGGCGGGCCGCACCCCAACGAGCCGGTCGGCCTGGCCGCCGCCGTCCGGCTGGCCGAGCGGGTCCTGGAGCTGCCGCCCCGGCCGGGGGTGGGCTGGCACGTCCTGCTCTGCCTGGACCCGGACGGCGCCGCGCTCAACGAGGGCTGGCTGCACGGCCCGCTCACCGCGGCCCGGCACTACGAGCACTTCTTCCGCCCGGCCTTCCACGAGCAGCCGGAGCTGCTGCCGCACCCGGACGGCCCGCTGACCCCGATGCCGGAGAGCCGGGTGCTCACCGGGCTGGTCGACGAGCTGCGGCCGGTGCTCCAGTGCTCGCTGCACGGCGTGGACTTCGGCGGGGCGTTCGTGCAGCTCACCCGGCCGCTGCCGGGCCTGGCCGACCGCTTCGCCCGCTCGGTGGCGCGCGGCGGCATCCCGCTGGACGTCGACTCCTACGACGCGGTCGGCTGGGACAGCCCGGCCCCCGGCAGCTACGTGATGCCGGGGCCGGGCCGCCGCCGGCAGCCGCTGCCGGACCGCCCGGAGCTGTCCACCTGGTCGTACGCGGGCCGGTACGGCGGCACCACGGCGGTGCTGGAGGTGCCGATGTGGGCGATCGACGCGGTCGGCGACGCCCGCCCGGCGCCGGACGTGCGCGCCGCCGTCGGGGCCTGCGCCGACCGGCTGGGCGGCCGGGTCGCGGAGCTGACCGCCCTGCTGCCGCTGGTGCCGCCGCACGCGGGGGTGGCGTACGGGCCGCTGCTGCGCGCGGTCGAGTTCAACCTGGCGGTCTGCCGCCCGGTGGTGGAGGACTGGCTGGCCGACTGGTCCTCGGCGCCGCTGACGGTGTCCCGGGTGACCGCCGCGCGGATCGCGGCCGAGCGGGTGCCGCTGCGGATCGCCTCGATGCTGCTGCGGCTGCTGGCGGACTGCGGCGGCCCGGCGGCGGACGCGGCCCGGGCGCGGGCCCGGGGGATCGCGGCGGCGAGCCTGGAGGGCCTGCACCGGTTGGGCGCCCGCTGGGTGCCGGTGGAGACCCAGGTCGCCCACCAGACCCGGGCGGTGTTCGCCGCCGCCGACCTCCTGCTGCCCCCGGGGTAGCGCCCCCGAGGGCACCGCTCAGGAGGCGAGCAGCGGCAGCAGGTACGGCTCGACCAGGCCGGCCAGCCGGTGCTCGCCGGCCGCCGTCGGGTGCAGGCCGTCGGCGTACAGCCGGTCCGCCTCGGCGAGCGGCAGCACCTCGCGGCCGTCGACCAGGTGGAGCCGCCGGTCGCCGAGCCGCTGGAGCATCCGCACGGCCGTGCCGGTCAGGTCGCGGATCAGGGCCAGGGTCAGTCCGGCGGCGTTGACGGCGTGTTCGCGCTTCGCCGACGGCAGGGCCGAGATCACGGCGATCGGCGTGTCGGGGTGCCCGTCGCGGATGGTCTCGACGAAGCCGCACACCGCGGGGGCCCAGCTGCGGGCGGTGAAGGCCGATCCGAGGTAGGCGTTGGTGCCGATCTCCAGGGTGATCAGCTCGGCGGGGGTGTCCCTGACGATCCGGGCGACCGGCTGGTCCAGGTAGGCCTGTCCGATGAAGCCGAGGTTGCGCAGCCGCCAGCCGTTCCGGCGCGCGAGCAGCGCGGTCCAGCCCTCGGAGGGCCCGTGCGGGAACATCGCGTGCGTCAGCGAGCTGCCGTAGGCCGTCCAGCGCGGGCCGCTGCGCACGACCGGCTCCAGCAGCCGGTGGCCGTGCAGGCCGACGGCCGCGAGGCGGGTGCGGGACAGGTGCGGGAGCCAGACCTCGATGTCGGCCGGGACGCCGGGCAGGACGATGTCGAGCCGCGCCCGGCCGGGTCCCGGCCGCCGCCGGTCGACGAGCACGCCGTCGGCGAGGACGTCCAGGGGTGCGCCGCCCGCCTCCGCCTCCAGGTCCAGCAGCAGCCGGGCCGCGTCGGTGCGCACCGCGAAGCGGACGCCGGCCGGCAGCGCGGCGAACCGGATGAGGTCGCCGCTGAGCGCGGTGGCGATCCGTTCCCGCGGCGTGCGCAGCGGCAGCACGGTGTCGCCGACCCGCTCGAAGCCGCAGACGCCGTCCCAGCCGAGCCTCTCGTCCGCCGGGTCGAACCACTGCTCCCCCGGCTCCCCCGTTCGCCCGGCCCCGGTCATCGCCCACCTCTGATCCATCCGCTGGCCAACCGATCTGATTATCCATCACGCCCACCCACCAAAAGGTGGTGTGGTAAATAATCTACCGTCAAACAATCTCCGGGGAGCGTTATGCTGGCCGTCCACCACCGAAGGAGCCCCGATGGCCACCGCCCCCAGGCCCGCCCGCCTCGCCTCCCCCAGCCGGGCGGACGACAGCGGCGAGCGTCGGCGCTACTTCGCCGCGCTCACCCTGGACCGCCCGGACGTCGCCCTGTGCCGGGCCACCACCGCGGTCGCCCGCTCCATCGACGAGCGGCTCGCCGGCGGCCCCCTCACGGTGCCCCAGCACCTGGTGCTCAAGATGCTCGCCGCCGTCGGCAGCTGCTCCCAGCAGGAGCTCAGCGAACAGTTGCGGATCGACCGCAGCGTCATGGTCGGCTGCGTCGACGCCCTGGAGGACGCCGGCCTGGTCCGCCGCGAGCGCCACCCCCGCGACCGCCGCGCCTACGCCGTCACCCTCACCCCGGAGGGCACCGCCGCCCTCGCCGGGGCCGAACGCGCCATGGCCCCGGTCCTCGACCACGCCTTCGCCGCCCTCACCCCGGAGGAGCGCGCGACGCTGGTCCGCCTCACCCGCAAGCTCCTCGACGTCCCGCCGGCCGACTGAGGCGCCCCCGCCCCGCGGCCGGCCCACCGAACCGGAGGCCACCGGCCGTGCCGCAGCTCGATCTGACCGCCGACCAGCTCCTCACCACGACCCGGGCCGTACGCCGGCGCCTCGACCTCGCCCGCCCGGTCGACCGGGCGCTGGTCGAGGAGTGCCTGGCCCTCGCCACCCAGGCCCCCACCGGCCGCAACCGCCAGCGCTGGGACTTCGTGGTGGTCACCGACCCCGCCCGGCGCGCCGCCCTCGCCGACCTCTACCGGCTCGGCCTGACCCACCCGCGCGACCCCGTCGTCCGGACCGGCCCGGACCGCACCACCGAGGACACCGCCCGCCGGCTGCGGCTGGCCGAGAGCGCCCGGCACCTCTTCGACCACCTGCACGAGGTCCCCGTCCTGGTGGTGCCCTGCGTGCGGATCGAGGGCCGGCACGAACTGGCCGGCCACGTCGGCCAGGCCAACGTCTGGGGCTCGATCCTCCCCGCCACCTGGCAGTTCATGCTCGCCGCCCGCTCCCGCGGCCTCGGCACCGCCTGGACCACCCCGCACCTGCACTACGAGCGCGAGGCCGCCGAACTGCTCGGCATCCCCTACGGGACGGTCGCCCAGGCCGCGCTGGTCCCGCTCGCCCACACCCTCGGCACCGACTTCCGCCCCGGCCCGCGCGTGGACACCGCCCGGATCACCCACTGGGACGCCTGGTAGCCGCCGGACGCGCGAGGGGCCGGCCCGGGGAGACCCCGGACCGGCCCCGGCCGCGAACCCGGCCCGACGGCTCAGGCCCGACGGCTCAGGCCGCTATCGGCCGCTGGCTCTGCACCGCCTGCAACAGCCCGATCGCCACCCAGGTCGAGAACATCGACGAACCCCCGTAGGAGACGAACGGCAGCGGGATGCCGGCCACCGGCATGATGCCCAGGCACATCCCTATGTTCTCGAAGCCCTGGAAGGCGAACCAGGAGACCACCCCGGCCGCCACGATGGTGCCGTACAGGTCGGTGGCCTGGCGGGCGATCCGGCAGGCCCGCCACAGCACCACGCCGAGCAGCACGATGATCGCCATCGCCCCGAGGAAGCCCAGCTCCTCGCCGGCCACCGTGAACACGAAGTCGGTCTGCTGCTCCGGCACGAACTGCCCGGTGGTCTGCGTCCCGTGGAACAGGCCCTTGCCCCTCAGCCCGCCGGAGCCGATCGCGATCCGGGCCTGCGCGGTGTTGTAGCCGACCCCGGACGGGTCGAGCGCCGGGTTGGCGAAGGCCGCGAAGCGGTCGATCTGGTACTTGCTCAGCACCCCGAGCTTCCAGATCGCCACGCAGCCGCCGACGCCGACCAGGATCAGCCCGAACACCCAGCGGTTGGCCGCGCCGGAGGCCAGCAGGATGCCCAGCACGATGACGGCCATCACCATCACCGAGCCGGCGTCCGGCATCAGCATCACTATGGCCATCGGCAGCGTCGCCCAGACCAGCCCGCGGAACACCGCCTTGTCCGACGGGAACTCCCGCTCCCCCGCGTCCACCTGGTCGGACAGCACGACCGCCATCGACAGCACGATCGCCAGCTTGGCGAACTCGGCCGGCTGCACCGAGAAGCCGCCGCCCAGCTGGATCCAGGAGTGCTGTCCGTTGATGGTCGAGCCGAGCGGGCTCAGCGTGGCCAGCAGCAGCACGATCACGCCGGCGTACAGGAACGGCACGACCGTCCGGAACCGCCGGCTCCCTATCGCTATCACCGCCGCGCAGAGCACGGCCCCGATCAGGACGTTGGTCAGGTGCCGGAACAGGAAGTACTGCGGGTCCCCGTGGGTGAGCGTGTCGCGCCCCCGGGTCGCCGACCAGACCAGCAGCGAGCTGCCCAGCGAGAGGACCACCGCGGCCAGCAGCAGTATCCAGTCGATCCGCCACAGCGGGGAGTCCTTGGCCAGCGACTTGGGCACCCCGCCGCGCTGCGGCACGAGCCGCAGCTGGCGGTACGAGCCGTAGGAGGTCATGCCCGGCCCCTTCCGGTGGAGCGGGTGGGTTCGACGGCGTCCGCCGCCGCCACGAGCACCGGGACGGCGCCTCCTCCGCCGGGCTGCGCCGGGTCCAGGAAGACCCGCGGCGAGTCGCCGCTCACCCCGGGGTCGCCGGCCGCGGCGCCGCCGGTGCCGAACGAGGCCGGCTTGATGATCGCGGTGCCGTCCGGGTTGAACTTCGGCAGTTCGGCCTGCGGCGTGGGCAGCAGTGCCTTGCCCTGGTCGACGTTGCCCTTGTCGTCGACGCCGTACAGCGACTGGTAGATCCGCCGGATCGCGTCGCCGGAGCCGCCGGAGCCGGTGCCGCCCTGGCTTATCGTCATCACGACCGCGTAGTCGCGGCTGTAGGTGGTCAGCCACGAGGTGGTCTGCTTGCCCTCGACCTCGGCGGTGCCGGTCTTGGCGTGCAGCTCGATCTTGCCCTGCGGCCAGCCCGCGCCGGTGAACTTCCAGGCGGCGGTGCCGCTGGTGACGACGCCCGCGGTGGCCTGGTCGATGTAGCCGAGCAGCTTCTGGTCGCCGGGCAGCCGGCCGTCCTCGTGCGGGGCGATCTCGCGGACGAGCTCCCCGCTCGGGCTCATCACGGCCTTGGCGATGGTCGGGCGGTAGAAGGTGCCGCCGTTGGAGAGGGCCGCGTAGATCCGGGCCATCTGGATCGGGGTGACCAGGGTGTCGCCCTGGCCGATCGCGAAGTTGACGGCGTCACCGGCGCGCATCTGGTAGCCGTCGACGCAGTTCTCCCGGGCGATCTGGTCGGAGAAGCTGTTGCCGCCCTTCTCCGCCTGCCGGCACCAGGCGTCCTTGTTGTTGTCGTAGAAGGACTGCTTCCACTGCCGGTCCGGCACCCGGCCGGTGACCTCGCTCGGCAGGTCGATGCCGGTCTTGGCGCCGAGGCCGAACTCGTGGGCGGTCTTGAAGAACCAGTCGCCCGGGTCCTTCTTCGGCTTGATGCCGCCGTCCTTCATCCACTGGTCGTAGGCCAGGCCGTAGAAGACGGTGTCGCAGGACACCTCCAGGGCCCGCTCCAGGGAGATCGCCCCGAAGCTCTCGCTCTCGAAGTTCTTGAACTCGCGGCCGCCGATGGTCATGCTCTTCGGGCAGTCGTAGCGGCCGTCCAGCGAGTAGCCGGCCTGGACGGCGGCCGTGGTGGAGATGACCTTGAACGTCGAACCGGGGGCCGACTGACCCTGTATGGCCCGGTTCAGCAGCGGGAAGTTGGAGTCCTTGCTGGTCAGCGCCTGGTAGTCCTTGCCGCTGATGCCGCCCTGCCACAGGTTGGGGTCGTAGGTGGGGGCGCTGGCCATCGCGACGATCCGCCCGGTGTGCACGTCCATCACGACGGCGGCGCCGGAGTCGGCCTCGTAGTTGCGGTTGGTGACCTTGTCGAAGGTCTTGCGGGCGTCGGCCATCGCCTGCGCCAGATTGTCCTCGACGACCTTCTGCACCCGGGCGTCGATGCTGGTCACCAGGTTGTTGCCGGTCTGCGGGGCGGCCTTGTCGGCGGTGCCGATGACCCGCCCGAGGTTGTCCACCTCCAGCTTGGTGACGCCGGCGGTGCCGCGCAGGTCGCGGTCGTAGACGGACTCCAGCCCGGCGCGGCCGATCTGGTCGGCCGGCAGGTAGCGGTCCAGGCCCGCCTTGTCGGCGGTCTTGGAGACCTCCTCGTCGGTGACCGGCGAGAGGTAGCCGAGCACCTGGGCGAGGTTGGCGCCCTCGGCGCCGGTGTAGTGGCGCACGGCGGTCGGCTGGGCGGTGATCCCGGGGAAGTCCTCGCGGCGCTCCATTATCTGCATCGCCTGCTGGGTGGTCGCCTCCTTGGTGACCGGGATCGGCTGGTAGGGCGAGCCGTTCCAGCAGGGCTGCGGGGTCTTGGCGTCGCAGAGCCGGACCTTCTCCTGGACGTCCTTGGCGGGCATTCCGAGCACGTCGGCGAGCCGGGTCAGCACCGCCTTGCCGCCGTCCTTCTGCTGGAGCAGCGAGGTGCGGCTGACCGAGACGACCAGCTTGGTCTCGTTGCCGGCCAGGATGCGGCCGGAGGCGTCCAGGATCTCACCGCGCACGGCCGGTTCGACGACCTCGCGGATGTGGTTGCCGGTCGCCTTGGCGGTGTAGACGCTGGCGTTGCGGATCTGCAGGTACCACAGCCGGCCGCCGAGGGTGGCGAGCAGCGAGAGCACCAGGATCTGCAGCACCACCAGCCGGATCGTCACCCGCCGGGTACGGCCGGTCTCGGGGATGTTGCTCACGTCTCGTGCGCTCCAAAACAGAACAGGGGCGGGCGGGCTGGTCGCGTCGGGTCGGGGCCGGGGGCTACGGGCGCTTCCCCGCGCCGAGCAGGCGCTTCCTCTTGTAGGACGAGCCGGTCACGCCGTCGCGGGTGGTGCGGTAGCGGGCCAGGGTGCCGAGCCCGGGGCCGCCCTCGTCGTCCTCGGCCACGGCCAGCGGGTCCTTGCCGAAGCGGCGGGCGACCAGCATCACGGCGGGCACCACGAAGGGGGCGAGCAGCAGGTCGTAGAGCAGGGCGGTGAACACCAGCTGGCCGAGCCCGACGTGCCGGGCGGCGGTGTCGCCGACCAGCGCGCCGACCATCGCGTACAGCAGGGTGGAGGCGATCGCGGCGCCCGCCACCACCAGCAGCGCGCTGGAGACCGAGCGCTGCCGGCCGTGCTCGGGGCGCAGCAGCCCGGCGGCGTAGCCCATCAGGCAGAGCACCAGCGCGTAGCGGCCGATGGCGTGGTCGGAGGGCGGGGCGAGGTCGGCGAGCAGGCCGGCCGCGAAGCCGACCAGGCAGCCGCCGGTGGGCCCGTAGACCAGGGCGAGGCCGACGACCACGAGCAGCAGTATGTCGGGGGTGGCCCCGGGCAGTTGCAGCCGGCCGAAGACGCTGACCTGGAGCAGCAGGCCGAACAGGATCAGTACGGCGGAGACGGGGATGCGGGCGAGGCGCATGGCTCAGTTCCCCCCAGTGGGCTTGGCGGGCGGGACGGCGGCCGGGGCGGCGGGGAGGACGGGCACGGCCGGCCCGGCGGGCGCCGCCGGGGCCGCCTGGCCCTGGGCGGCCGGCGCGGGGGCCGGCGGCAGGACGGCGTCGCGCGGGTCGGTGCGCGGCGGGACGACGACCACGCCGACCAGGTCGAGCCGGGTGAACTGGACGAAGGGCTCGACCAGGATCGTCTTGGTGAGCTGCCCGGGATTGGCCTCGACCTGGACGACCTTGCCGACCGGGACGCCGGGGACGAACGGGCGGCCGCTCTGCGAGCCGAAGGTGACCAGCCGGTCGCCCTCCTTGACCTGGGCCTTGCCGTTGAGCAGCGAGACCTTCATGGAGCTGGTGCCGCCGCCGGCCGCGAAGCCGATCTCGCCGGTGCCCTCCAGCCGGGTGCCGGCGGTGAAGCCGGGGTCGGAGGCGAGCAGCACGGTGGCGGTGGTCGGGGCGACGGTGGTGATCCGGCCGACCAGGCCCTGGCCGTTGACGACGGTCATGTCGCGGGTGAGGCCGTCGTCGCTGCCGGCGTCGATGGTGATGGTCCAGGAGAAGCCCTGGGCCGGACCGATCGCGATGGTCTGCGCGGCCTTGACGGTGTATCCGCCGGCGCCGGCGGTGCGCAGCAGGTCGTCGAGCTGCTTGGTGCGCCCGCCGGCCATGTCGGAGGAGGCGAGCTTCTGCCGCAGTTCGGTGTTCTCGCGGGCGAGCTGGTCGGTGCGCCCGCTGTGCGAGGCGGCGTCGCGGAAGGCCCGGACGGTGTCGGCGACCGGGTCGACGGCGGTGGCGGCGCCGCGTTCGACCGGGCCGAGGACGGCGGCGGCCGCGCGGCGGGCGCCGCCGAGCGGGGAGCTCTCACCGCCCTTGATGTCGACGGTGATCAGTGCGAAGGCGACGGCCACCAGCAGGATGAGCAGCAGCCGGCTCTCTCGTGTGTCCCTCACGGTGCTGGTACTGCCCCTTCGTACCCCTGGCCCCCGGCCCCGGGCTGTGGACCCGGGCGCGGGCCCGTCAGTTCGGCTGGTGTGTCGGTTCTGCTAACGGCGCGGCGCGGCGTCGAGTACCTGCTGGAGCGCCTCGAACTCCTCGACGCACTTGCCGGAGCCGAGTGCGACGGAGTCCAGCGGGTTCTCCGCGATGTGGATCGGCATGCCGGTCTCCCGGCGCAGCCGCTCGTCCAGGCCGCGGAGCAGGGCGCCGCCGCCGGTGAGCACGATGCCCCGGTCCATGACGTCGCCGGCCAGCTCGGGCGGGCACTGGTCGAGGGTGGTCTTGACCGCGTCGATGATCGAGTTGACCGGCTCGTCGATGGCCTCGCGGACCTCGGCGGCGGAGATGACGACGGTCTTGGGCAGGCCGCTGACGAGGTCGCGGCCGCGGATCTCGGCGTGCTCGTCCTTCTCGCCCTCCAGGCCGAAGGCGGAGCCGATGCTCATCTTGATCTGTTCGGCGCTGCGCTCGCCGAGGAGCAGCGAGTACTCCTTCTTGATGTGCTGGACGATGGCGTTGTCCAGCTCGTCGCCGGCGACCCGGATGGACTGCGCGGTGACGATGCCGCCGAGCGAGATGACGGCGACCTCGGTGGTGCCACCGCCGATGTCGACGACCATGTTGCCGGTGGGCTCGTGGACGGGCAGCCCGGCGCCGATGGCCGCGGCCATCGGCTCCTCGATGATGTGCACCTGGCGGCAGCCGGCCTGCAGGGAGGCCTCGATGACGGCGCGCCGCTCGACGCCGGTGATGCCGGAGGGGACGCAGACGACGACCCGGGGGCGGGCGAGGAAGCGGCGGCGGTGCACCTTGAGGATGAAGTAGCGCAGCATCCGCTCGGTGATCTCGAAGTCGGCGATCACGCCGTCCTTGAGCGGGCGGATGGCCACGATGTTGCCCGGCGTGCGGCCGATCATCTTCTTGGCCTCGGAGCCGACGGCGAGGATGCCCCCGGTGTTGGTGTTGACCGCGACCACGGACGGCTCGTTGAGGACGATCCCCTTGCCCCTGACGTACACCAGCGTGTTGGCAGTTCCGAGGTCGATCGCCAAGTCGCGGCCGATGAACGACAGGTTGCTCGCCATGGGGTGGGGTGCCTTTCCCGGGCTCGGAGTCTTGTGGGGTTGACGGTGCGCGCCCGGGTGGGGGCGGCGACCAGCTGAGCTGCCTCACCGGGCCCGTGAGTCGCGTCCATCGTAGTCACGCCGGTCGGCACGGAGGTCGACGTGGGGCATACCGTCCATTGTCCGGGGCGTGATCGCTTCTCCGGGCATTGGGACGCCGTGTCGGAGGGGCTGGTTCCCTATTTCCCGATAAGAATGCCCCGGCCGGGCCAATGGTCCCGACCGGGGCATTCCGAAGGTCCCTGGTGACCGTCGCGCCCGGTCGGGTCAGGCGTGGGCGGGGAAGAAGATCTTGATCTCGCGCTCGGCGGACTCGACCGAGTCGGAGGCGTGGATCAGGTTCTCGCGGGTGATCGTCGCGTAGTCGCCGCGGATGGTGCCGGCCCCGGCCTCCAGCGGGTTGGTGGCGCCGGCCAGCATGCGGATGCCGGCGATGGCCTCCTCGCCCTCGACGATCAGGGCGATGGACGGGCCGGAGGTCATGAACTCCAGCAGCGGCTCGTAGAACGGGCGGCCGACGTGCTCCGCGTAGTGCTGCTCCAGCGTCGCCCGGTCGAAGGTGCGCAGCTCGGCGGCGGCGAGCCGCCAGCCGGCCTTGCGCTCGATGCGGCTGATGATCTCGCCGGCCAGGCCGCGCTTCACGGCGTCGGGCTTGAGCAGGACGAGAGTGCGCTGGGACACGGGGCGTCTCCTGGAGGGATGGGATGCGGCGCGCACGCGGATCGGCGCGCACGCGCGGATCCGCGTGCGCCGTGCGACTACCGCAGAGGTTACCTTGCGTGAGCGGACGCCCCGGACCCGGTCCGGGGCCGCCTCAGGCCGCCGCGGCGGCGGCCCGGGCGGCCTTGATCTCGTCGATCTTGCGGCCGTAGTGCACCGAGCACCACCACAGGCCGGCGAAGACCGCGCCGAGCCCGAACATGGTCGGCACGACGAAGCCGCTGGCGACCAGCGCGAGCTGCAGGCCCCAGCCGACGGCCACCGCGCCGGGGCGGTCGATCATGCCGCAGAGCAGCAGGCAGAGCGCCATGGCGACGCCGCTGACGGTCCACAGCGCGGCGCTGGACACGTCGGAGAGCTGCATCGCGACCAGGGCCGCGAAGAGCACCACGAGGGCCTCGCCGATCAGCGTCGAGGAGCAGAGCGTCCTCATCGTCACTTCCTCCCGAGCAGCAGGCGGGCCTCGCCCACGGTGATGACCGAACCGGTGACCAGCACCCCGGCGCCGCCGAGGTCGCCCTCCTCCTCGGCCAGGGTGACGGCGGCGGCGATCGCGTCGTCGAGCCGGGGCTCGACCTGGACGCGCTCCTCGCCGAAGACCTCGACCGCGAGCGCGGCCAGCGCGTCCACGTCCATCGCGCGGTGGGTGGAGTTCTGGGTGATGACGACCTCGGCGAGGACCGGCTCGAACGCCTCCAGCAGCCCGGCCACGTCCTTGTCGCCGCTGGTGCCGATGACGCCGACGAGGCGGGTGAAGCCGAAGGACTCGGTGAGCGCGGCGACGGCGGCCCGGGCGCCGTGCGGGTTGTGCGCGGCGTCCAGGACGATGGTGGGGCTGCGCCGGACGACCTCCAGCCGGCCCGGGGAGCTGACGCCGGAGAACGCCTGGCGGACCTTGTCGGCGTCGAGCTGCCCGCCGCGGGCGCCGCCGACGCCGAAGAACGCCTCGACGGCGGCCAGCGCGAGGGCCGCGTTGTGCGCCTGGTGCTCGCCGTGCAGCGGCAGGAAGACGTCCTCGTACTCCTCGCCGCCGAGCCCGCGCAGGGTCACCAGCTGGCCGCCGACCGCGAGTTCGCGGCGGATGACGCCGAACTCCAGGCCCTCGCGGGCGACCGTGGCGTCGACCTCGACGGCGCGCCGCAGGATGGTCTGGGCGGCGTCGAGCTGCTGCTGGGCGACGACGGCGACGGCGCCGGACTTGATGATGCCGGACTTCTCGACGGCGATCTCGCCGGTGGTCTCCCCCAGCTTGTCGGTGTGGTCCAGGCCGATCGGGGTGATCACGGCGACGGCGGCGTCGATGACGTTGGTGGCGTCCCAGGAGCCGCCCATGCCGACCTCGACCACGGCGACGTCCACCGGCGCGTCGGCGAAGGCCGCGTACGCCATGCCGGTGAGCACCTCGAAGAAGGACATCGCGACCGGCTCGCGCTCGTCGACCATCCGGACGTAGGGCTCGATGTCGCGGTAGACCTCGACGAACCGCTCGGGGGTGATCGGGGCGCCGTCCAGGGTGATCCGCTCGGTGACGCTCTCCACGTGCGGGCTGGTGTAGCGGCCGGTGCGCAGCTCGAAGGCGCTGAACAGCTGCTCGATCATCCGGGCGGTGGAGGTCTTGCCGTTGGTGCCGGTGATGTGGATGGAGGGGAAGGACCGCTGGGGCTGGCCCAGGATGTCCATCAGGGCCTCGATCCGGTCGAGCGAGGGCTCCAGCTTGTTCTCCGGCCAGCGCTCGGAGAGTTCCACCTCGACGTCGCGCAGGGCGTCGCCGGTGCCGCCGTCGGCGGGGCGGAGGGTGTACGGGTTCGGGTCGGCCTTGTCGCTCACGACCACAGTCTACGGAGCGGGGCCCGGCACTCCTCACGGGGTGAGAACCACCACTTTGCCCGAGTTGGGCAAATTCCCCCATTTACTATCGATTTAGCGACATCAGACCGCAATGAAGCATTGATTCGCATCCCAAGGAGACAAATCGCCTTCGATCATGAGGAGCACCGCGCCATGCCCGACGCCCTGCGCCAGTTCGTCGAGATGCGCCGCGAGGGGTTCCTCCAGCTCGGCGGGCTGATCTCGCTGGCCCTGCTCTGCTACATGGTCCTGGTCTTCGGCCGCTTCCTGGTCTACTGGGCCGGCTCCCGGCACGCCTTCCGGCACAGCACCCCGGCCGTGCCCGGCGACCCCGCCGCCTTCCAGTGGCACCTGATGATCCCCTGCCGGGACGAGGAGGCGGTGGTCGCCCAGACCCTCGGGGACCTGCGGGCCGTCGCCCCCACCGCCCACCTGTGGGTGATCGACGACGACAGCGACGACGCCACCCGCGCGCTGGTGCTCGCCGCCGCCGAACGCGACGAGCGCGTCCACCTGGTGCAGCGCCGCCGCCCGCACGCCCGGATCGGCAAGGGCGCCGCCCTCAACGCCGCCTACCGGGAGATCTCCGCCCGGCTGCCGCCCGGCACCGACCGCTCCCGGGTCGTCCTCGGCGTGGTCGACGCCGACGGGCAGCTCGGCCCCGGCACCCTCGAACAGGTCGGCAACGACCGCGCGATGGGCCGCCCCGACACCGGCGCCGTGCAGATCGGCGTGCGGATGCGCAACGCCGAGGACGAGCGGCCGCTGCCCGGCCGCGGCCGGGCCGCCAACGCCGCGGCCCGCGCGCTGGTGCGGATGCAGGACATCGAGTTCCAGGCCAACAACGCCGGCATGCAGTTGCTGCGCCGCCGCACCGGCAGCGTCGGCCTCGGCGGCAACGGCCAGTTCGTCCGGCTCACCGCCCTGGACTCGCTCACCGCCGAGGAGGGCCGCGAGGGCCGCCCCTGGCCCGAGCGCGCACTGCTGGAGGACTACGAGTCCGGCCTGGAGCTGCGGCTGGCCGGCTGGCGGCTCACCCACGTCACCGAGGCCGACGTCTCCCAGGAGGCCCTGGTCTCCTGGCGGCGCTTCCTCACCCAGCGCACCCGCTGGGCCCAGGGCAACCTGCAGTGCCTGCGCTACACCGGCCGGGTGCTGCGCTCGCGGCACTACCGGCCCGCCGGCAAGGCCGAGGTGCTCTACACCTTCCTCCAGCCGGTGGTCTGCGTGCTGCTGGTCCTCCTCACCCCGCTGTCGCTCGCGATCACCGGGGCCGGACTCGCGCTCTTCCCCGAGGAGACCGCCGACTTCCAGCTGCGGTACGGGCCGTGGATGGTGCTCGCCTTCGTGCTCGCCACCCTGCCGATGGTCTTCTGGGGCCCGGCCTACCGCCGGCTCGTCCACCCCGACCGCGGCCGGGCCGCCGGCCTGCTCTGGGGCGTCCTGGTCTGGCTCTACGCCTACCACCTGTTCGTGGTCGCCACCCGGGCCGCCGTCCGCCTGCTGCTCGGCCGCAACGGCTGGGCCAAGACCCGCCGCAACGCCGAGAAGGTCGCCCTCGGCGCCCCCACCGCGCTCGAATCCTGAGCCCCCGAACCTCCCGACCCGCCCCACCCCGACCCCGGAGCCGTCCCGCCATGACCGCGCGCCCGACCCCGAAGCCCGCCGCCCCGCTCGCCCGGCTCGCCCCCGGCAGCGTCGCCGTCGTCCTCGGCACCCGCCCCGAGCTGGTCAAACTCGCCCCGCTGATCCACGAGCTCGGCCCCGCCACCCGCCTGGTCCACACCGGCCAGCACTGGGACGAGGCGATGTCCGGCCGCTTCCTGCGCGACCTCGGCCTGCCCCGCCCCGAACTGCTCACCGGCGTCGGCGGCCGCCCCCGGGCCGGCCAGATCGCCCGGTCGCTCGGCCAGCTCGACGCTGCCTTCGCCGAGGACCGCCCGGCCGCCGTCGTCGTCCAGGGCGACACCAACGCCACCCTGGCCGGCGCGCTCGCCGCCAACGCCCGGGACATCCCGCTGGTGCACGTCGAGGCCGGGCTGCGCAGCTTCGACCGGGCGATGCCCGAGGAGCACAACCGGGTGATGGTCGACCACATCGCGGACCTGCTGTGCGCGGCCACCCCCGACAACGCCGCCAACCTGCGCGCCGAGTCGCTCGCCGAGGAGCGGATCGCGCTCACCGGCAACACCGTCGTCGAGGTGGTCCGCGGCTCGCTGCCGGACGCCGCGGCGCGGGCCGCCCTGCTCGCCCGGCACGGGCTCGCCGCGGACGGCTACGTGCTGGCCACCGTGCACCGGCCGGAGAACACCGACACCGCCGAGGCGCTCGGCGCCGTCCTCGCCGAGCTCGACCGGATCGCCCGGGCCGGCACCCCGGTGCTGTTCCCGGTGCACCCGCGCACCCGGGCCGCCGTCGAGCGCTTCGGCCTGGACGGCCTGCTGGAGCGGCTCGCGGTGACCGGGCCGGTCGGCTACGCCGACTTCCTGGGCCTGGCCCGGCACGCCGCGCTGCTGGTCTCCGACTCCGGCGGGGTGCAGGAGGAGTGCACCGTACTCGGCCGGCCGCTGCTGGTCGTGCGCCGCTCCACCGAGCGGCCCGAGGCCGTCGAGGCCGGGTTCGCCGCGCTGGTGGCGCCCGGCGCCGAACTCGGCGCTCACGCCCGGGCCTGGCTGGCCGACGCCCCCGAGCGGCTCGCCCGGCTCGCGGCCGTGCCGAGCCCCTACGGCGACGGCCTGGCCTCCGCCCGGATCGCCGGCCTGACGGCACGGCTGGTCGGGGAGCCCGTCGCTCCGCCGGCGGCCGCCTGAGCCCGGTCCGCCGTCGGGGCCCTCCTCCGGGGCCCTCTTGACAGCGGAATTGGTCTACTCCACCTTGTGAAGGCAAGTCTCCTTCCCCGACAGGGACTTGTGTTGTCGGTAGCTCCCGCACGCGCACCCGTCGACACCCGGACGGCTCTCCCCCACGGGAGCCGCCGGCCTCCCCCACACAGGAGCTGGAGTCATGCCACCTGCCCCGCAGCGGCGCCCGCGCGCCGTGCACTCGATGCTCGCCGGCGCCAGTGCCGTCGCCATCGGCCTGAGCGGCCTCGTCCTCGCCGGCGGCACCGGCGCCGCCCAGGCCGCGCCCACCGACGTCGAACTGATCACCAACGGCGGCTTCGAGGACGCCAACCGCCTGAACGGCTGGACCTGTACGGCCGGCGCCCCGGAGACCGCCACCGTCCACTCCGGCACCGGGGCGCTGCGCGCCACCCCGACCGGCAGCGACACCGGCGAGTGCACCCAGACCGTCACGGTCAGGCCGTCCTCGACCTACACCCTGAGCAGCTGGGTCCAGGGCTCGTACGTCTACCTCGGCGCCCGCGGCACCGGCGGCACCGACCCGAGCACCTGGACCCCCGGCGGCAGCGCCTGGTCCAAGCTCAGCACCACCTTCACCACCGGCGCCGCCACCACCAGCGTCACCGTCTACCTGCACGGCTGGTACGGGCAGCCGGCCTTCCTGGCCGACGACGTCTCGCTGGTCGGCCCGGGCGACCCCAAGCCCAGCCCCACCGCGACCAGCCCCACCCCGACCGGCACCGCCAGCCCGTCGCCCACCGACACCACCACGCCCTCCCCCACCGCCACCACGCCCCGGCCCCCGTCCAAGCACCTGCTGACCGGCTACTGGCAGAACTTCGACAACGGCGCCACCGTGCAGCGGATCAGCGACGTCCCGGCCGCCTACGACATCATCGCGGTCTCCTTCGCCGAGGCCACCGGCACGCCCGGGGGCCTGGGCTTCGCGCTGGACCCGACGCTCTCCTCCCGGCTCGGCGGGTACACCGAGGCCCAGTTCAAGGCCGACATCGCGGCCAAGAAGGCGGCCGGCAAGAAGGTGATCCTCTCGGTCGGCGGCGAGAAGGGCACCGTCTCCGTCAGCAGCTCCACCTCGGCCGCCAACTTCGCCAACACCGCCTGGTCCCTGATGCAGACCTACGGCTTCGACGGCGTCGACATCGACCTGGAGAACGGCATCAACTCCACCTACATGGGCCAGGCGCTGCACACGCTGGCGGCCAGGGCGGGCTCCGGCTTCACGCTCACCATGGCGCCGCAGACCATCGACATGCAGTCCACCGGCATGGAGTACTTCAAGCTGGCGCTGAACGTGAAGGACATCCTCACCATCGTCAACATGCAGTACTACAACTCCGGGGCGATGCTGGGCTGCGACGGCCAGGTCTACTCCCAGGGCACCGTCAACTTCCTCACCGGGCTGGCCTGCATCCAGCTCAAGGGCGGGCTGCGGCCCGACCAGGTGGGCCTCGGCGTCCCGGCCTCCACCAGCGCGGCCGGCGGCGGCTACGTCAGCCCGAGCGTGGTCAACAACGCGCTGGACTGCCTGGCCGCCGGCACCAACTGCGGCAGCTTCAAGCCCGACACCAAGTGGCCCGGGATCGGCGGGGCGATGACCTGGTCGACCAACTGGGACGCCAAGGCGGGCGGCGGCATCGCCTCCACCGTCGGCTCGCACCTGCACGCGATGCCGTAACCGGCGCGCGGGGCCCCGGGGCCCGGGCGGGGGTCAGACCCCCGCCCGGGCCTCCGGCACTCCCGCGGGCGCGCCGCCGTGCCGGCGGCGCAGCTCGGCGGTGATCTCGGCGAGCTCGCCCTCCGGCAGCAGCGGCAGCATCATCGCCACGCCCTGGAGCAGGCCGCCGAGCAGGAAGGTGGTGTCGGGGGTGGTCGCGACCAGGCCGCGGACCTCGTTCACCTCGCCGGCCGCGACCGCCTCGATCAGCCGGGCCGCGTCCACGCCCTCCTCGTCGACGTGGACGGCGCCGGTGTCGCGCGGGGCCCGCCGGGCCAGCGCCCGCAGCACCCGGTCGCCGACCTCGGGGGCGTAGGCCTTGCGGACCGCCTCGGCGGCGATCCAGGCGAGCAGCGTGGTCACCTCGCGCTCGACGTGCTCCTCGAGCAGCCGGTCCAACGCGTGGTCGAACGCGAGCTGGTTTCCGTGCCGGAAGGCGAGCAGCAGGGTCGCCGCCCGCCCCTTGGCCTCCTCGACCGCCTCGGCAGGCAGTTCGTCGACCAGTTCCTCGGTCACCATCACGCCCATGCCCTCCCGTCGCTCCTCGCTGTCCGGAACTCGAAGCACACCGTACACAGTCGACCTGGAAACTTACGCGAGCGCGCGCGGGCAAGACCGGAATCAATTCGGGCGGAATAGGTCCCCACCCGGTCCGGGATGAATATTCGCCGGAAGGGAGCAACGGATTGGGCTATTGGGCCGCCCGATTTTCCGACCTCCGGAAAAACGGAGGAGCCGCACCCCGCGTGGCGGGGTGCGGCTCCGGGGAACCGTCGGCGCGTCAGCCCTGCGGCAGCGCCGCGAGCTGGGCGGTGATCCGGGCGATGTCGGCCTCGGCGGACTCCTGGCGGACCCGGATCTTGGCGACCACGTCGTCCGGAGCCTTGGCCAGGAAGGCCTCGTTGCCGAGCTTGGCGCCGCACTGCGCCTTCTCCTTCTCGGCCGCCGCGAGGTCCTTGGCGAGGCGCTTGCGCTCCGCCGCGACGTCGATCGTGCCGGACAGGTCCAGCGCCACGGTGGCGCCGGCGACCGGCAGCGAGGCGGTGGCCGCGAAGCCCTCCTCGGGCACGGTCAGCCGCAGCAGCGAACGGATCGCGTCCTCGTGGACGGCGAGCACGGTGCCCGCCAGCTCCAGCCTCGCCGGCACCTTCTGGGCCGGCTGCAGGCCCTGGTCCGAACGGAACCGGCGGACCTCGGTGACCACCTGCTGCAGCGTGGCGACCTCGGCCTCGGCACCGGTGTCCCGGAAGCCGCTGTCCTTCGGCCAGGCGGCGACGACCACCGACTCGGCCCCGGTCAGCGTCGTCCACAGCGCCTCGGTGACGAACGGCACCACCGGGTGGAGCAGCCGCAGGGTGACGTCCAGGACCTCGCCCAGCACCCGGCGGGAGGCCTCGGCCGGCGCGCCGCCCTTGGCCAGGGTGGTCTTGGAGAGCTCGACGTACCAGTCGAACACCTCGTCCCACGCGAAGTGGTAGAGCGCGTCCGCGGCCTTGGCGAACTCGTAGTCGTCGTACAGCGCGTCGACCTCGGCCACGGTCGCGTTCAGCCGCGACAGGATCCAGCGGTCCACCGCGGTCAGCTGCTCCGGGGCGGGCAGCGGGCCCTCGACGGTCGCGCCGTTCATCAGCGCGAAGCGGGTCGCGTTCCAGATCTTGTTGCAGAAGTTCCGCGAGCCCTTGACCCAGTCCTCGCCGATCGGCACGTCGGCGCCCGGGTTGGCGCCGCGGGCCAGGGTGAAGCGGACGGCGTCGGCGCCGTAGGCGTCCATCCAGTCCAGCGGGTCGACGGCGGTGCCGGAGGACTTCGACATCTTCTTGCCGAACTCGTCGCGGACCAGGCCGGTCAGGGCGACCGTCCTGAACGGCGCCTCGCCGTCCATCGCGTACAGGCCGAACATCATCATCCGGGCGACCCAGAAGAAGATGATGTCGTGGCCGGTGACCAGGACGTCGGTCGGGTAGAACTTCTCCAGGTCCGCGGTCTTCTCCGGCCAGCCCAGCGTGGAGAACGGCCACAGGCCCGAGGAGAACCAGGTGTCCAGGACGTCCGGGTCCTGGTGCCAGCCCTCGCCCGTCGGCGGCTGCTCGTCCGGTCCGACGCAGACGACCTCGCCGTCGGGGCCGTACCAGACCGGGATCCGGTGGCCCCACCACAGCTGGCGCGAGATGCACCAGTCGTACATGTTGTCGACCCAGTCGAAGTAGCGGCGCTCCAGCTCCTTCGGGTGGATCTCCACCTTGCCGTCGCGGACCGCGTCGCCGGCCGCCTTGGCCAGCGGCTCGACCTTGACCCACCACTGCAGCGACAGCCGCGGCTCGACCACCGTGTGGCAGCGCGAGCAGTGGCCGACGGCGTGCATGTACGGGCGCTTCTCGGCGACGATCCGGCCCTGCTCGCGCAGCGCGCCGACGACGGCCGAACGGGCCTCCAGCCGGTCCAGGCCGAGGAACGGGCCGTGCACGGTGATCGCGCCGCGCTCGTCCATGACGCTCAGGTTCGGCAGGCCGTGGCGCTGGCCGATGGCGAAGTCGTTGGGGTCGTGCGCCGGGGTCACCTTGACGGCGCCGGTGCCGAACTCCGGGTCGACGTGCTCGTCCGCGACGACCGGGATCTCGCGGTCGGTCAGCGGCAGCTTGATGGTCCGGCCGATCAGGTGCCGGTAGCGCTCGTCGTCCGGGTGGACGGCGACCGCGGTGTCGCCCAGCATCGTCTCGGCCCGGGTGGTGGCGACGACGATCGAGTCCTCGCCGTCCCCGTAGCGGATCGAGACCAGCTCGCCCGGGACCTCCTCGTGCTCCACCTCAATGTCGGACAGCGCGGTGAGGCAGCGCGGGCACCAGTTGATGATGCGCTCGGCGCGGTAGATCAGGCCGTCGTCGAAGAGCCGCTTGAAGATGGTCTGGACGGCCTGCGACAGGCCCTCGTCCATCGTGAAGCGCTCGCGCGACCAGTCGACGCCGTCGCCGAGGCGGCGCATCTGGCCGAGGATCTTCCCGCCGTAGTTCTCCTTCCACTCCCAGACCTTCTCGACGAAGGCCTCGCGGCCCAGGTCGTGGCGGGAGAGGCCGGCCTCGGCGAGCTGCTGCTCGACCTTGTTCTGGGTGGCGATGCCGGCGTGGTCCATGCCGGGCAGCCAGAGCGCCTCGAAGCCCTGCATGCGCTTGCGGCGGGTCAGCGCGTCCATCAGCGTGTGCTGGAAGGCGTGGCCCAGGTGCAGCGCACCGGTGACGTTCGGCGGGGGGATGACGATGGTGTACGGGGGCTTGTCGCTCGTGGCGTCGGCGGTGAAGTAACCGCGCTCTACCCAGCGCTCGTACAGCTCGCCCTCTACGTCCGCCGGAGCGAAGGTCGTCGGGAGGGTGGCTGCTTCGTCCCCGGCGTGCGTGCTCACGGGGCGCTGGTTCGTGGTGTCGGTCACGACGGACAGTTTACGTAACCCGGGAACCGGGTCACGAACGGCTTTCACCCCGCGGACACCGGAACGGCCCAGCGGCCGGCCCCGGAGGCATTCCCCGGCCGGGTGACGGACCGGTGCGATAACGTGCCGGACATTCGTCCGAGCCTTCGCACAAGCCCGGCACCACCGTCCCAGGAAGGGCCTCCGTGACCGAGCAGAACCCCTACGGCACCCCGCCCCCGCCCGGCGGGCAGCCCTACGGCGGCCAGCCCTACGGCGGGCAGTCCTACCCGGGCCCGCCCGCGCCGCCGCAGGGCCCGCCGCCCTACGGCGCCGTCCCTCCGCAGCCCGGCCCGCCCGGCTACGCCCCGTACGGCGCGTTCCCCGCCGCCCCGCCGCCGCGCCGCTCCCGGCGCACCCTCGGCATCCTCGTCGGCGTGTTCGTGCTCGTCCTGGCCCTCATCGGCGGCGCCGTCGCGTACTTCGTCTTCGACGTCACCTCCAATGCCGGCACCGAGAAGATCGTCCTGCCGGCCACGTTCAACGGCCTCACCAAGGACGACGACAACCAGGTCGCCCGGCAGATGGAGCAGGCCATCACCTCCGAGCTCGGCAAGGGCGACGGCGCCTGGAACCCGACCGGCGTCAGCGCCGTCTACCAGGACACCGCCGGGGAGCCGAAGCTCGTGGTGCTCGGCGGCTACGGCAAGGTGCTCGCCCCGAAGACCGAGCTCAACGCCATGTTCAAGGGCCTGCAGTCCGACGGCACCACGGTCAGCGACCGGCACCCGGTCGACCCGGGCCCCAAGGGCGGCAGCATGGACTGCGGCGTCGCCTCCCAGGACGGCAGCGACCTGGGCGTCTGCGCCTGGGCCGACTCCAGCAGCCTGGTCCTGACGATGGCCCCGCCGGCCCAGGACGGCGGCCGCCCCGACCTCGACCGGCTCGCCGCGGACACCCGCGCCCTGCGCGCCGTCGCCGAGATCCCGAAGTAGCCCGCACGGACGAGGGCCCCGGCGCCGCCGTGGAGGCGGTACCGGGGCCCTCGCGGTGTCCAGGGCGGGAGGGTCAGGCGCTCTTGTCGCGCCGCTCCCGCTTGATCATGTCACGCGGCACCAGGGTCGGGATGGCGTGCTTGGAGACGACGTCCCCGGTCACCACCACGCGGGCGACGTCCTGGCGCGAGGGGACCTCGTACATCACGGACATCAGCACCTCCTCCATGATGGCCCGCAGCCCGCGCGCGCCGGTGCCGCGCAGGATCGCCTGGTCGGCGATCGCCTCCAGCGCGTCCCGGGAGAACTCCAGCTCCACGCCGTCCAGTTCGAAGAGCTTGCGGTACTGCTTGACCAGCGCGTTCTTCGGCTCGGTGAGGATCTGCAGGAGCGCCTCGCGGTCCAGGTTGTGCACGCTGGTGATCACCGGCAGGCGGCCGATGAACTCCGGGATCATGCCGAACTTGACCAGGTCCTCCGGCATCACCTGGCGGAAGTGGTCGCTGGCGTCCAGCTCCCGCTTGGAGCGGATGTTCGCGCCGAAGCCGATGCCCTTGGCGCCCGCCCGGCCCTCGATGATCCGCTCCAGGCCCGCGAACGCGCCGCCCACGATGAACAGCACGTTGGTGGTGTCGATCTGGATGAACTCCTGGTGCGGGTGCTTGCGCCCGCCCTGCGGCGGCACCGAGGCGGTGGTGCCCTCCAGGATCTTCAGCAGCGCCTGCTGCACGCCCTCGCCGGAGACGTCCCGGGTGATCGACGGGTTCTCGCTCTTGCGCGCGACCTTGTCGATCTCGTCGATGTAGATGATCCCGGTCTCGGCCTTCTTGACGTCGTAGTCGGCCGCCTGGATCAGCTTGAGCAGGATGTTCTCGACGTCCTCGCCGACGTACCCGGCCTCGGTGAGCGCGGTGGCGTCGGCGATCGCGAACGGCACGTTCAGCATCCGGGCCAGGGTCTGCGCCAGCAGCGTCTTGCCGGAGCCGGTGGGACCGAGCAGCAGGATGTTGGACTTCGCCAGCTCGATGGCATCCTCGCGGCCGTTGCCGCCGCTGCGGCCCGCCTCGCCGGCCTGGACCCGCTTGTAGTGGTTGTAGACCGCCACCGACAGGGCCTTCTTGGCGAGGTCCTGTCCGACCACGTACTGGTCCAGGAACTCGTAGATCTCACGGGGCTTCGGGAGCTCCTCGAAGCGCACCTCGGAGGTCTCGGCGAGCTCCTCCTCGATGATCTCGTTGCACAGGTCGATGCACTCGTCGCAGATGTACACGCCTGGGCCGGCGATCAGCTTCTTCACCTGCTTCTGCGACTTGCCGCAGAACGAGCACTTGAGCAGGTCGCCACCGTCTCCGATGCGTGCCACGAGGTGCTTCCCCTTCGCCAGGGGCCCCGCGGGAGTTCCGGGGCCTGGTGCTGTGGACCGTCGACGCCGACGGCGATCGGTCTCGCTATCCGACGGTACTCTGCCGAGCCGCCGATTCCGCCCTCTTCGCCGGGTCTGCCCTACGCCCTGGGCGAATTGATACCGAACAGATGCCGTCGGAGCAGCCGCCGGTGCGCCGGGGGCGGGGAGGGCCGGTGCCGGCCTCAGGAGGTCAGCGAGGCCTTGCGGGTCGAGATGACCAGGTCGACCAGACCGTACTCGACGGCCTCCTCGGCCGTGAGGATCTTGTCGCGCTCGATGTCGTCGCGGACCTGCTCGACCGACTTGTTGGAGTGCTTGGACAGCATCTCCTCCAGCTGCTCGCGCATCCGGAAGATCTCCTTGGCCTGGATCTCCAGGTCGGAGACCTGGCCGCGGCCGGTCTCGGTGTACGGCTGGTGGATGAGGATGCGGGCGTTCGGCAGCGCCATCCGCTTGCCGGGGGTGCCGGCCGCCAGCAGCACGGCCGCCGCCGAGGCCGCCTGGCCCATGCAGACGGTGGTGATGTCCGGCTTGACGTACTGCATGGTGTCGTAGATGGCCGTCAGGGCCGTGAACGAGCCGCCGGGCGAGTTGATGTACATCTGGATCTCGCGGTCCGGGTCCATCGACTCCAGGCACAGCAGCTGCGCCATGATGTCGTTGGCGGAGACGTCGTCCACCTGGGAGCCGAGGAAGATGATGCGCTCCTCGAACAGCTTGGCGTACGGGTCGTACTCGCGGATGCCCTGCGAGGTGCGCTCGACGAAGCGCGGGACGATGTAGCGGCCCTCGGCCCGCATGTCCTCGACGCGGGCCTTGGCGGCCGACAGGCTGGGGATGTTCATGGGTGTTCTGGTCCTCCGGAGCGTTGTGGCTGTGGTCTCGTGGGCCCGGCCGGGGCTCAGGCGCCGGTGCCGCCGCCGCCGGGGACGTCCGCGGCGCTGTGCATGATCGCGTCGATCAGGCCGTACTCCAGGGCCTCCTCCGGCGTGAACCAGCGGTCGCGGTCGGAGTCCTGGGTGATCTGCTCGAAGGACTGGCCGCTGTGGAACGCGATCAGCTCGGACATCCGCTTCTTGGTGCGCAGCAGCTGCTCCGCCTGGATGCGGATGTCGGTGGCCGAGCCGCCGAGGCCGGCGGAGGGCTGGTGCATCAGGATGTTGGCGTTCGGCAGCGAGAAGCGCTTGCCCTTGGCGCCCGCGGTCAGCAGGAACTGACCCATCGAGGCCGCCATGCCCATGGCGATCGTGACGACGTCGTTCTTGATGTACTGCATCGTGTCGTAGATCGCCATGCCGGCCGAGATCGAGCCGCCCGGGGAGTTGATGTAGAGGAAGATGTCCTTGTCCGGGTCCGCGGCCAGCAGCAGCAGCTGGGCGGTGATCTTGTTCGCGATGTCGTCGTCGACCTGCTGGCCGAGGAAGATGATCCGCTCGTTGAGCAGCCGGTTGTAGACCTGGTCGCCGAGGCCGCCCAGCACGTCACCAGCGGCGGCGTGCGGCGCCATCGGGCCGGGCATCTGCATCTGCGGGTACGTCACTTAGCCACCTGCTCAGTCGATTTGGACGGTCGCTCCACGGCCGTCACGATGTCGCACAGCTTCCGGGTATCACGTCGTGATTGTTGCTGTCCATGGACCCTAACGCGCAGGCCGGGCCGCTGAATCCCTCACGCAGAACTGTTCGCTGTGAGCGCAGGGTTCGCGGTCGCGGCGGGCTCCGGACGGGGCCGGGGAACGGCGCGGGCCCGGACGCCGTACGGCGTCCGGGCCCGCGCTCACGCCTCGGGGCGAGGCGACCGCGGCGGTCAGGCCTCGGTCTTCTCCTCGGCCTCGGCCTCGGCGGCCGGGGCCTCGACGGTCTCGGCCGACTCGTCGGCCTCGTCGTCGTCGAAGTTGATCTCGTTGCCCTCGGTGTCGACGACCTTGGCGGCCTCGACCACGGTGGCCAGGGCCTTGCCGCGGGCGACCTCGCCGACCAGCAGCGGAACCTGGCCGCCCTGGACGACCTGCTGCGCGAACTGGTCCGGGGTCAGGCCCGAACCGGCGGCACGGCGGATGAGGTGCTCGGTCAGCTCCTCCTGGGAGACGTTGAGCTCCTCGTCCGCGACGATCTGGTCCAGGACGAACTGGGTCTTGATGCCCTTCTTCGCCTGCTCCTCGATCTCCGCGGTGTACTCCTCCTCCGACTTGCCCTGGGTCTCCAGGTAGCTCGCCAGGGTGAGGCCCATCGGCTCCAGCTGGTGGTGCTCGAGGTTGTGCTTGCGGGTCTCGACCTCGTCCTTGAGAAGCTTCTCCGGGAACTCGATCTCGACCAGGCCGAGCAGCGCGTCCAGCACCTTCTCCTGGGCCTGGGTGGCCTGGTCGTACTCCTTCATGCGCTCCAGGCGCTTGCGGGAGTCGGCCTTCAGGTCCTCCAGGCTGTCGAACTCGCTGGCCAGCTGGGCGAACTCGTCGTCCAGCTCGGGCAGCTCCTTCTCCTGGACGGCGGTGACCTTGACGGTGACCTCGGAGGTCTTGCCGGCCTGGGTGCCGCCCTTGAGCTCGGTGGTGAAGGTGGCGGTGCCACCCGCCTCCAGGCCGACGACGGCCTCGTCGATGCCGTCGATCAGACGGCCCGAGCCGATCTCGTAGCTGACGCCGGCGGCGGTGCCGTCGTCCGGCACCTCGCCGTCGACCTTGGCCTCCAGGTCGACGACCACGATGTCGCCCTCGGCGGCGGCGCGCTCGACGTCCTTGACCGAGGAGAAGCGCTCGCGCAGCTGCTCCAGGGACTTGGCGATGTCCTCGTCGGAGACCGCGATCGGGTCGACGGTGACCTCGATGGTCGAGAAGTCCGGAAGGGCGATCTCCGGGCGGACGTCGACCTCTGCGGTGAACTTCAGGTCACCGCCGTCGGCGATCTTCTCGACACCCTCGATGTTGGTGATGTCGGGCTGTCCGAGGACCTCGATCTTGCCCTCGTCGACGGCCTGCGTGTAGAAGCGCGGCAGGGCGTCGTTGACGGCCTCCTCCAGCACGGCACCACGGCCGAAGCGCTGGTCGATGACCCGGTTCGGGATCTTGCCCTTGCGGAAGCCCGGGACCGAGACCTGCTGGTTGATCTTCTTGTACGCCGCGTCGAGGCTGGGCTTGAGCTCCTCGAAGGGCACCTCGACGGTGAGTCGAACCCGGGTCGGGTTCAGAGTCTCGACGGCGCTCTTCACGGTTAGGTCTCCTATGGGCTTGCGGTCAGGTTGCCTGCGCCCTCCCCGGACGCCGGCCGGGGCCGGTTTCCATGCGGGTGGGGCGAGACGGGCGATGGGCGGTTGGAGCTGCATCTCCCGTGGGGGGTGGACGGTGAGCGTGACTCCTCGCCCTCGTGCGGTTGACCTGGGTGGACGCCACAGGGACTACCGCCAGCGCCCCATCCTACCGGTACCACGAAAGGCGGACGCCAGGACGCCGCCGTCCGGGCCCCCTCAGACCCTTCCGGAGGCCTTCCGGGCCGGTTCGGACACGCCCCCGGCAGCGGCTCCGGCCGCCTCCGGTCCGGCCGCGCCGGCACCGGCCCGGCCGCCGGACACCGGCGCCGGGCGCATGGTCGCGGCGGCGTCGGAGTCCCGCACCCGCAGCGCGATCACGGCCGCCAGCAGGGCCAGCCCGGCCGCGGTCAGGAAGGCCGCCCGGTAGGCCGTGAGGTTCGCCACGGGCGTACCCGAGGCGTCCGCGGTGAGCGGCCCGACGGCGGTCAGCACGGTGCCGAGCACGGCCACGCCGAGCGCCGAGCCGAGCTGGCGCTGGGCGTTGTAGAGGGTGGAGGCGGCGCCGGTGGCGGCGGCCGGAATCGTCGCGAAGGCCGCGGTCTGGCTCGGCATGAAGACGTGCGACATCGCGTAGCCGGTGAGGAAGAGCAGCCCGCGCACGGCCCAGAGGTTGCTCTCCGGCCCGATCGTGGCCATCAGGGCCAGGCAGCAGGCCACCGCGGCGGCGCCGGCGGCGAGCAGCCGGCGCGGGCCGATCCGCGGGTAGAGCCGGGCCGACACCTGGGAGGCGAGCATCACGCCGAGCGCCTCGGGGAACACCATCAGCCCGCTGTGCAGGGCGTCCATGCCGAGCGCGTCCTGCATCAGCAGCGGGAAGAGGTAGAGCATGCCGAGGAAGGCCGCGCCGGAGAACAGCGAGAGCAGGTTGGTGGTGCGGAAGATCCGGTCCCGGAAGAGCCGCAGGTCGAGCATCGGCTCGGGGCGGCGCAGCTCGACCGCGACCAGGGCCGCGAGGGCGAGCAGCCCGGCGAGCGCCGGGGCGATGATCCGCGCGCTCCCCCAGCCCTGGGAGGCGCCCTCGGAGAGCGCGTACATGGTGCCGCCGAAGCCGACGGCGGCGAGCAGGAAGCCAGCCGCGTCGAACCGCCCGGCCCGCTCGACGCGGTAGTCGGGCAGGAAGAACAGGCCGAAGAGCAGCCCGGCGACGCCCACCGGCACGTTGACGATGAAGACCCAGTGCCAGGACCAGCCGTCCACCAGCCAGCCGCCGAGCACCGGCCCGCTGGCCGGGGCGACGGCGGTGGGCAGCATCAGCACCCGGGTGGCCCGCATCCGCTCCTCCTGCGGGAAGGCGCGGAAGAGCATGGTCATCCCGACCGGGGTGAGCAGGCCGCCGGCCGCGCCCTGGAGGATCCGGTACAGGGTGAGCGAGGCCAGCGAGTCGGCCGCCCCGCACAGAAGCGAGGCGGCGGTGAACAGGGCGAGCGCGTACAGGAAGACCCGGCGGGTGCCGAACCGGTCGCCGAGCCAGCCGGAGAGCGGGACGAAGACGGCCAGGCTGACCAGGTAGCCGACGTTGATCACGCCGACCGCCGCCGGGTCGGTGCCGAAGTCCCGGCCGATCGAGGGCAGGGCCACGTTGACGATCGTGCCGTCCATGATCGTCATGAACAGCGAGGCGACGAAGACGACGCCGACCGCGATCTTGGGATTCATCCGCGTCGGCCGGGTCGGGCTCGTCGCACTCATCGGGACTCCAGGTTCGGTGAAAAATCAACCACCAACCTTGCCGGACCGGGCCCGGAAACGACAACAGGGCCCCGCCCTGGGCGAGACCCTGCGCACGGTCGGGGTGACCGGATTCGAACCGACGGCCTTCCGCTCCCAAAGCGGACGCGCTACCAAACTGCGCCACACCCCGTGGTGCCGAGAGGAAGCGTACACGCCGGGCCCTGCCGGATCGCCGAGATATTCCGAGGCCCTCACCGCGAACGGGGTGTGCGCACAGCCGACCGGACCAGGTACGCTGTTCCCGACCTTCCGTCCGGTGACGGCCGGGGGATCGCGCGGGCGTAGCTCAATGGTAGAGCCCTAGTCTTCCAAACTAGTCACGCGAGTTCGATTCTCGTCGCCCGCTCCGCAGGACGAACGGCCCCGCCGGATGCACCGCATCCGGCGGGGCCGTTCGCGTTCCCGACGGCGGGTCAGCCGGCCCCGGCGGTCACAGGCCCAGCCGGGCGGCCCGGGCGGCGGCCCGCTCCAGCAGCCGGTGGACGTCGGCCTGCCGGGTGGCGGGCCGGTCGTTGAACTCGTCCGGGGAGCGCACCGGGCGGCCGGTGGCGTGCAGCACCTCCATCAGCTGGACCCGGGCGGTGCGCACGGTGGCCGGGGTGCCGAAGCCGTGGGCGAGCACCGCCGCCTGGGCGCCGAGCAGGCAGACCCGGCCGGCCGCGTCCCACATCGCCCCCTGCAGCCAGCCGTGCGCGGTGATGTAGCGGGAGGCCAGGTCCAGGTGCTCGGCGGCGGTGACCGGCACGGGCCGGGCGGGGCGGCGCAGCGCCCGGTCGAGCAGGGTGGCCCGGGGCGTCGGGTGGCCGGCGTGCCAGGGCCGCAGCACCGAGCCGTACGGGCGGACGGCGTAGGGCGCCGGGGTGCGCGCGGGGGCGGGCAGCGAGGCCAGGTACGCCTCGATCTCGGCGACCAGCCCGGAGGTGTCCGGGGTGAGCAGCGCGGCGGGCGGCGGGGTGAACGTCGGGGCGGGCGTCGGGGCGGGCGGCCGAACGGGCGTCGGGGCGGTGCGGGGCATGCGGGGCTCTCCAGGCGGTGCCGGCGGTTTCCGCTACCCAAAATGGTGCATGACGGTCATTTCTGCGACCGGAGCGGTGCGGTGGCCGGGCCGCGGCCGGACCGTACGGCGGCGCCCGGCCGGTTTCCCGGGGGGCCTCCGGGCCGATAGCCTCGGCGGCGTTCGAGAGCAGTTCGATGGCCGATGGCGTTCGAGACGATTCGAAGCCGTGAGCGGAGGAGTCCCCGTGCGCCCGCAGGACCGACTGGCCGTCATTCAGCACTGCGTGGTCCGGGAGATGGCGCGGTTCGGGCAGGAGTTCACCGTCGACGGCGAGGTGGTGCGCGGCCCGGGGACGGTCGCGGTGGCCGTCCGGGAGCACCCCGGCGGCGAGGGCGCCGGGCACGTCGACCTCGGCTGGGCGCTGGAGCTCGGCCGGGCGGACGCGCCGGTGGTGTGGGACTGCGCGGCCGGTCTCGGCAAGACCGAGGAGGAGAAGCTCGACAACGCGGTGCGGATGTGGGCGACCACCACGGCGACCGCGCTGGTCGAACTGCGGGAGGGCCGCGGTGCGCACGCCGACCACGCCGACCATCCCGAACTGCCCGGCTGGCACGCCGTCCAGGGGCCGGCGGCGGTCTTCGGGTTCGGCAACGAGCACCTGGCGGCCTGGCTGGCCGGGAACCGGGTGGTACCGGCCCTGGCGCCCGCGCTGCTGCCGGCGCTGAGTGCCCCGGGCGCGCGGCGCCCGCACGGGGTGAAGCTGTTCCTCGGCGGGCGGTCGGGGGACGACGTGGCCGAGGTGAGGGTCGACGGCGAGGTCGACGAAGCGGCCTCGGCGGCGCTGCGCGCGCTGGACTGGCCGCGCGGCGAGCGGCTGTGCTGGGCGCGGCTGTTCGTCCTGCTGACGGCCCGCGAGGAGCCCTCGGCGCCGGTGACCGCACCCGCCGGCGCCCTCGGGGTCGCGCCCGCCCGGCCGGCGGCCGTGGCGGCGGCGCGCCCGCGGGGCCTGTTCGCCCGGTGGCGGCAGGCGAGGCGCGCCGACCGGTGACGGGGCGCCGGCCTCGGCGGGCCGGCGGTCCCGGGGTCAGCTGGTGATGTTGGAGATGGACTTGGCGATCTCGTTCAGGAAGTCCTGGATCGGCTGGGCCGCGGTGCTCTGGTTGAGCATGAAGCCGAACAGGGCGGCCAGGATGAAGTGCCCGGGCTTCAGCTGCTTCTGGCGGATGAAGATGAAGCAGATGATGCCGAACAGGACCAGCGCGGAGACGGAGAGTGCCACCCGGACTCACTTCCTCGTTTCATAGCGGGGCGCCACCGGCTGACGGCCCCTGTGAAGCCGGACCCCGGCCTGTCCGACGGTCCCGGGGCGGAACGGCAGATCGTCCGGCCCGTCGAGGCCGGAGGGAAGGCCGCACGCTACGACCGCACGGTGTCCGTCGTGCCGCATGTGACGCCCCCCATCCCCCGAATCCTGAACAGTCCCGCCCGGACTCAGTGTGGTCGACCGTGCCGATTGCGTAAAGGTCTGACAGTCGGTCGAACGCCGATATCCTGCGATGCGAGACGAGTTTCCGCCGACCGGGACGATAGCCGAGACATCCTGACGAATCGTCGGCGGGGCACCGCTGAGCGGCCGGGAAGCGTCCGGCGGGGCAGACCGGAACCGGCAGGTCCGCTCTGCTTCCCGGGTGACGGAATTGGCTGAAGATCAGCTCCGGGGCTTGACAAGCAGCTGCCGTTGGCACATGCCGTCGCGCCACCGCCACGAAGGGGCCCCGGAGCCCCGTTCCGCACCGCTCAGTCGCGCCAGAACAGCAGGACCGCGCGGTCGTCGTTGATGTCCCGGGCGACCGTCTCGATCAGCCGGGACGCCGCACCGCCGACGGCGCCGGGGCCGCCGCCCGGCACCAGCCGGTCCGCCTCGCCCATCAGCCGGTCCATGCCCTCCGAGAGGTCCCGGCCGGGCGCCTCGACCATGCCGTCGGTGCACAGCATCAGGACGTCGCCGCGGTTCAGCCGCCCCCGCACGCCCTCGAACTTGGCACCGTCGTAGATGCCGAGCGCCGGTCCGTCCAGCGCCTCCTTGACCTCCCAGCGGCCGGCGCCCGCCAGCCGCTGCATGCCGGGCAGGTGCCCGGCCGAGAGCAGCTCGTACTCGCCGGTGTCCAGGTCCAGCACCAGGTGCACGGCGGTCGCGAAGCCCTCCTCCCAGGACTGCCGCAGCAGGTAGCCGTTGGCGGCGGGCAGGAAGTCGTGCGCGGGCAGCGAGCCGAGCAGCCCGCCGAACGCGCCGGAGAGCAGCAGCGCCCGCGAGCCGGCGTCCATGCCCTTGCCGGAGACGTCCGCGAGGACCACCTCCAGCACCCGGCGGCCGGGGCCGGTGCGGTCGGCGACCACGAAGTCGCCCGAGAAGGACTGCCCGCCGGCCGGGCGCAGCGCCATGTCGGCGTGCCAGCCGTCCGGCAGCCGGGGCACCCGGCTCTGCACCCGCAGCCGCTCGCGCAGGTCGAAGAGCATCGTCGAGCCGCCCCACCAGGGCACGCCCACCCGGCTGCGGAACTGGGCCAGCAGCAGGCCGCCGACCCCGGCCGCGCCGACCACCAGGGCGGCGCCGGGGGTGACCCCGTAGGTGTAGGCCTCGGGGTGGTCGCTGGCCACCCGCTGGCCGGTGTGGATGACCGACTCGGCGGACAGGCCGAGCGCGGCCAGCGCGTACAGCACCACCAGCGAGCCGGGGCGCAGCAGCAGGGCCGCCGCCAGGATCGGCAGGACCAGCGCGGTGGGCGGGGCCCAGGCGGGCCACCAGACGTTGAGCAGGATCAGCAGCGGGACCAGCAGGGCGAGCGCGCAGAGCACCGGCCAGTCGGCCGCCCCGCCGCGGAACCAGTCCACACCGGCGGTGCGCAGCCTTCGGCGGACCCGGCGGAGCCTCTTGCGCAACCGGGCCGTCACGGGGTCGGACGCCGGGGCGGCGCCGGGCCTCGTCGCAGTCGTCTGGGGCGGTGTGCCCGGCGCTCTGCCAGCCATGAGGACCGACCATATCCAGCGCTCCCGCCCGGCGTCGACGGGCCGGGCGGGAGCGGGGGCGGGGTGGCGCGGGCGCGTCAGCGGGTTTCGGCCGATTGCGGGGGGCGGCGGCCGGGGCGTCAGGAGGCGTACGGGCACAGGGCGTACGAACCGCCCGGACGGCGCGCGCTCCGTCGCGCGGGCGGTCGCGCGCGGGGTGCGCCGGGGCGCGCGCCTGTGGCCGATCACACAGCGATCTCCCAGCGGCCGTCCAGCCGCCGTCCGGCCGGTTCCGCACCCCGTCCGCGGGCCGGGAGGAGCCGGGACGGGCGGGAGGGGTCAGCCCTCCTGCTGCGGGTGGTGGGCCGGGATCGGCGGGAGCTCACCGGTGGTCTCGTACACGCTGAGCATGTCGATCCGGCGGGTGTGCCGCTCGTCGCCGCTGTACGGGGTGTTGAGGAAGATCTCGACGAACCTGGTGGCCTCGTCCTCGGTGTGCATCCGGCCGCCGATGGAGATCACGTTGGCGTTGTTGTGCTCGCGGCCGAGCGCGGCGGTCTGCTCGCTCCAGGCCAGCGCCGCACGGACGCCCTTGACCTTGTTGGCGGCGATCGCCTCGCCGTTGCCCGAACCGCCGATCACGATGCCCAGCGACTGCGGGTCGGAGGCGGTGCGCTCGGCGGCGCGCAGGCAGAACGGCGGGTAGTCGTCGAGGGCGTCGTAGATGTGCGGCCCGCAGTCGACCGGCTCGTGGCCGGCCTCCTTGAGCCACTCCACGAGGTGGTTCTTCAGTTCGTATCCGGCATGGTCGGAGCCCAGGTACACGCGCATGCCCATGAGTGTGGCATGCGCGCGGACCCGGGCTCCGCAGGGGGCGGCGCGTCCGGCGGGCGCCCGGCCCGGGGAACAGGCGTCAGCGGCGGCCGAGGAGCTTCCAGGCCAGCGGGAGGGCGCCGGCGGCGAGGGCGGCCTTCAGGGCGTCGCCGACCAGGTACGGGTAGAGGCCGAGCTCGGCGGCGCGGGCCGGCGTGACGTCGAGGGCGAACGCCAGGTAGGGCACGCCGACCGCGTAGATGGCGAGGCTGCCGAGGACCATCGCGACGGCGGTGCGCGCCGGCGAGCGGTCGGCGCCGCGCCGGGCCAGCGCGCCGACCAAGCCGGCGGCCAGCACGAAGCCGATCGCGTAGCCGAGCGAGGGCATCGACCAGCCGGAGGAGCCCTCGGCGAACCACGGCACGCCCGCCATGCCGGCCAGCAGGTAGAGGCCGAGCGAGGCGACGCCGCGGCGGGTGCCGAGCGCGGTGCCGACCAGCAGGGCGGCGAAGGTCTGGCCGGTGACCGGCACCGGGGAGCCGGGGACGTTCACCGACAGCTGGGCGGCCAGGCCGGTGAGCGCGGCACCGCCGGCGACCAGGGCGAGGTCGCGGGCCTGGGTGCCGAGGCGGGTGCCGGCGGCGGGCAGCAGGTCCGCCAGGACGGCGCGGCTCGGAACGGGGGTGCTGGCGGTGGCCATCGGGCTTCTCCTCGGCACGGCGGGATCCGGACGATCGAAGGATCAGCGGATCGAGTGGGTGATCACTCTGAACCTACGCGGCGATCACGCCGAACACCGTCAGGGATCCGGACAAAGCCCCGGCCGCCCTCCTTGTCGGGTCCCGACCCACCGGGGCGACGGAACGTGAGCACGCGCGCCCGGGCTGTCACCATGGGGTCCGCATGCTGATCCCGAACCGGACATTCTTGGCATGCACAGCCACGTCACCGGATATTGGACAGCTCGCACCACATGTCGAACAGTCTGGATCCACCCCCCATGGCCCCCACCTCCGCGACCACCGCGCCGCCCGGGACCACCGCACCCGCTCCCCCGGCCGCCGGCCAGCAGCTCTCGCACGGGCTCAAGCCGCGCCACCTCTCGATGATCGCGCTCGGCGGCGTCATCGGCGCCGGCCTGTTCGTCGGCTCCGGCGCGGGCATCGCCGCGGCCGGGCCCGCCATCATCCTGGCCTTCGTGCTCTCCGGCCTGCTGGTCATGCTGATCATGCGGATGCTCGGCGAGATGTCCGCGGCCCGCCCGGCCTCCGGCTCCTTCTCCGTGCACGCCGAGAAGGAGCTCGGCCCCTGGGCCGGGATCACCGCCGGCTGGATGTACTGGGTGATGCTCTGCTGCGGCGTCGCCGCCGAGGCCACCGCCGCCGGCAGGATCGTCAACGGCTGGATCCCCGGCGTCTCCGCCTGGATCTGGGTCGCCCTGTTCATGGTGTTCTTCTGCGCCAGCAACCTCACCGCGGTGAAGAACTTCGGCGAGTTCGAGTTCTGGTTCGCCGCCGTCAAGGTCGCCGCGATCATCGCCTTCCTGGTGCTGGGCGGCCTCGGCGTCGCCGGCGTGCTCGGCCCCGGCGCCCCCGGCACCGCCAACCTCACCGGCCAGGGCGGCTTCCTGCCCACCGGCGTCAGCGGACTGATCGTCGGCCTGCTCGCCTCCGTCTTCGCCTACGGCGGCCTGGAGACCGTCACCATCGCCGCCGCCGAGTCCGAGGACCCCCGGCGCAACGTCGCCAACGCCGTGCGCACCGCCGTCTGGCGGATCGCGGTCTTCTACATCGGCTCGATGGCGCTGGTCGTCACCCTGGTCTCCTGGAAGGACCCGGCGGTCGTCGCCGACGGCCCCTACGTCACCGTGCTGCGCCACCTCGGGGTGCCCGGCGCCGGGACGATCATGCAGGTCGTGGTCCTGATCGCGCTGCTGTCCGCGATGAACGCCAACATCTACGGCGCCTCCCGGATGGCCTACTCGCTGGTCGGCCGCGGCCAGGGCCCGCGCGCCCTCGCCAAGGTCTCCGGCGGCGTCCCCCGGCGGGCCGTGCTCGCCTCCTGCCTGTTCGGCTTCGCCGCCGTCCTGGCCGCCAAGCTCTGGCCCGACACCGTCTTCACCTGGCTGATGAACACCACCGGCGTCGCCATCCTGGTCGTCTGGCTGTTCATCTGCGTCGTCCAGCTGCGGATGCGCCGCCGCCTGGAGCGCGAGGCGCCCGAGCTGCTCACCGTGCGGATGTGGGGCTTCCCGTACCTGACCTGGGTCGCGATGGCCGCCGTCGCCGGCATCCTCGCCCTGATGACCACCACCGAGGGCAACCGGCAGCAGCTGTACGCGGCCGGCGTGCTGGTCGCGCTGCTCACCGGCGCCGGCCTGCTCAAGCAGCGCCGGGACGCCGCCCGCGGCTGACGCCGGGCGCGAGGCGCGCGAGGACACGGCGAGGGGCCCGGTACCGCGCGGTACCGGGCCCCTCGCCGTCCGTCCTACTCGAAGGACGGGCTCGCGGTACGGGTCCGCTTGATCTCGTAGAAGCCCGGCGTCGAGGCCACCAGCAGGGTGCCGTCCCACAGCCGGGCCGCGGCCTCGCCGCGCGGGATCGGCGTCACCACCGGGCCGAAGAACGCGACCCGCTCGCCGTCCGCGCCCTCGACCGCGATCACCGGGGTGCCGACGTCCTCGCCGACCAGGGTGATGCCCTCCTTGTGCGACAGGCGCAGCGCCTCGTCGTGCGCGTCGGTGCCGACCGCCTCCGCCAGCTCCACCGGCAGCCCGGCCGCGACCAGCGCCGCCTCGATCGTCTCCCGGTTCTGCGGCAGGCCCTGGTTGTGGAAGCGGGTGCCCAGCTCGGTGTAGAGGCGGCCCAGCACCTCGTCGCCGTGCTGCTTCGCCGCCGCGATGCACACCCGCACCGCGCCCCAGGCGTTGTCCAGCAGCTCCCGGTACTGCGGCGGGAGGTCGCGGTCCTCGTTGAGCACCGACAGGCTCATCACGTGCCAGTTCACGTCCACCGGGCGCAGCCGCTGGACCTCGATCAGCCAGCGGGACGTCATCCAGGCCCACGGACAGGCCGGGTCGAACCAGAAGTCGGCGGTCTTGCGCTCGGCGGCGCCGGCGGCACCAGCGGAAGTCGTCACGGCTGTCGTCCTTCGAGAATCGTCCGGGAAGATGCGGGTCGGGAGCCGTTACGGGCACAGCGCGCCCCGTCCCCCAGAGCGGCAACGCCCGGCCCCTGCCGCTGATTCCGGCCCACCCGTCCGAGTTGTGCAATGGTACCGGCGCGGGGGGCGTGAAAGGATGCCCCCGCAGCACCACAGCGCGCCGCACCACCGCACCAGCGAAGACCGCACCACCGTGCGAGCCGGACAAAGGAGTAACGCCGTGCCGGGCAAGAACCTGAGCCGCGACGAAGCCCAGCAGCGGGCCAGCATCCTCACCGTGGACGCCTACCGCGTCCGGCTGGACGTGACCTCGGCCCCCGACCCCGCGGCCGCCACCTTCCGTTCCACCACCACCATCGCCTTCCGCTGCGCCGAGCCGGGCGCGTCGACCTTCGTCGACCTGCTCGCCCCCGCCGTGCGCGCCGTCACCCTCAACGGCCGCGCCCTCGACCCGGCCGCCGCCTACGACGGCGCCCGGGTGCACGTCGACGGCCTCGCCGCCGAGAACGTGCTCACCGTCGAGGCCGACTGCGCCTACAGCCGCACCGGCGAGGGCCTGCACCGCTTCACCGACCCCGCCGACGGCGAGACCTACCTCTACACCCACTACGAGCCGGCCGACGCCCGCCGGGTCTTCGCCACCTTCGAACAGCCCGACCTGAAGGCCCCGTTCACCTTCACCGTCACCGCGCCGGCCGCCTGGGACGTCTGGTCCAACGCCCCGCACGAGACCGTCACCGCCGAGGACGCCACCCGCACCTGGGAGTTCGCGCCGACGCGGCCGATCTCCACGTACCTCACCGCCGTCGTCGCCGGCCCGTACCACGTCGCCCGCGACCACTACAGCCGCACCCTCGACGACGGCACCGTGCTGGACATCCCGCTCTCCGCGATGTGCCGCCGGTCGCTCGCCCCGTACTTCGACGCCGACGAGATCCTCGGCGTCACCAAGCTCGGACTCGACTTCTTCCACGAGCGGTTCGCCTACCCGTACCCCTTCGGCAAGTACGACCAGGCGTTCGTCCCCGAGTACAACATCGGCGCCATGGAGAACCCCGGCTGCGTCACCTTCCGCGAGGAGTTCGTCTTCCGCTCGAAGGTCACCGACGCCGCCTACGAGGGCCGCGCCAACGTCGTCCTGCACGAGATGGCGCACATGTGGTTCGGCGACCTGGTCACCATGCGCTGGTGGGACGACCTGTGGCTGAAGGAGTCCTTCGCCGACTTCATGGGCTCCTACGGCCTGGTCGGCGCCGGCACCCGCTTCCAGTCGGCCTGGGTCACCTTCGCCAACCAGCGCAAGGCCTGGGCCTACCGGCAGGACCAGTTCCCCACCACCCACCCGATCACCGCGGACATCCGCGACCTCGAGGACGCCAAGCTCAACTTCGACGGCATCACCTACGCCAAGGGCGCCTCGGTGCTCAAGCAGCTGGTGGCCTACGCCGGCGCCGACGCCTTCTTCGAGGGCGCCCGCCGCTACTTCCAGCGGCACGCCTTCGGCAACACCGAACTCGCCGACCTGCTGGACATCCTGGAGGAGACCAGCGGCCGCGACCTCAAGTCCTGGGCCGCCGCCTGGCTGCAGACCGCCGGCGTCAACACCCTCACCCCGCAGCTCACCGCCGACGCCGAGGGCCGGATCACCGAGCTCGCCGTCCTCCAGGACGGCGAGGTGCTGCGCCCGCACCGGATCGCGGTCGGCCTCTACGACCGGGACGCCGACGGCGCGCTGGTGCGCACCGCCCGCTTCGAACTGGACGTCACCGGCGCCCGCACCGCCGTCGCCGAGGCCGTCGGCCTCACCCGGCCCGCGTTCGTCCTGCTCAACGACGACGACCTGACCTACTGCAAGATCCGCTTCGACGAGGAGTCGCTGGAGACCCTGCGCACCGGCCTCGGCGACATCAAGGACGACCTGGCCCGCGCGCTCGCCTGGTCCGCCGTCTGGAACCTCACCCGCGACGCCCTGATGCCGGCCCGCGACTACGTCGCGCTGGTCCTGCGGTTCGCCGGCCAGGAGGCCAACATCGGCGTCCTGCAGTCGCTGCACACCCAGGCCAAGGGCGCCGTCGACCTCTACGCCGACCCGGCCTGGCGCGGCGAGGGCGGCCGGCTGCTCGCCGACGGCGCGCTGCACGAGCTGCGCGCCGCCGCCCCCGGCGGCGACCACCAGCTGGCCTGGGCCCGCTTCCTGGCGCAGACCGCCAACGGCTCCGAGCACCTCGGCCTGGTCCGCGGCCTGCTGGCCGGCACCGCCCGGATCGACGGCCTGGAGGTCGACCAGGAGCTGCGCTGGGCGCTGTGGCTGGCGCTCGCCGCGGCCGGCCAGGCGACCGAGGAGGAGCTGGCCGGGGAGCTCGCCGCCGACAACACCGCCGGCGGCCGCCGCCAGCACACCCAGTGCCTGGCCGCCCGGCCCACCCCGGAGGCCAAGGCCGCCGCCTGGTCCGCCGTGATCGACTCCGACGAACTGCCCAACGCACTGGTCGAGGCCAACATCGCCGGCTTCGCGGTGCCCGCGCACCGCGACCTGACCACCCTGTACGCCGCGCCCTACTTCAAGCTGCTGGAGCGGGTCTGGGCCGAGCGGACGATCGAGATCGCGATGCGCATCGTCGGCGGCTTCTTCCCGCAGGCGCAGGTGGACGAGGCCACCCTCGCCGAGGCGGACGGCTGGCTGGCCGGGCACCCGGACGCGGCGCCCGCGCTGCGCCGGCTCGTGCTGGAGCGCCGGGACGACCTGGCCCGCGCGCTGCGGGCGCAGGCCTGCGACCGGGCCTGAGCGGACGGACCGGAGAGCCCGCCGCGACGCGTGTCGCGGCGGGCCCTCCCGTTCTCAGCGGGCGGTCAGCACCGGGTCACTTGCCGCGCAGGCCCTTGTCCAGGGCGGCGATCCCGCTGCCCTGCGCGTCGTCGCCGTCCAGCGACCAGACCATCACACCGGCCAGGTCGTTCCAGCGGGCGTAGCGGGCCTTCTCGGTGAGCACCTCGGCCGAGTCGAAGCTGTAGAAGGTGGTGCCGTCGTACTTCCAGGACGCGCCGTGGTCGCGGTCCAGGTAGGTGGTGCCGGGCAGCGCGTTGATCTCCTTGTAGGAGAGGTCCGGCACGGTACCGGTGGCCTTCTGGTAGAGGCCGCCGCGGTTGCCGGCCGGCACGCCGGTCCAGCCGTGGCCGTAGAACGGCGCGCCGAGGACGGTCTGCTGGGAGGGCAGGCCGCGCTGGGCGTAGTGGTCGACGGCCTTGTCGGCGCTGCGCTGCCGGGCGTCCGGGTCGGTGGGGTCGGAGTACAGCGGGGCCTGGTGGTTGGCCGGGCCCTTGCCCTCCCACGGCCCGTGCAGGTCGTAGGTCATGAGGTTGAGCCAGTCGACGGAGGCCGCGAGCTCGGGCAGCTCCAGCCGGTCGGCGACGGTCTCGTTGGCGGCGACGGCGGCGGTCAGCAGGTAGTGCTCGGGCTTCTTGCCCTTGCCCTTGCCCGCGGCCTCGGCGCGCTCGGCGGCCAGCCCGTCCAGCTGCTCGCGGAACTCGGCCATCAGCAGGGTGAAGTTGCGGCCGTCCTCGGGGCGGACCACGTTGCCCGCGTCACCGCCGCCGCCCGGGTACTCCCAGTCGACGTCGATGCCGTCGAAGACGCCCGCGGCCGCGCCGGCGCCGCCCTCCGGGGAGTCGGCCAGCCGCGGCACGTCGCCCTTCAGGTAGAGGTCGATGCAGGAGGAGACGAACTTCTTGCGGGCCTCGTCGGTGGCGGCGGCGTCCGAGAAGTACTTGGACCAGCTCCAGCCGCCCAGCGAGATGACGACCTTGAGCTGCGGGTTCTGCGCCTTGAGCTTGCGCAGCTGGTTGAAGTGGCCCTTCAGCGCCTGGCCCGGGGCGTCGGCGACGCCGTCCACCGAGTCGGCGGCGGAGAAGGCGCGCTGGTAGTCGTTGTAGGCGTCGCCCTGGCCGGACTCGTTGCTCTCGAAGCAGGTGCCCTCGGCGGAGACGTTGCCGAAGGCGTAGTTGATCACGGTGAGCCGCCCGGCCTGGCCGGTCTCCTGGACGCGCTTGGCGGAGCTGTCGGCGCCCCACTGGGTGAAGTAGCCGACCCGCTGGCCCTTCAGCTTGGGGCCCTTGGCGCCGTCGGCGGCATGGGCCGTGGCGGTGGCGGCGGTGGAGGCGAGCAGCGCGGCGACGGTGGCGGCGGCGAGCAGGGCGGGGCGACGAATGGGCATACCGGACCTATTCTCTGAAGCAGCGTCAATTGGTCTGGACCAGCTGGGAAAGAGGTTTAGTCCATCGCGCCCGCACCGCACAAGAGGACCGGCCGAGGCGGCGCACTATGCAAAAGGCCGGCAAAGCCGGGGCGGCCGGCGGGCGAAGCGCCGGGAACGACGGAGGAGGCCGGACCGCGGGTGCGGTCCGGCCTCCTCGGCGCTCAGCGCGGTGCTCAGCCGTTGATCAGGCTGCGCAGCACGTACTGCAGGATGCCGCCGTTGCGGTAGTAGTCCGCCTCACCGGGGGTGTCGATGCGGACGACCGCGTCGAACTCCTTGCTGGTCCCGTCCGCGCCGACGGCCTTGACCTTGACGGTCGCCGGGGTGCGGCCCTCGTTGAGCTCGGTCACGCCGGTGAAGGAGAAGGTCTCCTCGCCGGTCAGGCCGAGGGAGTCGGCGTTCTCGCCCTCCGGGAACTGCAGCGGCAGGACGCCCATGCCGATCAGGTTCGAGCGGTGGATGCGCTCGTAGGACTCGGCGATGACGGCCTTGACGCCGAGCAGCGCGGTGCCCTTGGCGGCCCAGTCGCGGGACGAGCCGGAGCCGTACTCCTTGCCGGCCAGGACGACCAGCGGGGTGCCGGCGGCCTGGTAGTTCTGCGAGGCGTCGTAGATGAACGACACCGGGCCGTCGGCCTGGGTGAAGTCGCGGGTGTAGCCGCCCTCGGTGCCCGGCGCGATCTGGTTGCGCAGGCGGATGTTGGCGAAGGTCCCGCGGATCATGACCTCGTGGTTGCCGCGGCGCGAGCCGTAGGAGTTGAAGTCGCGCTTCTCGACACCGTTGGCGGTCAGGTACTGCGCCGCCGGGGTGCCCGGCTTGATGTTGCCGGCCGGGGAGATGTGGTCGGTGGTGACCGAGTCGCCCAGCTTGGCCAGGACGCGGGCGCCGGCGATGTCGGTCACCGGGCTCGGGGTCTTGGCCATGCCCTCGAAGTACGGGGGCTTGCGGACGTAGGTGGACTCGGCGTCCCACTCGAAGGTGTTGCCGGTCGGGACCGGGAGCGACTGCCAGCGGTGGTCGCCGGCGAAGACGTCCTGGTAGCCCTTGTCGAACATGGCCTCGTCGATGGAGCCGGCGACGGTGTCGGCGACCTCCTGCTCGGACGGCCAGATGTCGGCGAGGAAGACGTCGTTGCCGTCGGCGTCCTGGCCCAGGGCGTCCTTGGTGATGTCGACGTTCATGTTGCCGGCGAGGGCGTAGGCGACCACCAGCGGCGGGGAGGCCAGGTAGTTCATCTTGACGTCGGGGTTGATCCGGCCCTCGAAGTTGCGGTTGCCGGAGAGCACCGAGACGACGGCCAGGTCGGACTCGTTGACCGCGGCCGAGACCTCCTCGGGCAGCGGGCCCGAGTTGCCGATGCAGGTGACGCAGCCGTAGCCGACCAGGTTGAAGCCCAGCTTCTCCATGTACGGGAGCAGGCCGGCCTTCTCGTAGTAGTCCATGACGACCTTGGAGCCGGGCGCCAGGGTGGTCTTGACCCAGGGCTTGACCGTCAGGCCCTTCTCCACGGCCTTCTTCGCCAGCAGGGCGGCGCCCAGCATGACGGAGGGGTTGGAGGTGTTGGTGCAGGAGGTGATCGAGGCGATCACGACCGCGCCGTTGTCGATCCGGTACGACGAGCCGTCGGGGGCGGTGACGGCGGTCGGCTTGGAGGCCTCGGCGGAGTAGGTCGGCAGCGCCTCGGCGAAGCGCTCGGCGGCCTCGGCCAGGATCACGCGGTCCTGCGGGCGCTTCGGGCCGGAGATCGACGGGACGACGGTGGAGACGTCCAGCTCCAGGTACTCGGAGTAGACCGGCTCGACCGACGGGTCGTGCCAGAGGCCCTGCTCCTTGGCGTACGCCTCGACCAGGGCGAGCTGCTGCGCGTCACGGCCGGTGAGCTTCAGGTAGTTGATGGTCTCGGCGTCGATCGGGAAGATCGCGCAGGTCGAGCCGAACTCCGGCGACATGTTGCCGATGGTGGCGCGGTTGGCCAGCGGGATGGCGCCGATGCCGTCGCCGTAGAACTCGACGAACTTGCCGACCACACCGTGCTTGCGCAGCATCTCGGTGATGGTGAGCACCAGGTCGGTGGCGGTGGTGCCGGCCGGCAGCTCGCCGGTCAGCTTGAAGCCGACGACGCGCGGGATCAGCATGGAGACCGGCTGGCCGAGCATGGCGGCCTCGGCCTCGATGCCGCCGACGCCCCAGCCCAGCACGCCCAGGCCGTTGACCATGGTGGTGTGCGAGTCGGTGCCGACGCAGGTGTCCGGGTACGCCTGGCCGCCGCGGACCATGACGGTGCGGGCCAGGTGCTCGATGTTCACCTGGTGGACGATGCCGGTGCCCGGCGGGACGACCTTGAACTCGTCGAACGCGGTCTGGCCCCAGCGCAGGAACTGGTAGCGCTCCTTGTTGCGGCCGTACTCGATCTCGACGTTCTGGACGAAGGCGTCCGGGGTGCCGAACTTGTCGGCGATGACGGAGTGGTCGATGACCAGCTCGGCCGGGGCCAGCGGGTTGATCTTGGCCGGGTCGCCGCCCAGCTCCTTGACGGCCTCGCGCATGGTGGCGAGGTCGACCACGCACGGCACACCGGTGAAGTCCTGCATGATCACGCGGGCCGGCGTGAACTGGATCTCCTGGCTCGGCTGGGCGTCGGCGTCCCAGCCGCCGAGGGCACGGATGTGGTCGGCGGTGATGTTGGCGCCGTCCTCGGTGCGGAGCAGGTTCTCCAGCAGCACCTTGAGGCTGTAGGGCAGCCGCTCGGACCCCTCGACGGCGGAGAGCTTGAAGATCTCGTACGACTCGTCGCCCACCTGCAGCGAGCTGCGGGCGTCGAAGCTGTTCGCGGACACGACTGACTCCTTCTAGGTGCTTCGTGCGGTATCCGGCCGCCACGGTGGTAAGGTCACCCTTACTTAGGCTGACCTTGCCCGCACCGCCGGTGAGCGCCTCTCGGCAAGTATCTTGATGTCGAGATATATCGTAAGGCGGAGTTATCTCGATGTCGAGATAAACCATAGTGCATGCCGCCGCGTCCGCCACGTCGGCACCACCCCCAGCCTGCCCCCACCGGGTGCATCCTCCCCGGACCCCCGCCGAACCCTCCCGTAACGCGGTCCCCGGGCTCACGCGTCTATCCGGGCACAGGGGGCGGACGGACACCGCCCCGGAGCTACGGAGGGGCGGGGAACAGCGTGATCGGGAAGACACGACGGGCCGGGGAGAACGCCGAGTTCGAGGCGTTCGCCCACGCCCGCGGACAGCACCTCTTCCGCACCGCGCTGCTGCTCTGCGGGGACTGGCACCTCGCCGAGGACCTCACCCAGACGACCCTCGCCAAGCTCTACGCCGCCTGGCCCAAGGTCCGCCGGGCCGACAGCCAGGAGGCCTACGCCCGCGGCGTGCTCGTCCGCACCTACCTCTCCCACCGGCGGCTGCGGCGCAGCGGCGAACGGCCCGCCTTCGGCGACCTGCCCGAGCCGCCCGGCAGCACCGCCCCGGCGGCCGGCGACCCGGCCCTGCGGGTCACCCTGCTCGCCGCGCTCGCCGAACTCCCCCGCCGGGACCGGGCCGTCCTGGTCCTGCGCTACTGGGAGGACCGCAGCGTCGAGGAGACCGCCGCCGAACTCGGCGTCAGCCCCGGGGCGGTGCGCAGCCAGGCGCTGCGCGCCCTCGGGCGGCTGCGCGGCGTGCTCGGGCCGCAGGCCGCCGAGCAGCTCACCGTCGCCTGACGGCCCCTCCCGTCCACCTCATCCCGCTCATCCGGAAGGAACCGAGGAACCACCATGGACGAACTGAACGACACCACCGGGGACGGCCGAGGGCTGTCCGCCACCTTCGAGCAGGCGATGGGCGGCGTCGGCGCCGACCTCGGCCCGCTGGTCGCCGGCGCCGCCGAGCAGGGCCGCCGCATCCGGCGCCGCCGCCGCACCGCCGTCACCGGCGCGGTCGCCGCCGTCGCCGTGCTGACGGCCGGCGGCGCGGTCGCCCTGCAGCCCGGCGACGGGTCCGCGACGGGCGGCCGGATCCGGGCCGCGGCCTCGACCGGCCACGAGCAGCAGGTTCCGGGCACCGGGGCCAACGCCGGCAAGGTCGCCCTGACCGGCCACGCCGCCCTCCAGGCCGTCATCCAGGCCCTGCCGCCCGGCGGCACCACCTCCGGCTACTCCGGCAGCTCCACGGTCGCCGTCTGGAACGACCTCGCTTTTGGCGCCGATCCCTGGCCCGAGCCCGGCCGGCCCAGCGCGAACAATTACGGGCCCAGTCCGGCAGACCCCGGCGTGCGCAGTCGCGGCACCCTTTCCTACGACGACGGCACCGGCCCCGCCACCATCACTGTCGCGGTCAACGGCGACATCGGCGGCGACAACCTCCTCGGCGACAGCACCGACCGGGCCAGGGGGCGGAGCCACATCGCGTACGCCTACACCTGCGGCATGGCCAACTTCGTCAATCAGCTCCAGCACTGCTCCGACGCCGTACTAGCCGACGGCAGCCTCCTGCTCGTCACCGAGCAGGCCGAGGGCGATCGTCTCGCCCGCACCGTCGACCTGCTGCGCGCCGACCACACCCAGGTGCGGGTCCGTGTCACCAACACGGCGAAAGTGGCCGGCGCCTCCGGTTACACGCTGACCCGCAGCGGGCTGCCGCTCGGTCTCGACCAGATCAAGGACCTCGCGATGACCGCCGGTCTCCAGGACTGGATCACCCCCGGGACGGCGCAGCAGGCCGAGCAGGCCGTCCAGCCGTTCCAGCAGGAGCCGCTCGCCACGCCGCTCTACACCACGATCTACGTTCCGGGCGACGCGACGACCGGCGACCCGACCCCGGTACGGTGACCCCGGAGTGACACGCCGGGAATGACAGGGGGCCGACGGTGATCGTGGTGGACGCGTCCGCGCTGGTGCTGGCGCTGGCGGACGAGGGCGAGCGCGGTAACGCGGCCCGCGCCGAGCTGGCCGCGGGCGGCGAGTGGGTGGCGCCCGAGCACGTCGTCATCGAGGTGATGCAGTCGCTGCGCGGCCTCTACCTGGCGCGCGAACTCACCGCCGAACGGGTCGGCGAGCTCGCCGCCGAACTGCCCGGGCTGGCGATCCGGAAGGTCCCGGTCGAGCCGCTGCTCGGGCGGATCTGGGAGCTGAAGGACAACCTCACCCCGGACGACGCCGCGTACGTGGCGGTGGCGGAGCGGTTCGGGGCGCCGCTGGTCACGGCCGACCTGCGGCTGATGCGGGCCAGCGGGCCGCGCTGCGAGATCCGGGGGATCCGGCGGGCCGACGGGTAGCGCGGGCGGGTGCGGGGGCGTGTCCGGGGGGCGGTGCGCGCCGTTGAACGGGGCGTCCGGCCTCCCCGGCCCCCCACGCGAAGAGGTTCGCCGATGCCCGCTCCGCTCGCCGCCGCGCTGCTCCCGTTCGCCCTGCTGGCGCCCGCCGCCCTCCCGGTCGCGGTCACCGAGGCCGACTTCGACCCGGCCACCGCGTTCGTCCCGCCGGCCGCGGTCAGCCATGCGCCCGACCTGGTCCCGTACGGCTCGCACGTCCGGGTGGTGGTGGACCGCTCGCTGCCCGGGCGGACCGTCCTGACGGTGACCGTGGCCGGGGTGGCCGCCGACCACGCGTTCCCGGTGCACCTGCACACCCGGGCGTGCGGGGCCGATCCGGCCGCGTCCGGACCGCACTACCAGGACGTGGTGGACCCGGTCAGCCCGTCCACCGACCCCGCGTACGCCAACGGGCGCAACGAGCTGCGGCTCACCCTGCGCACCGACGCGCGGGGCGGGGGCAGCGCCGCCGCCGCGGTGGCCTGGCGGCCCCGGCCGGGCGGGGCCCGCTCGCTGGTGCTGCACGCGGGCGAGCCGGCCGGGGCGCACGGCGCGGCCGACCGGGTCGCCTGCGTGAACCTGGAGGGCGCGGACGGGGCGGAGTAACGGTCGCCGTCAGCCGCCGAGGGTGGCGACCAGGACCGCCTTGATCGTGTGCAGGCGGTTCTCGGCCTGGTCGAAGACGACGGAGTGCGCCGACTCGAACAGCTCGTCGGTGCACTCCAGCTCGGCCATGCCGGTCTCCTCGAACAGCTGCCGGCCGACCACCGTGCCCAGGTCGTGGAAGGCCGGCAGGCAGTGCAGGAACTTCACCTGCGGGTTGCCGGTGGCACGCACGGTCTCCATCGACACCTGGTACGGCTTGAGCAGCGCGATCCGCTCGGCCCAGACCTCCTTGGGCTCGCCCATCGAGACCCAGACGTCGGTGTAGAGGAAGTCGGCCCCGGCCACGCCGGCGGCGACGTCCTCGGTGAGGGTGATCCGGGCGCCGCTCGTCCCGGCGAGCGCCTGCGCGGCCTTGCGCACCTCCTCGTCCGGCCACAGGGCGCGCGGGGCGACGATCCGGATGTCCAGGCCGAGCAGCGCGCCGGTGACCAGCAGCGAGTTGCCCATGTTGGAGCGGGCGTCGCCGAGGTAGGCGAGCGCCACCTCGGTGAGCGGCTTGGTGGTGTGCTCGGTGACGGTGAGCACGTCGGCGAGCATCTGGGTGGGGTGCCACTCGTCGGTGAGGCCGTTCCAGACCGGCACCCCCGCGTACGCGGCCAGCTCCTCGACCACCGTCTGGCCGTGGCCGCGGTACTCGATGCCGTCGAACATCCGGCCGAGCACCCGGGCGGTGTCCTTGATCGACTCCTTGTGGCCGATCTGCGAGCCGGCCGGGTCCAGGTAGGTGGTGGTGGCGCCCTGGTCGTGGGCGGCGACCTCGAAGGCGCAGCGCGTCCGGGTGGAGGTCTTCTCGAAGATCAGCGCGATGTTCTTGCCGCGCAGCCGGGGCTGCTCGGTGCCCGCGTACTTCGCCGCCTTGAGCGAGGCGGCGAGGTCCACCAGGAAGCGGAACTCCTGGGCCGTGAAGTCGAGCTCCTTGAGGAAGTGCCTGTTCCGGAGGTTGTAGGCCATGCCGGGCTCCTGGGTGTGACGATGACGGTGACGGGCGGGCGGAAAGCGGCAAGTCTATACGATGCTCAGAATTTCTATGCATCGAGACCGCCGTCCCCGCCCGCCCGTCCCCTCAGAGTCGTGGATCCACCGGCTCGGACTCAAGGGCGAGGACGGCGAAGACCGGCTCGTGCACCCGCCAGAGCGGTTCGCCCGCCGCCAGGCGGTCCAGCGCCTCCAGGCCGAGCGCGTACTCGCGCAGCGCCAGCGAGCGCTTGTGCCCGAGGAAGCGCTGCCGCAGCCGGTCCAGGTGCTCGGTGTAGTCCGGGCCGTAGATGATCCGCAGGTACTCGCGCCCGCGCACCTTCACCCCGGGCTGGACCAGCCCGCCCGGTCGGCCCTGCCCCGCCCGGCCGCGCACCAGCGAGGCCAGCGGCTTGACCACCATGCCCTCGCCGCCCGCCGCGGTCAGCTCCTCCCACCAGGCGACGCCCGCGGCGAGTGAGGCCTCGTCGGCGGTGTCCACCACCAGGCGGCCGGTCCGGTGCAGCAGCGGGGCGGCCGCGTAGGCCCCGTCCGCCTCGACCAGCCGGTCGATCCAGGCGAGGTGCTCGTCGTGCGGGCGCACCGCGAGGTTCGCCCCCTCGGCGGCCAGCACCTGGAACGGCGCCAGCCGGATCCCGGCCAGGCCCTCGGTCGGCCAGCAGTACCGCCGGTACGCCTCGGTGAACGCCTGCGCGTCGGCGGCGCGCTGCCGCTGGCGCCCGGTCAGCGCGGCCACGTCCAGCCCGCGCCCGCCCGCCAGCTCCAGCGCGGCCAGCACCTGCGGCAACGCCGCGCCCGCCGCGGCGCCGACCGCCGCGTACTGCCGGCGCAGCAGCTCGACGGCCTTCAGCGACCACGGCATCAGCTCGGCGTCCAGCAGCAGCCAGTCGGTGCGCAGCTCCTCGAACAGCCCGGACCGCTCGGCGGCCGCCCGCAGCCGGTCCAGCACCGCGGCGGTGAGCGCGTCGTCCCCGAGGAACGCCCGGCCGGTGCGGGTCCAGATCGCGCCCGGGCCGGCCGGTCCGAACCGCTTCTCCAGCGCCGCCCCGTCCCGGGCCACCAGGACCACCGCGCGGGAGCCCATGTGCTTCTCCTCGCAGACCACCCGCTCGACGCCGTCCGCCCGGTAGGCGGCGAAGGCCTCGTCGGGGTGCTCCAGGTAGCCGGCCCGGCCCGAGGTCGCGCTCGGCGCCATGGTCGGCGGCAGGTAGGCGAGCAGCCGGGGGTCGATCGCGAACCGGCTCATCACCTCCAGCGCCGCCGCCGCGTTCTCCTCCCGGACCGCGACCCGTCCGTGCAGCGAGGTCTCCACCACCCGGCGGCCCGCCACGTCGGCGAGGTCCAGCGGTCGGCCCTCGCGGGCACCCGGCGCGTCCGTGCGCATCGGCCGCACCGGCGCGTACCACTCCTGCTCGGCCTCGACGCCGACCAGCTCCCGCTCCGGGTAGCGCAGCGCGGTCAGGCTGCCGCCGAAGACGCAGCCGGTGTCCAGGCAGATGGTGTTGTTGAGGAAGCTCGCCACCGGAACCGGCGTGTGGCCGTAGACCACCAGCGCCCGGCCCCGGTACTCCTCCGCCCACGGGTAGCGCACCGGCAGGCCGTACTCGTCGGTCTCACCGGTGGTGTCCCCGTACAGGGCGTGCGAGCGCACCCGGCCGGAGGCCCGGCCGTGGTACTTCTCCGGCAGGCCGGCGTGGCAGACCACGAGGGCGCCGCCGTCCAGCAGGTAGTGGCTGACCAGGCCGCGGATGAACGCCCGGACCTCGGCCCGGAACTCCTCGGACTCCCCCGCCAGCTGGTCCAGCGACTCCTGGAGGCCGTGCGAGACGGTGACCTTCCGGCCGTCCATCGCCCGGCCGAGCTTGTTCTCGTGGTTGCCCGGCACGCAGATCGCGTGCCCGGCCGCCACCATGCCCATCACCAGGCGCAGCACGCCCGGCGTGTCCGGGCCGCGGTCGACCAGGTCGCCGACGAAGACGGCCGTGCGTCCCTCGGGGTGCACCGCGTCCACCGGGCGCCCGGCGTCGTCCCGCACCAGGGTCCAGCCGAGGCGGGTGAGCAGGGTCTCCAGCTCCGCGCGGCAGCCGTGGATGTCACCGACGATGTCGAACGGGCCGGTGAGGTGGCGCAGGTCGTTGAAGCGCTTCTCCGGCACGATCTCGGCGGCCTCGACCTCGGCCTCGCCGCGCAGGACGTGCACCTTGCGGAAGCCCTCGCGCTCCAGACCGCGCAGGGAGCGGCGCAGCTCGCGGTGCTGGCGCGGCACGACGTGCGCGGGCAGCTGGCGGTCGGGGCGGGAGCGGTTGCGCTCGGCGCAGACGCCCGGCGGGACGTCCAGCACGATGGCGATCGGCAGCACGTCGTGGTCGCGGGCGATCCTGATCAGCTGGCGGCGGGCCTCCGGCTGGACGTTGGTGGCGTCCACGACGGTCAGCCGGCCGGCGGCGAGGCGCTTGCCGACGATGTAGTGCAGCACGTCGAAGGCCTCGGCGGAGGCGGACTGGTCGTTCTCGTCGTCGGCCACCAGGCCGCGGCAGAAGTCCGAGGAGACGACCTGGGTGGGCCGGAAGTGCTTGCGGGCGAAGCTGGACTTGCCCGCGCCGCTGGTGCCGATCAGCACGACCAGGGAGACGTCCGTCACCGGCAGGCGGCGGGAAGCGGCCGGTGTCGTCGGTGCGGTCGGTGCGGCGTCGGCGGGCTGGGTCGCGTCGGTCTCGTCGGTCATCGGGTCTCGCCCCCTTCGGGCGTCGTGCTGTCGGTGCTGTCGGTGCTGTCCGCGGCCGCTGTGCTGCCCGGTTCGGCTGCGGCGGCCGGGTTCCCTCCGGGCTCCGCCCCGTCACCGAGGCGGAACAGGGCGAGCTGGGTCGGCGCGCCGACCTCGTCGTCCAGCGGGCCGACCGGGCGGATGTCGACCGTGTAGCCGTACGCGGCGGCGACCCGTTCGGCCCAGGCCCGGAACTCGGCGCGGTCCCACTCGAAGCGGTGGTCGGCGTGCCGGAGGTGGCCGGCCGGCAGGCTCTCCCACCGGACGTTGTACCCGGCGTTCGGCGTCGTGACGACCACCGCCGGCGGACGGGCCGCCCCGAACACGGCGTACTCCAGGGCGGGCAGCCGCGGCAGGTCCAGGTGCTCGATCACCTCGCAGAGCACGGCCGCGTCGAAGCCCTTCAGCCGCGCGTCCGTGTACGTCAGCGCGCCCTGGACCAGCCGCACCCGGTTCGCCTGACGCTCCGGCATCCGGTCCAGCCGCAGTCGGCGGGCAGCCGCGGACAGCGCCCGCACCGACACGTCCACGCCCAGCACCTCGGTGAAGCGCGGGTCCTTCAGCAGCGCGCCGATCAGCTCGCCCTGGCCGCAGCCGAGGTCGGCCACCCGGGCCGCGCCGACCTCGCGCAGCGCGGCCAGGATCGCCGCGCGGCGCTGCTCGGCCAGCGAGGGCGGCCGCTGCTCGCTCCGCTCCTGCGCCTGATCCTGCTCCTGCCCGGTCTCCTCCGTGGTGTCGTCGACCGCGTTGTCGACCTCCTCGGCCTCGCGGTCGTCGGCCTCCGCCAGCCGGGCCAGCTCCAGGCGCTCCATCGCCCGCCGGGTCAGCGACCAGCGCCGCGACAGGTAGCGGCGGGTGATCAGGGCCCGCTCCGGGTGCCCGGCCAGCCAGCCCTCGCCGGCGGCGAGCAGCTTGTCGACCTCGTCCGGGGCCACCCAGTAGTGCTTGGCGCCGTCCAGCGCCGGGAGCAGCACGTACAGCTGCTGGAGCGCGTCGGCCAGCCGGGCCCGCTCCGCCGACAGCTCCAGCCGGACGTAGCGCGACTCGCCCCACTCGGGGAAGGCCGCGTCCAGCGGGATCGCCGTCGCCTCCACCTGCCAGCCCAGCGGCTCGAAGAGCCGGACCACCATCGCCGCGGCGGCCCCCTCGGCGGTGTGGCCACCGCCGACCGGCACGGCCGGCAGCGAGATCCGCAGCGGGCGGGGCCGGTCGGCCAGCCCGGGGCGAGCCTCGCAGACGCCCTTCATCGCGGTCCGGAACACCGTCCGCAGCGCCACCGCGAGCAGCGAGGAGGCCGCGTAGGGGCGGTCGTTGACGTACTGGGCGAGCGCGAGGTCGGGCGAGCCGGCGCGTCCCTTGCCCCGGCCGCTGCGGACCAGCGCGATCGGGTCGACGTCGAGCAGCAGCGCGGCGGTGCAGGCCTCGTCGCCCGCCTCCGGGTAGAAGACGTGCGCCTCACCGTGCGCCGTGGAGAAGCGCTGGACCTTGCCGGGGTGCTTGTGCAGCAGAAAGCCCAGGTCAGTGGCCGGGCTCGCGGCGGTACCTGTGGTGGAGATCGACATGAACACCCGTCGGAGTATTGCCGAGAGCGGGCTTCCCCGGCACCGCATTTTGTCGCCGCCGAGGGCCGACGGGCCTGGTCCGGACGGTGGGCGTGTTCGGCAGCGGCGGCCCGGATTCGTTAACGTGCACGATGTGACTGCAGAATCCACCACCCCCGTGAGCGGCGCCGTTGCCGCAGGTCTGGCCACCATCGCCGCGGACGGCACCGTCCTCGACACCTGGTACCCGGCTCCCGCGCTGACCGCCGAGGCCGGCCCGGCCGGGACCGTCCTCCTGACCGCCGAGCAGGCCGAGGCCGAGCTGGGCGCGGGCGCCGCCGAGGCGCTGCGCGCCGACGCCCGCCGCGGCGTCGAGGTGGTCGCCGTGCGCACCACCATCGCCTCGCTGGACGAGAAGCCGCTCGACACGCACGACGTCTACCTGCGTCTGCACCTGCTCAGCCACCGCCTGGTCCGGCCGCACGGCCAGAACCTGGACGGCATCTTCGGCCTGCTGGCCAACGTCGCGTGGACCAGCATCGGCCCGGTCCCGGTGGACAAGGTCGAGCAGGCCCGGCTGGCCGTGCGCGCCCAGGGCGGGCAGCTCGCCGTCTACGGGATCGACAAGTTCCCGCGGATGACCGACTACGTCGCCCCGTCCGGCGTGCGCATCGCCCACGCGGACCGCGTCCGCCTCGGCGCGCACCTGGCCGCGGGCACCACCGTGATGCACGAGGGCTTCGTCAACTTCAACGCCGGCACCCTCGGCACCTCGATGGTCGAGGGCCGGATCAGCGCGGGCGTCGTGGTCGGCGACCACAGCGACATCGGCGGCGGCGCCTCGATCATGGGCACCCTGTCGGGCGGCGGCAAGCAGGTCGTCTCCGTCGGCGAGCGCTGCCTGCTGGGCGCCAACGCGGGCATCGGCATCTCCCTCGGCAACGACTGCGTCGTCGAGGCCGGCCTCTACGTCACCGCCGGCACCCGGGTCACCACCCCGGACGGCGCCGTGGCCAAGGCCGTCGAGCTGTCCGGCCAGGACAACCTCCTCTTCCGCCGCAACTCCCAGACCGGCGCCGTCGAGGTCATCGCCCGCTCCGGCTCCTGGGGCGGCCTCAACGCCGACCTCCACGCCCACAACTGACCCACCCGCGCACCCGTGATGCCGGGCTTCGAGGCCTCCTCGAAGCCCGGCATCACCCGTTTCAGTCACCCGTATCCGCCCCTCGGGCCAGCCTCGGAGCGAAAAGTCGACGGGCCCGACTTCCTGCTCCGCACCACCCGGCCGCGGAGGTTCCCTCGCCCGCGCTCGACGGGACGGCGGCGCCGGCCGCCCCGAGGGCGATGACGGACCTCACCGGCCCTCAACCCACCGGTGCCCTGACCACCACCTCCTCCGCCCGCTCGCCGGGCGGGTCGAGTTCGAGCAGCAGTAAACGCTCCGCGTGCTCCGCCTCCTCGGGTCGCTCACCCCCGATCCGCCGGACCGCGTCGCACAGTTGGCCCACCAGCTGGGTGCACTCGGCCCCGGCGTCGACGCCGTCGATGCACGCCCAGTAGAGGCTCTCGGTGTCCGCCCCGCAGGCCAGCACGACCAGCGTCTCCCCGATGTCCCGCAGGAGTCCGCCGAGTTCGTCCAGCATCGGCCCGAGCTCGCCGAGGTCGCCGAGCCTTCGCGCCCGGCTCGCCGGCCCGAAGGCCGACGCCCCCGCCACGTCCCCGGCCGCGTGGTCCAGGCAGCCCACCGCGTGCAACGCGGCCTCACCCAACAGGCTTCCGAGGCCGGCGAGTTCGCCGTCCTCATCCCGCGCGAGCCGGGTGCCCACCGCCTCGGCGAGCAGCGCCGCCTGCCGGGCCTCGGCCAGCACGTCCGGGATGTTCCTGGTCTCCGCCAGGGCGTGCCGGGCGGTCTTGATCAGTCGCAGCGCCTCCATGCCCCGCGCTCCTTCCGTCACCCGCGCGGCGCCCTGCCGCGCGGTCACGGTGAGAGGGTGCGCCGGGACGGAAGCGCCTGCACGCAAGCGACGGAAAGCTGTGGACAACCCGGGGGCTGTGGACAACTTCCGTCCCCCACAGGGCTTAGGAGGCACTCTCCGGGTTGACGTCGCCGAGGGCACCGGGGACCGGGAAGCGCAGTTCGTTCCGCTCGATCTTGGCCGCCAGGGCCGTCAGCGGGTCGACCCCGACCGCCGTGCAGAACTGGAGCAGGTAGGCGAGCACATCGGCCACCTCGTCCCGCACCCGGTGGGCGCGGTCCGGGTCGGCCATCACCGCCGCCGCCTGCTCGGGCGTGAGCCACTGGAAGATCTCCAGCAGCTCGCCGGCCTCGACGGTCAGCGCCGCGGCGAGGTTCTTGGGCGTGTGGAAGGGCTCCCAACGCCGCGCCGCGGCGAACTCCGTCAGCCGCTGCCGCAGCCCTTCCAGCGTCGGCCCGGACACATCGCTCTCTTCTTCGTTCACCCGTCCAGGTTTACCGCATCCCCCGTCACCGGACGGACCGGCGCCGAAGCCGGCGAACCGTCCCGCACCACCTGGACCGGCACCCGCGCCGTCTCGGCCCGCAGCACCGTCAGCCCCGAGCCGGGGTCGCGCCGGCACTCCACCACCGCCGCCGGCCCGCCCACCGCGCCCGCCCCGCCCAGCGCGTCCCGCGCCGCGGCCGGCTCCTGGAGGGTGGCGAGCACCCGCAGCTGGTTGCGCCCGGCCATGTCCCGGGCGAGCCGCAGCAGCGACGCGCTCTGGTCCGTGCCGAGCCCGGCCCCGAGGTCGTCGGCGAGCACGGTCAGCTGCCGCTGCGCCCACGGCACCTCGACGGCCACGTCGAGGTCCAGCACTCCGGCGCCGGTGAGCAGCACCGCGGCGAACGCCAGGTGGCGCAGCATGCCGTCGGAGGCCTGGTCGGCGCCGGTGCGTCCGAGGAGTCCCTCGTCGAACACCGCGAGCACCCTCCGGTCGGCGCCGCTGCCGCGGTGGGCGAGGTCGAGTCCGAGCAGCGGGTGCGGGGCGGCGGACTGGACGACGCGCAGCAGTTGCCCGTAGCGGCGGGGGCATTCGTTGCTGAGCCGGGCGATGACGGCGGAGATGTTGGCGGCGGTGCTGAGCAGCCGGGCCTGTGGGTGGGGCCGGGCCCAGCCGCGCATGAGCGCGGGCACGGGGTGGACGGGGAAGACCTCGCGCAGCGCGGTGAGCAGCTGTTCGGCGGCGGCGAGGACCTTGCGCTCGCCGGGGGAGGAGCCGGCGACCCGCAGCGGGATCTGGGCGGTGATCAGCGTGCCGCTGGGGAAGGGGGCGCGGATGTCGCCCTGCCGGGTGTCGTTGTGCCAGCTGACGTTGACCCGGCGGTTGCGCAGGTCCTGCTCGCCGGTCTCGACGAGGGTCCGGCCGTCGAGGGTGAGCTGTTCCCGGGCGATGCGGACCGGTCCGTCGGTGCGGACGACGACTTCGAGGCCGATCGGCCCGTCCGGGGAGCGGACGGTGCAGCCGAGGATGAAGGCGTTGCGGCCGTGCGGCACGCAGCCGTCGAGGCCGCCGCGGACGGGGCCGGCGAGCGGGCCGGTGGTCCCGGGCCGTCCGTCGAGGGAGGCGCCGATCTCCTCGCCGAGGGCGAGCCGGGAGAGGACGGCGAGGGCGTCGAGGGCGTTGGACTTGCCGACGCCCGCGGGGCCGTGCAGCACGGTGAGGGGCGCGAGCGGCAGGCTCGCGCGCCGGTAGGACTTGAAGGAGGTGAGCCGGATCTCCTCGACGATCGGGCGCCGGACGGTCGGCTCGCCGGGGTCCGGGCTGCGCTGCTGCGGGTGGGCCGGCACGGCGGGCCGGGTGGCGTCGCGGTTCACGCGTCGGACGTTAGCTTCCGCTCGGGAGGCAGAAACGTGCCTGCCCGGCAGATTCATCCCATCGGGGTGGCGGGCGGCGCGGGCCCGGCTCCGCGCGCCGCCGTCGGCCCGCGGCTCAGCGCCGGTAGGCGGCGACGGTGACGGAGGCGGTCACCTCGACCGGGTCCGGCAGCGCGGCGAGCCGCTCCGCCAGCCGGGCCGGGTCGGTGTGCCAGGCGCTCGGCCCCATGCCGACCACGGTCCGCACGTCCTCGGCGGACAGCCGCAGCGTGAACTCGACCTCGTGCTGCCCGGCCGGCGTCAGGTGCGGGCCGAGCTTCTCGTCGATGCGCCGCTGCTTCTCCTCGTCCACCGACAGCAGTCCCAGGGCGGTGACGAGTTCGCGCAGGTGGCGCGAGGTGGGCGCGACGAGCAGCAGGGTGCCGCCGGGCCGCAGCACGCGGCGCAGCTCGGGGCCGTTGCGCGGGGCGAACACGTTGAGGACGAGCCCGGCGGAGGCGTCCAGCAGCGGCAGCGGGCGCCACGCGTCGCAGACCACGGCGCCGATCCGGGGGTGGGCCCTGGCGGCGCGGCGCAGTGCGTACTTGGAGATGTCGAGGGCGGCGCCGGGCCGGCCGGGCAGCGCGTCGAGGACGTGGGCGAGGTAGTGGCCGGTGCCGGCGCCGAGGTCGGCGACGAGTCCTTCGGGTTCGGCGGCCGCCGCGGCCTCGGCGAGGGCGTCGGCGATCGGCCGGTAGTGGCCGGCGGCGAGGAAGTCGCCGCGGGCGGCGACCATGTCGGCGGTGTCGCCGGTGCCGGTGTGGGCGTCGCCGGCGAGCAGGCTGACGTAGCCCTGCTTGGCGACGTCGTGGCTGTGTCCGGCGGGGCAGCGCAGGGTGCGCCCGTCGAGGGTGAGCGGCTGCGCGCAGTGCGGGCAGGCCAGGTAGGGCTCGATGTCCTGCAGCAAGGGTCCGTCTTCTCTCGCGGCCCGGTCGTGTGCTCGGGCCGGGGGTGCCAGCCTAACGAGCGGCGGCGCCCGGTCCCGCATCCGCCGGGGCGGCCGTCCGCGGGCCGGGCAGGGACGGCGGCCTCCGGGGGCCCGCGTCCGCGGCCCGCAGGGCGAGCGCGGCCAGCGCCTCGGGCGCGCCGGCCTGCCCCCGGACGCCGGGGAAGGCGTTGACGTCGACGACGACCGGCTCGTCCGGCCCGTCCAGCAGGTCGACGCCGTAGACGTCGAGGCCGAACACCTCGCCGACGCGCAGGGCGAGCCGGGCCCGGTCGGCGGGCAGGTCGTCCGGTCCGAACCCGTCCTCCGGACCTGGTCCGTGCGCGCCGTGCGGCGGCCCGGCGTGGCCGGGGTCGGCGAGTTCGGAGCGCCGGCGGGTGCAGAACAGCTGCCCGTCGACGACCCAGAGCTTCTGGTCCCAGCCGGTGCTCGGCAGGTAGGGCTGGGCGACGACGGGCTCGCCGGGCCACTGCTCGGCGAGGGTGCGCAGCCGGGCGAGGTCGTCGACCCGGGCGACGAGGTCGTGGCGCCGGCTCCGCCGGCTCTTGACGACCAGCGGGAGGGGGAGGTCGCCCGCCTCGGCGGCCGCGAGCAGCGCGGCGGGGCCGTCGGCGGTGCGGGTGGGCGCGAAGGGCAGGCCGGCCCGCCGGGCGAGCGCGGCCATGGCGGTGCGGTCCTGGCAGAGTTCGGTGGCGGCGGCCGGGTTGACGACGGGGGCGCCGCGTTCCTCCAGCGACCGGGCGAGCGCGAGGGCCGCCGGGGTGCGGGCCTTGAGCAGGTAGACGTCGGCGGGCGGGCCCGCCGGCCCGGGGGCGGCCGGGTCGAGCGCCTCGACGCGGTGGCCGCGCGCGGTGAGCAGCGCGCCGGCCGCGGCGAGCAGCGGGTGGTCGGGGGCGGAGGTGATCAGCCCGATCCTCACAGCGCGCCGCCGACGCCCACGCCGCCGATCCCCACCGCGGCCCCGCCCTGGGCGGGCATCCGGACCGCCGGCGCGCCGAGCCCGACGGCCCCCAGCCCGGAGGCGTCCAGTCCCGAGGTGTCCAGCGCGACCGCCGGCGCCGTGACCGCGGTGCCGGTGCGGGCCAGCCGCAGGACCGCCCGGGCGACCCGGGCGACCGCGTCCGGTACCTGCCGGAAGCTCGGGAAGTCGTTGATGTCGACGACCACCGGCCCGTCCGGCCCGAGCAGCACGTCCACGCCGTACAGGTCGAGCCCGAACACCTCGCCGACCTGCGCGGCGATCCGCGCGACCTCGGCCGGCAGCGGCACCTGCCGCTCCCGCACCCCCTGGTCGGGGTTGAGCGGCGAGCACCGCTCGGTGGCGTACAGCTCGCCGTCGACGCAGTACACCTTGAGGTCGGTCCCGGAGTTGGGCACGTACGGCTGGGCGATGAGCAGGCCCTCGCCGGCGAGCAGGGGGCCGAGTTCGGCGAGGTGCCCGGGGTCGCGGACCAGCCGCACGGCCCGCCCGGAGCTGCCGTCGGCGGGCTTGACGACCAGCGGGTACTCGGCGGCGGGGATCTCGGCGAGCCGTTCCCAGCGGGCGGCCGCGTAGGTGACGGGGACGGGCAGCCCGCGGGTGCGGGCGATGACCGAGGCGAGTGCCTTGTCGCGGACGCCGCGGATCGAGCGGACGTCGTTGACGGTGGTGAGGCCGACGGCGGCGGCGGCCTCCAGCAGGGTGAGGCCGGGCCCGCCGGAGACGGTCTTGAGCACCCAGGCGTCGTGGCTGCCGGCGCGGACCGCCTCGGAGATCGCCATCAGCGAGTCGCCGGGGCGCAGCACGTCCACCCGGTGCCCCCACGCGGTGAGTTGGCGTACGACGTCGAGCGGCATGCCGTCGTGCCGGTAGTGCTCCTCCACCAGAAAGCAGAGCCTCATGAGCCAGTCATCCCCCTCGCTTCGCCCAGCGCGGACGTCCGCCGTTCCCGTCCGGCAGAGCTGTAAAGGCCCCAGGATGCCATGGGGTCCGTACACAAGATCGCCCGGCCTGTAAGCGTTCGGCAACAATCGCGCGGAAATGCCCGAGCCGGCCGGCTTCCCCGCAGGTCGGCGCCCGCAGCAGCCTCGGCCGGGGCCCGGCAAACCCCTGGCCGGAAGGGGGCCGGGCCTGCTTGGATGCACGGCGTGACCTCTGACGATCTTGCCGCCGCCGCGCCCCCTGCCGCCGGACCCGACCGGGCCCTCCTCGACGAGATCGAGCGCTACTACGACGCGGTCCCGCGCGCCGCCGCGCGCGTCGAGGACTTCGGCCCGCTCAGCCTGTTCGTCCGCGAGGGCGCCGGCTGGCCGTACTACGCCCGGCCGGCGCTGGGCCACCGGGGCCCGGCCGCCACGGCCGCGGACGTCCGCCGGGTGCTGGCCCGCCAGCGCGAGCTGGGGCTGCCGGAGGCCTTCGAGTGGGTGGCCGAGCACGACCCGCTGCTGCGCGCGGCGGTGGAGGAGGCGGGGCTGGCGGTGCACGAGCACCCGCTCCTGGTGCTGGGCCCGCAGGACGGCCCGGCCGGGCCGGACGAGGTGTCCGGCGCGCCGGATGGGGTGACGGTGCGGGTGCTGCCCGCCGACGACCCGGCGATCGCCCGCGCGGTGGCCGTCCCGCACCTGGCGTTCGGCGAGCCGGGCACCGGCGTGGGCAGCGCCGGTGCGGTGGAACTCGCCGCCAAGGCGCGGGAGTTGTCCTCCGACGGCACCGCGGCTCGGCTCTCCGGGCGGATCGCCTCCGGGCACACGGTGCTCGCGGCGGCCTTCGAGGACGGCACGCCGCTCTGCGCGGGCCAGCACAACCCGGTCGGCCCGGTCACCGAGGTGGCCGGCGTGGGCACGCTGCCCTCGGCGCGCCGGCGCGGACTGGGGCAGGCGGTCACCGCGGCGCTGGTCGCGCACGCCCGGGCCAACGGTGTGCGGACGGTGTTCCTGTCGGCGGCCGACGAGGACGTGGCCCGGATCTACCGCCGGGCGGGCTTCCGCCCCTTCGCGACCGCGCTGATCGCCGAACCGGCCGGGCCCCGCTGAGCCCGCCCGCCCCCTCCTTCCCCGGCCTCACTCCGAGTCGTCGTCGTCCTCGCCGCTGACCTCCTCGTCCTCGGCCTCGTCCACCACCCAGGCGGCCAGCCGGTCCGCCACCCCGGAGACGCTCAGCCGCCCCTCGCGGACGGCCCGGGCGAGACTGCGCACCTCGCGGGCCGTGGTCGCCACCGTGCAGCCGCTGGCCACCAGGTAGGCGTAGGCGACGGCGGTGGCGAACAGCTCGTTGGTCTTCTCCAGCGCCGGCACCCGGATCAGCTGGTGCATGAGGGCGGCGGCGCGGTCCTGCGGCTCGGGGTAGACGGCGATGTCGAAGATCTCGGCCTGGTGCCGGGCGACGCCGGCGAGCAGCGATCCGTAGTCGGTGACCTGCGGGTCACCGGGCGTGTACTGCTCCGCGGTCATGAGCAGCCACGAGAGGTCGACCTCCAGTTTCAACGGCGCACGTCCTGGAGGTCGGCCCCGCCCCGCTGCTCGCCGAACTCGGCCAGGAACGCCGTCTCGTACTCCTTCATGAACTGCGCGGCCGCGTCGACGAACACCCGCCCGGCCTCGCCCATGTCCTGCTGGACCAGGCGCTCGATGTACTGGTTCATGCTGATCCCCTGCTGCTCCGCCCGCTCCCGGGCCATCTCCGCGGTGGTGGCGTCCACCCGGACGTTCAGCTGCTTCTTACCCATGAACCTCAAGCTAGCGCTGAAGTGCTAGCACAACAAGGGCGCGCGCGGCCCCGCGCGCACCCCCCGCCGCGCCCGGCACCCGCCGGGAGGGAGACTTGAAGAGTTCTTCACCTTCGGAGACTCTGAAGTGCCCCGAGCATTCCCTGGAGCGGCACCGACCGGTGTGGAGGCCGGCACATGACAGCCATGTTCGACCAGGAGCTGCGCGAGCAGCTCGCCCAGGCCCGCAAGGAACTCGCGGCCGCCCGGGCCGAAGGGGACGCCGACGGCGTCCAGGCGTACGAGGGCCGGATCGCCTCGCTGATCAGGCTCGCCGCCCAGCACGGCATCGCCCTGCCGCACGACGCCCAGGAAGAGGAGCACCACCTGCCCTGAGCCGCCCGCGCCACCGGCCCCCGACGGACACGAGGACCACGACCGACACGGCACGGAGGCGGTACCCGGGAGCCCCGGGTACCGCCTCCGTCGTCGTCCGCGGGGTCACTCGCCCCCGGTCGGCTCCAGGATCGCCACGCACTCGAAGTGGTGCGTCATCGGGAACAGGTCGAAGGCCCGCAGCGAGACCGGCCGGTAGCCGCCCTCGCGGAAGAACCCGAGGTCGCGGGCGAGGGCCGCCGGGTCACAGGCCACGTAGGCGATCCGGCGGGCGCCGAGCCCGGCCAGCTGGGCGACGGTCTCGCGGCCGGCCCCCGCGCGCGGCGGATCGAGCACGATGAGGTCGGTCGCGGTGATCCCGGTGCGCGGCAGCAGCGTCTCCACCCGGTCGCACTCGATCCGGACGTTCTCCAGCGCGGCCAGGTTGTGCCGGGCGTCGGCCACCGCCTGCTTGCCCGACTCGATGCCGAGCACCGCGCCGTCCTCGCCGACCCGGTCGGCCAGCGCGCCCGCGAACAGGCCCACCCCGCAGTACAGGTCGAGCGCGTTCTCGCCCCACTGCGGGTCCAGGCCGTCGAGGACGGCGTCGACCAGGGTGTCCGGCGCCTCCGGGTGGATCTGCCAGAAGCCGCCGTTGCTGACCCGCCAGGTCCGCCCGGCGGCGCGCTCGCGCACGAAGCTGCGGCCGTGCACCTTGTGGGTGTTGCCCTGGTCGTCGATACGGGTGATGGAGACCGGACGGTCCAGCTCGACCAGCGGCAGCTGGGCGCCCGGCGCCGGGGTGAGGACCACCAGGCGGTCCATCGAGCCGCTGGCGGCGATCGCCTCGACCGAGACGACGCCCGGCCAGTCACGGGACTCCACGCCCAGCTCGGTGACGCCCTCGGCGGCGATCAGGCAGCGGTCGACCGGCTGGACCTCGTGCGAGCGGTGCTTGCGCAGCCCGACCTTGCCGCTCGCCGGGTCGACGGCGTACTGGACGCGGGAGCGCCAGGCCGGCACCTGCCCGGCCGGCAGCTTGCCGCCGACCGGCTCGACGCTGCCGTCCCAGCCGGCCTCGGCCGGGGTCAGACCGGCCAGCTTCGCCAGCTGCTCGGTCAGCACCTGCACCTTGAGCTTGCGCTGGCCGCCCGGGGTGACGTGCTGCCAGTCGCAGCCGCCGCACTTGCCGGGCCCGGCGAACGGGCACGGCGGCGCGATCCGGTCCTTGGCGGGCTCCAGGACCTCCACCGCGTCGGCCCGCAGGAAGCGCGAGGTGGTGGTGCCCTCGGTGACCTGCGCGATCACCTTCTCGCCCGGCAGCGTGTGCCGGACGAACAGCACCCGGCCCTCGTGCCGGGCCACGCAGTGACCGCCGCCGTGCGCGACGGGGCCGACCTCGACCTCGTAGCGCTCGCCGACCAGCGGGTCGCCGGTGGGGGCCTTCGGGGCCTTCGGGGCCTTGGGCGCGGACTCGGCCCGGGGCGCGCGGGCTGCGTCGCGCAGCGCCCGCGGCGGGCGCACGGCCTGCTTGCGCGGGCGCGCGCCGCCCTTGGACTGCTTGTCCCGGCCCTCGCGCGCCTCCCCGCGCTCAGTGCGCTCAGCGCGCTCGGTACGGCCCGAACGCTCGCCGCGCTCCGGGCGCGACGGCTCCTCCACGCGCTCCGGAGCGCGCTCCTCGGGCGCGAGCGGCGCCGTCCGCGCGGTGAACCCGTCGCGGTCGGTCGCCTCCGGACGCGACGGCTTGCCCCAGCGTGGCCGGGCGACCTGCCCGGGTCGGCCGGAGGCGCCGCCCTTGCGGGCACCCTTGCCCGAGGAGCCATGGGAACGAGACGGGGTGTTGCGGGTCACTGGGAGGAATCCTTCGTGCTGCGGTCGGCCGGGCCGGCGGACTTCGCCGAGACTTCCGACTTTACGGCCTTGGGCGCCCGCGGCTCACCACGCCGGACGGAACCCGGCGCCGACCAGGCCTTCTGCGGCTTGCGGCGCTCCGAGGACTCCAGCTGCCACGGCACCGAGGTCACCATCACGCCCGGCTTGAACAGCAGCCGGCCCTTGAGCCGCAGCGCGCTCTGGTTGTGCAGCAGGTGCTCGTACCAGTGGCCGACCACGTACTCGGGGATGTAGACCGACACCACGTCGCGCGGACTGCTGCGGCGCAGGTTCTTCACGTAGTCCAGCACCGGCCCGGTGATCTCCCGGTACGGCGAGTCCAGCACCTTGAGCGGCACCTCGATCCCGCGCTCGTCCCACTCCGCGCGCAGCGCTGCGGTGTCCGCCGGGTCGACGTTCACGGTCACCGCCTCCAGGGTGTGCGCCCGCGCGAGCCGCGCGTACGCCAGCGCCCGCAGCGCCGGCTTGTGCAGCTTGGAGACCAGCACGATCGCGTGCACCCGGGTGGGCAGCACCACGTCGTCCGGCTCCTCCGCGGCGACCAGCTCCTCGGAGACCCGGTCGTAGTGCCGGCGGATCGCCTTCATCACCACGAACAGCACGACCATCGTCGCGATGGCGATCCAGGCGTGGCTGATCTTGGTGGCGAGCACCACGATCAGCACCGCCATGGTCATCACCAGGCCGAAGGTGTTGATCGCCCGGCTGCGCTGCATGTGGCGGCGCTTGGCCGGGTCGGTCTCGGTGCGCAGGTTCCTGGTCCAGTGCCGGATCATGCCGGACTGGCTCATGTTGAACGACACGAAGACGCCGACGATGTACAGCTGGATCAGCCGCGTCGGGTCCGCGTCGAAGGCGATGATGAACAGGATCGCGGCCAGCGCCAGCAGGATGATGCCGTTGGAGAAGGCCAGCCGGTCGCCGCGGGTGTGCAGCTGGCGCGGCAGGTAGCGGTCCTGGGCCAGGATCGAGCCCAGCACCGGGAAGCCGTTGAACGCGGTGTTGGCGGCCAGCACCAGGATCAGCCCGGTGACCGCGGCCACGAAGTAGAAGCCCGGCGTGAAGTTCGAGAACACCGCCTCGCTGATCTGCGCCAGCGCGGTCTTCTGGTGGTAGTCGCCGGGCGCGCCGACCAGCTGGTGCGACTCCTCGGCCATCTGCACGCCGGTCAGCCGGGCCAGCCAGATGATGCCCATGAACATCACGACCGCGATGCTCGCCATCATCAGCAGGGTGGTCGCCGCGTTCTTGCTCTTCGGCTTGCGGAACGCCGGCACGCCGTTGGAGATCGCCTCCACGCCGGTCAGCGCCGCACAGCCCGAGGAGAACGCCTTGAGCAGCAGGAACACCATGGCGAAGCCGGCCAGCGACTCGTTGCCGGGAGTCGCCTCCAGGTGGAAGCCGGAGCTCTCCGAGGGCATGTCCTGCCCCAGGCCGAAGTGCCGGAACACGCCGTACCCCACCATGCCGAGCACACCGAGCATGAAGGCGTAGGTCGGAACGGCGAAGGCCGTGCCGGACTCCCGGACGCCGCGCAGATTCATCCCCATCAGCAGGATGACCACGACCACCGACAGCGTCAGCTCGTGGCCGCGCAGCGCCGGCACCGCCGAGACCACGTTCGCCACGCCCGAGGTGGTGGAGACCGCCACGGTGAGGATGTAGTCGACCATCAGCGCACTCGCGACCACCAGGCCCGAGTTCGGGCCGTGGTTCACGGTGGCGACCTCGTAGTCGCCGCCGCCGCTCGGGTACGCGTGCACGTTCTGCCGGTACGAGGCCACCACCGCGAGCATGACGATGGCGACCACGACGCCGATCTGCCACGAGAAGTGGATGGCGGAGGCGCCCGCCAGGGAGAGGGTCAGCAGGATCTCCTCGGGCGCGTACGCGACCGAGGAGAGCGCGTCCGAGGCGAAGACGGGCAGCGCGATGCGCTTGGGGAGCAGCGTCTCCCCCAGCTTGTCGCTGCGCAACGCACGCCCGATGAGGATGCGCTTCGGTAGGTCAGTCGGCATAGGCACGTTAAGGAATCGTAGGGGCACTACGTCGCCGGGACCGACGCACGCCCCCCGATGATGCCCCCTTCGTCGCGACTGTGTTCGGTGGACCGGCTAGCGTGTCGGATACGAGCAGGCGGGCAACACTGTGGTTGTCGTGCCGAGCCCCACGAGGACGCCCACCCCGGACAGCGGGGCGGGGAAACGGAGATCGAACGGTGTTTGCGCAGGTCATGGCCCCAATAGGACGGGTGAGGTAGCGCCGGTGCACATCGTCATCATGGGCTGCGGCCGGGTGGGCTCCGCGCTCGCCCGCGCGCTGGAGAAACAGGGCCACTCGGTGGCCGTGGTCGACCAGGACCCGACGGCCTTCCGCCGGCTCGGCGCCGGGTTCAACGGGCGCCGGGTGACCGGGGTCGGCTTCGACCAGGACACCCTGAAGGAGGCGGGCATCGAGGAGGCGGGCGCCTTCGCCGCCGTCTCCAGCGGTGACAACTCCAACATCATCGCCGCCCGGGTGGCCCGGGAGAACTTCGGCGTGGAGAACGTCGCGGCCCGGATCTACGACCCCCGCCGCGCCGAGGTCTACCAGCGCCTGGGCATCCCCACCGTCGCCACCGTCCGCTGGACGGCCGACCAGATGCTGCGCCGCCTGCTGCCGAGCGGCGCCGAGCCGCTCTGGCAGGACCCGAGCGGCGGCGTCCAGCTCGCCGAGGTCGCCTACGCCCCGGAGTGGGTGGGCCACCGGGTGAGCGAGCTGGAGGAGGCCTCCGGCGCCCGGGTGGCGTTCGTCACCCGGCTCGGCGAGGGCCTGCTGCCCTCGCCCCAGATGGTGGTGCAGGAGGGCGACCTGGTGCACGTCATGCTGCGCCGGGCCGACCTGACGGCGGTCGAGGCCGCGTTCGCGCAGGGCCCGCAGAAGGAAGGTCACTGATGCGAGTCGCCATTGCCGGGGCCGGCGCCGTCGGCCGCTCGATCGCGGGCGAGCTGCTGGAGAACGGCCACGAGGTCCTGCTGATCGACAAGAACCCGAACTCCATCTCGGTGGAGCGGGTGCCCATGGCGGAGTGGCTGCTGGCCGACGCCTGCGAGATCACCTCGCTGGACGAGGCCGCGCTGCAGCGCTGCCACGTGGTGATCGCCGCGACCGGTGACGACAAGGTCAACCTGGTCGTCTCGCTGCTCGCGAAGACCGAGTACGGCGTGCCGCGGGTGGTCGCCCGGGTGAACAACCCGAAGAACGAGTGGCTCTTCAACGAGTCCTGGGGCGTGGACGTGGCCGTCTCCACCCCGCGCCTGATGTCCGCCCTGGTCGAGGAGGCGGTCAGCGTCGGCGACCTGGTCCGGCTGATGCGCTTCAGCCAGGGCAACGCCAACCTGGTCGAGCTGACCCTCGCCGAGGACACCGAGCTGGTCGGCACCCGGGTCGGCGACGTGCCGTGGCCGCCGGACACCGCGCTGGTGACGATCCTGCGCGAGGGCCGGGTCCTGGTGCCCCGCAAGGACGACACCCTGGAGGGCGGCGACGAGCTGCTCTTCGTGGCCGCCCAGGAGCGCGAGGAGGAGCTGGAGAACCTGCTCTCCAGCTCGGCCGGCGCCCAGTAGCACCAGTAGTCCCGGTGGTCCCGGAAACGGGGCAGCCCGGAAACGGAAACGCCGAGGGCCCGCACTCGCTCGGAGTGCGGGCCCTCGGCCGTGCGCCGGTCCGGCTACGCGCCGGCGGACGGCCCGCCGGCGGGGTGCTCCTCCGCCGCCGGCTCGTCGTCCAGCTGCGCCTTGATCGGCGGCGGCGCCTTCAGCAGGATCTGCCAGGTCACGTACATCGCCAGCAGCAGCGGCGGGATGCCCAGGGCGACCTTGAGCCAGCCCAGCAGGTTGACGTTGTGGGTGAAGTACAGCGGGAAGAGGATCAGCGGCTTGATGCCCATGATCAGCACCCACGCCCAGGTGGCCTTGGTGTAGGCGGCCAGCCGGCCCGGGTTCTGCTTGCGCCAGGTGAACATCTCGCCGGTCACCGGGCCGAGCATGATGCCGATCAGCGGCCAGCGCACCAGCGCCGAGACCGCCAGGCCCACGCAGTAGCCGACGTTCCAGAGCAGGCCCGGCAGGTAGAAGTTCTCCGCCTTGCCGGTCTTCATCGAGATCCAGGCGCCGATGGCGACGCCGAACACCCCGCTGAAGGCGTGCTGGACGGTCTCCCGCTTCAGCAGCCGCGCCACCACGAACAGCGCGCTCAGGCCCAGCGCCGCCCAGGCGGCCGCCGGCACCTTGTGGGTGATGTTGTAGGTGACGATGAAGACCAGACCGGGCAGGGTCATGTCGATCATGCCCCGGACGCCGCCGAAGGCCTTCATCACGGTGTCGGCCGCCTCGCGGGAGGCCTGCGCCTGCCGGGCCGCCTCCTCGTCATGGGCGATCTTCACCAGGCCGAGCTGGGCGGCGGGCTCGCCGCCGGGCTGGTTGCTCACGCTCATTCGCTCCCGTGTCCGACCGGACGCAGCTCGTAGCGGGGGTTGAACAGCACCCGGCGGCCGCGCGCGTGGCTGATCCGGCCGCTGGCGACCAGACGGCGGCCCGGCTCGATGCCCGCGATGGAGCGGCGCCCGAGCCAGACCACGTCCAGCGCCTCGGTGCCGTCGAAGAGTTCCGCCTCCAGGGCGGGCACACCGGCCCGCGGGCGGAGCGTCACCGTGCGCAGGGTGCCCGCCACGGTGACCAGTTGCCGGTCCCCGCAGCTGGCGATCGGGGTGCAGCCCGACTCCGCGGCGCTCTCCTGACGCAGCTCCTCGGCCTCCAGCTCCTCCGTGGAGGAGGTCAGCCGGCTGAGCATGCGGCGGAAGCGCCCCTGCGGCGGCCCGCTGCTGTTGTCACCACTCATGCCGGAAGGGTACCGGTTCCGGGGGGTCCGGCGGCAGGCCGCGCAAGCCGCCCGGGCTCCCGGCGGGCATCCCGCGAGGGACGCCGGGGCCCCGGATCCGGCCCGCCCGCTCACCCCTCGAAGCGGTAGCCCATGCCCGGCTCGGTGATGAAGTGCCGCGGGTGCGAGGGGTCGCGTTCGAGCTTGCGCCGCAGCTGGGCGAGGTAGACCCGCAGGTAGTTCGTCTCGGTCCGGTAGGCCGGGCCCCAGACCTCCTGCAGCAGCTGCGTCTGGCTGACCAGCCGGCCCGCGTTGCGGACCAGGACCTCCAGCAGATGCCACTCGGTCGGGGTAAGGCGGATGTCGGTGCCGTCCCGGTTCACCTTCTTCGCCGCCAGGTCGACGGTGAAGCTGTCGGTGACCACCACCGAGCCGTCCTCCCCGGCGACCGGCTCGGCCCGGCGGACGGCGGCGCGCATCCGGGCCAGCAGCTCGTCCATGCCGAAAGGCTTGGTGACGTAGTCGTCGGCGCCGGCGTCCAGCGCCTCGACCTTCTCGTCGGAGGCGTGCCGGGCGGAGAGCACGATGATCGGCACCCGGGTCCAGCCGCGCAGGCCCTTGATCACCTCGACCCCGTCCATGTCGGGCAGGCCGAGGTCGAGGACGACGACGTCGGGATGCCGGGCGGCGGCGAGCTCCAGGGCGCTCGCGCCGTCATGCGCCGCGTCGACCTCGTACTTGCGGGCCTTGAGGTTGATCACCAGCGCGCGGACGATCTGCGGTTCGTCGTCCACGACGAGGACCCGGGTCATTGCGGGCTCCGCCTTTCGGGGCTGTCGGTCTGATCGGAAGTGGTCGTTCAACGGTCATCACGGGACAGTGGTGATCATCCTGGCGGCGGGGCGAACCGCGTCCCGGCGGACTCCGACACGCCGCGGTCGGGGGTGCCGCGCCCGGGGGCATCGCGGTCCGGGGCATCACGGTCGGGGGTGTCCGGCTCCGGAGCGCGCTCGACCACGGGCAGGGTGACCACCATGGTCAGCCCGCCGCCCGGCGTGTCCTCGGCGGACACCGTGCCGTCCATCGCCTCGACGAAGCCGCGCGCCACCGCGAGTCCGAGCCCCACCCCGGCACCGCGCGGCGCGTCCCCGTAGCGCTGGAACGGCGCGAAGATCCGCTCCTTGGCGTCCTCCGGCACCCCCGGGCCCCGGTCCACGATCCGCAGCTCCACCCGGCCCGGCCCGTCCGCCGGCTGCAGCGCGTCGGCCTTGACCAGCACCTTCGTCCCGTCCGGGCTGTACTTGACGGCGTTCTCGATCAGATTGGCCAGCGACCGCTCCAGCAGCCCGCCGTCGGCCCGCACCATCGGCAGGGTCTCCGGCACGTCCAGCCGGACCGCCTCCGGCGGCACCCCGCCCAACGCGAACGGCACCACCTCGTCCAGGTCGGTCTCCTGGATCAGCGGCGTGACCGTTCCGGTCTGCAGCCGGCTCATGTCGAGCAGATTGTTGATCAGATGGTCGAGCCGGTCGGCACCGGCCTCGATCCCCGCCAGCAGCTCCGCCTCGTCCTCCTCGTCCCACTCCACGTCCGCCGAACGGAGCGAGCTCACCGAGGCCTTGATCCCCGCGAGGGGCGTGCGCAGATCGTGCGAGACGGCCGCGAGCAGCGCGGTCCGGATCCGGTTCCCCTCGGCCTCCCGCCGGGCGGCCGCCGCCTCCCCCGCCAGCCGTCGGCGCTCCAGCACCACGGCGGCCTGCGCGGCGAAGGCCCCGAGCAGCCGGCGGTCCTCCCCCGGCAGCACCCGGCCGCACAGCACCAGCGCCAGCGTCTCCCCGATCGGCACGTCCACGTCGGCCGTCTCCGGCCGCTCCGGCGGACGCGGCCCCGCCGTCGCCACCGCCTGCCACGCGCCGGACCGGTCCGGCCGCTCCAGCAGCGCGACCGACTCCTGCTGGAAGGTCTCCCGGACCTGCTCCAGCAACGCGGTCAGCACACCGTCCCCGTTCGGAGACCCGCGCAGGACCGTGCCGGCCAGCGCGCTCAGCGTCTGCGCCTCGGTCTGGCTGCGGGCCGCCTGGTGGGTGCGCCGGGCCGCCAGGTCGACGACCGAGGCCACGGCCATGCCGACCGCGGTGAATATCGCCACCGCCATGATGTTCTGCGGCTCGGAGATGGTGAACGTGTGGATCGGCGGCGCGAAGTAGTAGTTGAGCGCCGAGGACCCGACCAGCGCCGAGGCGATCGCCGGGAACAGCCCGCCCACCAGCGCCGCGCACACCGTCAGCGACAGGAACAGCATCATGTCCGTGGTCAGGCCCAGGCCGTGCACATTGGTGAGCACCAGCGCCAGCAGCGGCGGTCCCGCCACCCCGATCAGCCAGCCCGCGATCGTCCGCGTCCGGCCCAGATCGGTCACCTTGCGGATCGGAATCCGCCCACGCCCCTTCGCGGCGTGCTCGTGCGTGACGATGTGCACGTCGATGTCGCCCGATTCACGCGTCACCGTGCCGCTCACACCCGGCCCGTAGACGTACTGCCAGGCCGGCCGCCGGCTGGTGCCGAGCACGATCTGCGTCGCGTTCACGCCCCGCGCGAAGTCCAGCAGCCCGGCGGCCGGGTCGTCCCCCAGCACCGCGTGGTACGAACCGCCCAGACTCTCCACCAGCGCCCGCTGCTCGATCAGCGTCTGCGAGGACCCCGAGCCCGAGCCGGCCAGCCCGTCCGACCGGGAGATGTGCACGGCCAGCAGCTCGCCGCCCGACCCGCGGGCCGCGATCCGGGCCGCCCGGCGGATCAGCGTCGCGCCCTCCGGCCCGCCCGTCAGACCCACCACGATCCGCTCGCGCGCCTGCCAGGTCCCCTTGATGCCCTGCTCGGCCCGGTACTTCTGCAGGTACTCGTCGACCCGGTCGGCCGTCCACAGCAGCGCCAGCTCACGCAGCGCCGTCAGGTTCCCCGGCCGGAAGTAGTGGGCGAGCGCCGCGTCGATCTTCTCCGGCGCATACACGTTGCCGTGCGCCAGCCGGCGCCGCAGCGCCTGGGGCGACATGTCGACGAGCTCGATCTGGTCGGCCCGGCGGACCACCTCGTCCGGCACCGTCTCCCGCTGCCGCACGCCCGTGATGCCCTCGACCACGTCACCGAGCGACTCCAGGTGCTGGATGTTCACGGTCGAGATGACGTCGATCCCGGCCGCGAGCAGCTCCTCGACGTCCTGCCACCGCTTCTCGTTCCGGCACCCCGGCACATTGGTGTGCGCCAGCTCGTCCACCAGCGCCACCTGCGGCCGGCGCGCCAGCACGGCGTCCAGGTCCAGCTCCGTGAACACGGCCCCGCGGTGCGTCAGCTCCCGCCGCGGCACCAGTTCGAGACCGGTGATCTGCTCGGCCGTGTGCCGCCGCCCGTGGTCCTCGACGAACGCCACCACGACGTCCGTCCCCCGCTCCGACCGCCGGTGCGCCTCCGCGAGCATGGCGTACGTCTTACCGACCCCGGGCGCCGCCCCGAGGTAGATCCGCAGCCTGCCGCGTCCCATGTGCACCATTCTTGATCCGGCCGAGCCTGGCGGCCATCCCGGACACCAGTTCCCTTCGCCTTCGAGACTACGGCGCAGGCGCGCGTTTGCCAGCGATCTGGGCGCTGACCTGGGAGTTTTAGCGCCATTTTGATGGGCTTGACGAGCTTGCCGGGCACTGAGGGGCCACGCCGCCCGCCGGCCTGTCCGAAAACGCAAAGAACCCCCGCCGGACAACCCGGCGGGGGTTCTTCACAATGATTGTTCGGCGGCGTCCTACTCTCCCACAGGGTCCCCCCTGCAGTACCATCGGCGCTGTGAGGCTTAGCT